>JACQQV010000026.1 GCA_016206785.1 Candidatus Omnitrophota bacterium
CCCTTCCAGACCTCCGGGTCATAGGGGGTGGACCGGTACGCTGTTTGAAAAGCGAGGAAGCCCTCCTTGGACCAGTTTCTACTGATACAATAAGCGCCCACTTGAATCTGTAGAAAGGCCTCTCTCCCCGCCAACTGCGAGAGCCCTTCGAGCAGCTTAAGGGCTTCCTGAGGCTTTCCTTCCTGCAAGAAGGCATCCGCCTTTGGCCAAAAATAATGTGAGAAAAGATGCTTTTCGAAAAGATCGTCCTTCTGGACCTTAAACGGTTCTCTGATCCGGTACTTCTCCCACGAAACCTCGGAAACCGTCTCGCCTTTTCTCGCCCGCTGATAGAGGAGGCCGGTCGGTTTCCACGCAAAGCCGGGAGGACAGAAAAGACTCTGCCCGTTGGTGTAGATGGGACGGGAAGGATTTCCTGTGAGGAACTTAAAAAAATTCTTTTTCGAGAAGCTCGGGTAAAGACTCGGTTGAACGCCGAGCACAAGAACATCGGGCCTCAAGCCCTCAACGAACTGAAGATAGGCGACCGCGAAGTGAACGTCGTCTCCTGAGACGACGAGTACGCCGTTTGGCTTGACCGTATCCAAGAGATCCCGTCCGAACTCCTCGCCCAGCCGATGGCGGCTGAAATCGTTCGCAGAAAAATTCTTAAGACACAGAAAAAGAGGAAGAAGGAGTGAAATCACGACACCTCGCTTTATCCACGAAACGTTTTTCTCAAGGAGTGCAAAAAACTCTGAGAGACCGAGAGTCCAAAAAAGGACGAGCGACATCCAGGCGGGAAGATAGAAAGGGCGCATGAGGGCAATGTTGGCTGAAGTGACTTCAAAGTTGATGGTCAAGATTAAAAGGAGGCTTGATTCCAAAAAAAGGAACGCCGTGATAAAAAATCTTTGAGGAGATTTGACAAGGAGTTTCCAGAATCCAAAACATGCAAAAACCCAAAGGAGGGGAGGGGCCTCTTCGAGTCCTGTCTTGAAGAAAGAACCGATCTCATGGAAGTAAAGCGGAATACTCCTCGGAACGGAGCGCACTTCTTGATATTGTGTTCTCAAGAGATGATAAAAAACGCTCTTGAACGAAGGGCTTACCCCCCAATTGGCGACAGGATCGCTCATCGCCCGAAGGGGCAGATACAGGTAGACCGAGAGACCGAGACCTAGGAATAAAATCGCTTTTCCTAAAAAGCGGCTGTTTTGCAAAAGTCGCGGTTCATCCAGAGCAACGGTCAACAGACCCAAGGGGCCAAAGATAAGAAGGGTATGATGATTTCCAAGCCCGAGGCCGAAAAGGAAAGCCGAAAGAAGAAGAAGTTTTTCCTTTCTTTCCTCCTCCCACCGGAAAAGAAGGTAAAGAAGGAGAGCGAAAAAGAAGGTGTTGAGGGTATAAACCTCCGCGGTGACCGCATGAAACCAAAAATCTTTCAAAAAGGCAAAAAAGAGTGATCCGGTGAAGGCAAAAAGTGGACGGACAAAACGCAAAAGGACGAGAAAAAGAAATCCCACCGTCAGCGATGCGAAACAGGCGGACATAAGATTCAGCCTGTAGGCGACATTCCCGAAGGGAAGAAAAGTAAACAGTTTTCCCAGGAGACAATACAGAGGATAGCCGGGAGGATGCGGAATGCCGAGGGTATAGGAGGCCGCAATCAGTTCCCCACCGTCACCCGGGTAGACGGTGGGGCAAAGCGTCCTAAGATAAATCAAAAAGGTGAGGAAGAGAGTTCCAACGAAAAGAAGCCGTTTCGTTTTCTTAGAATCTTCGAAAAACTCTTTCAAAGAAATGCCTCCACACAGCGACAAACGCTTCTAAGACGATTGAGCGCGTCATTTTGGAAACGCCAATATTTCGGTCCCTGAAGATAATCGGAAATTCCACAAGTCGGAATTTTTTCCGGTAGAGGTGAACGTTGACCTCAATCTGAAAGGAGTAGCCGTCGGAGCGGATCTTGGAAAAATCAAGGGTAAGAAGCGCTTCTCGCCGGAATCCCTTAAATCCCGAGGTCATGTCCCGAACCGGGACGGCGGTCATCCACTCGGCCCAGCGGTTTGCACAGTAACTTAAAAGGAGACGGCCCATCGGCCAGTCCACAACACTGACCCCCTTGATATACCGCGATCCGATGACAAGATCCGCTTCCTGAAGTTTCTCGATCATCGGAACGATATATTGAGGATGGTGAGACAGATCCCCGTCCATCTCGAAAATAATCTCAGCCCCCTTTTCAAGGGCAAATCGGAAACCGGTAAGATACGCAGATCCCAACCCCATCTTTTTAGGACGCTCAAGGAGGTGAATCCGTTTTTCCTTCTCCATCCGCTTTCGAATCAGTTCGGCTGTTCCGTCGGGTGAATGGTCATCCACCACCAAAATGTCTGCGTCCAGCTTCAACGCCAGAATCTCGCTGATCAGTTCCCCGATGGTATCTGCTTCGTTGTAGGTTGGAATCACAACGAAAATCTTCATCCTATTCCTTTCGACAGAGCGCAATAAAATCAATCGCTTCTTCCAGAGCGGAAGAACGGACCTCGAAATCGGCGGTGGTGAGTTCCTTCGCAACCGGTTTTCGCCAACTCACGTAGCGATTCACGCAAAGGGTACAAAAGGCGTAGACCCATTCCCAGAGCGCATGAGGCAGTCGGCGACGCAGACCCCACGGATCCATCCTGAGGAACATTCTTCCGAACCGGGCCTCTTCCCGCCTGACAGAGAGGTACCGTTCATTTCCAAAAAGACCGTAAAAGGAAGCGGCCGGAAAAAAGGTGTACACCAACCGCCGGAATTCTGGAAAGGTGTATTCCTTCGGATGATGGGGATTGAGACCCTCCGTTGTTTGATCACGGTTCAGCGTCGCCAGAAAAAAAAGTCCTTCTCGCTTCAGCACCCGACGGATTTCCTGAAAATAGGTCTCGACGTGAAGAAGATGTTCCACGACCTGAAAGGAGATTACGACGTCAAATGTCTCGGCTGAAAACGGCATCCTCCGAAGATCGGAGCAGACAAAATGAAGAGGGGGAGAGGGAGAATGGTCTCTCGCATACCGGACAGCGGCAAAGTCGAGATCGGTCCCGATCACCCTTTGCGCGTCGTGGGAAAGAAAGAGCGTCCCGTGTCCTCCCCCGCAACCCGCGTCCAAAACGAGACGATTCGAAAGATAAGGTTTTGTGAATCCATATGCCGCGAGAGAACGCTGCCGGTTGTAATGGGCATCCACCGATTCAGGATCGAGTCTCCCCTTTGAAACGCGTAATCTATGCAGTCCCATCTTGGTCTCTTAACCGCTCGATAAGCGCCATCGTCTGATCCGCGCAAAGGTCCCACTGAAAACGGCGGGAGAAGGCGATCGCCCCTCCGGAGAGACGCTTCCGGAGCATCTCGTCCTGCAGAAGGAGGAGGATCTTTTCGGTGAATGCCGACGGAGAGTTCCCCCTTACGACAAAACCCGATACCCCCTCCTCCACCGTCTCCCGAATGCCGGGACTGTCGGCCACGAGGACAGGGGTCCCGCACGCCTCCGCTTCAAGACTCACCATTCCCCACCCTTCACGAACGGAAGGGACTACCAAAACCCAAGAACTCCTTAAAAGTTCTATTTTGTTCTCTTCAGACACATGCCCTTTGAATTCCACCGCCCCCTCGAGCGAAAGGGTTCTCACCCATCTTTGGAGACGGGGGAGGTCATTCCCTTTTCCTGCAATAATCAGTCTTGCACGGGGTTCTTTTTTGAAGACCGGAAGAAATGCGGAAAGAAGAAGATCGATCCGTTTGTACCGTTTGAGACGCCCGAGATAGAGCACCGACGGGAATTCCGTCTTTTGGACGAGAGGATCAGGAAAATAGCTGTTCCCATCAACACCGTTATAGATGAGGGTGATCGACCGTTCAGGAATTCCTCGTCGAATGAGGTCGGCCTTCGTCCCTTCCGAATAGACAAGCATGGGGCTCCTCCGATAACAGAAAGGGATGAGGGATTCTGAAAGAACCACGTAAGAAGCGAGCGGCCAGGGGAGTTCCATAAAAGCAATTTTTCCAAAGAGATGATCCACCATGGTCAGAAGACGATGCCGCACCACCCAAGGGGTGTAGAGGGGAACTTTATTCATCATTTCGATCACAAGATCAAAGGATTGGTGCCCGAGGCGAGAAAGGTAAAAACGGGGGGCTTCCCATTGAAACGTGTATTCGCCTCCGACACGATAGATCTCAAAGCCGTTCCACTCCTCCTTAAAGGAGGAGCCGGGATAACCGGTGCAGAGCAGAGAGACCTCGTGCCCTTTTTTCAGGAAACGGGAAAAGAGTTCCACAAAACGGATCTCCGCACCGCCGGAAAGGGGGTTCTTGGGATCCCGCCAGTTGATGACCAAGAGACGAAGAGGCCGAGAAGACATTTTCTAAGAGAGGTACCGAACGGATAAAAGACAGAGTCCTCTGGCCGGGGCTGTGGGTCCTGCCAAGGAGCGATCCTTTTTGGAAAGAATTCCTTTGACGTCAGCGGGTCGCCACTTCCCTCTTCCCACCTCGAGGAGTGTCCCCACGATATTCCGAACCATCTTGTAGAGGAAACCGTCTCCTTCGATTTCTAAGACCACATAAGGAGATTTTTTCCGAATCGAAAGGTGACGAATGTGGCGGGTGGAGGACCGCCTCTTCTTGTCTTTTGCCTGAAAGGATTGATAGTCCCTTCTTCCCATGAGAAACCGGGCGGCCCTTCGCATGGCGGACAGATCGAGGGGATAGGGATAAAAGGTGGTATAGAGGCGGTCAAACGGGGATCGGGAAGGGTGATTCCGGATCGTATAGCGGTACCGTTTGGAAATCGCTTCGTATCGGGGATGAAAAGAAAGAGGAACTTTTTTCACCTGTTGGACAGCGATGTCTGGCGGGATGTTACTGTTCAAGGCCCTCTTCAACGCCTCGGTGGGAATTTCCGAAGAGGTCTTCACCGTGACCACCTGGGCGAGGGCATGGACACCGGCGTCTGTTCGTCCGGCGGCAAGAATCCGGACTTTCTCTTTGAGAATTTTTCTCAAGGCCGCTTCGAGAACCTCCTGAACCGTCTTTCCGTTTTTCTGAATCTGGAAGCCGGCGTAATTCGTTCCGTCGAAACTAACTGTGAGTGCAAGATTCCTCATAAGCGCTCATAGACGTTCCGCAATCTGAATGGCATTGAGGGCCGCTCCTTTCCGGAGGTTGTCTCCCACCACCCAGAAATTAAGACCCGAAGGCACCGTCGGATCCTTCCGGATCCTTCCGACAAAAACGTTGTCCTTCCCCGCCCCATGAATCGCGAGGGGATACTTGGCTTCCTTGGGATCGTCGATCACTTCAACGCCGGGGGCCTTGGAAAGAATTTTCCGTGCTTCCTCGGGGGTGATTGGTTTCTCAAACTCGCAGTTTACCGATTCGGAATGGGCGTAGAAGACCGGCACCCTCACCGTGGTCGCGGTCACGGCAAAGTTCTCGTCCATGATCTTCTGCGTCTCTTTGATGATCTTGACTTCTTCCCGGGTGTAGCCGTCTTCGAAAAAGACATCGATATGAGGGATGACATTAAAGGCGATCTGGTGGGGAAATCTCGTCGACTTAGGCTTCTTCCCTTTCAGAATCTCTTTGGTCTGTTCTCGGAGTTCCTCAATCGCCCGACCGCCCGCACCGGAAACGGACTGATAGGTAGAAACAACGACCCTTTTGATTTTGGCCTTGTCATGAAGCGGTTTTAACGTCAGAACGAGCTGAATCGTCGAACAGTTCGGATTGGCAATAATCCCTTTGTGGGTCGGAATCAGATGAGCGTTCACTTCCGGAACAACAAGAGGCACCTCTTGCTCCATCCGGAAAGCACTTGAGTTATCCACGACCACACACCCTGCCTCGACCGCCTTCGGGGCAAACTCAAGGCTCCGCTGCGCCCCGGCGCTAAAGAGGGCAAGGTCCAACCCCTCAAAAGAATTTCCGTTCAACACTTCTACCGGAATCTTTTTCCCTTTGAAAGGAAGTTTAAGTCCCTTCGATTTTTCAGACGCGATAAGACGGAGGGTTTTCACGGGAAATTTTCTCTGTTCCAAGACCTTGATCATTTCCCGCCCGACCGCACCGGTTGCGCCGACAATCCCGACGTTGTATGATTTTTTCATGGTTTACCGTTTACGGTTTACAGTGTACGGTACACCGTTCACCGTACACCATCCAGATGTTTAACGACCAGGTCCCCGACCTCTGTCGTGGAATAGCCCATCTTCCCCGCAGCGAGGCTTTTGAGTTTATTCTGCGTAATGAACTGAATCGCATTTTCAATCCGATTCGCCGCTTTTGTTTCCCCGAGATACTCGAGCATCATCTGACCGGCGGAGATCGCAGCCAGGGGATTGATCACATTCTTTCCGGTGTATTTTGGGGCGGATCCTCCGATCGGCTCAAACATCGAGACCCCTTGGGGATTAAGATTCCCTCCCGCGGCGATTCCCATGCCCCCCTGGATCATTGCACCCAAATCGGTGATGATATCCCCGAACATATTGTCCGTAACAACCACATCAAACCACTCCGGGTTTTTGACCATCCACATGCAGGTCGCATCCACATGCGCATAATCGGTGGTCACGTCGGGATACTCCTTCGCCACTTTGTTAAAGACCCGCTGCCAGAGATCATGGGCGTAGTTCAAGACGTTCGTTTTCCCGCAGAGGGTCAGTTTCTTTTCCTTATTTCTTTTCCGGGTATACGCAAAGGCGAAACGGACGCACCGCTCCACCCCCTTGTAACTATTGATCGATTCCTGAATCGCGATTTCCTTCTTCGTCCCTTTATTCTTGAAGCGGCCCTTCCCGACGTAGAGCCCTTCGGTATTCTCGCGCACGACGACAAAATCGATCTCCTCCGGACCTTTGTCTTTGAGGGGTGTCCAGACGCCGGGGTAGAGTTTCACCGGGCGAAGATTAATGTATTGATCGAGGTCGAATCGGATCTTAAGAAGTATCCCCCGTTCAAGGATTCCCGGTTTCACCTCCGGATGGCCGATCGCCCCGAGGTAGATCACATCCTTTTTCTGGAATTCCTTGAGGGCAGAGTTCGGGAGAACTTCTTTTGTCCTTAAATAATGCTCCCCGCCGTAGGGATAGGTCTCAAACTCCAGGGAGAATCCTTCAAGCCGGCTCACGGCGCTTAAGACCTTGAGTCCTTCACGGATGACTTCTGGGCCTGTTCCATCCCCTGGGATAACGGCAATCTGGTACGACTTCATTGCGGCATGATCCTTTTTGCGTATTCAAAGACATCGCCCGCCTCGAGGATCTCTCGCACCGCCCCGAGCGGACGGAGCCTATATTCTTTTTTCTGACTCTTGTTCGTCATTTTAGATTCGGAAAGAATGATCTCAACATCATCTCCGGTCTTCATCTTTTCAGAAAGTCGATCTTCGCATTCCAAAGGAATGAGAAGGGCGGCGTTCACCGAATTCCTAAAAAAAATTCGCGCGTAGTAACTCGCCACAACCGCCTTAACACCCGCCGCATTCAGCGCCCCGGGCGCCTGGGCGCGGGAGGAGCCGCATCCGAAGTTATCCCCTGCGACGATAATCGAATAAGGGGATTTCCCGGTTTGTCTATCGATAAAAGGAGGAAGCGTATCCGATAATCCCTCCAAGGCGTGACTTCCCAATTCATCCTTTTGAGCCGGATTGGTATGACTCAAACTGAGATACCTTGCCGGGATGATGACATCGGTGTCGATGTTATCCCCCAGCACATACGCTTTCCCTGCAATTCTATCTTCCATCATCCCTCTTTTGATGAGCCGCCCTGAAACCCGATCCGCCGGCGAGAGGGTTGCGGTGGCATCATTAATTGTCGAATCGCTTCAAATAGCGACCGAATCTGTTCATCATGGCCTTTGAACTTACGCTCCAACTCTGCTAGTTTTCGGGCGAGTTCTCGATGAACAGACACCATTTCTTTTAACTTCACAAACGCCCGGACCACATAGACACTGACTTCCATGGCGCGAGATGTATTCAAAACGCTTGCCGCCATGATCGCGCCATGTTCCGTAAAAGCGTATGGTAAGTATCTTCTACCACCCCAACTTGAGGTCACAATTTGTGATCTCAAGTTTGTAACTTCTTGTCTTGTAAGGAGAAACATGAAGTCTCTGGGGAAACGAGCCATGTTTCTTTTTACGGCTTGAACCAATACTCGTGTTGAAACCCCATAAAGTTCTGCCAAATCTTCATCAAGCATTACTTTCCTGCCACGAACCTGAAAAATCTTATTTTCAATTCTCTCAACCGGAACCAATCTCTCCATCTTTGACCTCCTAAGTAACTCATGTGATTGGCTCCGTTTAAAAAAGCGTGTCAAAGAACAGTCCGTGGAACTTCGGGACTAAGTCCCTTTTCCCCTTAGAAGGTCTCCCGAAGGAACAAGTCTAAGCGCCTTTGGGACTTAGTCCCGCCTTTAAAGAAACTCCCTTGGGTCTGTAATATACCCTGTAATGGCTGACGCAGCGACGGTGTAGGGGCTCGCCAGATAAATCTGCGCCTTTTTTGATCCCATCCGCCCAACAAAATTCCGATTTGTCGTCGTGATCACAACAGTTGTATCTGTGGCGCGCCCGATGGTATCTTCAGGACCCCCGAGGCAGGCCTGACAGCCGGGTGGCATCGGACCCTTCGCCCCCGCCTCCTGAAAAATCGTCGCAAGATTTTTTCCATCCAACTTTTCCTGATAGAGATCGTCGTAAATTTCTTTGGTCGCCGGGACCACAAAGGTTTCGATTTTGACTTTCTTCCCTTTAAGGACCCTTGCCGCCGCGCGGAAATCAGTGATCTTGCCGCCGGTACAGGAGCCGATATAGGCACGGTTTAAGGCGATCTCCTTCAGTTTCCGTGCCACCTCATAGTTATCCGGTGAATGGGGTTTCGCCACACTCGGCTCAATTTCTTCCGCCTTAAACTCATGCACCGAATAAAAGGAGGCGTCCGGATCGCTCTTCACGACTTCAAACGGCTTAGAGGTCCTTTCTCTCACATACGCAAGGATATTTTCCGTCGGGGGGATGACCCCATTTTTTCCTCCCGCCTCAATCACCATGTTGCAAAGAGTCATCTTTTCCTCGACGCTCAAGCTCTCAATCGCTTCACCGGTAAATTCCATCGCCTTGTAGGTGGCGCCCCCGATTCCGATCGTGCCGATGATCTTTAAGATGAGATCCTTCGCCATAAGATAAGGAGGAAGTTTCCCATGGACGACAAACTTCATCGTTGGGGGAATCTTTACCCACAGTTTTCCGATCCCGAGGATAAGCGCCGCGTCTGCATCGCCGATGCCGGTCGCAAAGGTGCCAAAGGCGCCGGAGGTGCAGGTGTGCGAATCGGTCCCAAACAGAATCTCGCCAGGCCGGTTGTGTCCCTTTTGCGCCAATGCGATATGGCAGACGCCGGTATAGGTATCGGCGAGTGTCTCAAAATTTCCCCGGAAGGCTCCTCCGACGTCGTAAAAATATCGGATCCCTTGTTCCTTCGCAAAACGCCGGATAAAGGCGACATTCTCCTGCGACTTTTTGTCCTGGGTAAAGATAAAATGGTCCGGGATGATGACCACCCTCTCCGGGTCCCAGACCTTGGCCTTCGGCCCGAACTTTTCATAAAAGACGTTCACAGCCCCCGGCCCGCAGATGTCATGGGTCATCAGCACATCCGTTTCCACCCAGACATTGTCGCCGGGTCGGAC
>JACQQV010000008.1 GCA_016206785.1 Candidatus Omnitrophota bacterium
AAACACGGAAAGTCTCTTCGGGGGTGGGTGAAATTCCCCATCGGCGGTGAACCCCGTTAGAAATTTCATTTCTAACGGGGTAAAGCCCGCGACCCCCCGCCACAGAACTTTGGCGGAGGCTGAGTCTGGTCCTCATTCCAGCGCCGACAGTGACAGTCTGGATGGTTGCCTTAAGGCGACCAACTCCGATGCAATCGGAGTGTAAGAAGAGAAAGGACGGAGTCTGCCTAGCCGTTCAAAATCCCCGAAGAGCCTCGGGGATTTTTTTATGTCTTTCAATTCCATTCCAGAACTCATTGAAGAGCTGAAAAAGGGAAGGATGATCATCCTTCTCGACGATGAAGATCGCGAGAACGAAGGGGATCTCGTCATGACCGCTTCCTCTGTGACGGCGCGAGACATTAACTTCATGGCGAAGCATGGGCGGGGTCTTATCTGTATGCCGATGGAGGGAAAACGACTGGCTGGGTTAGGCATTCAGCAGATGGTGGATGACCAGGGCCCCTCCGAAACCGCATGGGCGATTTCCGTCGACGCCAAAAAAGGAGTGACGACCGGCATTTCTGCCCATGACAGGGCCCGGACGGTGAAGGCCTTGGTTCACCCCAGAACAAAACCGGAAGACTTAAGGCAACCGGGGCATATCTTTCCTCTCCGCGCGCAGTCGGGAGGGGTTTTGGTCCGCGCAGGACATACCGAGGCGAGCGTGGACTTGGCAAGACTCGCCGGGCACACCCCGGCCGGGGTGATTTGTGAAATCATGAATGATGACGGAAGTATGGCCCGTACGCCGGAACTCCTCGAATTTGCGAAGCGCCACCGGTTGAAAATCGGAACCATTGCCGATCTCATTGAGTACCGTCGGAGATTTGAGAAACTCATCCGGAGGGTCATTACGACAGATCTTCCGACAAAATTCGGTGATTTCCGGATTCAGGTGTATGAATCGACCATTACCCATGAACATCATCTCACCCTCATCCTCGGCGACATTTCCAAAGGACCTGTTTTGGTAAGGGTTCATTCGGAGTGTCTCACAGGAGACGTATTCCATTCCAAACGATGTGACTGCGGAGAGCAACTGGAGCAGTCGATGCGGATGATCAAACAGGAAGGCCGCGGGGTGATCGTGTATATGCGGCAAGAAGGCCGCGGGATCGGTCTTGTGAACAAACTCCGGGCCTATGCCCTTCAGGATCGGGGTCTGGATACCGTCGATGCGAACAAAGCGCTCGGGTTTAAACCGGACCTCCGCCATTACGGAACCGGTGCCCAGATTCTGGTCGATCTCGGGCTGCACGAAATCCGGCTTCTCACCAACAATCCCAAAAAAATCGTCGGACTGGACGGCTACGGCCTCCGGGTCGTAGATCGCATTCCGATTGAAACAATTCCCACCACTTACAACAAGAAATATCTCAAGGCAAAAAAAGAAAAATTGGGCCACGTCCTCACGGCGGGAATGTAAAATGGTCCGCATAGTGAAGGGAACCCCTCAAGGCAAGGGAAAACGCATCGGCATCGTCGTGTCCCGATTCAATGTGGAAGTGACCCAACGCCTTCTGAAGGGGTGCCTTTCGACACTCACCTCCCATGGCGTCAAGGATTCTGATATGGATGTGGTGTGGGTCCCTGGGGCGGTTGAGATTCCCCCTGCCTGTTCTTGGATGGTACGGAAAAAGCGATACGACGCCCTCGTGGCGTTAGGGGCGGTGATTCGGGGTGAAACGCCTCACTTTGAATATGTTGCTTTGATGGTCTCCAGAGGCCTCTCACAGGTTATGTTAGATTCGGGAATCCCGATCGCCTTCGGCGTTTTGACCACAGAAACGGTCCGGCAGGCGATGGAGCGTTCCGGGAAGAAGGAGAACAAAGGGGAGGAAGCGGCCCTTGTGGCGCTTGAAATGGCGGTCCTCTCAGAGAGATTCCTTCGATGAGAAAACGAACCTATGCGAGAGAGCTTGCCCTCATGGCCCTTTATCAAACGGATATCACGAAGGCGCCGGTCGAGGAATCCCTCCAGATCTTTTGGGAGACTCACAAGGTTGTTGCAGAGGTAAAGGAATTTGCCACTTCTCTTACAGTGGGGACGACGGAGAATTTGAAACGGATTGATGAAGTCATCAGTCACTATGCCGATAACTGGGAACTTTCCCGTATGGCGGCGGTGGATCGGAACATCCTTCGACTTGCAACCTATGAACTCCTTTTCTTGGAAGAGATTCCTCCGAAAGTGTCCCTCAATGAAGCGATCGATCTTGCAAAAAAATATGGGGACCAGGAGAGCGGTCGATTTGTGAACGGGATCTTAGACCAGATCGGAAAAATGGAGAAAGGTCTTGCTGAGAAAACAAAGAACCACACACCCAAAAGATGAGTTTTATTTAAAAAGAGTTCTTTCCCTCGCCGAGAGGGGGCGGGGAAAGACGGCACCAAACCCCCTCGTGGGGGCCCTCATCGTGAAAAAGGGGAGGATTGTTAGCGAGGGGTTTCATCAAAAGTTAGGACTCCCCCATGCCGAGGTCATGGCCCTTCGTCGGGCCGGAGATCGGGCGAAGGGGGGTACCCTCTATGTGAATCTTGAACCGTGCTGTCACGTCGGAAGAACCCCTCCCTGCACCGAAGCGATCCTTCCAAGCGGCATTCGGGAAGTGGTCATCGGTATGAAAGATCCAAACCCCTTGAATTCCGGCAGAGGAATCCGTATTTTAAGATCTCATGGCATTCGGGTCAACGTTGGCGTTTTGAAAAAGGAGTGTGAGGAACTCAACGCCCCCTTCATCAAGACCATGACCCGACATCTCCCTTATGTCACCGTGAAAGTGGCACAATCTCTCGATGGGAAAATCGCCACCTTCACGGGGGCTTCTCACTGGATTACCGGAGAGACTACAAGAAGACTGGTTCATGCCGAGAGGGCCCATTCGGATGCGATTTTGGTCGGTGTCAATACCGTCTTGAAGGATGATCCGCTTCTTACGGCACGGCAGTATGGAAAACCTCTTTTGTATCAACCGACCCGAATTATTCTGGATCGGTATCTCCGCACGCCACGGAATTCTCGCCTCATTCAGAGTAGTTTTAGCGCCCCTCTTATTTTAGCGATCGGAAAAGATGTTCCGGAAAAACGACTTCTCTCTTATCATCCTTATCCCATCGTTTTTTTGAGGATGGAGACGGAGGGAGGGAAGGTGAAACTCTCCCCTCTTTTAAAGACGCTCGCCGAGATGGAGATTACCCATCTTCTCGTCGAGGGGGGCGGGACGGTGATCGCCGATTTCTTTGAGCATCGTCTCGTCGACCGGATCCTCTGGTTCATAGCGCCGAAACTGATCGGAGGGAAAGAAGCACCGACCTCTTTTGAAGGAAAGGGATTCCCGAAACTTTCCCAGGCGATCTCTTTCAAGAAGGTCAAGGTACGCAAGGTAGGAGAGGATCTTTTGATTGAGGGAACACTTCATTGAAGCCCCTTATGGCCGGAGGTTTCGCACACCTCGCTCAGGTGATTTTGCGGCGGGTTGAACACCAAAAACCCGTATATGATCCTCGCAAAATCAACTTCGCTCAGTGTGGAAACCTCGTCCATTATTAGAGAAAATATTCCACCGATGTTTACAGGGATCGTCGAAGAGTCGGGAAAGATTCAGGAGGTTCGGAAGACAGCCTCGGGAACCCATTTAGCCGTTCAGACGAAAAAGACGCATAGGGAAAGTGGTATCGGATCGAGTCTTTCCGTGAATGGCGTATGTCTTACGGTCGTCGAGAAAAGAGGAAAGATCCTTTCCTTTGATGTCTCAAAAAATAGCCTCCGTCTCACAACGCTCGGGGATCTTAAGAAAGGGGATTTTGTCAATCTCGAGAGGCCTCTCAAATTGGGAAGCCGTGTAGGGGGTCACTTTGTTCAGGGTCATGTGGATGGGGTGGGCATCATTCAAAACCGGAGGAAAGAAGGAAAAAATTTGATCTATAAGATAAGGTGTCGCCGTTCGATACTTTCTTCTCTTATCCCTCGCGCTTCGATCGCCGTCGATGGGGTAAGCCTCACCGTCACCCGCCTCCATCGGGGCGGCTTCCATATTTACCTGATTCCCCATACCCTCAAAGTCACAGGTCTCGCCAAGAAAAGGGGAGGGGATAAGGTGAATCTCGAAGTCGACCTCCTCTCTAAACTCCTTCACAAACAGGGACGTTTTCCGATGCGGAACCAACGCGTCCCCTGGGGACGGGTCGGAAAGCGTCCCTATTAATCGACACCCCTATTAACTCATTCCTTCTCTTTTAATTTTCGGATCACATGGAGTAACTGGGTGTGGATTTTTCCATTGGAGGCGACGGTGTCGTCGCCGTAGAGATTGAGTTTTCTTCCTGAGAAATTGGTGACCTTCCCCCCCGCCTCCTCCACCATGAGGACCGCCGCTGCAAGGTCCCAGGGGGCCAGCCTCATTTCCCAAAAGCCATCAAACCGGCCACACGCCACATAGCATAGATCGATGGCCGCAGATCCTGCGCGACGGATCGCCCGTGCCTTTTTGATAAAGGATGAAAAATAGTTGAGATTGTTCCGTCTGGCGACGCGCACATCGTAGGGAAAACCGGTTGCAAGGAGGCTTTTGTCGAGCTGCCTTTCCGTAGAGACATGGATCTTTTTTCCATTCAAGGTGGCACCTTTTTTTCTTTCTGCGATAAAAAGTTCACGAAGCATAGGGGCGTAAACAATGCCGAAGGAAACCTCTCGGTCGACCTCGAGGCCGATCGAAACACAAAAGAATGGAAAACCATGGGCGAAGTTTGTGGTTCCGTCGATCGGATCAATAATCCATTTATAAGGAGAAGAGGTTTTTGAAAGGGAACCTTCCTCTGCAAGAATTTGGTGGTCTGGAAACTTTTTTAAGAGATTTTTGACAATAAAGGCTTCACTCTTTTTGTCGATGTCGGTCACGAGGTTAATGGCATGACTTCCTTTATGGTGGACGCTCCGGATCCGTCCGTAGTTTCGGAGGAGCATCTCTCCCGCCGCTACGGCAATTTTGAGTGCGGTCGATCTTATCTTGGGAAGAGGAAACTGACTCCTTTTCATTTCCGGGAAGGGGGAGGGGGTGGTTTGAGGTGGGAGTCAAAAAACTGGAGTGTCTTCACGCGAATAAAAGGGATTGCCAACGCGGAACTGTAATGCCCGAGTGGAACATAATAGGTTTCGGGATACCCGAGGGCCTTGGCGAGTTTTCGGGCATGTTTTCTTCCCACCACAAAGTCGAACCACGCGATGAAAAGATACACCTTGCGGCTGTCGATGAAATGCGCAAACTCCATCGGTTCAGAGATAATCGCCTTCCGAAGCTCTTCATGAAGTTCCTCAAGGGTAAGACCTTTTCTTTTCATGAACTGTTGCCGATACCGTTGGATCGCTCCTTCGTGGGAATAACAGATGACATCCGCAAGGTTCCCCCCCGCCAAAGCGATCAAATGACATTTGACGCGTGGTTCTATCCCACCAAGGATGGTGTTTAATATTCCCCCAAAACTAATCCCATAGGTCCCGATCCTCTCCGGATCGATCCTCTCCTGACGTTCAAGCCAGTCCAGCGCCAGGCGAACCCGGATGACAGAGGACCGGAGGTATTCCTCCACCTTGCTCAATTCTTGATCGGGAACAAGCCTCAGTCTTTGCCGGTGGACGATTGCGCAGGCATAGCCCCGGTTCGCAAAGTAGTTGGCGAAAGAACGCTCAATGCCGTAATTTTTCCCAAGGACCGGCGTAATCACAATCAGGGGATGCCGCCTCTTTTCTTTGGGTTCGTAATAATGAATTACCAGGGAAGAGCGATGGCCGGGGAGATCTTCAACCTGGCGGAAAATAACCCGCTTTTCTGTATAGCGTTTATGACTTCTCAACGTGTGGATGAGCGGTGTTACGGTCAGGGGAGGATAGCGATAGTAATGGACGAGATGGGCTGGTCTTTCTGTTGGAGGGGGTGGCTGCTTGAGACGTGCGACATGTGCGCAACTCGACTCGAAGAAGAAAAGGAGGACAAGGAGTAAGATAAACTTTTTCTTAAACTTTGGAGACCGCGTCACGAAGATGCCCTTAAGGTTATCCCCGTATTATAGCGCAAAAAATGTGCAACGCAATGAAATAGTTCCTGTTGAATGAACCCTTTCTCCATGTTATACTGATAAGATTTAAGCCGTAGCCTCGGGATGTGGCTCAGCTTGGCTAGAGCGCTTGGTTCGGGACCAAGAGGTCGGTGGTTCAAATCCACCCATCCCGACCAAATTTTCGTCTTTCGTCGTTCGTGAAGCGTCGTTCGCTACGAGATACGCTTCACGAGCTACGCTTCACGAGAGTAAGGTGAAAGGGGAGAAAGTTAAGACGCAGCATAAGCGAATTCGTGTCTTTTATACCGGGCGTGTCCAGGGGGTCGGATTCCGTTTTACCACGGAACAGATTGCCCTTTCACTTGGCATTACCGGTTGGGTGAAGAATCTTCCGGATGGAAAAGTGGAAGTGGTGGCAGAGGGAGAAGAAGCAAGACTGGTCAGTTTCCTTGAGAAAATCAAGAATGGCCCTATGAAGCCTTACCTCCGCGGGGTGGAGGTAGAGTGGGGAGAGGTCAAAGGGGAGTTTAAGGAGTTCGGCATTCGATTCTAAAATGAAAAACGTATTTTTGAGTTTTGCGTTTTAAATTTTTAGTTGGGAGGTTTACTCCATATGCGATATGGGATTTTCTCAGACATTCACAGCAATACCGAGGCATTGGATGCGGTCCTGGCTCTCTTCAAAAAAGAGGGGGTTGAAAAATACCTCTGCGTCGGGGACATTGTCGGCTATGGCGCTGAACCTCAGGAATGCATCGCGAAAATCCGCGCCCTTAAACCAGGGATGGTGGGGGGAAATCATGATTGGGCTTGCGTGGAGATGACCCCTGTGGAGTACTTCAACACCTATGCCCGCGAGGCTCTCTTTTGGACCAAAAGCCGCCTAAGCGCCGAGGAACTCCATTTTTTGAGGTCGCTTGAGAGTGTTTACACTGCCGGGGAGATCACGCTTGTGCATGGATCTCTCGATTTTCCGGAAGAGTTCCGATACATTTTCGATGTCGAGAGCGCGACAAGCACCTTGGAACTTTTAAAAACAAAGATCTGTTTTGTCGGGCATTCCCATCTCCCCATGATCCTTTCCCTTGATCAAGAAGGAACGATCCATGTGCATCGGGGCGGAAGGGCGGAATTGGGGAAAAATGAACGTTATCTTATAAACGTCGGAAGCGTCGGTCAACCCCGCGACGGAGACCCCCGCGCCTGCTGTGTCGTTTTCGACAGCGACAAAGGGATTGTCGAAATCAAGAGGGTTCCCTATGATATCCGATCGACCCAGCAGAAAATTATTCAGGCAGGTCTTCCCCGCGTGTTGGCCACCCGTCTCTCTGAAGGGCGGTAATTCCAGAGACCATGAGTCGAGCGACTCCAAAAGAAGAGATTGAGAAATTAAAATCTCTGATACGCACCCACGACCGGAAATACTACGTGGAGAATCGTCCCGAGATCTCCGATACCGAATATGACCGGCTCCTGCGGCAGTTGCAGGAACTCGAAGAGGCGTATCCCCAATGGAAGACTCCTGATTCCCCGACGCAGCGGGTGGGGGGAGGACCGATCAAAGGGTTTAAGCCGGTCCATCACGGAATACGGATGCTCAGCATGGACAACACCTACTCCCACGAAGAACTTCAATCCTTTGGCGAGCGGGTTAAGAAACATCTCGGCAAAGGGGGTATTGAATACGTCGTTGAGCTTAAAGTGGATGGCGTGAGTGTCTCCCTTCTTTATGAAAACGGGCATTTCATCCGGGGTGCGACGCGGGGAGACGGTTTCGTGGGGGATGATGTGACAGCCAACCTCAGGACGATCCGAACGATTCCTCTCTCTCTCGAGGGGAAAGGGCTTCCTCAGCGGATAGAAGTACGCGGGGAAGTGTATATGAACCATGAACGTTTCAAAAGACTCAATGAGGAAAAGAGACGAAAGGGGGAAGAACTTTTCGTGAACCCCCGGAATGCCTCTGCAGGATCCCTTAAGCTTCTAGACCCCCGAGTCACGGCGACAAGAGGTCTTGAAATTTTCTGCCATGGGGCGGGTCGGATCGAAGGCCGTTCCTTTAAAACACAGGAAGAGCTTTTAACCACGTTTGAAGAGTGGGGATTGCGGGTCAATCCCCATTTCTTTGTGGCCCGTTCTTTTAAGGAACTGATTCAAACCTGTGACGCGTGGGACACCAAGAGAAAATCCCTTCCTTATGATATTGACGGGGTGGTGATTAAGATCAATGCCTTGGAAGACCAGAAGCGTCTCGGCGAAACCACGAAAAGCCCACGATGGATGATTGCGTATAAATTTCCAGCAGAGAGGGCAAGGACGAAACTCCTGGATATCGAACTTCAGGTCGGTCGGACAGGGGCTGTGACACCGGTGGCGATCCTGGAACCGGTCTTTTTGGCGGGAACGACAGTAGGTCGCGCCACACTCCACAACGAGGAAGAAGTTGAGCGCCGCGATATCCGCATTGGGGATCAGGTTTGGATTGAAAAAGCAGGCGAAATTATTCCTCAGGTCGTAGGGCCTCTCAAAGAGAAGAGGAGTGGGAAGGAACGGAAGTTTGTGATGCCGAAACGGTGCCCCGTTTGCGGCGAACCGGTCCAGAAAAGCGCTGAGGAGATTGTGGTTCGGTGCGAGAATATCCGCTGTCCTGCACAAATCAAGGAAAGGATCATCCATTTTGCCTCGAGGCGGGCCATGGATATTGAAGGGATGGGGGAAGTCCTTGTTGGACAGATTGTCGACAGAGGGCTCGTCCATGATTACGGAGACCTTTATTCCTTGACTTTTGACCCACTCATGCGTCTTGAGCGGATGGGGGAGAAATCGGTCAATAACATTCTTGAGGCGATTGAAAAAAGCAAGACCAATCCTTTAAGTAGACTTCTCTATGCCCTTGGGATCCGCCACGTCGGAGTCCATGCCGGATGGATTCTCGCAGGAGCCTTTTCTTCCATCGGAGGACTTAAGAAAGCGACGGTCGAAGACCTTTCCGAGATTCATGGAATCGGAATGGTCATGGTAGCGAGCATTCATGAATTTTTTAAAAGTCCCGAGACCCAAAAGGTTCTCCTTAAACTGGAAAAGGCGGGGGTCCGGATGGTTGAGAAAAAGGGGAGGGTAAAGGGAAAACTCGAAGGGAAGACCTTTGTACTGACAGGATCCCTCTCCGTCTTCACCCGTGAGGAAGCCTTTGAGGCGATCCAGAGATTGGGAGGGAAGGTTTCAGAAAGTATCAGCAAAAAGACAGACTTTCTGGTACTGGGAGAGAACCCAGGTTCTAAATGGATGAGAGCCAAAAAACTGAATGTCCGGATTCTGACCGAGGCGGAGTTTAAGCGTCTGATTTCACTGATTCTCCTTTTTCCTCTCCTTTTCTTGTCCATCGGATGTGAGTCACTCGGCAAAAAATTTATCCGGCATCCCAAGACGAAACCCAAACCCCAAGTCCAACTTCATTACGAACAGAAAACCTATGAAAGATCCCCCCATGCCGCTGTCTATCAGGAGGCCTTTTTGCTTTGGAAGTCGTGGCACGAGGAGACCTTGACGTCTCTAAATACGAACCAAAAGAGGGCCCTCCATGCTTTGCGTTATGCGCTTGAACAGCTTGAGATCATGAAATCGCAGATGACGGAGGGGGCTACTTCTCGATTGACGGGCCACATCGAAACCTTGACAAAAGCCAAGGCTCCCCTTGAGAAGAGAAGGCTTGGAACTCAGGAAGTGAATGGGCTGAGGGGAGTTCTGGAGAAGGAACTCCGGCGCATCGTCGCCGAATTCAACTATAAGCACGTTGAAAAAGAGATCCTCCCCGATTCTTAGGAGAACCATTGGATTCGAGAGAAGTCATGAAACTTTTTCTGGACCACCTTTCCATCGAGAGGGGTCTTTCCCAGAACACGTTGTCCGCCTACCAGGGGGACCTCGAGAGGTATTTTCGGTATCTCGAAAAGAAGGGACTCCCTTTAGAGAAAGGGGGAAAAGAGGAGATCCGGTCGTTTATGATCTCCGAAAAGGAGAAAGGTCTTTCAGCGAGGTCGATCGGGAGGCGACTGGTCACCCTTCGAACCTTTCATCGATTTCTGATGGGGGAAAAGATTCTCAAGGAAGATCCGACAGCGCTTCTGGAATCTCCGAAACTTTGGCGAAAACTCCCAGACGTCCTGACGGTGGAAGAAGTCAATCGGTTATTGACCGCTCCGACCGGACGCCATTGGATGGCTTTACGAGACCGCGCTTTTTTGGAAATTTTGTATGCAGCGGGGCTTCGGGTATCGGAGGCCGCTTCCCTGAAACTCGAAGACCTTCATTTAGATGTCGGATTTCTCCGTTGTTTGGGGAAGGGGGGGAAAGAGCGGATCGTTCCAGTCGGGCAGTCGGCGATTCAGAGCCTCCGGCATTATCTGAATCGCGGTCGTCCGAGAATCGCCCGAGTAAAGGACAAAAATTTTCTTTTCCTTTCTCGGTTGGGAAAACACCTCTCCCGTCAAAGTCTTTGGAAGATTATCCAGAAAAATGCGAGAGAAGCGCGTCTTAAAAAACGGATTACACCGCACACCCTGCGACATTCCTTTGCGAGCCATCTGTTGGAGCGGGGAGCGGATCTGCGGGTTGTTCAGGAGATGTTAGGTCATTCCGACATTTCAACGACCCAGCTGTATACCCATGTGGATAAGGGACGGCTCAAGGCGATTCATGAGAAATACCACCCGAGGCCCTGAACGATGATTGTGGGAATTCTTCAGATTGAACTCCGCCTCCATGAGAGCCATTCATTGAAAGAGAAGAGGATGGTTCTCAAGGGACTCAAGGATCGTCTTCATGAACGGTTTAATGTTTCTGTTTCCGAGATCGACCACCAGGATGCGTGGCAACGGGCCTTGATTGGCATTGCGACCATCGGAACCGACAAGGTGTATGTGAATGGTCTTTTGTCAAAAGTCCTTGATTGGGTCACTGCCCATCGCGCGGTCGAACTGGTTTCAAGCCAGATGGAGATGTTATAAGATGAGCAATCGTCCGAACAAAGTTGCCATGGCCATTAAGGAGGAGATTAGTCAAATCCTCCTCCGTGAACTGAAGGATCCTCGCATCGGTTTTATTACGGTCACACACGTCGAACTTACCCCTGATCTTAAGATCGCCCATATTTTCTACAGCATCCTGGGAGACGCGAAGGTTGTGGAGAATTCCGAACGGGCCTTAGAGGTCGCCAAAGGATATATCCGGAAACTTCTGGGAGACCGGATGAAGCTCCGATTCGTCCCGGAACTTCATTTCCGGAGAGACGATTCGATCGAGCAGAGCTTCCGCATCACGGAAATTTTGAATAGACTCAAAGGAGAGAAAGAGGACCATGCAAAGTAAGGCGAAAATTATCGAAACGATCCGGCGCCACAAACGGTTTCTGATCTCCTCCCATATAAACCCTGAAGGGGATTCCCTGGGAAGTGCGTTGGCATTAAGGGGACTTCTTGTGAAATTGGGAAAGAAGGTAGAGGTGGTGTGGGATGGCCCTGTTCCTCCCGCTTACCGTTTTCTCCCTGGTACCTCGGTCATCAAAAGAAAACCTTCTTTTTCCTACGACACGGCCTTCATTGTCGATTGTCCGACGCTCTCCAGGATCGGCCGCACCCAGCAATTCATCGATAAGAGAAAGCCGCTCTGTGCCATTGACCACCATATTTCGAATGAGCGTTTTGGGACAGTCAACTGGGTTGACCCTGAAGCGGCCGCCGTCGGTGAAATGGTCTACTTCCTTTTCAAAATGTTTAAGGTCAAACCGGATCGGAATGACGCAACCAACCTCTATGCTTCCATCGTGGGGGATACCGGTTCCTTTCGCTATTCCAACACGACACCCAAAATTCATCGGGTGGCTGCGGAACTGATAGCACTTGGGGTGAGTCCCGCGGTGATCTCAAACGCCCTTTACGAATCGACCTCTCTTCACTCGCGACGTCTTTTGGCCCTTGCGTTGGGAACACTCAAAGTCGATCGGGGCGGGAAAATGGCCTGGATCAAGGTGACGCAAAAGATGTTTTCAAAATGTCAGGCCACTTCGCAAGATTCAGAAGGATTTGTTGATTACCCTCGCTCCCTCAAGGGGGTTCAGGCCGCGGTACTCCTGCGGGAGGAAGAAGGGGGAGGGGTCAAGGTCAGTTTCCGCTCCAAGAGCGGTTTCGATGTCAACCGCATCGCCCGCCGCTTTGGAGGAGGAGGCCATCGCGCGGCGAGCGGTTGCTTCATTCGTGAGACCCTTCCAAAGGCGGAAGCGATGGTCCTTCAAGAAATCAGGAAAGCGCTTCGTGAAAATGCTGAAAGATCCGTCCGGTATACTCCTCATCGATAAGCCTGAGGGGGTCACCTCTCATGACGTGGTCGCCTGCGTCCGGAAGAACGGGCACTTTAGCAAGGTGGGGCATGCAGGGACGCTGGATCCTTTGGCCACAGGACTTCTTGTCCTTTTGGTGGGAGGCGCCACTCACTATTTCTCTTTTTTAATGCAAGGCGAGAAATCTTACGAAGCGATAGTGACTCTCGGCGTTTCGACAGAGACAGGGGATCGGGAAGGGAGAATCACCCGCTCCGCTTCTTATGAGGGGGTCACCTTGGAGAAAGTTCAGAAGGCATTTGAAACGCTTCAAGGGCCCCAAGAACAGATCCCTCCCATGTATTCGGCGATCAAATATCAGGGGAAGAGATTGTATCAAATGGTTCGTAGAGGTGTTTCGGTTGAGAGGCGACCGCGACCCATTTTTATTCGCACCCTTGAACTCCTGGCCTTTCATCCTCCCACCCTTTCTTTCTTCCTAGTCTGCTCAAAGGGAACCTATGTGCGCGCCCTTGTCGAAACGATGGGAGAGAAGTGGGGATGCCCGAGTCATCTCTCAGCGCTCCGTCGTGTTCAGTCAGGTTTTTTCTCAGTTGCGGAAGCGGTCCTCTTTGAAAAAGTGCGTCGTCTGGATCGAAGCGCCCTCCTCCCTTTTCTCCGTGAACTTCCAGCATCCGACAGATCCTCCTTCAGATGAACGTTTTTTTTGGGCTTCGCCACATCCAACGTCCCTTTCGTCGTCCCATCGTGACCCTCGGTGCCTTTGACGGGATTCACCTTGCCCACCGATTCATTTTGCACAGGATCATCCAAAAGGCGCGCCGGGTGAAAGGGACTTCCCTCCTTGTCACCTTTGATCCCCACCCCCTCAAGATCCTCAGGCCCGATCGCCCTTTTTCTTCCTTAACCTGCATTGAACATCGTCTTAAGATTCTCTCTGAGTTGGGGCTTGACACCTGTGTGGTGCTTCGGTTCACAAAACAGTTCTCTCGACTTTCGGCGAAGGCCTTCATCGAAGAAATCCTTGTGGGAAAATTAGGAATCTCGGAACTTTGGGTCGGATTTAATTATGCCTTCGGAAGAGACAGGGAAGGGAATATCCAGCTTCTTAAGGAGTATGGCAAACGGTACGGGTTCAGGGTGAGACAAATCCCTGAAGTGAAAATGGGGAAGAAGCGCTTCTCAAGCACCAAAATAAGAACGCTTATTGCCAGGGGGGATCTTACAACGGCTTCCCATTTTTTGGGTCGTCCGTACTCTCTTTACGGGAAGGTTGTGAAGGGAAGCGGTCGAGGGAAATGGCTTGGCTACCCCACCGCAAACCTGAAACCCTATCATGAAGCGATTCCCCCGAAGGGGGTTTACGGGGTCAAGGTGTTCCTTCCTCACAAGAGAAAGGGCTATACCGGAATTCTAAATATTGGGCATAGGCCGACGTTTGAAAAGAGAAGTCCTCTTACTCTGGAGGTGCACCTTCTTGATTTTCGAGGGGATCTTTACGGCAGGAAAATCGAGGTCGCCTTTCTAAAGAAGATCCGTTCAGAGAGACTGTTTTCTACGAAAGAAGCTCTCCTTCAAAGGATCCGGTGTGACGAGGATATTGCAAGAAAGATGGCTACCGTTCCAGTCCCGTCAGCAGTTCTTCCAGGTCGAAGGGGTCTGCCTTGGTAAATCGAACTCCTGCATCAAATCCCTTTCCCCGGGGGTGGTTTTCCTTAAGCCACACCAACTCTCCTGAGGCGGTGGTAGGACGTGCGCGATGGGGGAGGTAAATGCGCAGGGAGAGCCGGCATCCCAAATCAAGCCTTTCCTTGACCTGAAATTGGATCCCGCCCAATGAAATATTCTTTGCCGTCGCTTCGCCCTTAACCCACCCTTTTCCAGGGACGGTGTATTCTACCTCTACCGGAAGATCAAGCCGTTCGAAGCTTCGCCCTTCTGTCATACCTTCACTTTACTTTGGATTTTATCTTCCGTCAAGCGTTATTTTCGGAGATCCGTTACCCCTATAAACCCAATATGTTGTGTGTGACAGAATGTCAAACCACAAAAAACAAAAAAAATTTTTTTTTCCTCTTGACAAGGGTGATCCCCTATGGCATACTCAGTGGCGTTAAGTGGATAAAAGTGGAGGAAAGTGGTAAATTACAGTGGAGCATTCGTGCTTCTGAGTTGAGGGCCTAATGTTCTATGGAGAATACGAACACACACTGGACCGAAAAGGTCGACTTATTGTCCCCTCGAAATTCCGTGAGGTGGCCCAGGCCCACTACGTGGAAAAGTTTTTTGTCACAAGGGGGCTTGATAAATGCCTCTTCTTTTTCACGGAGGAGGAGTGGAAACTCCAGGAAGCAAAGTTTAAGTCTTTATCTTTCACGAAACCTGAAGCCCGTAAGTTCAACAGACTCTATTTTTCTGGAGCCTGTGAACTCACCGTGGACAAGCAGGGAAGAGTCTTAATTCCGAAGTATCTGAAAGACTTTGCCGGGATTAAGCAGAATGTGGTCGTGATCGGGGTTTCAAACCGCATCGAGATCTGGGCGAAGGAAAAATGGAAGGAGTTCTACGAAGGGAACAAAGACTCCTTCGAAGACGTTGCAGATAAATTGGTAGATCCTTCCTCTGAATGAGGTGGAAGGGATTTTCAAGGGAACGGTAGGGGACTCGGAACCCGAGACACTCCATCACGAAAGTGTACTCGCGAAAGAGGCGCTGGCGATTCTTTCTCCGGGTCCAGGAAAGACCATCGTGGACGCCACGGTCGGTCTAGGGGGTCATAGTCGATTGATTCTTGAAACCATTCAACCTACAGGGAGACTGATCGGCATCGACCGGGATGATCGGTCCCTGGCAGAGGCCGAAAAAAGACTTCATTCCTTTAAAGACTCCCTGGTTCTTATTCACGACAATTTCGCAAACTTAGGCAATATCCTCGAAAGCCTCAAGGTTCAGAAACTCGATGGCATCCTTTTTGACCTGGGGCTTTCTTCATTTCAGCTTTCGGAGGCGGACCGGGGGTTCAGTTTCTTAAGGGAAGGGCCTCTCGATATGCGAATGGACCTCCGCGGGAGAAGGACCGCCGCCGACTTGGTCAATCACAAAAGCGAGAAAGAACTTGATCGCATTCTTTGGGAATTTGGTGAAGAACGTTGGCATCGGAGGATCGCTCAGCGGATCGCGAAGGCGAGAAAAAGGGCACCCATAACCACTACTACCCAATTGGCCGAACTCGTTACGCGAGCGATCCCCCGTGCCACATTTACGCGAATTCATCCCGCCACCCGAACCTTTATGGCCTTACGGATCGCAGTGAATCAGGAACTTGAGGCGCTGGACCAGGCGATCCGTCAGGCCCTTGATTTTTTAAATCCCGGTGCTCGAATCGTCGTGATTTCCTTTCATTCCCTCGAGGACCGGATCGTGAAGAACTGTTTCCGCGAGGCTGCAAGGGAAAGGCGGCTGGTCCTTGTGACCAAAAAGCCGATCACCCCTTCCCTTGAGGAGATGCGGAAAAATCCCAGGTCTCGTGGTGCGAAACTCCGCAGTGCGGAAAAACCCTCCCCATGACGCTTCCGCGCATCCTTTTTCTCATCGCTGTTGTCACCTTCTCTGTTTGTCTTTATGTCCACGAGCAGGTCTCTAAGGTGATCCTTCTCTACGAGATACAACATTACCAGAAGGAAAGGGTTGTACTGGATGACACCCACGATGTCTTGAGGTATCAAGTGAGCGCCCTCCAGTCTCCCAGATCCCTGGAGAGCCTTCTTGCCAAAAGAAACGTTCTTCTGGACCTGCCTGCAGACCATAAGGTTGTTCGTGTAGCCATGCGAGAGAGAAAGGAACCGCTCCCCACCAAGCAGAAGAACTTTCTGGAAATCTTCAGCACTACGAAAGTCGCAGAAGCGGGTTCGCGTTAACTCTCTTCTCTCCAAAACCTATTTTGAGGATGGGGCGTGTTTCGAAAGTCCCAAGCAGTCCGCCTGCGACTTATTTTTTCATTCTTCTTTATCCTCTACATCCTCTTAGCCGCCCGCCTGATAGGCCTACAACTTTTTGCTCATCCGTCACTCCTTAGGATTGCTGAATCCCAGCATTATCCGACCCTCTCTTTGGAGGCGCGGCGCGGGGCAATTCTTGATCGACAGGGAAAACCGTTTGCACTCACCCACGCAACCGATTCCCTCTTTGTGGCTTCGCGCGAGATTCCCAATAAGGAAGAAATTTCAAAGGCGTTGTCCCAAAGACTTCATTTAAGCCAACCCTTTCTTCTGGAGAGACTGAGACGGGACAAATCGTTTGTCTGGATTAAACGGAAATTGCCTTTCCAATTGTCCAGCGAAATCAAGCAGATGAAGTTGAAGGGGGTCGATTTTGTCAAGGAGACAAAAAGGGTCTATCCGGGGGGACCTCTGGCAAGCCATATTTTAGGGTTCACAGACATCGATCATAAAGGTCTTGAGGGGATTGAGCGCTATTATGATCGTCTCCTTCGGGGGGAGGATGGCTACCGCCAGGTCCTTCGAGATGCAAAACGACGGGCCCTTCCTTCTTTGGAGCTTAAGTATCAGAAACCGGTCGATGGGTTGACCGTCGTCCTCACCCTCGACGAAGTCATCCAGCATATTGCGGAACGGGAATTGGACAAGGCGTATAAGAAATGGAAAGCGAGCGGTGCCACCATCATTGTCATGGATCCTTGGAACGGAGAGATCCTCGCTCTCGCCAACCGCCCCGCCTACGACCTCAATAGTCCCGGCTCTTCCTCAGGGGCCAGTCGTCGCAACCGCGCGATCACCGATCTTTTTGAGCCAGGGTCCGTCTTTAAAATCATTACCGCCGCCACTGCCCTTCAGGAAGGGGTGGTGAAGGAGGAAGACAAGATCTTTTGTGAAAATGGGGCTTACCGCGTTTCCAATCATATCCTTCATGACCATCATCCTCAAGGGACCCTCACCTTTCGTCAGGTGATTGAGAAATCAAGCAATATCGGGACGGTGAAGGTGGCCCAAAAAATAGGACCGGCGAGGCTCCATCAGTATATTCTGGCCTTCGGGTTCGGCCAAAAGACCGGCGTCGATCTACCGGGAGAAATCCCAGGAGTTGCGGTTCCTCCCAAGAAATGGTCGGGAACCAGTATCGCCAATATCCCGATCGGGCAGGGGATCGGGGTGACGACCCTACAACTCGCCTCGGCCATGGCGGTCATCGCCAATGGAGGGAAATGGGTACGACCCCATCTCTTAAAGGAGATTTTGAGTTCAGAGGGAGGCGTGATACAATCATACTCAAAAGAGCCGGGTCGCCCTGTCCTTCGAGAAGAGGTCGCAGAGAGACTTCGGGAAATCCTCGTGGGGGCGGTGGGAGAGGGGACGGGGAAACTCGCAAAACTGGAAGGGTATGATGCCGGAGGGAAAACCGGCACCTCTCAGAAGCTCGACGAAGACGGTCGTTATTCCCACTCAAAGTATGTGGCCTCCTTTGTTGGATTTGCTCCCAGCCGGAATCCCCGAATCGTCGTAGCCGTCATGTTGGATGAACCCCACGGTGCCTATTTCGGAGGGGTGGTGGCAGCCCCTGTTTTTCAAAACGTTGCCGGTCGAACCTTGCGCTATCTAGAAATTCCCCATGAACAAAAGACGGAGACGCAGATGGTCCTGCACAACGAATCCAAGAAAAACGCTCTATGACGACGCTTGGGACACTTCTGTCAAATTTTGAAGTTTCCCTTTCCCAAAAGGAACTTTTATTACCGGTCCCCGCCGTCTCTTGTGACTCGAAACAGGTGAGGGAAGGGGACCTTTTTGTCGCGGTCAAAGGGGCGACCACTGATGGTGCTTCCTATATTCCCGAGGCCCTTTCTCGTGGAGCGAGAATCATTGTGGCGGAAAAAGATTTTCCCTCTGAATCGGGGATCGTGAAGGTCGTTGTAAAAGACTCCCGCCACGCCTTGGCCCTTCTCGCAAACCGTTTCTATGAAAATCCGAGTGAGAAGCTACGGGTGATCGGGATTACCGGCACCAACGGGAAAACGACCGCCTCCTATCTCATCGAGTCGGTCCTTCAAAAAGCGGGATACGGAGTCGGTGTGATTGGAACGATCGCCCACCGGGTCGGGACAAGGGCGATTCCCGCCCAGAATACCACCCCTGGCCCTCCTGAACTTCAATCCCTTCTTTCTCAAATGGTCAAAGAAAAATTGACCTATGCAGTGATGGAAGTCTCGAGCCACGCCCTCGATCAGAAAAGGGTGGAGACGATCCGATTCGATGCCGCCCTCTTTATGAATCTTACCCAGGATCATCTGGATTACCACAAGACTCAAGAGGCCTATTTTCAGGCAAAGCGCCGCCTTTTTGAATCCTTGGATGAGAAATCTACTGCCATCCTCAACGCGGATAGCCCCTTTTGCGAAAGGATGATCCGTGTGACACGAGGACGGCATTTAACCTACGGACTTCATGAGAGGGCAGACATTTATGCCACACCTCCTCAGACGTCGTCGTCGGGGAGTTGCCTTGACGTCACAACACCTGCGGGACCGTTGAAGGTCACCTCGAGGCTGATCGGCCTTCACAATGTCTACAATACCCTCGCCGCCATCGGCACAGCTCTTTCGCAGAGAATTTCTCTTCCGCTCATTCAAGAAGGGGTGCAAGCACTTTCAGGAGTTCCGGGTCGATTGGAGCGGATCGACGCGGGTCAACCTTTCAGAGTCTTCGTCGATTTCGCCCATACCGAAGATGCATTGCAACAGGTTCTTGCTTCTTTAAGACCTCTCACAGCGAGGCGGATTCTTCTTGTTTTTGGGTGCGGAGGGGACCGGGACCGTCTGAAACGACCTCAAATGGCGAAGGTGGCGAGTGAGTTATCGGACCTTGTCATTGTCACCTCAGACAATCCGAGGAAAGAAGATCCCCGCGCAATTTTAAAAGAGATCGAAACCGGCTTCCCCCCTGATTTTCATCGGTATCATCTGGAAGAAGACCGGGCCAAGGCGATTGAGAAGGCCCTCTACGAGGCGGAAGAAGGGGACACGGTCCTCATTGCCGGCAAGGGACATGAAGCCTATCAGATTTTTAAGGACCGGACCATTCCCTTTGATGATCGACAGGTTGCTTATGAGATCCTTTACCATTCAAGAATTGCTCAAGGCCACGGAGGGGCAGCTTCTCCACAGAGGGGCTAGCGAATCCTTCCGAGGCATTTCTATCGATACGCGCACCCTTCAGGAAGGCGATCTGTTCATCGCGATCAAGGGGAAACGGTTCGAGGGTCACGACTTTGTGGAGGAGGCTGTCCGTCGAGGGGCCTCAGGCGTCTTGGTTTCCAAAAAAGTCACACCCCTGTCCCCAAAAGTCGCCCTTCTTGTCGTGCCGGATACCCTCGCAGCGCTCGGCGCGATCGCTTCTTACCACCGAAAACAGTTTTCGATCCCTGTGATTGCCGTGACCGGCTCAAACGGAAAGACGACCACCAAGGAAATGATTAGCCATCTCCTTTCCAGCCTCGGCCCTGTTTTAAAGAATGAAGGGACAAAAAATAATCGGATCGGCGTTCCCTTAACCCTCCTCTCCCTTGAAAGAGACCACCAGTTCGCTGTGTTGGAGTTGGGGATGAGCGAACCGGGAGAGATCGGGATTCTTTCCAGAATGGCTGCTCCCTCAACGGCTCTCGTGACCAATATCGGTCCCGTGCATCTGGCGCTTCTTAAGGAGCTCGGAACGGTATTTGCCTGTAAGATGGAGATTTTGGAAGGACTTGAGAAAGGGGGCACTCTCGTCCTAAACGGAGAGGACCCCTATCTCAAAGAAGTCCGTTCGCCCTCCCATCGGGTTGTTTTCTTCGGAAAGGGGAGCCCTTTGAGTGTTTCTGGGATCGAACAAAGGGAAGAAGGAATCTTTTTCCGCTGCGAGGACCTTCAGGGATTTCTTCCTCTTTTGGGCGAGCAGAATGTTGAGAACGCACTTGCGGCGATCGCTGTGGCAGATCTCCAGGGCATGTCGCCCTCTCTTTCCATCCAGCGTCTCAAGTCTTTTCGGGGGCTTGAAGGACGGATGAGGCCAAAAAGGACGGGAGGCATCGAATGGATCGACGATACGTACAATGCGAACCCGGAGTCAATGCGGCGGGCTGTTGAAAGTTTGAAAGGCCTTTCTGCGACGGGAAGACGGGTCCTTATCATGGGAGATATGTTGGAATTGGGGGAGAAGGCACAGGCCTACCATGAAACAGTGGGGGAGAAAGTGGCCACTTCCAACATTGACCTATTTGTGACGGTGGGCCCCCTTTCTCGGTTTGCCCATGAAAAGGCGAAATCGTTAGGGATGAATGGACAGCGTTCGGCTCATTTTAGCACCACGCACGAGGCAGCGCAGTATCTTGCGGAAACGACGAAACAGGGGGACCGGATTTTGATCAAGGGGTCACGGGGAATGAAAATGGAGGAAGTGATCATTGCTGTATCATCTGCTTTATCCTCTTAAGGAAATCTTTTTTGGATTCAATGTCTTTCGGTATCTCACCTTCCGTGCCGCTGGCGCCAGCATCACCGCATTCCTCTTGAGTGTCTTGATCGGCCCGCTGATTTATCGAAAGATCAAAGCGTTGAGGGTAAGTGAAGATGCGGTTCGAGAGCATGCGCCCTCTCTGACAAAACTCCACCGGAGCAAGAAGGGAACTCCGACCATGGGGGGACTTGCGATCCTTTTCTCCCTCCTCGGTTCAACGCTCCTCTGGGCCAATCTGAGTAACCCCTATATTCTTCTTCTCCTCACCGTAAGCATCTGGTTGGGATTGGTGGGGCTTCTGGATGACACCCTCAAGTTCGTGATGAGAAGCTCGCGGGGATTGGCCGCTTCGACAAAATTTTTGGGCCAGATCATTGCAGGAACCGGGATCGCTCTTTTTCTTTACTTCGCCCCCGATTGGAACAAAATCCTCACCGTTCCCTTTTTGAAAAACTTCAACTTGGAGCTCGGCCTTCTCTACATTCCGTTTGTCATCCTGGTGATCGTCGGCTCCTCGAATGCGGTGAATCTCACCGATGGATTGGATGGCTTGGCGGTCGGATGCGTCATTATGGTGGCGATTAGCTACAGCATTCTCGCCTATCTCACCGGGCATGTGAAGTTTAGCGAGTACCTGAAGATTCCTTATGTGGCGGGAAGTGGAGAATTGGCAATCTTTTGCAGCGCCCTGGTCGGGGCGGGGCTCGGATTTCTCTGGTATAACTGTCATCCGGCCGAGGTCTTCATGGGAGATACCGGCTCGCTCTCTTTGGGAGGGGTGATCGGGACCGTGGCGGTTTTGATCCATAAGGAACTCGTTCTTTTTATCGCGGGAGGCATCTTTGTGGCGGAGGCGTTCAGCGTGATCCTTCAGATCCTTTCTTTTAAACTCACCGGAAAAAGAATTTTCTTAATGTCTCCCCTCCATCACCATTTTGAACTGAAGGGATGGGATGAGACAAAGGTGACCATTCGATTCTGGATCGTCGGCGCGATCCTGGTTTTTTTGAGTCTATCGACGTTAAAGTTGCGTTAAAATGATCAATCTCTCCGGAAAAAAGGTGACTGTGGTCGGGTTAGGAAAGAGCGGACTTTCCGCCTGCCAGCTCCTTTTAAGAGAGGGGGCCGAAGTCTTTGTCTCTGAAGCGCGGTCAGACCCTTCTCTGAAGCAAGCGGCCGAAGTTCTCACAAGAAAAGGTGTTTCAATGGAATTCGGGGGGCATACCCGGGAGTGGATTAGAGGGAAAGATCTTGTTGTCATGAGCCCCGGTGTTCCTTTCTCAAGCCCTCCTTTCCAGTGGGCGCAGTCAGAAAAGATCCCGATCCTCAGTGAAATTGAATTGGGTTATCTTTTTTGCAAAGGAAAGATCATCGCAGTGACCGGTAGTAACGGAAAGTCCACAACGGTCACCCTTCTGGGTAAAATGTTGGAAGAGGGAGGGAAGAGAAGTTTTGTGTGTGGAAATATCGGAGAACCCTTCTGTAACCATGTCCTTAAGGTGTCGGAGAAAGATTGGGTGGTTCTGGAGGTGAGCTCCTTTCAGCTGGAGCAGTGCCATTCCTTTAAGCCCCACATTGCAATCCTTTTGAATCTCTCACCCAATCATTTGGACAGGCATCCTTCGTTGGAGAATTATATTTCAGTAAAACGCCGTATCGCCCAATGTCAAAAGAAGGAAGACTATTTTTTGCTGAATGCCGACGATCCTCTCGCCCCAGAAGTGGGGAAAGGGTCTCTTTCCCAAAAACGGTATTTTAGTCGTACCAAAAAAGTGAAAGGAGTTTTCCTGAAAGGAAGGGACATCTTCTCTTCTCTCAATGGCAGAGAGGAAAAGGTTTGTACCTTCCAAGGGTTTCGACTTCCCGGGTCCCATAATGAAGAAAACGCCCTTGCAGCGATCGTGGCTGCTCTCCTGGCGGGTGTGAAACCCTTTGCGGTTCAGAAGACTCTCGCGACCTTTGAAGGCCTCCCGCACCGGATCGAGTTTGTGGAGGAGATCGAGGGAGTCCGTTTTGTCGATGATTCGAAATCGACGACGGTGGCAAGTACCCTCCGCGCGATCGATGCCCTCTCTGGTCCCCTTCTTTTGATCGCAGGGGGACGGGAGAAGAACGAAGATTTCCGGTCACTCCAACACCCCCTTCTCAAAAAGGTGAAGCGGATTTTCCTTATCGGAGAGGCCAAAGAAAAGATCCGCTCCGCTCTCGCAGGGTCTGTAGAAACCACTCTTGCCGCTACCCTTGAGGAGGCGGTCGCGCTCGCCTTTGAGGCCTCCCAGGCGGGAGAGACAGTGCTCCTTTCTCCGATGTGCACGAGTTTCGATATGTTTAGAGATTTTGAGGAGCGGGGGGATCATTTCAAAGAAAATGTTGCGATGCTTAAGGCAAGGAAACTGCATGCGTGCTGAACGGACAGGACTTTTTGTCGTCACCTGTGCTTTGATTTCGATCGGGATCATCATGATCTACTCGGCGAGCGCCATCTATGCCTACGAGAGGTATCAAGACAGTTTTTATTTCCTTAAGAGACACCTGATGTATTTGGGGGTCGGTTTTTTGGCGATGATGGCGACCCTCGCTTTTCCGTACAGGAAAATTCGTTATTTTGCCAAACCGTTCCTTTTGACGTCGATCGTCCTTTTGCTCCTTGTCCTCATCTCGCCATTAGGGAAAGAGAGCGGAGGAGCAAGCCGTTGGTTTCGCGTCGGTCCCTTTAGTTTCCAGCCGAGTGAAGCCGCGAAGATCGCCTTCTTTATCTATTTGGCAGATATTCTGTCACGGAAGAAAAATGACCTCGATGATTTCATTCATGGCTTCCTTCCACCCCTTCTGGTGCTCGGCGTCATCATCCTCCTGATTCTCCTGCAGCCCGATCTTGGCACTGCCCTCACCTTTGCCGTCGTGACGCTTCTCATGCTTTTCCTGGCCGGCGTGCGACTCCGTTATCTACTCATGACCCTCGCTTCTTTTCTACCTGCATTTCTTTTCTTGATCTTAACCAAGCCGTACCGTTTAAGACGCATCATCGCGTTTCTCGATCCATGGCAGGATCCCCAAGGGTCAGGCTTTCAGATCATCCAATCGTTTCTGGCTCTGGGATCTGGAGGTCTGTCAGGGGTGGGGTTGGGGCAATCCAAACAAAAACTTTTTTATCTTCCTGCCTGCCATACCGATTTCATCTTTTCGATTATCGGGGAAGAACTGGGACTCTGGGGAACGCTGGCGGTTCTTTTCCTCTTCGTTCTTTTTTCTTGGTACGCGTTTCAGATGCTCCGCAGGGTTCAGGACCGTTTTGGCCGTCTTTTGGGATTCGGGATCGCTTCGGTCATGACCTTTGAGGCGCTGGTGAATATCGGTGTGACCTGCGGGGCCATCCCGACCAAAGGGCTCCCTCTCCCATTCGTCAGTTACGGAGGAAGCGCCTTGGTGTTCAATTTGGTGGGGGTGGGGCTTCTTTTGAATATCTCCCGATACGGGATGGAAAGTTCTTCTGTTTTTTCTTCCAATATCTTGGAGGCGGGCGAAAACTATTTTGTTCCCAAGAGCCTCCGTTTTCAGATCTGGAGAAAAAAAGGATGAAAGTTGTCATTGCGTGCGGGGGGAGCGGAGGTCATCTGTATCCAGGTCTCTCTCTGGCGGCGACCCTCCGAGAACAACGGAAGGATGTGGAAACGATTTTTGTCGTGACCCGAAAACCTCTCGATCGCAAGATCGTCGGAAAGGAAAAAATGGTTCTCGCCCTTCCGGTCGTCGGCATGCCACCCATTTTTTCCTGGCGCTTCCCAATTTTTCTAATTCAATTGACCTACTCCTTCATGCTTTGTCTTGCTTGGATGATCCGGATCCATCCCGATATCTTCGTGGGGTTCGGAGGATATGTGTCCGGGCCGGTCATTTTGACAGGGGTTCTCTTGCGGAAGCCGACGTTCATTCATGAGGAGAATCTTGTTCCTGGACGCGCCAACCTCTTCCTTTCACGATGGGCCACGCGCGTCGGTGTCGCCTTCGAGGAAACCCAAAAGTTTTTCCGTCGACCGGTGATCCATGTCGGAAATCCCCTGAGGAAAGACCTTGCGCCTCTACAGCCGGCCGAAGCGCGCGAGGCCTTGGGACTCAAGAGGGATCATTTCACCCTTTTGGTCATGGGAGGAAGTCAGGGGGCCCACCGGCTCAACCGGGCGATGGTAGAACTTTTTGAAAGGTTTCCTCACAGAGAACGTGCCGATCTCCAACTCATTCATCTGGCGGGTGAAAAAGACGCCTTGTGGGTCGAAGAACGGTATCGGTCCCTTGAAGTGATTGCCCGTGTCTATCCCTTCCTTCAAAGAATGGGGGAAGCGTACAGTGCAGCGGATCTTGTGATTGCCCGGGGCGGGGCGATGACCATTACGGAAATTGCTCACTTCCGAAAGGTAGCCCTTCTTGTCCCCCTTGCCCTTGCGAGAAATCATCAGGGGGAAAATGTCCGGTATCTTGCCCGTCACGGAGCCTGCCTCTGTTATGAGGAAGAGAGCATCGCCACAGAGTCTTTTCTTCGAGAGATCTTGAGTCTTAAAAAGGATGATGCTCGCCGGAAAGTACTTTCAGAAACGCTCGCTTCGCTCTGTCCCAATAGAAGTGCCGGGCGTCTCGCACAGGAGGTCATCGCCTTGACCCAGAAGGAGACTGCCCATGTCGCCTGATGCGCTTTCGAGAAAGAGATTTCATTTTGTGGGGATCGGCGGTATCGGCATGAGCGGACTCGCCCATCTCCTTTTGGCGAAGGGGCGCCAGGTGAGCGGGTCGGATGTGAAGCGTTCCTCTCTCCTTTCAAGACTTGAGAAAGAGGGAGCAAAAATTTTTATCGGTCACCGACGGGAACATATTACGGACGCAGAAGTTTTGATTTACTCTTCCTGTATCCGTCCAGATAATCCTGAAAGGGAGGAAGCTGCGCAAAGGTCTCTCCTCAGCCTTTCAAGGGGCGAGCTCCTTTCCCTTCTTTTTAAAGAAAAGAGAACCGGTGTCGCCGTCTCAGGGTCCCATGGAAAGACCACGACGACGGCACTCGCCGCCTGGCTCCTGCGGAAGGGGGGGCTCGATCCTTCTTTCCTCATCGGAGGCGTTTCCCACAACCTGGATGGAAATGCAGCAATGGGACGAGGAGATTATTTTGTGACGGAAGCGGATGAGAGCGACGGTTCTTTTTTAGCCCTAACACCCACTTACAGCATTGTGACCAATATGGATGCCGAGCATCTTGATTTTTATGAGACGCTTGAGAAGTCTCTCGATGCCTATGCCGCTTTTCTCGATAAAACGAAAGGGACCCTTTTCGTCTCCTCGGATTGCCCGAATACGCAAAAGGTGCTTAAGAAACTCGGCACGCGTCCTATCGTCACCTTCGGTCTTACCCAAGGGGCGCACTATTTTCCAACCTTAATCGAGCGGGAGGGACGTTCCTCCCGTTTTGACTGTATCGCCCATGGCGAGCGTCTCGGCTCGTTTCTCCTCAATCTGCCGGGACTCCATAATATTACGAATGCCCTCGCCGTCATCGCCCTCGGCGGGGAGCTTGAAATTCCCGTACCCGTCCTACAGGAAGCGATCGAGACCTTCGACGGAGTCCAAAGAAGATTGGAAATGAAACAGTTTCCGGCACTCACCATCGTGGAAGATTACGCACATCATCCCGCCGAGATTGAGGCGACTCTCGAGGCCTTGCGGGGGATGGGGAACGGGCGTCGCATCGTCAGCGTTTTTCAACCCCATCGTTACACCCGGACCCGTCTTTTGGCGGAACGCTTTGGCAGTTGTTTTCAGAATGCAGATCTTTTGATCGTCACGGAAATCTACGCCGCGAGCGAAGCTCCGATTCCGGGGGTGGATGCAGAAACCATTCTGGGCGAGGTACGGCGGGCAGGAAAAAATAAGGAACTTCTTTTCGTCCCTAAAAAGGAGATCATCTCACGCCTCTTAGAGATTTTAAGACCCAAAGACATCCTCGTTGTGATGGGAGCGGGAGATGTGGGCGAGGTTGCCCGCGAGATGTCACGCTTATGTTCACAAGGAACTCTTTCGTGGATCCACAGACCCTCCGAGACCACTTAAGCGAACAGATTCAGTCGACGATGCTCCTCGATGAGCCGTTGTCACGGCATACCTCGCTCCGGATAGGAGGTCCTGCATGGGCCTGGATTTGGGTGAAAGACCTCGAGAATCTTCTTAAAATTCTTCAGTTTTCAAAAGAAGAAAACCGTCCTGTCACCCTCATGGGGGGCGGCTGTAATATCCTTCCGAAGGACAAAGGGTATGAGGGCATCGTTCTCAACCTACGGACCCCCTTTTTCCGACGGATGGAGCTGGGGGGAGAGACAACGCTTCGCGTTGGAGCGGGGGTCTCTTTGGAAGAACTCGTCGCGTTTACGAGAAGGAAGGGACTAGGAGGTCTTGAGATGATGACGGGGGTTCCGGGAACGGTGGGAGGGGCGATCGCCGTCAATGCCGGAAGCCACGACCGGTCGATCGGTGATCAGGTCGAAGAAATCGTTTTTCTGAACGCCAAGAAAGAGGTGGTTCGGCTTCGAAAAGGGGAGATCCATTTTGAATATCGTGCCTCCAATCTGGCCAATGGAATTATTCTTGAGTCGAAACTGAAAGTCGCGCCGGTCAATCGCGCCCAACTGGATGAACAGTGTCGGCAATTCCTGATTTATAAAAAAAATACACAGGATTTGGTGAGACCGAGTGCGGGATGCATCTTCAAGAATCCAAAAAATGGTCACAAAACGAGTGGAGAACTCATTGATCTCTCGGGACTGAAGGGACTACGAATCGGAGATGCGCAGGTTTCGGAGAAGCATGCCAATTTTATCGTGAATCTGGGTCACGCCACTTCGGACCATGTCTTTGCACTGATCGATCGGGTCCGGCAGAGGGTGAAAAAAGATCATCGCTGCGAATTAGAACTGGAGGTTCGGCTCTTGGCATGAAGTCGCTTACCGAAAAAGAACGTGAAGTCTTATCAGATCTCCGTCGGTCAAAGACGATCGGCGTTCTCATGGGAGGGTCCTCTTCCGAACGGGACATCTCTCTCAAATCAGGTGCAGCGGTTTTAACACACCTCTCAGAGGGGGGGTATCGGGTGGAACCGTGTGCCTTTGACAGGGAAGAGGAATTACCCGTTCAATTAAAGAAGAAAAGAATTCAGCTCGCCTTTTTGGCCCTTCACGGAAAATTTGGAGAAGACGGAACGGTTCAGGCCCTTTTGGAATCTTTAAAGATTTCTTATACCGGCTCGGATGTTTTGGCGAGCCGGCGGGCGATTGACAAATGGGCTGCCAAAGAGACGTTTCGCAAGAAAGGACTTCTGACCCCCGTTTCGTGGATGGTGAAACCCTCAGATCCGATCCCTTCTTCAGGCTTTTCCTTTCCCATCGTCGTAAAACCGGTGTGTCAGGGATCGAGCATCGGGCTTTCCATTGTAGATCGTCCGGAGGAGTTACCGGAGGCGGTCAAGAAGGCTTTTCAGTTTGATGCCCGTGTTCTTCTTGAGGAATATATCCGAGGATCAGAGCTCACGGTAGGGATTCTCGGAGAAGAGGCCCTTCCGGTGATCCAGATTCTCCCGGGAAACCGTTGCTATGACTATGAAGCCAAGTACACAAGTGATAAGACCCAGTTTCTGATTCCGGCGCCGATCGATGATGGGACTACCTGCTCAGTTCAGGAAGCTGCGCTTCAGGCCCATGAGGCGTTGGGATGTTCTTCCTTTTCTCGGGTCGACCTTCTTTTGAATGAGGAAGGACAACCCGTCATCTTGGAAGTCAACACGATTCCGGGAATGACAGCACGGAGCCTCCTTCCCAAGGCCTGTGAGGCGGCGGGGATCTCTTTTCTAGAACTGTGCGAGCGATTGCTTCTCATGGCGCTTTTCAAAACAAAGACACAGGGCATCCATGCCGAAAAAAAATCCCAGTAAACCGACCAAAAAGAAGAAAAGAGACTTCCCCCTCGGAAACTTTTTTGTAGGGATCGTGGGAAGGATGCTGCGGATTGGCATTCCGCTGGCCTTCTTTGGATTTTTCTTCTTTTTCCTTTCAAAGGCTACACTTCATTTCTTGAGTCGTTCTCCCTATTTTTCCATTGAAACCGTGGAGGCCTCTTCCTCGAAGAGCGGCTTTGCGTTTCAGGACCAGAGCCTGATGGGTTCTCTCCTGGGTCGGAATATCTTTTCGGTCGATCTTTCCGCCCTCCAAGAGGAGGTCAAGGAAAAACATCCCGAACTCCTCACCGCAAAGGTCGAGCGCACCTTTCCTAACCGCATCCGTATCGATGTCACGCCGCGTACGCCTGTCGCCCAAGTCCAGAGCGGCGGTTATTTATTGGTAGACAAAGACGGCGTCATCCTTCCATTTCCCCAAGGTCCTCATGAGAAGAATCTCCCGATCATCGTCGGTGTCCAAGAAAAACTGGAACGGCTTCAAGTCGGATATCAGCTCGTCTCCAAGGCATTGGATGAGGCGCTTCTCTTTGTTGAGACGATTGAAAAACTGCCGGAGTTTTCCCGTTACGTCCACACCATTGATGTCAGCGACTACAAAAACCTTTCTTTCAGGACGACGGAAGGACTGGAGGTCAAGGTGGGTCACGGAGACTTTAAAGAGAAGTTGTACCGCTTTGACCGCACGCGGGTCACGCTCGGCGGTCGGATCGGGGAGGTCAAGTATATCGATCTTCGATTTGACGAAGTCGTCATCGGTTCCCGATAAGGACTCTTTTCGAATGAAGAAGAACTGGATGTGTGGCATTGAGATGGGATCGAGCAAGATGGTTGGCTCGGTCGGCAGGATCAAGGGAACGACCCTTTCCATTTTTGGGGCTGCCTGGGTGGATGCCGGCGGGATGACGAAAGGGGTTGTCTCAGATTTAGGAGAGGCCTCCTCAGCCATGAAGGAGCTGGTGGACCGTCTCGAATTTCAAACCAAACTCCGTCTGGAAGGAACCCTTTTGGGTGTGCAGGGATCGCATCTTGAATGTGTGAGCATTCAGGGAAAAGATCTGATTTCTGAGAAAGGAAGAGAGATTGCCTCACGGGAAGTTCGGCGGGCGCTTCAAGCAGCTCAATCGGTTTCTCTGCCGATGAATCGCCGGGCCCTCCACGCCCTCCTTCAGGGTTACGACGTGGATGGTCAAGAAGGGATTCGTAACCCGATCGGGATGTACGCGACCCGATTCAGAGTTCATCTTAAAGTGATCACAGGAAACAGTTCTTTTATTCAAAATGCGGTGACATGCGTCAATCGGGCGGGACTCGAGGTGGAGGGGATTGTCTTTTCAGGGTATGCCACAGCGCTCGCCGTTTTGGAAAGGGAAGAGCGAAATTTTGGGTGTGGTCTTCTTGAAATCGGTGAAGGGACAAGTAGTTTCCTCGCCTTTCGGGGTGGAGGGGTGACGCACCTTAAGGTTTTTCCCGTCGGAGGAGAACTCATTACCCAACAGATTGCCGAGCGTTTTCAGATTCCCCTTCAGGAAGCAGAGACCCTGAAGAAACAGTACGGCTCCCTGATCTTAAGTAGCTCTGCAAAAGATCATGAATTTCTTGTGAGCGACGGCACCCGTCAAAAGGTCATTCGGCGGGCGGAACTTTGCGAGGTCATCCAAGGAGCCGTGGAAAAGCTCCTGCAGACTTTTAAGAAGGAGGTCAAAGAACTCCCTTCTCCCAACGCAACCCTTATTCTGGCGGGAGGCACAGCCCTCCTGGAAGGGATGGTGGAAGGGACGAGCCAATTTTTTCAGTGCCGTGTGCGTCTCGGCGAAGTTCAAGAGGTCCATTCTACCAAGCCTCTCCCGCTTCCTTTTGCCACTTCCGTCGGTCTTCTCCGGTACGGATACGAAAAACAAAAAGAAGGAAAGGAACTTCTTCCAGAAGGGCCTGTCGGGAAAGCCTTCACGAAGGTCAAAGAACTTTTTCTGGATTATTTTTAGTAAAGACCGGCAGGGTTAAAGATAATTTCGATTTCTTCAGGGGGGTTCTCGATCCTGATGAATCCTAAATCATCCCCCTCCAGATCTTCCTTCCCAATCTTCCGCTCCGGGTAAGTTCGGATTCCTGGAGACCAGTGATACTTCAAGATCACCTCACCCGCCTCAGCCTCCACCTCTTTTAAAGAGATCCGGTTAAAATCGGCAGAGACCCTTCCCGAACCTTTTAGAAAAAAGCTCCCGGTGTGATGGATCTGGTAGCAAGCGAAAGGACCGATCAACGCCTCTTCCTTAAGATAGGAAGGAGATAGGTGTCTTAAGTATTTCTTCGCCATTTGGCTAAAGCAGATGACCCATCGGATATTATAACGATCTACGTACTCCCGGAAGGCTGCGGAGGAAAGTTGTTCAATCGGCTTTCCTAAGAGTCTTCCATCCGTGAAGCCCATGAGGAGAAGTTGAGAAGGGACCTCAGGGGTAGGAGGGGTAATGACCTCCCTTCCGGTTAAAAGAGGGACAATGGCGGGAAGATGGGTCCCCCAATACACATGGTGAGGATGGTCGCTATCCTCCATCAAGAGACGTCCTTCTTGACCCCTATTTTTTTGTACCCAGGCCAGAAGCCGATCAAGTTCTAGCGGCCTCATGGAAGTGGTGAGGGGGGAAGATGAGGCAAAGTTTTTCTCTTTAAGGAAGAGGCGTTTGACGCAGAAGGTATAGCGATTTTTATCGGTGGCGATACTCTGAAGGAGACCCAGAAGGATGATTCCATAAAAAAGGAGGAGAGAAGCCTTTTGAAGATCGAGAGAGATAACCTTTTTTCCTTGCCGGCGCAACAGATCGAAAAACTGCGAACCCTTTTCGGCGATCAAGGCTGAGGCCGGAACCGACAGAAAAAGTGAGAGGGGCCAATCATAGCGATGTCTCTGAAGGAGGAGGGCGGTAGGCCCTTTGAGGAAAAACATGAAACTGAAGAGAAGGGCGATACCGACGGCAAAGGGGACTGCGGCGTTAAACTTCCTCCGGAACCATCTCCCCGTTCCCCAGAGGCCTAACATGAGAAGGAGAATCCGTGAAGCATCCTGATGGAGATACCAGGCGGAGAGCGTCGGCGGTTTCTCAAGGAACGCCCCAGAGAGGGCCGTGTGGAGAAAAGAGCGATAATGGAAATAGGGAAGAATCCAGAAAAGATTTGCGGCCACGGTGACAAAGAGACCGAGCCCACCCAGGAGAGGGATCCCCCTCGGTTTTCTCTTCAGGGCACAAAGTAACAGCATCACGGCGGGAGGGAAGAGAATGCTGAAGGTCACCGTGTGGATCAAAAGGGCGAACGCCCCCCATAAGCAGAAAAGGAAAAAGGAGCGTAAGGTCCGTGCTTCGAGAAAATGAAGAAGGGTCACAAGGGCGAGGAGTGCCGGTGGACAGGCGAGGATATAGGAAATAGAACCCCACCGGACACTTGAGATATTTGGAATTTTCCAGAAGAAGAGCATTCCGAGGATCCCGGCAATTGCAATAGAGGAAGAACGGAGTTTTAACGCCTTGGTGGCAGCCATGATCCAAAAAGGAAAAGTCAAGAGACCGATCAAGATATAAAGTTTCAGGAGTTCGGCAGCGTCTGCGAAAGGAAAAAGGAGAGAAAGCACCTGTTCCCCTTTGGAACTACTGATGGCAAAGGGATAATAGGGATAGCCAGCAAGATGATACGGGCTGTAACCCCACAGCGTTCGCGAGGTCTTAAAGAGGATCCGTGCGTCATAAAGAGAAGAAGAGCGAAACGCATAGTCATCGGTGAGAAGCGGTCTTCCACTTCCCCATTCAAAGAAGGAGACGAAGCCGAGTATCCCAAAAAGATGCAAGGCATAGAAAAGAACAAAAAGAGATACAACAGGACGCTTCCAAAGAAGTTCAAAGGGTTTCATTGCACTTTAAGTGTTTCAACTCGTTTTAGATTCTCAACGGTCTCGTTGGCATAGGGATTCACCTTTAAAATATCCTTGAATTCCTTCTCTGCTTTTTCAAGTTCACCCTTCTCTGCATAAAGAATTCCGAGGGCGTTATGCGCTGAAAGATAAGCGGCGTCAAAAGGGCTCACACGACGATATTCTTTTTCCGCGTAGAGCCACTGTTTCCTGCTCGCATAAAGCCTTCCCAGTTGGAATCGGCTTTCTCCAAAATGAGGATTCAGCCTCACACTCTCCTTGAATTCTTTGAGAGCCAGGTCTTCCTTTCCCATGAGGGTATAGAGAACCCCTAGACTATAACGGAAGAGGTAGACTGTGGGTTGAAGGGCCACCGCCTGACGATAGGCGGATAACGCCTCTTCAAGTTTTCCTTGTTGACGGAGGAGATTTCCAAGGTTGTGATAAATGAGAGCACTCCGGGGTGAACGAGAAAGGTTTTTTCTGTAGAGAACCTCTGCTTTATCCACGATCCCCATCTTTCCATAAAAATCAGCGAGCCTTAGTTCAGCCGTCGAATCTTCAGCATTCAAAGGAATGGGGTCCTTTGCCAGATCGATGGCGTGAGCATGGAGGATGGGGCGATTTTCAGGGCTTTTCTTCATAAAAATGATGATCTGTTCATCCAGATAAATGGGGACCCATTCAGCATCGCGGGAGAGCCAGCGTAGAAAGTTCGCTTGTTTTTGGATCGTGTGATCCAAGATGCAGAAGTTAATGTTGTACTTTTCCACCCATTTCGGCCAGAAAGCCGGAACATTGAAGAGGTGAAAAAGTTCTTGGAAGAAAGATGCTCCATAGACTTCGAGTCGCCCATCCATGAAGACCTTCCTTTCCGGGTAAAGGCGCCAGATGAGGTAATTTCCAACGTCCAGACCCGAGTTAAAGAAATTCCCGGGGAGATCACTTTCTGCAATAAAATTTGCTGCTTGAATGCAATAGCGGTGTTCCGAAACGCCCAGGCCAAATCTTTTGTGAAGTCCTTCGTGGACATAAAAGGCGTTCGTTACAAAGGGGAGCGGCAGAAGAAGCGTCAAGGAGAAGAGAAGGTGCGTTTTCACGCCTTCTAAAAAACGCAGCCTTTCGTGAGAAAGGCCTTCAAGATTTTTAAGGAGAAGGAAACAACAAACGAAGGAAAAGGGAGCGATATTCCTTCTCGCTAAGAGAGAAAGGAAGGCAAAGATCAAAAATAAGACACCGTGAGAATAAGAGAAGCGTTTATGGTTTAGAAGAAAGGAAAAAGAGGTAAGAAGTAATAACGTTTTGTAAAGAAGGAGGGTGATACTCGCGTCATAGGTCGCGAGAGGCCTCGTGAATTCACCGATCCCCGCTGTGAAGATTTCAATTTCACCGCTAATCCGGCTGTAAAGCGTCAGGGGAAAGAGGGATCCCTTCACGCCATACGGATTCACAAGCGTTGCAGCACTGGAGAGGAGAAAAAAGAGAAGGAGTCTTGCAGGGAACGATTTTTTCTCACAGATTTCACCGACGCAGAAAGCCCCGATGGCCAAGAGTCCAAAGATGAAGAGGCTGTGGCTATTGACCCAAAGGATCTGAAGCAATGGGAGGAGGAACAGTCGTTTCGTGGGGCCCCGACGCTCCTTTTCAAGGATTAAAAGGGTAATGACCAGAAGAAGGAAACTGAGCACCTCCGGTCGCTCAACGAGACGTTCGTGAGCTGTCCAGAGGGTTAAGGAAAGGATGGGGAGAAGAAGCAATGGTTCGATTTTTCGATAGAAAAATCGGAAGAGAAGAAAAAAGGTGAGTGTGGCAATGAAGACCTTAAAAAAAATGATCCCGTTAATCCCGAGCAGCTTGTAAAAAAAATAGATGAGGAGTTGAAAAAACCAGGAGAGATCGATCCAGGGATGGGTGGAGACGGTATAAGAGAAAAGGTCTATCCGAGGAATCGCATGGTGCTTCCAAATCCACTCCCCTGTTTTTAAATGCCACCAGACATCATAGGCCCAAAGGGTGTGGGTGACGGAGAGGATGACCCCAAGAAAAAAGAGAAAAATGATTACTTTCTCTCTCATAACGGATACTATACCAAAGGATAGCGTTCGTTGACAAGGTGAATATATTATGCTATACTTAAAGAGGTTACGAAAAAGGAGGAGGTCGTGACGCAGACAAAAAGGTCGATTGGGAAGACGCTTGTGGAAGCGGGCCGACTTTCCAGTGAGGAACTCAGGCAGGCCGAAGAAGAGGCCCGCCAAAAGAACCTTTCCCTGGATGAGGTCCTGATCCGCAATAACTTCATTTCTCAGGAAGAAAGAGGGGTGCTGTTGGCGGATCAGATGGGGGTCCTCTATGTCGATCTTGAAAATTATCTGGTCGACCCCGCCGCCATTGCCCTTGTTTCTGAAGCTTTTGCTAAAAAACATTCCTTGGTTCCCCTTTTCCGGATCGGAAACACCTTGACCGTGGCCATGGCCAATCCTCAGGATGTTCTTGTCATCGATGATCTTCGTCAGAAGACCAAATGTGAAATCGAACCCTGCTATACCACCGTCGGTGCCATTCAAAATGCGATCGATCAATATTACGGAGTGAGCGGTTCTCTCGAAGAATTGATCAAAGACATCGATCGAGAGAAACTGGCGCAGGAAGCCCAACGGAAGGGGAGGACGCCGGAACAGATCGCGGAGGAGGCCCCTATCATTAAACTGGTCAATATGATTGTGATGCAGGCGATCCGCGATCGGGCAAGCGACATCCATGTGGAACCTGCAGAAACCGTTCTCCGCATCCGGTATCGTATTGACGGTATCTTGCACGAAATCGTAACCACTCCCCTCGAATTGCAGCCACCGATCGTCTCCCGCATCAAGATCCTTTCAAAAATGGATATCGCAGAAAAGAGGATTCCACAGGACGGCCGTTTTCAAATGAAGAGCGAGGGGAAAGAAATAGACCTTCGCGTCTCTTCCTTTCCGACCGTCTACGGAGAAAATGTGGTGATGCGTCTTCTCGATCGAAGCAATCTCCTCTTAAGCCTCGAGGATATCGGTTTTCCAACGGCAACGCTCAAAAATTATAATCAACTGATCCATCGGCCCTACGGCATTATCTTGGTGACCGGACCGACGGGGAGTGGCAAAACCACGACCCTCTATGCCACCCTCCAAGCCATCAATACCGTCGCAAAGAATATCGTTACGATCGAGGACCCTGTCGAATATCATTTGGAACTGGTCCGCCAATGTCAAGTCAACCCGAAAGTGGGTCTGACCTTTGCCAATGGACTTCGTTCGATCGTCCGCCAAGACCCGGACATCGTGATGGTGGGCGAGATCCGTGATATGGAAACCGCCGAGATCGCGATTCATGCGGCCCTCACCGGCCAACTCGTTTTCTCAACCCTTCACACCAATGACGCCCCCTCTGCGGTGACACGCCTCGTCGATATGGGGATAGAACCCTTTTTGCTCTCCTCCTCGGTCGTTGGCGTTTTAGCACAGCGTCTGGTCCGTATCATCTGTCTGAAATGCAAAGCCTCTTATACACCTCCTGCCGAACTCTTGAAAGAGTTAAACCTGCCGCTCAACACCCTCTTCTACCGGGGAAAGGGATGCAGCCATTGCAAGAATACCGGGTACCGGGGACGGCTCGGTATCTTTCAACTGATGCTCATGACCGCGGAAGTGAGGGAGCTTATCTTAAAGAATAGTTCTGCAGACCAAATCCGGAAGGAGGCCCATAGAGCGGGAATGATCACCCTCCGTGACGACGGTCTCGACAAAGCCCGCCAAGGCATCACGACCGTCGAAGAGGTCCTCCGAGTGACTCAGGAAGTATAAACCATGCCGGTATACCGATACAAGGTGCGTGACGCCTCGGGACAGGCCATCACCGGCACTGTGGCGATGGAGTCTCCGGAGGCGACCGCACGGCATTTAGAGGAAAAGGGATATATCCCGATTTCCATCGAGGAGGAAGGGGCTGTCAGCACGATGCTGAAACCCTCTTCTTTCAGAACCCGCTTCGCCTCCGTCAAAGACAAAGATCTCAATTTCTTTACCCGTCAGATGGTGACACTCACAAAAGCAGGGATTCCCCTCGTGGCGGGCCTTCAAACCCTCAGGGACCAAACCGCGAGTGGAACCCTGAAAGGGGTCATCGCCGCTGTGGTGAGCGATCTTGAGAGAGGAGAAAGTTTCTCAAGCGCCCTTTCCCACCATCCCCGCGTCTTTTCGGAGCTTTATGTGGCGATGGTGAGGGCGGGGGAAGCGACGGGACAGTTGGATGAAATCTTATTCCGTCTGGTAGAACTCGGGGAGTATGACACCTATGTAAAATCGAAGATCAAGACCGCCACCTTCTATCCTAAGCTCATCATGAGTATCATGTTTCTCGCGTTTCTCTTCATCACCACTTTTGTTCTCCCCCGTTTCGCCTCCTTTTTTCAACAGGCGGGGGTGGAACTCTTATGGACGACGAAATTTCTCCTCTGGTTAAACTTTGCGTTACGGAATTACTGGTATGCGGCGATCGCCATCGTCGGAATGTTTGTCTACGGATTCCGTTATTTTTTAAAGACGAAGGTTGGGAGGAGACTGTGGGACACGGTGAATCTGAAGATCCCCGTTTTCGGAACGCTCTTTCACCAATTTGCGATGTCTCGTTTCTCACGTGTCCTCTCCATTACGAGTAGGAGCGGCGTTCCCATTCTTGAATCCCTTGAAATCGTTTCCCGTTCTGTAGGAAATGTCACGATCTCCTCCGAGGTCTTGAGACTTCGGGAATCGGTTCGTCGAGGGGAAGGTCTTGCGAAGCCCATGTCGGAAGGTAAGCTTTTTCCTCCCATTGTGATCCGGATGGTCTCTGTCGGCGAGGAGACGGGGAAGTTGGATGAACTCCTTTTGCGGGTTTCGGAATACTACGATTTTGAAGTGGACAATGCCATTCAAAAGCTGACCATCTTGATCGAGCCGATTCTCCTCGTTGTTCTCGGCGGTATGGTTCTCTTTCTCATCCTTTCCATTTTTGTGCCGCTCCTCCGGTTCTACACCAAGATTGCCGGAGGAGGGGGAAGATAAAGGGGCTGACCCTTGACAAAAAACGGATCGTCAGGTATACTCTTCAGAAGACAAGATCCGAAAAAGGCACACCCGGGGAAACCCGGGGCCGCAAAGCTATGGGTCTAAAGCCCCTGGGCATGACCGCCAAGCGTACCGAGGGTATGATCGCCAAGCTGCCGAAGGCAGGCTTGGCATTTTTTTTCGCCAGAAATTAAAGCATCTTAGAAAGTTTTGCATTTGGACATTTGCACAAAAATTTGGCTTGATTTTTCTACAACATTGTGTTAAAATTAAAGATCGAAGAAGGGAGGTAGCGTTTATGGAAAGAACAAAGAAACGGACTCATCGTGGGTTCACGTTGATTGAACTTGTCATCGTGATCACCATTCTAGCGATCTTGGCTGCTGTGGCTATTCCAGCCTTCCAGAACCTTACCACTCAGGCGAGGAACGCAGGAACCAATGGGGCGCTTGGGGGACTTCGGAGCGCACTCGCCGTCTATAGAGCGAACGCGATTTCAGCGGGTTGCGATCCTGCTGGAACAACAGGATTAGCCGCAACCGACTGTTGGCCGAGACTTGTAGATATAACGTCGAATAGCGTGATGGAGAATAACATTGTTCCTGCGAACCCTTGGGCTGTTACAGCAGGGATGACCGCTGCGGAGTCCAGTGGTATCGAGGCTGCCACTTCGGCACAGGCGGCCGCCCGTACCGTCGATGGCACTGGTGCTGGATGGCGATACTATATTGCAGACAATGCGACTCCCAATGGGATCATCTACGCCAATAGCACTTCAAACGGTGGAGGGACAGCCACAGAGAATACTTTCTAACAGGATTCTATGTCGTTGCATGACAAAAGAGCTGGGGAGAAAACCCAGCTCTTTTATTTTTCAGTTTGAAAGAGAGCCGCTTCATTAAAACCCCCTTCATCTTTTTTCTGCTTTTACTCGGGACCATCCTCTACTGGAATAGTCTTCAAACCCCTTTTATGTGGGATGAGAATTTCCTCATCATCAAAGATCCGAGGGTGCATGCGTGGTCTCGATTTCTGGACATCTTTCGAGAACCCTTTCAAAGTAGAGAATCCGGCTTTTCAACATACCACCGTCCCTTCGTCACCCTCTCCTTCCGCATCGACCATCTCTTTTGGAAGCTGAATCCCCTCGGATACCATCTTACCAATCTGTTATTTCATCTTTCAAACACCCTTTTGGTCTACCTGTTATTCAGACGCCTGTTCCAGAGACCGTCTCTTTCTTTCTGGGGGGCCTTTCTCTTTTTGGCCCATCCGGCCCATGTGGAAGCGGTCACCTATATTCCGGGACGGGTCGATCTCATCTCCTTTTTCTTTTTTCTTTGCAGTTTCCACTTTTACCTGAAAGGGAAAGCGCTCGAACAAACAGTTTGGTCTTATGCGTTATCCCTCCTTTTTTACCTTTTTGCGCTCCTCTCAAAAGAGATGGCGGCCTCTCTTCCACTTCTTGTTTTTTCCTATACACTTTTCGTGGATTTGAAAAAGACAAAACATAAAGATGCTGAACGAATTCTTTTGTTGGGATTCTTTCTTCTTTTGATCGCCTGGCTCCTTTTTCGTCAGTGGATTGTGATTCAAGTTCCATTGAAGACTCTCTTGGATCTTCCCCATCTTTTAAGAAGAGTCCTTGTGCTCCCGGTCGTGTTGTGGGCCTATCTCAACATTTGGTTTTTCCCCTGGCCTCTCTATATGGATCGGATGATTCCGATCATTCCTCTTGGGTTCCTTCCCTATCTTGTGGCATGGATTTTTCTTTTCCTTTGCGTGATCGGAATCTTTCTTTCTCTGCATCGGCCCCTCGAGAGATTTTGGCTTCTTTGGATCGGCTGGACGCTGCTTCCCGTGATTCACATCGTTCCGATCTACCTCAAATACCCCGACTCTCTTTTTATTGCAGAGCATTTTCTCTATTTCTCAAGTGTCGGAATCATCGGACTCCTCTTGTGCCGCTTCGGTCATTTCCTGGTTGCACAAAACGGACACGAGGACCTCCCACCGAAAGGAGTTCTGGTATGGGGAGTCCTCTTAACTTGTTTCTCGTTTCTGGTGATCTGGAGGAATGGGGAATTTAGAGACCGCATTATCTTTTTTGAACAGACCGTCCGACATGCGCCCTGGGACAGCCGTGCCCATAATCAGCTGGGTCTTGCGTATCTTGAAAGAGGAAACTTGGAGAAGGCTGGGAAGTTATTTCGAAGGTCTGTCTCCTTAGCTCCCAACCCGAGTCCCTATGGGAACCTTGGAATTCTTGCGCAACAACAAGGGAAGATCGAGGAAGCGATTCAGTATCATCAAAAGGCGCTTGATCTGCTTCCAGGATATAGCGTCGCTCTTTTTAACCTTGGGAATCTGTACGCCCATCAGAAAGAATGGGATAAGGCGATTCAATTTTATGAGAATGCGGTAGAGAGCGATCCAGATCTCCTACAGAGTTACATAGAGGTAAGCCGCCTTTACTGGAAATTGGGGAAAATAAAAGAGGCACTTGGCGCAGTCCATCAGGGACTCCAAAAAGATCCTTCAGATCCCCATCTTCAGAGAATCAAAAGGTGGATCGAGGATGGGCCTTCTAACCCATAGCACTTATAACGATAAATTCTTGCAAAAATTTTTGGACCGTGCTATAATCCTTTACCATAAAAAGGGTTAATCTCAAACGATGGGGGTGAAACCGACAAAAAAAAGGGTAGGACGGAAGACTGAACTTTTTTGGCTCAATACCCTCTATGAAATCGTTCGAGATGTCAATTCAACCTTAGGCCTCAAAAGCACCTTAAAGACGATTGTTGAAAAGGCAAAGACACTCCTTAAAGTCGAACGGGCTTCTCTCATGCTTCTCGATAAGAAAGGGAAGACGCTCACCATCCATTTTGCGGAGGGCCTCTCCCCCTTGATTCTCCGCAATACGCGCATCAGGATCGGCGAAGGCGTTTCCGGATGGGTGGCTCAAAAGGGGAAGCCGCTTCTCATCCAAGACATTAGCAAAGACCGGCGCTTCAAGAAAAAAGAAGGGGCCCGCTACTCCACCGATTCCCTCCTTTCGGTTCCCCTCAAGGTCAAAGGAAAAACAATCGGCGTTTTAAATGTCAACAATAAAAGAGGAAGGAAGATTTTTACCCACGACGACCTGGAACTTTTAACCGCCCTTGCCGATGAAGCGGCGATCGCCATCCACAATGCAACGCTTTATGATGAACTGGTCCAGGTGAATGAGCGTCTCAAGGAACTCGATAAACTGAAATCCGATTTTGTGGCGAAGGTCTCCCATGAACTTCGAACCCCTCTTGCCACAACCCGTTACTTTATTACCGCGGTGCGGGGGGAGACCCAGAACACAGGCGCAACCCGCCAGAAAGAATACCTGGGCCTCATCGAAGACAACCTTGACCGACTCACGCGGCTCATTGATAATCTCCTCGATTTTTCCAAGATGGAGGTGGGACGGTTTGAACTGAAGAAGGAGCGCGTCGATCTTTTATCGATTGCGCGGTCGGCGATCGAAACCCTCCGAAGAAAAGGAGAGGAAAAGGAGATCGCCTTGGTGCTCTTAAGTCCAGGAAAAGTTCCTCCCACCTATTTGGATCAGGACCGGATGACCCAAGTAGTCACGAATCTCGTCGACAATGCGATCAAGTATACCCCTTCAAAGGGGTCTGTTTCGGTTGAGATCAAAAGGGGGAACGGGAATATTCTCCTCACTGTTCGAGATACCGGGGTCGGGATCCGTTCGTCCGATCAGGAAAGGCTTTTCGAAAAGTTCCGGCAGCTCGGACCGAGCATCCCCCACGAAAAAGGGGTAGGGTTGGGGCTCGCCATTGTGAAAGAGATTGTAATACTTCACAAAGGAAAGATCTGGGTAAAATCGCAGGAAGGGAAGGGGAGCACATTCACCATCTCCCTTCCGGTTTTAAGCGACGAAGAATTTTTTATGGAGAGGTTGTCGCAGGAAATTCAGAAGGCGCGTGAAAACGGGGATTTCCTCTCCCTCGTGATTTTAGGAATTGCAAATTTCGAGCATCTTAAAGAAAATATCGGAGAAGAAGGGATGGAATCCCTTTTGGATGAGATCGCCCGCCTGGTGAAGGAAACGGTCCGCCGACCGAGCGACATCGTCGCCAGTTACAAGCAGGGGAAGGTGATCGCCATTTTAGCGGGTGCCGATAAGGCGGGGGCACTCGCGCTTGCAGAACGTGTGAAAAAGACGATCCTTTCTCAGCCTTTTCCGATCAAGGGTTCCCCGGTTTCACCGGAACTTCAGTTCGGGATCGGGACCTTTCCGGAGGATGGAGGAAGCCAAGAAGAATTGGTGAAGCAGGCAGAAAAAAGTTTATACGGTCATTCCTAAATGGGACAGAAAAGAATCCTTGTCGTCGAAGATGAAGCAGATTTTTCAAAAGCCCTGAGGGCAGTGCTTGAGGGCCAGGGTTTCGAGGTCCATACAGCCGCCACAGGCAAGGAAGGGCTTTTCCTTGCCAAAAGCATTACGCCAGACCTCATCATTCTCGATGTGATGCTTCCTGAAATTGACGGCTACAAGGTCTGCCGTCTCCTTAAGTTCGACGAACGCTACAACAAAATTCCGATCATCATGCTGACCGCCCGTGCCCAAGAGGAAGACAAGAACCTGGGGCAACAAACCGGTGCAGATGCCTACCTGGTCAAAGGTCAAAAGCCTGAAGTGCTGATCGAGCAGATCAAAGCGATTCTTGCAAAAGGTCCTTCTCTCCCGCCCGCTTAATCTTCTTAAATCTTTTTATCACCTATTGACTTTTTAAAACTCTCATGATATACTTTTAACAGATATTTAGAAAGTTCACCCCGTTAGAAAGGGTGTAACTTTCTAACGGGGTAAAGGAGCCGGATGAAACAGGTCGCTTTTGCAAGGTCGAATTCCCAACTCATGACGGTCGAGGAGGTTGCCCGTTATCTTGGAATTCATGCCATCACCGTTTATCGGATGCTCAAGAAAACAGACATCCCTGCCACCAAACTGTTAGGGAAGTGGCGTTTTAAGAAGGATGTCCTGGACCGCTGGCTCGAATCCCGGATGGAGGAAAGATCTCTTCCCCTCAAACGGAGAAGGTGAAGCGATGCCGAGGCAGAAGAATCTATCTTTAGAAGAGGTGATCCTGGCCAAGGGACTGTTGGATCCTGAACGGCTGGAAAGGGCCAAAAAAGAATCAGAAAACTCGAAGGAATCTCTTCAGAAAACTTTGATCCGGCTGGGATATCTTACAGAAGAATTACTCATTCCTCTTTTGGAGGAACGGTCCGGCCTTCCCTACGTGGATCTCGATACCTACACGATGGACCCCGAACTCATTAAGCTCATTCCGGAGGCGGTTGCGCGCCGGTATCAACTGATCCCTCTTTTTAAGATCGGAAAGATCCTCACGGTGGCGATGGCAGATCCCTCCAACTATTTTGCCCTCGATGAAATACGCCTTAAGGCCCATTGCGATGTGGAGGCGGTCGTGAGTACCGAAGAGAAGATCCGACAGGCGATCGACCAACACTATGGTACTGGTGGTTCCATGGAAGCATTGGTGAAGTCGATTACCCAGCGGACGATGGATCTGGGGGATGAAAAATTGGTAGAAGAAGCCCCCATTATCCAACTCGTCAACCTCCTCATTTCCCAAGCGGTCCGGGAAAGGGCGAGCGATATCCATATTGAGCCGGAGACAGACACATTGCGCATCCGCCTTCGGATTGATGGCGTTCTTCATGAAATTCCTGCTCCCCCGAAGGAATTGGAACGGGCGGTGATCTCCCGGATCAAGGTCCTTTCAAAGATGGACATCGCAGAAAGAAGAATTCCTCAGGATGGACGTTTCAGGGTGCAGGTCGATCACAAAGAGATTGATCTGCGCGTTTCAACGATTCCAAGCCATCATGGAGAGAATGTGGTCATGAGGCTTCTGGATACAGCGACCGTCTTGATCGGCCTCGAGGAACTCGGTCTTCCGCATGATGCCTTTGAACCCTTTCATCATCTGATCCACCGGCCGCATGGCATCATTCTTGTGACAGGTCCCACAGGAAGCGGGAAGACAACGACACTTTATGCGTGTCTCAATAAAATCAGCACCCTTGAAAAAAATATCATCACGATTGAAGATCCGATCGAATATGAAATGGAAGTCATCCGCCAAATGCAGGTCAATCCCAAGATCGGCGTTACCTTTGCAAACGGCCTCCGCTCCATCTTAAGGCAAGACCCAGACATCATCATGGTCGGCGAGATCCGTGATGTAGAGACTGCAGAGATGGCGATTCACGCGGCCCTCACAGGACATCTTGTTTTCTCAACCCTTCATACCAACGATGCCCCGGGGGCGCTTACCCGTCTTATGGACATGGGTGTTGAGCCATTCCTTATCGCCTCTTCTGTGATCGGGATCGTGGCCCAGCGGCTCGTCCGACTCATCTGCCCGCAATGCAAAAAATCGTATGTCCCTTCCCAAGAACTTTTGAAGACATTAAGGCTTCCTCTCGGGAAGGGCCCCATTCCCCCTCTGTATCGGGGAGAAGGATGCCGTTTCTGCAAGGAGACAGGATACAAAGGAAGGACCGCGATTTTTGAACTGATGGTCATGGAGGAGGAAATCCGGGAACTGGTGATTCAGAGAGCCTCTTCGCCAAAAATGAAGGATGCGGCCTGTCGGAAGGGCATGCAGGTTTTGAGGGAGGATGGCCTGGCCAAGGCGATGGCAGGAATTACTTCGATTGAAGAAGTGCTTCGTGTGACGCAGGACGAGTAAGATGCCGGTCTATACCTACAAAGCGCGTGATGCATTCGGTCATGTGATTCATGGAAGGATGGAAGCGAAGGACGAGGAGACTCTTGCCACCCGGCTTAAAAAGCTCGGGTTTCTGGCTACCGCCCTTCGGGAGAAGACCGAGACCTTCGCGATCGAAGACCTCCTCGAGACATTCCGGCGGGTGAAGGAAGATCACCTTGTCATGACGACATTACAACTCTCCAAGATGGTCCGTGCAGGGATCCCTCTTCTGGATACCTTAAAAACGCTCACCGATCAGACAGAAGACCGTTATTTTCGGGCAGTCCTCGCCGACGTGTCGAGGAACGTGGAAGGGGGGAGCGCTCTTTCTGAAGCACTTTCTCAATATCCCCGCATCTTTGATGCAGGGTATGTGAGTATTGTGAAGGCGGGTGAGACGAGCGGAAAACTTCCGGATGTTCTCGAAAGAATCGCGCAGCTTTTAGAGGATCGTCTGGAGCTCAAGCAAAAAATTAAAACAGCGCTCATGTATCCCTGTGTTTTGCTTGTCTTCGGGGTTTGTCTCTCCGGTTTTATGGTGGTTTATCTTTTGCCCTCATTTATGGATATTTTTCAGAAGGCGAAAGTTCCCCTTCCCAGCCCGACGCAATTCCTCTACGACGTAAGCCAATTCCTCCGTCACTGTTGGGGGCTGATCCTCTTTGTCGTTCTTTCTCTCCCGTTTATCTGGCAGTCTCTCCTTCATTGGAAAAAGAGCCACATTCTCATCGACCGGTTCTTTTTGGAGTTCCCGCTTTTCGGGCCGCTCGTCCGTCAGGTCACGGTCACCCGATTCGCCCAGAATCTTGAAACACTCCTTTCAAGCGGCGTACCGATCTTAGAGGCGTTGGATGTGGCGAAAAAGACCTCAGGGAATCTTGTCATGATGGAGGTTCTGGAGAAGGCGCAGGCGCGGGTCTCTCAAGGAGAATCTTTGGCGAAACCGCTCAAGGAGAGCAAGGAGTTTCCCCTCATGCCGGTTCATATGATTGCGGTGGGAGAGGAGTCTGGGACGCTCGATGAGATGCTCGGCCATATCGCCAGTTTCTACCAAAAGACGGTGGATCATGCCATTAAACAGCTCACTGCGCTGGTAGAGCCCCTCTTTCTCATTCTCATGGGAGGGATGGTCGGTTTTATCATGGCCTCCCTTCTTCTTCCGATCTTTAGGATGGTTAAACTCATTCAATAAAGGTTGACAAAAAAGGAAAATTGTGGTATTCTATAAAGTTGGTATTTCATAGTCTCACAATGAGATAGGTGAATTTTCCATAGGCGAAAAAAGGGGGAGTGACAAATGACCAAAAAAAGTGCTTTTACCCCGTTAAAGATGAAATCTTTAACGGGGTTTACCCTTATTGAACTGATGATCGTCATGGCGGTGATTGCGATCTTAATCGGTATCATCCTCCCGATGGTTGGGGGGTTTCGAGAAGAGGCGAACATCAACCGGGCGAGGGGAGATTTGTCCACGTTACGAACCGCGATGGAGTCTTATTATATTCACCACAGTAACGCCTATCCGCCAGCGCTTACCGGACTCACCGACACGACGACAAATCCGAAGATTGTCACAAGAATTCCGGATGATCCTTTTTTGCCGGGAACGACCTATCAGGTTCTTTACAGTACCAATAACCAGTTCTACGCGCTCTGGTCGGTTGGACCGGGGGGAACAGCTTCTGTCACAGCAGTAGCAAACACAGGGGGTGTGACCCAAGCCCAAGGAGCGGGGGCTCGGAACCCGATCTGGGTTGCCAATGGGGATGAACAGACTCCTGCCGAATCCCCTTAACCTCTGAGGAGCCCGTTCATTTTAACGGTTGGAAACAAGAAAACTTCAGGCCCCTTTCTGCAAGAAGGGGCTTTTTTGTTTGAGGTCTTATTTTCAAGATGACCCAAAAAGGATTTACCCCGTTAGAGATGAAATCTCTAACGGGGTTTACCCTGATTGAACTGATCCTTGCTATTATTCTTTTTGCAGGGGCGACGGTCCCTCTCCTCCTCGCTCTCAATCAGGGGCTTTTTGCCACCACCTATTCGGAACATCGTCAGATCGCCGTAGGTCTCGCCCTCAATGAACTGGAGGATGTGGAACGGGATGCGGGACAAAATTGCGGTCGGTGGGATCGGGTGAGGAACGCCGCCAAGGCCCCCATTGCGGATTTTCCGACATTCCAAAGGCAAATTGTTGTTTCGAATCCTCCCGGTACGGATACGAATTTAAAAGAGGTGCGCGTCATCGTCTATTGGACGGATCAGGTAGAAAATTCAGCAACGCTTGTCACTTATTTTGTGAACAATCCGAACGGTTGCCCATGAAAAAAAGTGGTTTAACCCTTATGGAACTGATGCTCGTTATGATTGGGATGTCGATCCTGTTTGGCGTCGGCGTCTTCGCTTTTCTGGCCGCTTCCAAAGCGGTCCAGAGGCAGCAGGAAAGAATTTCACCGGGAGAGGAACTTTCACAGGGACTGCAGAAGGTGGCGCGGGAACTTCGGGAAGCGGCCGATGATGCCATCGGAGATTCGAACGGAACGATCACACAGTCTAGTAGTACCGGCGGTAGCGGGAATATTGCCAACACCATTCGATATCAGGATGTGGAGGATAATCAATTTTACGTCCTCTATCTTTATGGCATTGATGGTGATTCTTCTACGCCAGATGATACCGTTTTCGACAGCTCGTACATTTCTACCGTCCTTTATCAGTTACGATTAGCACCTGCCGCGGGATTCACGTATGGTTCAGGAAGAATTTTGGCGCGAACCATCATGTCTCCCAATGCGTCGGACCCGGTCGATCAGGCGGTGATTCAGCGGGGAAGCGGTCGTGAGCAGCGACGGATCGAACTCATACTGACCGCAACACAGATTTCTGGAGCAGTTTCTCAAAAAAGCGAGAAGGTCAAAATGCGCCTTATGATCCGTCCAAGAAATCAGGGAAACTCAGTCATTTAGGAGAAAAGGAATGAACCTGAGGAATCACAGAGGGGTGACCCTTCTCCTTGTTTTTATCTTGATGATCGCTCTCCTCGGCCTTGTCTCTTCTTTTCTTTTCATGGCGATGGTGCAGGCCCGTCATTCAGGAGGGCATCTCGATGATGAGAAAGCCTTTTACGTGGCTCAAGCGGCACTGCGAAGAGGGGTCTGGCGCCTTCTTTATACGGAACCCCCTCCTCTTACGAATTGGAGACTTAACGACGGAACTTGGCCGAAAACTGAACCATCGGGTTCCATGGACACGGGAGATGGGATGACCGGGACTTATTCTCTCACGGTGACACTGACGGCCCTCGACGGAGGCCCTTGGAATGTTACCTTTGACGCGACCGGTACCATGCATGGTATTTCCCGTCGGGTTCAGCGCATCTACCGTTCTACAAACCTCAATGTGAACGCTTTAACGCCTGTCTTTAACTCATGGAAAGAAATTTGAACAACATCCTTCGTCGCATCGATTGGAAGAAAGGGATTGAAAAAATCCCGTGGAAAAGGGAAGAGTTTGTCCTCAGTCTCGACATCGGGACGAGTGCCATCAAGTGGGTTCTTTTGAGAAATTCAAAGGAAGGACCCCTTTTTTTGGAAGGGGGGATGGAAGATCCGAAAAACCTCCGGGCGATTCTTGAGAAAAAGGCGACGTCCAAAAAGTGCAGGGTGCGGATCGCGATCTCGGGGCCAAAGGTTCTTTTAAAAAGGGTCCTTCTTCCCAAGATGCCACCTCAAGAGATTGAGACGGCCTTGCGTTGGCAGGTGAAAGAGGAAATCCCTTTTCCGATTCAAGAAGTCTATCTTGATTTTCAGGAGATTCGCTCTATTGAAAAGGAAGGAAAGCATCTCCTTGATCTTCTGGTGGGGGTCGTCCATAAAGAATTGGTCGATTCCCTTTTAAGTATCGGTCCCTTTGAGATAGACACGATTGAGCCGGCTCTCCTTCTTCTTCCCCGTCTTTTTTCCCTTGAAAAGAGAAACGATTATGCACTCATCGATTTGGGCGCCTCCACCACCCATGTCGGCATTTTTCATGAAGGGATATTGGAGATGGCAAGGGAGATCTCGATTGGAGGAGAGACCCTGACCCAGGCCTTAACCTGTGAAATCATGATTGGGGAAAAGAAATGCTCCCTGGGGAAAGAAGAGGCGGAAAAGGCAAAACTCTCTTACGGTATTTCTCAAGAGACTTCCACCGCTTCCGTCGGTACGGAGATGCCGCCGGAGAAATTGTGGGTTCTCATGCGGCCGATTCTTGAAAGACTTCTTGGGGATCTGGAACGTTTCTTCCAGTTTTACGAGAAGAGAGATCCTCCTCGCGAAATTCAAGAAGTCTGGGTCACCGGAGGCGGTGCCGGCCTTCAGCATCTCGACGATCTTCTGAAGAGGCATCTCGGTCTTGCACCTGAAGGACTTTCCTTTTTGAGTCAATTTCGTTTTTCGCAAGGCTTTTTGAGAGACACCCCCCAGGAGGAGATTGAAAGGCGTCTGGGTGTGGCTGTGGCGGCGGCCCTTCCTCGGAAAGAGATCATCAATTTTCTCCCGCCCTCTGTGAAGGCTTCGCGGCAATGGCGGTTTCGGGTCCGGATGACAAAAACCGCTTCTTTCTTGACCATCATTTTTTTGGCAGGGTTTCAGCTTTTCTTTGCCATCGAGAGGGTGGCATTGAAAAACGCGATTCAAAAGAAAAAGAAAATCTGGGAGGAACTCGCTTCCCAGCGGGAGACCTATATGCGTTGGATGGACAAGAAGAAGCATGCCGAAAAGGTGGTTCAAACGTTTTCAAATTTTTTGGAGAGAGAACCTCTGTGGGAGGGAGTCTTAAAAGAACTTTCTTGGCTCGTTCCGAAAGCGGTTTCTTTAAAGGAGCTCAAGATGGAAAACGGTTCTTTAAGTCAAGGAAAGAAGAACTACCGGGTTCATCTCAAGGGGGAGGTGGGAGGGTCAAAGGAATCGGCAGAGGAGACCCTCACCCATTTCTTGGAGGCGCTTGAAGCTTCTCCCTTCTTTGAGGGAATCCGACTTGTTTCGACGGAAGGGGAGGCCTCTTCCGAAGGAGGGATTCCATTTGAAGTTACCGGCCAGCTTGAATTGGAAGGCGCTTCAAAAGAGGATTGAGAAAAGAGATCTTCTTCTGATAGGAGCCGTGGGGGCCCTTTTCTTCCTTCTTCTCCTTTATGGGTTTTGGTTTCGTCCCCGTCTCCGGCTGATTCAGGGACTCTCTCGGGAACTTCAGACGCTCCGGATCCAAATCAGGGATGCGCAGCTCTTGGAGAATGTGTCCCGCATCCAGAATGAAATTTCCGAGATCGAGAAGACCTACGGAGGAAGATTTTTCAAGCGGAATGAAATCCCACGCGCCTTGGAATTTTTGAAGGATTACCTCACAAAATATCGCTTGGACATTCTGTTTCTTAAACCTGAATTGAAGGAGGATCTCTCTCCTTTTGTCTTGGGTCCCACTCTTTTCCTGGATACCATTCCTGTTCGCCTTCGCCTCAAAGGGGATTATGTAGATACGGGACGCTTTTTAGGAAGCCTTAAGGAACTTCCTTTTCTAACAACCGTGGAACTTCTTCAGATGGGGAGCCCTCAAACGGTCTATCCGAAAGTGGAAACTCAGCTCACGTTATTCCTTTATCTTGAAAGACAAGAAGGAGCCGTTCGTGGAAGGTAAAAAGCAGAAGATCCTCATCCTTTTTGCCCTTTGCCTTGTGGTGATGGGCGTCTGGTCCCGCGTGCTGTTGAAAAAAAGAGTGCTTAAGATGCAGGGCCCGCCACAGACAGAAGAAAGGGCCTTCTCCGGGAGAAGCACTTCCCTTTCGTCGCGGTCGCTCAGGAAACTTCAAGAGGGAAAGATGGTCAAAGAGTGGAACCGAAATCCTTTCCTTGCGATCGGGAAAGAAAAAGAGGCGACCTACCTCTCAGGGCTTTCTTTGACCGGGATCCTCTGGGATAAGGATCGGCCCCTCGCCATGATTAATAACGTTGTCGTGAGCGTCCATGATACGATCGATAGTTATACCATCAAAGAGATCGCCTCTGATGCTGTGGTCCTTGAACGGGACGGCGAAGAATATGTCCTTCGATTGGGGGCGAAATAAGGGGGCCCTGTTCTTCCCGTTGACATCCTGAGAGATGTATGCTAACTTGTTGTGTTATAGGATGTAAGAAATGAAGCCACCCGCCACAAAGATCCCGTTGGAAAAGATAAAATTGAGCAAAAAGGAAACCCTCTCACTCTTAAGTTATGCCTTGGGAGTGGGTGAGAAGCCGGGTCCCTTTGCCGCTCTCTCCGTCGGAAACCGTTCTTTAAAATTGGTGGAGGTCATGGTTGAAGAAGGGAAACGGGAACTCTTGGGGCATTGGTTTAAGGAAATTTTCATCAGGGAAGATCTTGCGGAGGATCTGAGACAGAAGGAGCTTCAAAAAAGCGCCATCGCTTTTTTGAAAGGGTGCCCGATCTCTTCCAGGAAAATCCACCTCGGTTTTGGAGCAGAGGTGATGCCTGTGAAGAAGGTGACTGTTCCAGAGATGCCGAAGGAAGAACTTCCTCAGGCCCTCCGATGGGCGGTCCGTGCCCAGCTCCCCTTTGATGTAGAACGGGCCCTCTTCGAATTTGACATCTTAAGTACAGTGGGAAGGAAGCAAGAGGCCGTTGTCGTCTCTGCCCGCGAGGGGCTTCTCACGGAGTGGGTGTTTACGATGCAGGAGGCAGGTTACCACGTGGCCAGTATCACATCCAATCCATTATCCCTTTTGGCCTGGATGAAAGAAGGGAATATTCTTTCAGGGCCAGATCCGATCGCTTTGTTGGACATCGGGACCCTGCGCACCTCTCTTTATATTTCGATCCATGGGAAGCCCAGTTTTATACGGGAGCTGGACATCGGGGGTGAGGCCATCACTCAAGCCTTGACCCGTCCCCTCGCGACGGAGAGGGGGGAGCTCAAACTGGGTTACGAAGAAGCCGAACAGCTCAAACGTTCTTACGGCTTTCCTCTGGAAGGGCAGATCTCCGATGAAAAAGTCAATGCCTCTCAAATAGTTTCTTTAATGCGTCCTCTTCTGGAACGGCTGGCGAGCGAGATCAGACGCTCTTTTGATTATTATCAGGAAGAATTTGAAGGTCGGGTCCAGAAGGTTTACCTGTTGGGGGGTTCTTCCCACCTCAAACATCTCACCGACTTTCTTTCGGAAAAATTGGTCCTTTCGGTCGAGATCCTTCCTTTACCCCCAGGGTTTCTCTGGCAGACGCAGAAGATCAACGAGGCGGATCTCCGCGAACGTTTGCCCCTCCTCGCCCCTGCTCTCGGTCTGGCGTTTCAGGAGGGGAGGGGATTTAACCTTTTGCCATCCCGCTTCCGACTGAAGAAATCGCAGAAGGTCGAGCGGATCGCGATGAGGATCTCCACGATCGTCATCGTCTTCATGCTTTTCATCGTTTTTTCTTATCGATTGAAAGAGGTCGGTTCACTGGAGAGGCAGCGCTCCCTTTCGCAGTCCTCCTGGAAGGCGATCCAGGAGATCGAAACGATGAAACAGGCGCTTAAGGAGCGAAGAGGGGTCGTTGCGAAAATCAAAGAGGGGCACCCTTATCTCTTGGAGACTCTCTCGGAAATCTCCAGTCTTCTTCCCCCGCATGCAGTGCTTGATAAGATCTCACAACCGCGGGGAACCGCCGAACTCCATTTTTCAGGGACGATTTTCGGGTTGCATGAGAAGTCTACGGAGGTTCTACTGGGAGAACTGATCTCCAGTTTTGAAAAATCTCCTTTTGTTAAAGAGGTGAAGTTGGTTTCATTCCAGCGGGATGAGACGTACGATCGGCCTGCCAGTAATTTTGAAATTTTTTTCCGGTTAAAGGTGCACCAATGAATCTTCCAACACCTCTCAGCAAGATCTTCAAGGCTCGATTCAGTCATCGCGAACTGGTCCTCTGGTCGATCGGCCTCATTCTTTTCATCGTTCTTTTTATACAGTTTTTCATTATCCCGGCTGGCCATCGCGCCCTCCGACTCAAGAAAGAAATTGCCGTCATGAAAACACGCTATCAACAACTGGTCGCGCAAGAGGGATCTTTGGAGCAGACCATCATTTCCCTGCAGAAAGAGCTCACGAGCCTGGAAGAGAGTCTTCCCCACCAAGAGAAAATTTCAGGAATTCTAAAGGCCCTCTCGGAGAAGGCCAGTCATTTGGGCATTCAGGTTATTTCGATACGTCCCGAATCGGCCGTCCCTTACCCCAATGCGACAAATCCCCTCCTTTTGGGCGGTCGGTCTTGCGAGGCCCTTTCGATTCAGATGGAACTTCGGTGTTCCTATCGGGTGCTGGGAGGATACCTCACCTCGATTGAACAGGCATTTCCCTCCGCGATTACGATAGACGGAGTGAATATTCAAAAGGAGGGTGGGAAATCTTCCACCCTGAAGGTAACCCTTTTTGTGACAACCTATCTTTTCGGAAATTCTCCGTAAGGTTCCCTATGGCTGGCGACCCGCAGAAAGAAAGAAGGAAAAAGATCATCGCAGTCGTCCTTGTCTGCTTCTTTCTCCCCCTTCTCTGGTATAACGTGCATCGTGCGCAGAAGAGTATTTCTCCGGTGCCACAAACGATGCCTCCGCAAGAAACACCTCCCTCTCCCGCCTCTTCTGAAGCGTTGACGGCAACGGAACTTCTCACGTGGAAACGGGATCCTTTTATTTTGGGTATCGGGAAAGAAGGTGAGCTTCCGACATTGCAACTCAAGGTGAGCGGGATTATCTACGATGAGACACGGCCTGAAGCGACCTACGCGATTATTAATGAAGAGGTAGTCCGGATCGGGGATAACCTCCACGGGATTAAGGTGATCGACATTCAACCCGATTATGTGCGTCTCAAGAAATTTAACCAAGAAGTGATCCTTTATCTTTACCAGGAAAAAGTCACAGGGGAAGAGGGAGAATGAGAGGGGTTGGGAATCAGGGAAAAGATTTTATCCATTCGAGAAAGGATTGAGCGCTCCAAACGGAATGCCCCGGAGTTAAACACCCCTGTTCTTTTGGTGGGGGTTACAAAGGGGGTCGGACTTGAGAGACTTCGAGAGGCGATTCAAGGAGGACTCGGTGATCTGGGAGAGAATCGCGTTTTAGAAGCGCAAGGAAAAATCTCCCACGTACAGGAGGGTGTTCAGTGGCACATGGTGGGACACCTCCAAAGAAATAAGGTGAGAGATGCGATACAACTTTTCCATCTTATCCACTCGGTCGATTCTCTTCGCTTGGCCCAAGCGATTGAGAAAGAGGCCTCTCTCGTTGGAAAAGAAGTTCCGGTCCTCCTCCAGGTAAACCTTCAGGGGAAAACCGCTCCGTTTGGCGCTTCTGTGGACTCCGCGGCATTTCTTGTGAAAGAAATTTCTTCATTGAAACATCTGAAACTCTCGGGACTCATGACGATCGCCCCCCTCACGGAAGATCCAGAAAAGACGCGTCCTTATTTTAGACGCCTCTGGGAATTGAAGAAAGCGCTTGAGAGAGAAAACCCTTCGCTGGCATTGCGGTACCTTTCGATGGGAATGAGTCAAGATTTTGAGGTCGCCATCGAAGAAGGGGCAAATGTGGTGAGGATTGGAAGGGCTATTTTTGGTACAGGGTAAAAGGTACAAAGTACAAGGGAAAGCGTGAAGACATTACGAAGAGTGACGATCGGGATTATCGGCGGGGGAAATATGGGAGAGGCGTTATTGTCCGGTCTCCTGAACCATCGTCTTGTTTCGAAGAACCAGATAGGGGTGGGGGAAGAGGCCGCTTCAAAACGGAAATCCCTCGCAAGGCGTTACGGTGTTTTTGTGACTGCGGACAATCGGCGGCTCGCTGATCGGAGTGGGGTAGTGATTCTTGCGGTAAAACCGCAACAGATGGAAAAGGTGCTGAAGGGGATTTTCCCTCTTTGGAAAAGGCCCCTTGTCATTTCCATTGCGGCAGGGGTGCGGCTCTCGTTTCTGAGAAGGCACTTGGGAGATCTTCCGATGATCCGTGTCATGCCGAATCTGGCGGCGGCCGTCGGAGAGGCGATCTCAGCCATGTCTCAAGGACGCTTCGCCACCCGATCCCATCGCTTCATGGCAGAAGCGATCTTTCAATCTGTCGGTGAGACGGTCTGGGTGGAGGAATCGAAGTTGGATGCTGTGACGGCTCTCAGCGGAAGCGGCCCTGCCTATGTGGCAAGTTTTATGAGAGCGCTTGAGGAAGGCGCTCGGCAGGTCGGTCTTCCACGGGATCTTTCTCTCCGTCTCATTCAGAAGACCTTTCAGGGGAGCCTCACTTACCTCCTCAAGAAAGGGCTTGATCCCAATTCCTTTATTCAAAAAGTCGCCTCCAAAGGAGGAACCACGGAAGCGGCCCTTCGGGTGTTTCGGTCTCGTCGTCTTTCTCAAACCGTTGCCTTGGCCCTCCGCCGGGCTGCGGCACGTTCACGGCAACTTTCGAAAGGGTGAAGCCATGTTTATTCTCTCGAATTTTCTGGCGAGTGTGGCACGTCTTTTGGAAGTCGCACTCACCATTTTCTACTGGTTGATGCTCATCCGGTGCCTGATCAGTTGGGTGAACCCCGATCCTTATAATAGCCTTGTACAATTTCTCTACAAAGTGACGGAACCGGTTTTAGCACCCATCCGACGGGTGATCCCGATGGCATGGGGAATAGGTTTTGATCTTTCTCCCCTCATCGCCTTTTTACTTCTACTCTTCCTTCAATCTTTTTTGGTCAGAACCCTCCTCGATCTCGCGGCACGCATCAGGTAACCCAGGAACGGTGATGAAGGACTTAAGAGAGAAAATCGGAGAATCGCTTGAAGCGGTTCAAAGAAAGGCCAAAGGGAAATGGGAGATCGGGATCATTTTGGGAACAGGTCTGGGCCAATTGGCACGAAAGGTCACCCAGAAAAAGGAGATGGATTATCAGGAGATTCCTCATTTTCCTCACACGACCGCCCTGACGCATACCGGGCGGCTCATCCTCGGTAAGATCGGGAAAAAAAGGGTGGTGGCCATGGAAGGGCGGTTCCATTATTATGAAGGGTATTCTCTTGCAGAGGTGACCTACCCGGTCCGGGTGATGCACCAATTGGGCTGTCGCGCTTTAATCGTTTCCAACGCCGCCGGCGGTCTCAATCCCAACTTTTCGGGGGGGGACCTCATGGTGATTACCGATCATATCAATCTCATGGGGGTGAATCCACTTATCGGACCGAATGAAGAATGGTTGGGGTCCCGGTTTCCGGATATGTCTGAACCGTACGACACCCGCCTCATTCGGGTGGCGGAGTCGGTCGCATCTTCCCTCCGGATGAAATTGCACAGAGGGGTCTATGTCGGTGTCACAGGCCCGAACCTTGAGACAAAAGCCGAATACCGGTTTCTCAGACAGATCGGCTCAGATGCGGTCGGGATGTCCACCGTTCCGGAGGTGATCGTTGCACGCCATTGCGGCATGCGTGTGCTGGGGATCAGTTGCATCACGGATCTCTGTGATCCCGATGCCCTGGAAGTGGCTGATATTGAAAAAATCATTCGTGTCGCGAAGGCGTCCGAGCCGAAATTGACGAAACTTGTTATGAAAGTTATCGAATCTCTGTGAGGCGGGTCCTGGCTCCTGGTGTGGTTCGTCGCACCGCTTGCGGCGCCCAGCGTGCGCCGCTGCGCTTGAATGCTCGGCCTCGCTCCTCCCCGCCTTCGGCGGGGGTGACCATGCCCGCTCGGCCTGCGCACATACGTCTCACCACAACCAGTCGCCACTCGCTCCAAATGGATGACCCATGATTGAAAAAATGGACTACAAATCGACGCTGAATTTACCGAAAACCGATTTCCCGATGAAGGCAAATCTCAACACCCTCGAACCGAAGATGCTCGCCTACTGGGAGCATCAGAATCTCTACGGGGAGATCCGGGAAAAAAGAAAGACAAAACCGAAATATATCCTCCATGATGGACCCCCCTATGCCAATGGAGACATCCATATCGGGCATGCCCTGAACAAGATCCTCAAGGACATTATCGTGAAGTATGAGACGATGAAAGGTCTGGATGCCCCTTATGTGCCGGGATGGGATTGTCATGGAATGCCGATCGAGCATGCCCTCTTTGAGAAACTCGGGAAGAAAAAACAGGATATCGACCGGATCGCGTTTCGGGAAAAGGCAAAAGAGTTTGCACTTCAATTTGTGGACAAGCAACGGGAGCAATTCAAGCGGCTAGGCGTTTTTGGAGACTGGAAACGACCCTATCTGACCCTGGACCCCAAGTATGAAGAGAGGATCATTCGGGTTTTCAAGGAGCTTTATCTTAAAGGGTATATTTACCGACGGAAAAAGCCGGTTTACTGGTGTGCCACCTGCGAGACGGCTCTCGCAGAAGCGGAGGTGGAATACGAGGATCGGCAGGATACTTCGATTTATGTGAAATTTGAAATTTCAAAAGGGCTTTATTTTGTCATCTGGACGACGACCCCCTGGACACTTCCTGCAAATCTCGCGGTGGCCCTCCATCCGGGAAAAAGATATCATGCCGTCGAAGTTGGGAAACGGGAGACTTGGATCTTGGCGGAAGAACGGGTCCACCCGGTCCTTGAGAGTCTGGGGAGGAAAGCGGTCACGACGGTCTGGTCTCAGGAAGGAGAAAAACTCATCGGAACAAAATATATCCGGCCCTGTTCTTCAGAATTAGGGCAGGCGGTCGTCTCAGAATTTGTCTCTATGGAGGAAGGGACCGGCATCGTGCATATCGCCCCTGGCCACGGAGAGGAAGATTATCACATAGGACTTAAAAATAACCTCCCCATTTTTTCTCCAGTCGATCAGAGCGGAAATTTTACAGAGGAAGCCCCTCTTCCTTTTCTCAAAGGAAAAAATGTTTTTCAAGCCAACGGTGAGATCATTCAGGAACTGAAGAAAAGGGAAACACTCCTTTTCGAAGAAAAGATTTCTCACTCCTACCCCCATTGCTGGCGCTGCAAGGAGCCGATCATTTTTCGTGCGACGGAGCAATGGTTCTTGAATGTCGAGAAAGAGGATTTACGGAAACGTCTCCTTGAGGCGACGGAATCCGTGACCTGGACCCCCGGCTACGGAAAGAGCCGGATTCAGGGCATGCTCTCTGCGAGGCCTGACTGGTGTCTTTCAAGACAGAGGTATTGGGGGACACCGATTCCGATTGTTACCTGCAGCCGTTGCAAAAAGGTCGTCGAGGAACGTTCTTTTTTTGACCGGGTGGAGAAAATTTTTGGCGCGGTCGGATCGGATGCGTGGTTTAAGAAACCTGTGGAAGAGTTTCTGCCGAAGGGGTTCCGATGTCCCTGTGGCTCCGTCCAATTTGAAAAGGAGGAGGATATTCTGGATGTCTGGTTCGAGTCAGGGGTAAGTTATGAAGCGGTCTTGAAAACAGATACGGAGCGTCTCGGTTATCCCGCTTCTCTGTATTTGGAAGGGTCTGATCAACATCGGGGATGGTTTCAAGTATCGCTTATCCCTGCGGTCGCCAATGAAGGGAAGCCCCCTTACCGCCAAGTTTTGACCCACGGTTTTGTGATGGATGGCGAAGGACTCAAGATGTCAAAGTCGAGGGGGAATGTGGTGAGTCCTCAGGAGGTGATTGAGAAATATGGCGCAGATGTTCTGCGTCTCTGGGTCTTTTCAAGCCAATACGGCGAAGATGTTCGGATCTCAGAGGAAATTCTGGAGCGGACCGCAGATGCCTATCGCAAAATTCGCAACACATTTAAATACCTTTTGGGAAATCTCTACGATTTTCGGAAAGAGGACCTCCTAGAACATCGCCGTCTCCTGGAAGTGGACCGGTGGGCCCTTTCGAAACTGGCGGAACTCCTCCAGAGGGTGACGGAGGCGATGGAGAGTTTCGAATTCCACAAAGCGCACCAAGCGATCCACCAATTCTGTGTGGTAGAGATGTCTTCTTTTTATCTTGATATTTTGAAGGATCGGCTATATACTTTAAAGTTCGACGACCTCAAGCGGCGTTCGGCCCAAACCGCTCTTTACCATATTTTAAATAGTCTCGCACGGATCCTGGCCCCCGTTCTCTCCTTTACCGTGGAAGAGGTTGCGCAGACGCGGACGGTCGAAACGGCTTCGATGCATCTTCTGGATTGGCCCAAGCCGGAAAAGGGATGGTTGGACCCCTCTCTGGAGAAGCGATGGGAGACCCTGCTTCTTTTAAGGGATGGGGTGCTCAAAGAAATCGAGAAGTTCCGCGCGGAAGGGAAGTGCGGCAGCTCTCTAGAGACCTCTCTCCGTTTCTTCCTCCAGAAGGGGGGAAGCTTTGATTGGCTTGAAGGAGAGGGTGAAGCTCTAACGATGCTTCTTATCGTTTCGGATGTCGCCTTTGAAAAGGTGGCGCAACTTCCAGCGGGGAGTCCTCTTCCAGTGCTGGAGGGGATCGGCGTCCAGGTGGAGCGCTCCAGCGGAAAAAAATGTCTCCGATGTTGGAACTGGCGCCAGAGCGTCGGTAACGACCCGGAGCATCCCAAACTGTGCGATCGGTGTACTCATGTCATTCGATCACTTTCTTAATTGAGGAGGTTTCAATGAACAAAAAGGAATTTGAGACGTTTCGAGAGATGCTTTTGGAGAAACGTCAGTCGGTCCTTGAGAATATTCAGCAGATTGAGAAGAACACTCTCAAGAAATCTCCGCGGGAGGCGAGCGGGGATCTCTCCGGCTACACCTACCATATGGCGGACATGGCGACGGACAATTATGACACGGAACTTTCTCTCAACCTCGCTTCGAGCGAACAACGGGTCCTTCACGAAATCGATGAGGCCTTGAAGCGGATTGAAGAGGGAACCTACGGCGATTGTCTCGACTGTGGTAAGAAAATCAGTCAGCAGCGGCTCAAGGCGGTTCCCTACACCACTTATTGCATTACCTGTCAGGAGAAGCAGGAGAAAAAGGAGAAGGAAAAGATGTGATTCGGATCATTCTCCTTGTTGTTTTTCTCCTCGACCAGCTCTCAAAGAGTTTTGTTCTTCGTCATATGTCCCTCAACCAATCGATTCCCGTTCTTCCGCCGATATTCTCGATCACCCTCATCGCCAACACGGGGGTTGCCTTCGGCCTTTTTAAGGAAAAATCGGACCTCTTTGTCTGGGTGGGTCTCCTCGTCCTTTTCTGGATTTATCAAGTGACGCGACATACCCCCCTCGAAAACCGATGGGCCAAGGTCGGAGTGGGGCTTATCTCCGGGGGGGCGCTGGGGAATCTTTTGGATCGGCTCCGCCACGGCTATGTCGTCGATTTTTTAGATTTCCGCGTCTGGCCCGTTTTTAACATTGCGGATAGTTGCATTTTCATCGGGACGCTCCTTTTTCTCATCGTCTGTTTTAAACCGTCTCATTAACGATGCATCCAATCCTTTTTTCAGTCTGGATTTTTACCATTTATTCCTTCGGAACGCTCTTGGCGGTGGGGTATCTCTTCGCCGCATTCCTCCTCTTCCGAGACGCCCGTCGAAGGGGAAAGGACCCTGCGTCCCTCCTCGATCTTGGGACAGGTCTTCTTCTTTCGGGGCTTTTGGGGGCACGGCTCCTCTATATTTTTCTTCATCTGGAAGAGTATCTGGAGGACCCCTTAGAAGTTTTCAGGCTCCAGCGTGGGGGTCTTGTTTTCTATGGGGGGCTTGCCGCGGCAGTTGTCTTCGCAATCCTTTTTATCCAACGGAAAAGACTTCCTCTTTGGCAGACCCTGGATGAGATCGTTCCCTATGCGACTTTGGTTCAGGCATTTGGACGGATCGGTTGTTTTCTCAATGGCTGCTGTTATGGAAAACCGACCCTCTCCCGAATCGGTATTCTTTTCCCAGGGCACCCCGTTCCACTTCATCCGACTCAGCTTTACGAATCGTTTTCTCTTTTCATTCTTTTTATTCTGTTTCGCTCCCTGGCTCAAAAAAGGGCCCTTCCCGTCGGGAGACTCTTTGTCCTCTATCTTTTTTCTTACGGACTCCTCAGATTTATCGTAGAATTTTTTAGGGGGGATCAGGACCTTTGGATGTGGGGATGGACTCTTCCACAGGGGGTCAGTCTTTTCCTCATAGGTCTTTCTCTCATGCTTTGGAAGAGAGGTCTTTCGTGAAACAGCACTACGCCTTCACGGTTCAAGGTCATCCAGGGAAACGACTCGACCGCTACCTTCTCGATCATCTTCCAAAGACTATTTCTCGGTCTCAACTCCATCGACTCTTTGATCAAGGAAAGGTTCAAGTCAATGGGAAGGCGATCAAGCCTCACCATGCTGTGGCTGCAGGGGAGACAATCGAAGTGGACTATCTTCCTCCCCCAGGTCCCTCACTCCTTCCAGAGCATCTGCCGCTTACGATCGTCTTTGAAGACCCTTATCTTTTGGTCATCGACAAGGAGGCGGGGAGGGTGGTGCATCCTGCGGCGGGGAACTGGTCTGGCACGTTGGTGAACGCGCTTCTTTACCATGCCGAGGAACTTTCAACGCTCTCTGGACCTTTTCGGCCTGGCATTGTCCACCGGCTCGATAAAGACACTTCAGGTCTCCTGGTCTGCGCAAAGAATGACGTGGTTCACAGAGACCTTGCAGAGCAGTTTGAGAAAAGAGCGATCCAGAGGAGTTATCTTGCCCTTGTGAAAGGGATCGTTCAATTTGACGAAGGGGTTGTTGATCTTCCGATCGGTCGTTCCCGGCGTGATCGGAAAAAATTTTCGGTACGGGTGATAGAAGGGAAGGTGGCGGTCACCCATTACGAAGTGATCAAACGACTGAAAGATTTCACGTTTTTGAAACTGAGACTTGAGACCGGCAGAACCCATCAGATCCGGGTCCATATGGCGCATCTCGGCCATCCCCTTCTGGGAGACCGTACCTACGGCTCGGCGCAGGGCCTCTCCCGTCAGGCGCTTCATGCACAGACCCTGGGATTTTATCATCCCATCACGAAAGAATTCCTGGAGTTTGAAAGTCCCCTTCCCGAGGACATGAAACGGTTGGTTGAAAAGGGGTCTCTCCGATGAAGATGGAAAACTTAACCGTTTCTCCGATTCAAAAATTCTCAAAGACCCTTCCCCTGCCGGGGGATAAATCGATCTCCCATCGGGCCGCGATGCTGGGAGCGATCGCAAAGGGAAAAACCGAAATCCGGAATTTTCTCGTTGCCGAAGACTGCCTCCACACCGTCAAAGCGTTTCAAAAAATGGGAGTCGAAACCTCTTTTCAAGGGAAAGATCAGTTGACCATTAAGGGAAGAGGACTCCATGGACTTAAAAGACCCGGCGGACCGATTTATCTCGGAAATTCTGGGACCTCGATGCGGCTCCTCTTGGGAATTCTTGCAGGACAACCTTTTTCTGCAACTGTTACCGGAGATCCTTCTCTTTCACAGAGGCCGATGCGACGCGTCGTCTTTCCGTTGGAGAAGATGGGTGCAGCCATCGAGGGGAAGGGAGGAGAGCATTTTGCACCGCTGACCATTCGGGGAGGCGTCCTTAAGGGAATTCGTTATCACCTGCCGGTGCCGAGTGCACAGGTTAAATCAGCAATCCTTCTCGCAGGATTATATGCAGAGGGAATAACGTCGGTGATCGAATCGTCTAAGACAAGGGACCACACAGAAAGGATGCTTCAGCATTTTGGGAAAAAACTTGCCGTGAGGGGCTTAACTGTTTCTCTCAAAGGGAATGGAGAACTGGAAGGATCCCGCGTGGCGGTTCCAGGAGACATTTCAAGCGCCGCCTTTTTCATTGTTCTGGCGAGTGCCTTGGAAGGATCAAAACTCATTGTGCACAATGTCGGGGTCAATCCAACGCGCATCGGATTTATCCGGGTCCTTAAGCGGATGGGGGCAGACATCACCCTTATTCCAAAAAAAGAAAGCCGCGAGAAAGGAGAACCGGAGGGGGACATCGAGGTGAGAGGAAGGAATCTTAAGGGTACCACCGTGCTCGCTTCGGAAATTCCGGGTCTCATTGATGAGCTTCCGATCCTCATGGTTGCCGGAGCCTGCGCGAAAGGGAAGACCCAATTCCAACAGGCCTCGGAACTCCGGGTCAAAGAGACCGACCGGATCTACTCCATGGTGACCAATCTGCGAAAGATGGGAGTCTCCATTTGGAATGAGTCGGATGACGTGATCATCGATGGAGGTAAGCCATTTCATGGCAGTACGTTACAGAGTTACAAAGACCACCGGACCGCCATGAGCCTTGCCGTGGCGGGTCGACTCGCCCAGAAGGGGAAGACCCTCATTCGGGATGTCGCCTGCATCCGAACCTCGTTTCCCGACTTTATAAATTTGATTTGACACTCCCCTCCTGCGGAGTATAATAAAAGATTGCAATTTTTTACTCCTTTCGGAGAAAAAGATGGTCGTCAAACTCTTTCCAAACGGGAAAACGCCTGAAGCCCTTCTCAAAGGGATGGAGCTGGCCAAAAGATCCTACCAATATGTGGCCAGCCTTTTCTCGAACGACATGGGGATCGATCTCGGAACCGCGAATACGTTGATCTATCTGCGGGGGAAGGGGATTGTCCTCTGTGAACCCTCCGTTGTGGCGATCAAGAAGGGGAGCTCCAAAGTCTGCGCGGTCGGAGAAGAGGCGAAGCGGATGCTCGGTCGCACCCCTGGAAATATTGTAGCCATCCGTCCGATGAAAGACGGGGTCATCACCGATTTCGAAGTTACGGAAGGGATGCTCCGTCATTTTATTCGCAAGGTTCAGACGCGCACGGTCCTGACTTCTCCGCGGATTGTGGTCGCAGTTCCCTCGGGTCTCACAGAAGTGGAACGGCGGGCGGTAAAAGATTCTGCCTTAAGTGCCGGGGCGAGCAAGGTGATTCTCGTCGAGGAACCTCGCGCGGCTGCCATCGGCGTCGGACTTCCGATTTATGAGCCTTTCGGCAATATGGTCATCGACATCGGCGGAGGGACCACCGAGATGGCGGTCTTGTCTTTGGCCGAAATTGTGGTGAGCCGCAGTATCCGGGTGGGCGGCGATGAAATGGACGAAGCGATCATCCAATACCTTCGGAAAACCTACAATCTCATGATCGGTGAGAGGACGGCCGAAGAGATCAAAATCAAAATAGGGTCGGCCTATCCTCTGGATGAGGAACTCAAGATGGAAGTGCGGGGACGGGACCTGGGAGCCGGCCTTCCCAAGATGCAGGTGGTGGCCTCGGAAGAGGTGCGCGAAGCCCTGCAGGATCCGATTACACAAATTGTCGATACGGTCCGTTCTACGTTGGAATCGACCCCGCCTGAACTTTCGGCGGATCTCATTGAACGGGGAATCATCTTGGCAGGGGGGGGAGCGCTTCTGCGGGGAATTGACAAACTCCTTACGGAAGAGACGGGACTTCCTGTGCATGTGGCGGACGATCCTCTGACGGCGGTGGCACTCGGGACAGGGATGGTCATGGATGAGCCCCGTTACCTTCGCATCCTCATGGAGGACAGCCGCCTCACCTCGTAGGTCCTCCGTGATGCACTTTTCCAGAAAACGACTTTTTGCAATAGGCCTTCTCCTTCTTTTTTTCCTTTCTCTTCTTTTTGGAAATAGCCCTCCGTTTCGTCTCTTGCGCACCTCGATCGCCGATCCTTCATTCACGCTTTTACGCGTAAGCACTCTTTTCTTGAATGACCTCCTTTACCTTTCCCGAAATTCACGCCTCGTGGGAGAAAACCGTCTCCTCAAAAGAAAAGTCGCCTTGCTCAAAGAGGAGGTTTCTTCTCTCCAAGAAGATCTCCAGCAGTCTCATCGCTTCTCCCTCTTTTCAGAATTCCAAAAAGCCCACTCGGAGACGAGGGGGCTTTTTTGTCGCATTATCGGGAGGGACCCTTCCCGCTGGAACCAAATCATTCTTCTGGACAAGGGAAAAAAAGAGGGGTTGCAGGAAGACATGGCGGTCTTGGGGATGGAGGGGCTTGTGGGAAGGTTGATCCAGGTGGAGGAGAGTTGGAGCAAGGCGCTTCTCATCACCGATCCGAATTCAAAAGTAGGGGCGGTCCTGGAGCGGAGTCGAGAAGTGGGTCTTTTGGTTGGCGAGTCGCGGGGGCTTCTCTTCATGGAATATCTCTCCCCAGGCGCGGATGTCCGCGAAGGAGATCGGGTCTTGACAGCGGGGTTTGGAGAAATTTTTCCCAAGGGGATTGTCATCGGTGAGGTGGTTGGTTTCGGAAGAAGGGAAGAAGATCTTCTCATGTATGCGTTGGTGAAGCCGATTGAGCGGCTCTCCCAACTGGAAGAGGTGCTGTGCGTCCAACGATAGTTTTTCTTTTTATTTTTCTTCAGTCTCTCTTCGGGAAATGGATGATCTGGAGTCGTATCTTTCCGGAAGGGGATCTCGCGTGCCTTGTCCTTTTGTCTTATACGATGGGGCCTTTCAAAGGCGCTTCTTTGGGGGGCGCGGCGGGTCTTTTCCGGGACGCCCTCTCGAGCCACCCTTTCGGAGTCGACATCGTTCTCTTCGGGGGGATCGGTTTGTTCTCCGGGTTTCTGGGACAACGCCGACGTTTTGGGCTCCCTTGGCAAAAAGTGGTGCTGATCTTTATGGCGGTCCTCCTGAGAGATGCCTTTTTTATCGGTTCATCGTTTCATTTCCTCTCTGATTATCAAGACTCTGTTTTTCCGAGCGCAACGCTCACAGCCCTCCTTGGCGTAATCCTTTTATTCTTTTTTCCATGAGGATAAGACATCTCGAAAAAATCCTGTCGTCCCTTTTCTTCCTTCTCCTCCTTGGACTTTTAATCCTTCAGGTCTTTCAAGGAAAGTCGTACCGCCTTCAGAGCCAAGGCAACATCATTCGGCTCATTCCGATGCCGGCTCCCCGGGGAGAGATTTCCGATCGGAATGGGGTCCTCCTTGCCGATACCCACCTCACCTTGGACCTCGCCCTTATCCCTCAAGAGACAAAGAATTTGAACGCATTGGTAGAGAAACTCTCGAGGATCCTTGGGGTGGATCGGGAGAGGATGTTTCAGGTCTATGCCAAAGGGCTCTCCGCCCCTTTTACACCGGTTCCCGTCGTGAAAGATATCTCCAAGGAGATGGCGATCTCTCTTGAGGAGAGGCGGGACCTTCCGGGGACCGTGGTGATGAATACCCCCCATCGCCGTTATCTGTATGGGATAGAAACGGCGCATCTTCTTGGAAGGCTGGGCGAGATCGACCCCTGGGAACTGGAACGGTTGCGTCCTTATGGATACAAGATGAAGGACCTCTTGGGGCAAGGAGGGATCGAAGAATCGTTTGACAATTACCTGAGGGGGGAGGATGGCGGCGTTCAACTCAAAGTGAACAATAAAGGATTCAAGGTGGAGACACTTGGGTCTCGTCGGCCTGTCAAAGGAAAAGATTTGGCCCTCACTCTCGATATCCGCCTTCAGGGCTTTATCACTTCGCTCCTTCAGGGACGGCCTTCGGCGGTTTGCGTGATGAACCCCCAAACGGGCGAAATTTTGGCACTGGCCAGTTCTCCTTCCTTTGATCCCAACGGAGATATTTCTCCTCTTCTCCATTCGCAGGAGAGACCTTTCCTCAATCGGGTGACGCAAGGCCTCTATCCTCCCGGCTCTACCTTTAAAGTGGCGATTGCGGCCACGGCCCTTGAAACAAGAAAGATAGGCGAACAGACGTCGTTTTTTTGCCCAGGGTCTCTCACCCTCGGGAAAGATCAATTTGATTGTTGGAGGGAAGGGGGCCACGGGGAACAGCGCCTCATCGGTGCTCTCCAACATTCCTGCAATGTGTTTTTCTACCATGCGGGTCTCCTCACAGGACCGGATCTCATCGCAGAGTATGCCCGCTTTTTTGGATTTGGAGAGAAATCGTCTCTTGAACTTCCCCATGAGGCGAAAGGGTTTGTTCCAAATTCTCTTTGGAAGCGGTTGGCCAAGCGGGAAAGATGGTACGACGGGGAAACGGTGAACTTTGCGATCGGTCAAGGGTACCTTACGGTCACACCCCTCCAAGTCCTCCGCATGGCTTCTGCGATCGCCACCGATGGGAAACTCGTCGACCCTTATCTGGTGAAGCGGATTGGCGTTTTGGAAACGAAGGCAGGAAAAACGCGTCACCTTCCCCTCTCAAAAAAGACGCTTGCGGCGATCCAAGAAGGGATGTTTCTCGTCGTCAATTCAGATGAAGGAACAGGACGATACGCAGCGGTGCCAGGTCTTGAAATCGCCGGCAAGACCGGCACAGCGCAGGTGCATGGCAAGGCCCCCCATGCCTGGTTCGTTGGATACAGTCCCAGCCGCGATCCCCGAGCCAGTCTTGTGGTGTTTATGGAGCATGGAGGAAAAGGAGGTCTTGTGGCCAGTCAAATTGCCGCATCCATTTTTCAGAAGATGAAGGAGTTGGAACTCTTGTGAGAAAGAGAGATCCTCTTTTTTGGACAGTCCTTCTTCTCTGTTTTCTGGGACTTTTGTCCCTCTATAGTGCGAGTCCTGATCGCTCTTTTTCTCTTAGGGGAAATTTTGCGTTGCGACAATGCCTCTGGATGATTGTCGCCTTTTCTTTGTTTTGGGTCACTTTCTCTGTGGACTATAAGAAATTTTACGACCTTGCCTATCTTCTATACGGGATGAATGTACTCCTTCTTGTCCTTGTCCTTCTTCTGGGAAGGGCAACCCGTCTCGGCGCCCAGCGGTGGTTGGGGGTGGGGCCCTTTGCGTTTCAACCGTCGGAGTTTATCAAGATCACCCTTGTCTTGGCGGCCGCCCGATTCTTAAGCGGAAAGGACCTTCATGCTTGCGGATGGCGAACCCTTTTGGGCGCATTCCTTTTGGCAGCCTTTCCGGCACTTTTGATTCTCAAAGAACCGCATCTCGGCACCTCTCTCATCCTTTTCCCAATACTCCTCGGGATGCTGTATGCGGCGAACTTACGGCGGGACTTTTTCCTCTGGATTCTTTTTATGGCCCTCATCGTCAGCCCTCTCGGCTGGTTCATCCTCAAAGAGTATCAGAAGAACCGGCTTCTCATCTTCATCAATCCCAATCTTGATCCCTTAGGGGCAGGGTATTCGGTGATTCAATCCCGCATTTCGCTCGGTTCAGGATGGCTTTTCGGAAAGGGATACCTTTCCGGCACCCAGAGTCAACTGAACTTTCTCCCTGAACGTCACACCGATTTCATCTTTTCCGTGATCGGGGAGGAGTGGGGGTTTCTTGGCACCAGTTTTCTTATCTTTTTATACCTCTTTCTTGTCAAAAGGGGTCTTGCCATCGCTGCCCGGGCCCGGGAAGCATTCGCCCAGCTCGTTGTAGCGGGGCTCACCACCCTCCTGGCAGGCCACATTTTTGTGAATATCGCCATGACCATGGGGTTCCTTCCGGTCGTAGGACTCCCTCTTCCTTTCCTAAGTTATGGAGGGAGTTGGCTCACCAGTTGTCTCATCTCAGTCGCGCTCATCCTGAACGTGGGAACCGAGCATAGTCGTTAAATACCTCGCTTTGCTCCCTGTCTGCCGACAGGCAGGCGTAAGTCACGTTCTCATTGACAAAACCTCTTGTTTATGCTATACTTACACCAGTTTATAAAATGTAACTTATATCAGAGGTGCTTTTGGACAAAAGAGAGGTTCCTAAGTACTTTCGGATAGGGGAGGTGATGGAAAACTCCAACCTTTCCCGACAGGTGATCCATAACTATACCCAACTCGATCTCATCCGGGAGGCGAAGAGGACGGCCGCAGGCCACCGGCTGTATGATGAGTCCGTTTTTATGAGACTGGAGAGAATTAAAAAGCTCAAGACCGAAGGACGGACCCTTCTTGAGATCCGGAAAATTTTAAACGGAGCCGCTCTCCATGTATGAAGAATACTGGGGGTTACGGGAGAAACCTTTTGAGAATACACCCAACCCCCGCTTTTTTTACCATTCCCGGGAGCATGAAGAGGCCTTCGCACGGCTCATCTATGCCATCCGGGAGAGGAAGGGTGCGGCAATGATTTCCGGGGAATACGGCTGCGGGAAGACGCTTCTCGGAAGAGCGCTCATGGCAGAACTCACGGACAGTCGCTACGACGTAGCGGTCCTTTCCAATCCGAAACTCTCCTCCTCGCAGTTTTTGAAAGAGGTGGTGCATCAGTTGGGAGGGAATGGGGCAAGCAATGACAAGGTCACGCTCATGCACACCTTAAACGAAATTCTTTACGGGAATTTCCGTCGAGACAAGGAAACGGTCATCCTTATTGATGAAGCACAGGCGATTCCGGATGAGGAGGTCTTTGAAGAGATCCGTCTCCTTCTCAATTTTCAATTAAACGACCGCTTCCTCCTCACCCTCCTTTTGTTGGGCCAGCCGGAACTGCGGGAAAAGGTGGAGAAGATTCCCCAACTGTCTCAACGGATCGCGATCCGTTACCATTTGAAGGGGCTCACCTATCAGGAGACCCAAACCTATGTCAAGCACCGCCTGAAAATTGCCGGCGCCTATTATGACATGTTTGACGATCCCTCCTACCCTTTGATTTTCGAATTTACAGGAGGGGTTCCCAGAAAGATTAATAACCTCTGCGACCTCTGTCTCTTTGAAGGATTGGGGGAACGGGCCACCCGTATCGGGAACGCCATCATTAAGAACGTGATTGAAGATTTGCACGGAAAATATCTGGATGAAAATATCCAGCAAAATGTAGGATAGATTTCCTATGGTCAGGATTTCCGATATCTTAAGGCGAATGGGGGATGAAGAGGAACCTTCCAAAAAAGGTGCCCCCGCTCCTCCTCCCCTGCCCGCTCGAGAATCACCGGTTGAGCTCCGGGGAGAAATCATTCCGACCACCAAGCTGGGTATGGAGGAGTCCTTAACCGTCTATGAAGGTTTGCTGGACTTTGTCGTCCATGAGATCTTTGAGAAGTTGAAGGAAGGGGAAGTCCAAATCGACGGGAAAAAGATTCGAGCCGCGGTTGAGAGGGTCGTCGACCGGATTCAGAAGGGGGATAGCGGGCTTCTCTACTTTTCGACAACCCGATCGACTCCCGACTATTACCTTTATGCGCATGCGGTCAATGTCTGCATCCTCTCCCTCCATGTGGGAAACGGCCTCGGATATCCTCCGGAGACCCTTGTGAATCTGGGGGTAGGGGCCCTTCTCTGTGATCTCGGCATGACCAAAGTGATGGACATCGCCGAGAAGGAGGAGAAACTCACGCCGGAAGAGTATCAGAAAATCCAAGAACATCCGCGGTATACCGTCGATTTTCTCAAAAAAATCGGAGATCTCGCCGAGGTAAGTATTACCATTGCCCAGATGTCCCATGAGCGGTTTAACGGGAAAGGGTATCCCCTCGGCCTTTCGGGGGAGGAGATCAGTGAGGAAGCCAAGATTGTCAGTCTTTGTGACGTGTTTGAGGCCCTCACGCATCCTCGGAGTTACCGGGCAAGGTTACTTCCTTTCGAGGCCCTTAAGGAAGTCTTGAAGGGAAAGGAGCTCTTCGACCCACGCGTCTTAAAGGTCTTTATTCAACAGATTACCATCTATCCTGTTGGAACCTGGGTTGAGCTTTCAACAGGAAAGGAGGGGGAGGTCGTCATGACGTCGCCGGATTTTCCGTTACGACCGACGATCAAAGTCCTTTTCGATTCCCAAAAAAGAAAACTGGCGGTTCCAGAAACCCTCAACCTCGCTCTCCATTCCACGCTCTACGTGAAGCGGGTACTTCAGGAAGAAGATATCCGTCTCAAGGAAACCAAGAAGGATGTATCTTGATCATTGGCGTCTTAAGGAAAGGCCATTTGAAAATACCCCTGATCCACGGTTTCTGTATTATTCCCCGAAACATGAAGAGGCGTTGGCCCGTTTGACCTATGCGATTCAGGAACGGAAAGGCTCAGCGCTTCTCACCGGCGAGTACGGGAGCGGAAAAACGGTATTGAGTCGGGCATTGGAAGCATTGCTGGATAACACCCGCTATAAACTCGTCTTCATTACCAATCCGAGAATCTCCGCGTTTGAGTTTTTAGTCGGGATCGCGAAGCGACTTGGGGCAAAGGAGATCTCAGAGCGCAAGATCGATCTGATCGATGCCATCCATGAGATGCTGGATCGGAATGTGGCGGTCGGGAAGGATACCATTGTGGTGATTGATGAAGCGCAACTCATTGAGGATCGCGATACCCTCGAAGAGATCCGGCTCCTTCTCAATTACCAGAACAACGACCGTTTTCTTCTGACGCTGGTCTTAGTGGGGCAGCCAGAATTGCGCGAAAAGATAAATGCCATCCCCCCCCTTAAACAGCGGATGGAGATTCGGTATCACTTAGCGGCACTTAATGCGGAAGAGACCAAGGCCTATATTCGCCACCGGCTTTCAATCGCCGGTACCCGAGAGGAGATTTTTTCAGAAGAATCCATACGGATAGTGTATGAATATTCCAAGGGTCTCCCTCGAGAAATCAATAACTTCTGTGATCTCACTCTTTTTACAGCCTTTGCAAAGAAGGCCAAAGTGGTTGATGAAGGGATTACACAGGAAGTGCTCAAGGATTTCGGAGGATGACTATTTCTTCCTCGGTTTTCTGGGTGGGAGGTAATAACGACCGCCCTCTTCATAATACCCTTTTTGTTCTGCGGAAGGGGTTTCATGGTAGGTCGCTCGATCATAATAGCGGGCCCTGTTTTGATAATAGGTGCTCTCCACAGGAGTCACTTCTTCGTAAGGGGCTTGAAGGGCTGAACGATTTTCAATCGGTTGGTTCGGCCGGAACACATCTTTCAAGAATTGGTTGAGGGGAGAGGTGGCCATGGTGGCTTCAACTCGAGGATTGGTGCCGAGGATGGCATCGCGGACATTGTCACTCTCCTCAGCGGCAAAAACCCACGAGGCGGTATACAGGATCAAAAAGGTAAAAAGTACAGATTTCACGACTTTTGTCTCCTCATATTTATAGTTTACCATAAAAAGAGAGGAATTTCAAGGAGGATGGAGGAAAATGGGCATGAGCGGTGAGAGGAAAATCATGAGAAAGGCAGGCGGAGTGTATCTCCTTATTGTCCTAATAGTTCAGATGGGGTGCGCAGGGCTCATGGAAGGGACCCCTTCAAAGAGCGGAATGCAGAAGACTCCTTCCGCAAGAATCCATCCTCTCCGGAAGCATGCCCAGACCCCTCCTCGGGAAGAAGAAAGGAAGAGGGCCCTCGAACCTTTATACCAAAGAGGTTTAAGCGCCCTTAAAAAAGGAAACTACGAGAAAGCCATCGATGAACTCATGCCGCTTCTTGTCATTGATCCTTCCTATCGCGATGCCAACCAGAAGTTGGCGGAGGCCTACGCAGGGAAGAAGAAAAAGGATGCCGAGCGGGCTTTGGTCTTGAAGAAAGAAAAAAAAGCGCTCCAGAAAGCCAGGGAGGAGAAGAAGGATGTTGCAGTCGCCCAGAGGGTTCAGGAGTATACCGTCAATTTCGGGGACATCCTCGACGTCTCGGTCTGGCAGTGGCCAGACCTTAAAGATCCGGAAATTTACGTGCGGCCGGATGGAAAAATTTCATTTCCTCTTGTTGGGGATGTAGAAGCGGTGGGCCGGACCCTCACAGAAATTGATAACGATCTTACTCAAAGACTCACGGACTATATCAAATCCCCAGAAGTCTCCGTTTCGATTAAGCGATTTGGAGGAAAGAAGATCATTGTATTAGGAGAGGTGAGGGGTCCGGGTGTCTACGCACCGACGGGAAGGAGCACCCTTCTTGAAGTGGTCGCCTTGGCGGGAGGATTTGGTCCCAATGCGGTCAGCAGTAGCGTCATTGTAGTTCGGGGGGATCCTACCAACGCGCACGCGATCTCTTGCGATCTCCGTCGGGCCCTGAAGCAAGGGGACCTGAGTCAGAATATTGCCGTGGAACCCAACGATATCGTGTATGTCCCCCGCCGGTTTATCAGTAGCGTCACAGACCTTGTGGGTCAGATTCAACCTTGGCTCGCCACCGTTCTTTCTGGTGCAGCGATTGCCACAGACTTTAGAATAGGAGACATCGCTTCTGCAGGCCCTTAACTTTTTTAGGAGAACCCCATGGCCCAACCTGTTGCCTACGGTTTAAACTTTCGGGATTATTATCGTATTCTCCGGAAGCGGAAGTTCCTCATCCTCCTTACCTTTGTGTTGGTTTTGACCAGCACGGTTTATTACGGCCGAAAGCAGACCCCTATTTATGAAGCCGCTTCCCAAATAAAACTTGAACAGCGTCAGACCGTCGCAGGCGCCCTTCTCGAATCTTCTATTCCTTGGAGCGCAGGGGATCCTATGGAATCCACCGCCAGGATTATCGAGAGCGCTCCCATTGCAGAAAAAACTGCGGAATATATGGGTCTTCTCAAAGAAGGAATGACGGCGGAAGAGAGAGAAGTAGCGATCGGAGAGGTCCAAGGGGTGGTCTCCACGGAGCGCGTTGGAAACACGAATCTCATTAGGATCGTCGCGACCCACGCCGATCCCCAATTTGCCATGAAAGTTGCGAATGGAACCGCTGAAGTCTTCGTGCAATGGGATTTAAGAGAAAAAAACAAACAGGCCCGGAAAGTACGTGAGTTTATTGAAAATCAACTGACGACGGTGGAAAAGCAGCTCCATGTTTCGGAAGATGCCCTGAAATCTTTCAAGGAGACCGAATCGGGGGCCGAGGTTATCGCCCCTTTGAGCAACCAGTTGATTGCGCTCAAGACGCAGTTGGCAGAACTTCTCGTCAAGGCGACCGAAAAGCATCCCGAAGTGATTCGGTTCAAACGCCGCATTGCAGAAATTGAAGCGGAACTCAAAACGGTTCCTGGCGGAGAAACGGAATATACACGGCTCGTTCGGGAAGTGAAGCTCAACGAACAGCTCTACACCCTCTTCAAACAGAAGTTTGAGGAGGCAAGGATCGCAGAGGCAGAAAAGGTTTCTGATGTGAGCATCGTCGATTATGCGACACTCCCGACCGCTCCTTTGGGGGGAGGAAGAAGGGTTGGGGTGATACTGGGGGCCGTTATCGGTCTCATGCTCGGTTTCATCGTTGCCTTTATTGTCGAGAATATCGATACCTCCATCAGCACGATTGAAGGGGTGGAGTCGCTCCTCTCTATTCCTGTTCTTGCGGTGATCCCCCATAGCCGGGCCATGGAGGCGGGGGGTGGTTCGGGGAAAGGGTCAAAGAGAAAACTTTGGCTGGGGAGGAGGTTTCAAGGAGGATTGAGAAGGATGCGAACCCTTTTTCCTTTCTTCGAAGAGGAAGAAATTGATCATCGAAGCCGCCTCATTGTTCATGATCAACCCAAATCTCCCATCGCCGAATCCTACCGAAGCCTCCGGACAAATCTCAAGTTTATAGAAGGAATCACCGGGAAGACTCTGATTGTTACCAGTGCCGGTCCGCGGGAGGGAAAAACCACGATCCTCATCAACTTGGGGCTCACGACGGCCCAGATGGGGGCCAAGACACTTTTGATTGATAGCGACTTAAGACGCCCCACGATTCATAAAACCTTTAAGATTAATCGGGAGCCGGGCCTTGCTGAAGTCCTCTCAGGAGGTTTTGCTTGGCAAGAGGCGGTTCAGGGGCTTTCGGATATCCTCTTAGGGGGGATGACGCTTGAAGAAGCATCGAAGACCCCTGGCCTGGATCATCTGTTTCTCATGACATCCGGGAAAATTCCTCTGAATCCTTCGGAGCTTTTAGGTTCGAGAGAGATGACCCATCTCATGGAAGAATTACGGAAAAACTTTGATGTGATTCTTTATGACGCCCCTCCGATTTTGCCTGTGACGGATGCGGTTCTTTTGGCCCCGAAGGTAGATGGGGTCGTCATTGTCTATGAAATTGGGCGGACTGCCCGGAGCGCCCTCATGCGGGCAAAACAGCAGGTCGAATCAGGGGGTGGCAAGGCTGTAGGCATCGTCTTAAACCACATTAAAGCGGAAGAGGAAGCGGACGCCTCCTATGCCTATTACCACTACAAATATTACGGGCGCAAGAGAAGCGAAGATGAAACAGAACAGGCAGCACATGTTAGAAAGTAGAAGAGGCTCGACACTTTTATCTTTTTGTTCTTCTCTTTTGGGATTGCCCCTTCTCTACGTCGGTGCTACCCAGCACCAGGCGGAGATCTCTTCCACCTTTTTGCTCTTCATCACCATTCTCTCTTTAACCGCCTGCATCGTCACCCTCGTCAACACCAATCTGGGTCTTATCGTTTTGATTTTCTCGATGCTGCTTTCTCCAGAAATTAATGTGGCCGAGGTCCCCTCCCGTGCCGTTGTCATGCGGATCGACGACTTTTTAATCGTCACCGTTTTCTTCACATGGCTTGCGAAGATGGCCATCAATAAGGAACTGGGCCTGTTACGGGTGACGCGGATCAATCGCTGGATCTTGTTGTATTGTTTCGTGGCCTTTTTGTCAACCGTGAAAGGATTCGTCGTCGGAACGGTCCAGTTGAACAAGGCCTTCTTTTATTTGCTCAAATACCTTGAGTATTTTGTCCTTTTCTTCCTTGTGGTGAATAATGTTCGAACCGAAAAAGAGGTGCGCCTGTTTGTCACCTTCTTGCTTGTGACATGCGTGATTGTTGTTCTCTATGCAGACTCCCAGATCGGAAAAATTTATCGGGTGACCGCCCCTTTTGAAGGAGAAACCCCGGAGTCCAACACCTTAGGAGGGTATCTTCTGTTGATCATGGGCGTTCTCTTTGGCCTGCTGATTCACTACCCTTCGTGGACCTACCGCGTTTTTCTCATCGGACTTCTAGCCCTCATGACGCCTGCGTTTCTGGCCACACTTTCGCGAAGTGCCTGGATGGGAACCATTCCGATGTATCTTACCCTTCTTCTTTTTACGAGGAGAAAGCGCGTTGTCTTGGTCGGGATCGCTTGTTTTGGGATTTTGATGGGATCGCTTTTTCTGCCCCGAACCGCTGTCTCTGAGCGGGCCCTGACGACATTCGCCGGTCCTCACGTGCAAAAAGTGTTTGGGAAACAGGTAGGGTTTGAGGCCTCTGCCAGTGACCGGATTGAAATCTGGAAAGATACTCTTAAGACGAAATTTCTCAAATACCCCCTTTTAGGGGTGGGGGTGAGTGGGGTAGGGGTGGTGGATAGTCAGTATATCCGCATCTTGGCGGAAATGGGCATCCTCGGTTTTGTGGTATTTCTTATCCTTTTGACTCGCGTCGCGGCGACCGTATGGGGTGCTTATCGGGAGGTCCAGCTTCCGTTTCACCAGGGCCTTTGTCTCGGTTTTTTGGGCTCACTCGTAGGATTGATGGCCCATGGATTAACTACCAATACCTTTATTATTGTTCGGATCATGGAACCCTTTTGGTTCCTGGCAGGGCTCGTGATTATGCTCCCTTACCTGGAAGAGACTCCACAAGAGGCGGTTGCGGGTAAGGCTGCCTGAAGATGTGCAATCCTTTTTGGGTCATTGGACTCTTTCTCTTCTCCCTCTTTGTCCGTCTTCTGTACGGGTTTTTCTTCCAAAGTCCCCTCCTTGGGGATGGCGTCGAATACCACAGGCTCGCCCTTTCGCTTTTAGAAGGGAAAGGATTCGTGACTGCGAATGGCCATCCTACCTCGAGTTATCCTCCTCTTCAGCCGATTCTGTTTTTAATCTCTTATACCCTTTTCGGGGTTCAAGACCTCCCCTTACGGTGTATTCAGGCAGGGATCGGTGCGGGAACTGTAATCTTCCTCGTCCGTCTTGGATCTTTCTTTGGAGGAGGGAACTTCCTTGCCGGTTTGATCGCAGCACTCTACGTTCCGTTCTTGACCTATGCGTCCTATTATTGGTCTCTCTCTGAGAATCTTTTTCTTTTTTTCTTGGTGGGAGGAACAACATTCCTTCTCACTCTTTCCCACAAACCCTCTCTCTGGCGCTCCCTTGGCGCGGGGCTCTTTTTCGGCCTTGCATCGCTCACGCGCTCTATTGCCCTGCCGCTCTCTTTCTTGGGGGCTGGGTGGCTCCTTTGGGAAGGTCATCGTCAGGAGAAGCGTTTATTCCGCTGGGCGCTCCTCCTCCTTTTCTTTTTCTGCCTCACGGTTTTTCCCTGGACCCTTCGAAATTATCGGGTGCACCATGCGTGGGTTCCTGTCTCGACGGATGGGGGGCATGTCTTTTGGTTGGGCAACCATTTTTCTGAAAAAGGGGTCGGTTTTGGAAATCCTGCGGAGGAGGAAAAGATTGTTCAAAGGGCTTCCTCAGAAGTTGAGGTCAACCGCCTTTACGTTCAGGAAAACATCCGATTCATCCGAGAAAACCCCGGAAAATTTCTTAAGTTCTCTATTTTAAAATTCCTTTGGTTTTGGTATCCCTTTGACGGAGAGACGCACCACTTAGGAACCCGTTATAACTATTGGTACGGCATTCTCCTCACCTTGTCTTTGTTCGGCATGGGGCGTCGCCGGAGGAAATGGAGGGAGGATCTCCTTTTTTATTTACTTATCTTTTATTTCACAGCGATGGCGATTGTGTTTTACGGGCAGCCGCGCTTTCGTCTTCCAATCGAACCTCTTTTGATTGTCTTCGCCTCTTTGGGAATTTTGGAGATCAAGTCTCATTGGAATTCTTGGAGGATTAAAACGGGTTTAGGGCTTCTCTTTGGCATTCATGGCGCACTTCTTTTCTGTGCCGGACCTTTGAAGGAACTCGGCAAAAAACTTCTGGGGGGGTTGTTTTGAGCCAGGCGGGCCGCATTCTCAAAAATTTCTCCGTTCTTTTTGCCTGTCGTATCTTTGTCCGAATTTTCTCTTTTATCCTGGTTATCCTGATTGCCCGCCTTTTGGGCGACGTGGGGATGGGGAGATACACCTTCGTCTTTTCTTACGTAACCCTCTTTGCCGTTTTTGCGGACTTCGGCATCAATGAAGTGCTCATCCGGGAGATTTCGAAAGAGAAGGACCGGTCGCGCGCATACGTCGGGACCGCCTTTTTGGTGAAGGGCCTCCTCTCCTGTCCTGTTCTTTTAATTCTGGTTTTCTCCGATCGCTTGTTCCATATCCAGAGGGATGTGTATGTGGCGATTGTCCTTTGGGGTGCCGCCTCTATTCTCAACACTTTTTCCGGAGTCATTATCTCTCTTTTTCGAGCCTATGAGCGGATGGAGTTTGAAGCCGCCTCTCAGATCCTGAATACCGTTTTGGCAGCCGTTTTGGGTCTTCTGGTACTTCTTTTGGGGTATGGCATTCCCGCCATTTTTTTGATGTATCTTTTATCTAGCCTCATTAACTTTTTCTTTGTCCTGTCCCTCTCCGTGAGGACGATTTTAAAAATCCGCATCCGAAAAGAGGATTTCCGAGGGATGTTTCCCCTCTTCCGGCTCGCCTTTCCTTTTGCGTGGGGAACTGTTTTCGGCGCCGTCATTGCCCGGGTCGACGTGGTCATGCTTCAGGCCATGAGAAACGAAGCCGAAGTGGGTTGGTATGGCGCCCCTTATCGGCTCATCGAAGTTTTGATGTTTATCCCCAGCACTTTTACAATCGCCATTTATCCCGCCATGTCCCGGTACTACAAGGAGTCCATTGAAAAGTGGCACCAGTTGTATCAGTACGGCTTGAAGGCCATGTTTGTTCTGGGCCTTCCCATCGCCTTGGGAACCACTCTGATCGCCCCTCAACTCGTCCCTCTCCTTTTCGGGGTTCAATTTTTGAAATCGATCCCCGCCCTTCAAATCCTCATCTGGCGCGCCTTTTTAATCTTTTTCACAGGAGGCGTTTTTGCCGTGGTCGTGACATCCAGTTACAACGTTCATTATTACAACCTGTTTGCTTTTTTCGCTGCGTTGCTCAATATCGGGCTGAACGCACTCCTCATTCCACCCTACGGGTACCTCGGTTGCTCGATTGCGACGGTGGTGACTGAACTGGTGATCTTTGTTTCTGTCCTCTTCATCCTTGCTAGAATTATTAAACAAAAAACAAAATTCGGCATTTTAACCCGTCCCCTGTTCGCTGGCATCGTCATGGCCGGTGCCACGTGGACGTTTCGGACGCTTCCGCTGTGGGGAGTGATTTTGTTCTCCGCATCCGTTTATACCTCTTGTCTTTTTCTCATGAAGGCGTGGACGAAGGAAGAGATAGAACTCTTGATAAGTCTCACAAAGCGAGGGTCTGCGAAGAAAGTGACTGCTTAAGCACGTCGAGAGAAGAAGGAAAGGTGAAACCCTCAACTCGGGATCAGTTATTCAAATTTTGGAATACCACTCAGTGTTATTTTGAACTGGCTCGAGAGGCCAATCTTACCCTCACCCCTGAGCGAGAAAAAGCGCTGACGTATATTCCGGAGGGATCCCTTGTCTTAGATGTGGGATGCGGTTCCGCAGAGATGGGAGCTCATGTCTCGAAATCTTCTAAATATATTGGCATCGATATTTCTTTACTCGGCATCCAGATGGCACGGACGTATCAGAATAACCACTTTCACGTCCTGGTAGGTGATGCGGCTTTCCTACCCTTTCTCGAAGGCTCTTGCGACGTCGTGATTTCCACCCACTCCTTAGAACATTTTCTCCCTCCTCAACAGGTTCTTGACCAAATGATCCACGTCCTCAAGCCAAAGGGACGACTCGTTCTCATCGCTGACAATTTTGATTGCATCTTCAAGCAACCCCCTTCCTTGAAGTACGCATTAAAAAGACCCTTTGGAAAGGCCCGTTATCTGATAAGACAATTATTCAAACAGGTCGGGCTTACCCTTTCGTCGAAAGCGACTTACTTTGAGACGATCTCCCGCCCTTCCGTTTTGATCGACGGCGCGTACACCGCAGATACGGATACGGTGTATGTGGTCTCAACACGTGAAGTGATTCGGTACCTTCGTAGCCAGGACCTGAGAATCATGTATACTGCCCAACGTACACGATACGACCCCATGCCGGGCCAGGACCGATGGGCAGACCGTTTCATTAAAAATCCTTTGAGGCGCTCTCGCTTGTTTCGGGCGATCTCCAAATATTGGATCGATCTTTTTATTGTCGCGGAGAAACCTTGATGCGTTACGCGATTAACCACGGAAGAGAGGTCCCTATCCTCTTATATCATGGGGTCGGTCTTCCTGACCCGAATCAGGATAACCTTCCTTTAGAAGAGTTCCGTCTGCAGATGCGCCATCTTGCAGAGAAGGGCTTTCATCCTATCCTCCTTTCCGATCTGCTGGACCATGTGGAGGGCAAAACCGATCTCCCCTCCCATCCCATTGTGATTACATTTGATGACGGTGTAAAAACAACTTACACGAATGCCTTTCCTGTTTTGAAAGAATACCGTTTCCCCGCCACCGTCTTTCTGGTGAGTGACTATATCGGAGAAGGGACAAAATGGTTGTCCACCCTTGAGCATCGTTGGTACGATCGAGATCCGCGTTTGAATTCTCCCGAAAATGATATTTGGAAATTCGATTTTCTGTCGTGGGAGGAGGTAAAAGAAATGGGGAAAGCCCAGGTCGGATTTGGTTCCCATGGTGCAACCCATGCCGAGCTTCCCCGACTTACCCCGAAGGAACTTTTATATGAATTGGAGGGTTCCAAGGAAAAACTCGAAACGGCGCTGGGTCAAAAGGTAGATTGTTTTGCCTATCCCTGGGGATTCTTTAATGAG
>JACQQV010000027.1 GCA_016206785.1 Candidatus Omnitrophota bacterium
ATTATGACTTCAAGGCCCATCTCGAGGAAGGAATTTTTCAAACATCCTTTTTGAAGGAGCCTTTCAGGGAGACGACCGGAGAGCTTCTTTTCACAAAGGATGCCCTCTCCTTTCGCGACGTGAAAGCCACTTTTGGAAAAGATCCTGTGGTCCTATCGGGGAAACTGATCCACTTTCAGGATCCAGAACTTGATCTCACTTTGAGTTCTACCGTTGAGGCTCAAACATTCGTAGAAAGTCTGCCGCAGAAAAATCTGCTCTCCCCCGTTTCTCTCAAGGGGCCGGTCGCTTTGGAAACGCATCTCGCGGGAAAAATGAACGCTTTGACCATCGCAGGATCTCTTCAGGCGAAGGATGTCCTGGTCAAGGGAATTCCCTATTTCGGCACCCTCGAACATGTGCATGGACCTATTGAATTCACAGGGAATTCCCTTAAGACGCCGGGCCTCTCTGGATTTTACCAGCAGTTTCCTTTTGAACTCTCAGGAACGCTCACCGATTTCCAAAACCCGATACTGGACCTCCGACTCCGTTTCACCAAAAATCTCAAAGAACTCGAGAAGAGCCCCCTTCTGAATGTCCTTCCCGACAACAAACGGCCTTCTTTTTCGGGAACAGGTCAATGGGATGTCGCGGTCAAAGGTTCCTTAAAGGATCCTTCCGCAAGGAGTCTCTTGGGAACCTGCTCCCTGCAAAATGCTTCCTTAAGAACAGCGTTTCTCCCTTCAACGGTCGAGAGCATTGATGGAAAATTCTCTTTTGACAATAAAGCGGTCGGCTGGAAGGGTGTGACAGGCAATTATGCGGGAAATTCTTTTATGCTCGACGGATCCTTTCAACCGGGAGACACACCGCAGATCGGGATTGACCTTACCACCAAGGCCTTTGAGCTTTCAAGCCGATTCACCCTTCAGGGAAAAGATCTCCGGCCCTTTACCTTAAGTCAACGGACCTCCCGAAGTGCCTTCACCCTTCAGGGAGAAATTCTGAATTACGACGCCCCAATTCTAAAGGTAAGCGGTGAATGGAAAGGGACGGTTGAAGAATTGCAAAAGCTTCCCTTCCTTAAGACAAAGGCGTTCCCCGGAACGAACCTTGAAGGAAGACTCATCACGCAGTTTTCTCTCTCAGGCCCTAAAGATCGGGTTCCCGACATCACCGTGGAGGGAAGACTTTCCTCGGATCTTCTCACTTGGAAAAAATGGCGCTTCAAAAATCTCTCCACGCGATACACATATGCCCAAAATACGTTGGGGCTCTCTCAATTTTCGAGTGAGGTCTCCCAGGGTCGCCTCCTTGGAAAGGCGACGGTCCTTTTTTCGGACAAAAGACCGTATAAGGTCGCCATGGAAGCAAGAGGGGTTCAACTGAGCGAAGTGATTCAAATGTGGACACCGGATCAAAAACAATTCCGGGGACACCTTTCAGGAATGTTTCAAGGGGAAGGGAACTTTTCTCAACCCAAAGAGGTAACGGGAGAGGGCTGGGTGAAGATTGAAGAAGGAGACCTTTTTCAGATCCCGATTCTGGGGGGGCTTAAGCCGGTGTTACGTCCCATTATCGGCACCCTCTACCCCCAACTCGATACGATGATCACATTTCAGGAAGCGCAGGCCCATTATACCCTCCAGAACCAATCTGTCTCGACGGATGACCTTACCTTGAAAGGGGACCGTGCAAACCTCTATGGAGAGGGCCACGTCGGTTTTGACCAATCGCTCGACTTTCGTGTCGGGGTTCAGTTCACCGATCCGGAAATTCTGCAACGCCCGACCGATCTTTCTCGCCTTAAGAACATTCTGATTAGCGACACAGGCATGCTGGCGGGCGAAGTGCGCGTCACCGGCACACTCGCCGAACCCCACTACAAATATTCCCCTCTTCCCCTTCAGCGGATTAAAAGCCTCTTTCGGGAGACAAGGGATATCCTTTTTGAACGTCTTCTTGAATAAAACAAAAACCGTTTTAACTTCTGAAAAGCGCGGGCGCGGTGGCTGATGCGATTTTTGAGTGCCGGCGAAATCTGGGCCACCGTTTTGCCGTAACGGGGAAGGATGAAAAGAGGATCGTAGCCGAATCCAAAACGTCCTTGACGGAAAAATCCGATCCGACCTGCAAGAGCGCCTTGGAAAAGGTGCGTTTTCCCGTCGGGAAAGGCAAGGGCAACGCTACAACGATATCGGGCCTTCCGTTTTGAAAGAGGAAGATCTTTAAGGAGGCGGAGAAGTTTCCGGTTGTTCTCTTCGTCCGAGGCATGAAGACCGGCAAAGCGGGCAGAACGGACGCCCGGTCTCCCACGAAGGGCCGCCACTTCAAGACCCGAGTCATCCGCGACCGAGGGGAGTCCTGTATAACGGGCCACCGCGCACGCTTTAAAGGTCGCATTGTCAGCAAAGGTCTTCCCCGTTTCTCTGAGGCGGGGCGCATGGGGATAGCGCTCCAGAAAAAGGAGCCTCCATCTTCTGGAGGCTCCCCATATCGCGCGAATTTCTCTTTTTTTGTGGCGGTTTCTTGTCGCCACAACAATCTTCTCCTTACCTTCTCTGAAACCGCTCTTTCTCACGACGTAATGTCTCGTAGCCCTTATAATAATCCTGGTAGATCTCTTTTCTCTTCTCATCGATCTTCTGAGTGACAAAGCGATCGAGTCCTTTTCGGGCGATGTCAATGCCTGAGAAAAGGGCGAGGACGATGAGGACCGCGGCAAGAATAAAAAGTCCCTGCGCAAGAACCTCTTGCCGCATCACCCGATGGATAAACGTACGACGAGTCGTCGATTCTTTCTGATACAAACGGTTGAGGTCTATTTCCACAACATCGGGGCGGTACCCCACTTTTTGTAAATGATCTCCTCGATGCATCGCCACACGGGCATTGGGCCGGACCCGCCCATCAGGCCCAACATCCTCTACGTGCACGCAAAGGTATCGGTCCTTGCCGACCCCAACGATGACTTTCTGAGTCTCCAATACTGTGTGTTCAACAACGTCCCCCTTGGCAAGTGGGCTCATGGCTACAGGATCCCCACTAATTTGTGGAGTTGAGAAATCACCCGCACATCCTTCAGAACCGACCGCGCCCGCTGCTCAAATGAGAAAAGAGACTTTTCTGGAATCGTCTCTGCGACTTCTCCGTAGGGGGTCACCGGTTGCAGGATGAACGGAATCGTGCAATCCACCCGCGCGACTTCCTCAATGGCCCGCTCTACCTCTTCAAAAGCGGTCTCGGCCGTCACGACGATTTTAACGAAAAGCCCTTTCCGCCGACCCACTTCAAGAAATTCGCGATGCTCCTTCCAGAACGCCCGATCGTGTGTGGCGGTGGGAAGCTTGATGTCCATAGCGATGATGTCCATCCAGGAAATGACTTCCCGCAGTCTCTCCGGATAGGTCCCATTCGTCTCCAGATAAAGACGGAAGCCGTCTTCCTTCAATAACGGGGAGAGGCGCTTCAAGAAATCGGCGTAGAGAAGCGGTTCTCCGCCGGTGAGGGAAATAGAATGGAACGGGCCATTTTCCAACTCAAGGAGGAGCAGGCGGTTTCTTAACGTCTCCACATCGATCTCTTCATACGGTCCATGAAATGTCTTCTCCTCCTCGTCGCAGTAGACGCATTTCATATTACAACTGTAAAAACGGACAAAGATCTGCTTTTTGCCCCAATAGATCCCTTCCCCCTGCAGGGAACAAAAAAGTTCGCTGATCTTCGCTTTATCCATGGCGGCTCCCAAGCTTGCATAATGGATCTTCAAAACCCGCCTCCCGAAATCCCTTTGCTCGCAGAAGACAGCTGTCGCATGAGCCACACGGAAATTCCCCTCCCTCATAACAGGACCAGGTGAGTTCATAAGGAACGCGGAGCGTTACCCCCAATTGAATAATTTCCGCTTTTGTTTTATGAACGAGGGGGGCGATGACCTCTATCGCCTTCTCCCCCGCTTTTGTTCCTTTTCCGATCATCTGATTGAAGGACGAAAAAAATTCGGGCCGGCAGTCGGGATAACCCGAATAATCAAGGGCGTTGGCCCCGATCAAAATGAAGGAGGCTTCCGCCGCCTCTGCCCACGAAGCGGCAAAACTTAAAAAGAGGGTATTTCTCGCCGGCACATACGTCGGAGGGATCCCATGAGACATCTCCTGAAAGGAGCGGTGTTTCGGAAGAGAAGCGGTGGCCTCTAAAAGAGCACTCCCTTTCCAAGGAAGCGTAAAAGAGACCTCTTCCCAAGGGGCATGGGCTTCTCGGGCGAGTCTCTGTGCGTATTCCAGTTCTTTACGGTGTCTTTGTCCATACGCAAACGAAAGACAGTGGCAGAAGAATCCTTCCTGCCGTGCGAGATAAAGAACGGTTGCCGAATCGAGCCCTCCCGAGAGAAGGACGATCGCCTTTTTATTGCGGGAGATAGGTAGCACCGGCATCTTCCGTCTCCCAAACGGTGACCCGTGTCACCGCGACCCCCTTTTCCTTCAACGTCTTTGAAAGTTCATCATGGATGAAGCGGGCGACATTTTCCACGGAGGTGTTCTTTCCTTTAAATTCAGGAAGTTCGTTTAAACAGGCGTGATGGATCCTCTCCAGAACTTTTTTCAGATTCCGTTTGACTTCCAGAAAGTCGATCACGACACCGATCCGGTCCAGCTCTTCCCGTGCAAGATCGACCTCTACCTTAAAGTCATGGCCGTGGAGGTCTTCAAATTTTCCCTCGTAGTCCCAGAGACTGTGGGCAGAACTGAACATCTCTTTCAAGGTCACCCGATACATTACAGACTCACCTTCTTGACGGAATGGATCCGGCCCCGCAGGAGAACACTTCCCACCTTCGAGAAACGGTTCGGTTCGTCACTGACATAAAACTGACAACGTCGAGACGGGTGACCGTTGAGAGAAACCAAACGGTCCTTTTCCAAAAGACGCTTGAGATGCTCAGCGGTTTCATGGGAGGAATCGACGAGCCGGACCCCCTCTCCCAAGACGTCGTGGATCACCCGTTTAAGGAGCGGGTAATGGGTACATCCCAAGAGGACGGTATCGACGTGGAGCCGTTTGAGGGGACGGAGATATTTTTCCGCCACTTGATAGGCGATTGCATCCATGAGGTGTCCTTCTTCGACCAAAGGGACAAAGAGAGGACAACTTTGTGAAAAGATTTTTGTGCGGGGGTTGAGTCTTTTGATCTCCCGCTGATACGACCCGCTCTGGATCGTGGAGCGGGTACCGAGAATGCCGATACGACCTGTCCGGGTTGTCCGGAGCGCCTCTTCCGCCCCCGGGTGCACCACTCCGACAATCGGCAGATCAAATTCCCGCTGCAACGCTGCAAGACTAAAACTTGAAGCGGTGTGACAGGCAACAACGATCGCCTTCACCCGAAATTGGAGAAGAAAGCGGACGATCTCACGGGAAAATCGGACAACCGTCTCCTTGGATTTCGTCCCGTAGGGAAGCCGTGCAGTATCCCCGAAATAGACGAGTCGTTCGGCGGGAAGAACCCGCTGAACTTCCTTGACCACACTTAACCCGCCGATCCCGGAATCAAAGATGCCGATGGGTCTTTCAGTCGTTTGCATCAGTCGGTGAAACCGTCCGTCCTTTCAAATTCATTTTTATAGGCCAAGATGCCGAAGGCGATCGCCTCCGCCACATCCTGACGATACGCTTTCTGTTTGAGAGAGGCCTCTTCTCCCCGGTGGGTGAGATACCCCGCCTCCACGAGAATCGCAGGCATCTTGACCCCTTTCAGTACAAAGAATCGTGCCGATTTCACCCCGCGATTGGGTGACGGGAGCCGTTTGTGCATCGCCCAGGTGACATACTTTGCGAACTCCGCCGACTCCACCCGATGTTCCGAATAGACCAAATCCCACAAGGTGGTTTTGAGGCCAGCGGAGGAAGTGTCGTACGAGGTCTGTTCTTCTTCGATAGGAAGTTCTTCTGCGCTGGCCACCGAGGCGCGGGCGGTGTCATCGACGTTGGGAGAAAGATAATACACTTCAAATCCGTCTACCTTGCGGCTACGGGAAGCGTTACAGTGGATGCTCACAAAAAAATCCGCTTTCGCACGATTGGCGATATAGGTCCTTTGATAAAGGGAGACAAAATGATCGTCTTTGCGGGTCATAATGACGTGAATCCCCTGCGCTTCGAGTTCGTTCTTCAGGCGCCGTGCGATATCGAGAGTCAGGTTTTTCTCTTTCGTTCCCGTCCGGCCAATCGCTCCCGGATCACGCCCACCATGTCCTGCATCGACGACAACCGTTCCGATCCGATAAGGGGGCCGCGGAGGAATTCTTTCGGCCTCACGGCCGAGATAGTCGGCAAGGGTCTTTGAGAAAGAGGAAGGAACGACTACCATCCCTTGATGCCACAAGACCGGATGATCCAATAACTCCGTTTCATCATTGACCATGACCACCGGGCTCCCCACCCTGAACCGTAGATGAACCGTCTCATTCTTCAGTTCGGCTTTTCGGGCAGAGGCATCCCAATGAAAACGCATCTCATTGAGTTTGGCAATGGCGGAAAGCGGGAGGTAACTCGCCCCATCAATCCGAAACAGGCGACTTTCAGCAGGGTGATAGACCTGGGTGGTGGCACAGCCACTCATGATGAACAGACCACATAAAAAAACAAGGCTAAGGGGATTAGCCTTGGAGAAAATCAAGCGGAATTCTCCTCTCTCTCAACTCAAAAATGGTGGAGGTGCCGGGCATTGCAACCCGGGTCCTTAGCGCATCGGTGAAGAGCTTCTACATGTGTATCCTACCTTTTAAGATTCACCCAGCGTCTCTCCGATAGGAGGGATTGACGCGGGCTATCCTTGATGTGATTTCATCCGACTCCCTCAAGGCGGCAGGCGTCAGACTATTCTGCTATCGACGTCTTTTTGATCCCGCAGACAAGACCAAAAGACGGGCCGTTATCTAATAACGGCGCTTGTGAGCGGAGTCGCTCTGAAGACAACGGGATCGGCAATGCCTTTCCCGATGCGGCTCAAGAGCTCATCCACTCCTGCTGGCATTGAATTGTCAGCATTTGTGTTGTGTCAGCGTTTTTTACGAGGCCAAGCCGACGCTCCTCGACATGCAACCCTTCCCGGATGTCTCTAAGTCGAGACTATTCACCCCCGTAACTTCTTCACCGCTTTAAACGCACGCTGGATCTCGCGCGCTGTCTCGCGCGCCTTGATCGCTTCGCGTTTGTCATATTGCCGCTTCCCTTTTGCCAAGGCAAGCTCTACTTTCACCATCCCCCGCTTAAGGTACATTTTAAGGGGAATTAAAGCCAGCCCCTTCGCCTCCATCTTCGCCGCAAAATCCCGAATCTGGGCGCGGTGGAGGAGGAGCTTGCGCGGTCGCTTCGGGTCGGGATTAAAAATCGACCCATGTTCATAGGGGCTAATATGCAAATTATATACGAAAATCTCCCTATTTTCAACCCTGGCAAAACTCTCCTTGAGACTCGTCTGGTGGTTGCGGAGGCTTTTCACCTCCGTCCCTGAAAGAGCGATCCCCGCCTCGACGGTCTCAAGGATGTGGTAATCCCGTAGCGCCTCCCGATTGCGCGCAATCACGTTGTCGCCCATTTTCTGTATCCATAATAATTATAACATATTACATCAATAAAATCAAGAGGAACGAAATTAAAAGTGCCCCTCCTGAAACCAAAAGCCCCCACTTGAATGAACCGGGTTCATATCGCATTTCAAGACGGTGGGTTCCCTGGGAAAGAACGATCGACCGAAAAAGGGTGTTGGCCCGATAGATTTTAATTCTTTTTCCATCCAGGTAGGCCTTCCAGCCGGGGTAATCGACCTCGCTTAAAAAGAGGATGCCAGATCCGTCTAAAGTTACCTCCAGAGAAAGTCGATTCGGTTCGTAGGAAAGCCACTGCGTCTTCCACGTTTTAGCCACTTCTCCCAAAGGAGGCGGAGATTTCTGTAACAGGGCCGTTCTTTTCAGATCATTAACCTCCTTCACCTGAGCCAGCTGATTCAGCTGTTGTCCGGCATCAGGGATGACTTGGTAATCTGTAAAAAGATAAGCGCGGGGGAAGAGGCGCAGATTTTGGTAAATCTTGATCTCTCCGTCATAGACCAGACGGAGAAAGTCTCCAGGAAGAGGGTCATTGCTTAAAATATACTTTACATTCAAAAGATCAATGAGTGGAGAGTTGTAATAGGGAAAACGATGGAGCTGAAAAAAAGAATGCGAAAATGGAAGCGGCCCTAGTTTCTC
>JACQQV010000028.1 GCA_016206785.1 Candidatus Omnitrophota bacterium
CAATATCCCTCCCACCCGGAAGATGATCGAAGACGGGAAAACAGGATTTCTCGTTTCAGGATGGGACCCGTCGGTCTGGGCGAATCGGACCGTTGAGCTTTTGGGAAATCCTCTATTGAGGAAAAATACCGGCGATGAAGCACGACGTTTTGTTTGCGAAACTTTTGATGCCTCCCGCTGGGCGAGAGAGATCGAAACCCTCTTTGAAGCACTTGTACCCTTGAGGCGCAGAAGATCCTTCTCCTCCCGGTTTGTCAAGTCGGTCTATTTTCCTTTCATCCAGATCTTGAAAAGGGAAAAGGGACGAGGAGTCTTGAAAAGGATGGAGGAGAATCAGTGGTTGACCCGTGAAGAACTTGAAAAATCCCAATGGGGGGCTCTTCGACAACTTCTTTTTCACGCCTGTGGGCATGTCCCCTATTACCGAGAAAAATTCGAAAAGCTTGGAGTCCATCCGAAAGAGATCGCTAACGATGAAATGTTCAGAAGGATTCCTCTTCTATCAAAAGAAGAGGTGGTTGAACATCACGAGTCCTTCCTCTCGTCTTGTTATCCCGGAAGGCGTTGGGAAGGGAAGACGAGTGGCTCGACAGGCATTTCTCTTCGGTTTCATTATGACTCCTCTCATGAAAGTTATGTCTGGGCCAGTGTCTGGCGGGGAAGGCGGTGGTGGGATGTCGACGTGGGAGATCGGGAGGTTGATTTGTGGGGGAGACCTTTGGGTTCAAAACGGTTGGATTTCACCTGGCAGGTCAAATCACGCCTCCGGAACGTTCTTCATTTCAGCAGCTATGTTTTGGACGAACGGCGGATGGGGGAGTATGCGGAAGTGATAAAGCATTTTCGCCCTGCTCTTCTCTATGGGTATAGTTCTTCAATTGTTCAATTTGGTGAATTTGTGGCGTGCAAGGGATATTGTTTTCCGTCTTTACGTCTTGTGGAGTGTACGGCGGATGAGCTTTTAACCTCTCAGAAAATCCGTCTCGAGAAAATTTTTAACTGCCCTGTTGTGAGTGCCTATGGTGCCAGTGAGGCGGGAGGCATTGCCCAGGAATGCCTGGAGGGGAATCTCCATATTTCGATGGAGCATATGAAAATTGAATTTTTGCAGGAAGGCCAACCCGCCCCTCCCCATGAGACTTCAGAGATTGTGGTCACGACACTTCGCAATTTTGCCATGCCTCTTATTCGCTATCGTATTGGGGATGTGGGGACATTTCTTGAAAAAACCTGCCCCTGCGGACGAGGGCTCCCTTTGATGGAACTCCATATCGGGAAAAGTTCAAGCATCATCCAAACAAGTTTGACGTCGGCCGTTTCAAGCAAATTGTTTGATTATATCAATGTGGGTTTGATGCGGGAGGGACTGGCAGGGATTCGTCAATTTAAGGTTCAGCAAACCGGTCGAGACTCCTTCAATCTCCTCATCGTCAAGGAGAGCGCCTTTTCAGAACGCTCCGTACAATTTTTTAAAGACCGCATGAAAGAATATTTAGGAAATCATATTATCATTGAAACCTCGTTCGTCGACAAAATTCGTCGGGACACAACGGGAAAACTTCGGTATTTTGAACAAATTGTTTCTGAAAAGGTGCCATGACTCGGAAAAGGTGGATATGGATTCATGTAGCCATTTGGCTGCTTGCCGTGCTCTTCCGGCTGTGGCCAGTACTCCATGCGTCCAGGCCCCTGCAAGGAGACGAACTCCCTTATCAGGGATTTTCCGTTTCGATAGAGGAGGGGAAAGGTCTGAGAGCGGAAGAAAGGTTGTATTCAAAGATGTATTCACGCCCGCCCCTTTATCCGATTTTTGTCGCTTTTGTGTATCGTCTATTCGGAACGGGAAATCTAAAAGCCGTTTACTTCGTTCAGGCGTTGTTGGGCGCTTTGACATGCAATTTGGTTTATGAGATGACCAGGAGGCTTTTTGGTTCCTTCACCGCTTTTCTCGCAGCGCTATTGGTACTTGTCAATTTCCCCTTGGTGGCAAGTAGCTCTCGACTTTTGAGTGAATGTCTTTTCACGGTTCTCCTGACAGGGGCTTTTTTACTCTTGCAAATAGACACACGAGGCACTATCGCATGTTCTGGACTTCTTCTCGGTCTATCGGGAATGACAAAGGGGATCATCTTTTTCCTGCCTTTCTTGCTTGCGGGAGGTTTCATTTTGCGTGGTCGCAAGGAAGGGATATCGAAAGGAGTGATTCTTGCGGGAACATTTTTTTTGATGCTCTTGCCTTTGGTCGTGCGAAATCACCTTGTTTATCATACTTTTGTTCCCGTCTCAACGCAAGGGGGGTACGTTTTTTACAATTCCTATCATCCGCTGAACGGTAAGATTTTTGGATATCACATCCAGGACGAAACGATGTCATTTGCCAATCGCATAGAATCCGAGACTGAAAGAAGCGCCTATCTTGTTCAGAGAACATTCGAAGACATTCGCAGAAATCCTCTCTATACCCTTCGCCTTGAAGTTCTAAAATTCCTTTACTTTTGGGCTCCCTTTGACTGGGAGATCCTCGGTCAGGGTCGATATCATTTCTTGTATGGTTTTGTTTTCCCTTTTTTTCTCCTCGGCATTTTCTGGGCAAAGGAAAGACGTTTTCTGCTTTTGACCCCCATCCTTTATTTTCAGGGTATGGCTCTGCTTTTTTACGGTTCCCCTCGGTTTCGACTCCCGATCGAACCTTTTATGATGATGCTGGGGGCCTTTGGCCTCATGGAGATTTTTCGACGGTTTTCACGTCCTTTCGGGTGGGTATTGACGACCGCTGTTATCACGACCAATATCGGTCTTGCATCCTTTTTGAATCCTTTTAAACAACTTCTTGCAACCTCCCTGCATCACATGGGACTTTGGTGATCATGCAGAAAAGCGACCTTTTTCTTGTCTTTCTTATTCTGACGGGCTCGATGCTGAGGCTTTATGGGATTCATTTTGGACTTCCTTATCTTTATCATCAGGATGAACCGGTGACAGTCGGAGTGGCTTTGAAGTTTGGCGCCGGGGATCCGAATCCTCATTATTTCGCTCATCCTCACCTTCTTCACTATGTCCTATTTCTCTTGTACGGGACTGCATTTCTGATCGGATTTCTCTTCCGGATCTTTCACTCCGTAGCCGATTTCAAAAACCTTTTCTTCCGCGATCCGACGCTGTTTTACCTCCTGGGACGTATTTTCTGCGCCTTGATCGGCACCGGCACCCTCTTCGTCATCTACGGCTATGCAAAGAGACTTTATGGCCATCGGGTCGGGATTCTGTCATGTCTTTTTCTTGCTACAAGTTTTCTACATATTCGGAATTCCCATTACGTTCGGCACGATGTTCCGGTGGTTTTCATGATGCTTGCGTCTTCTTGGGCTATTTCGAGGCTTTTAGAAAGGGGGAAAAGAATTGACTATTTTTACACAGGTCTATTGCTGGGATTGACAGTCGTCACCAATTGGAACGGGGCGATCCTTTTCGTCCCCTTCTTGATAGCAGCTTTTTTGGGTAGAGGTACCCTCATTCATTTGGCGATTGCCGGCGGCGCAGGCTTCTTGGGAGCTTTTTTAGGAAGTCCCTACCTGTTTCTGGACTTTCGAGGAAGCCTTCATGAGGTTTTCTCCCAACTTTCTCAGATGGGAGTCCCTGGCGCAGTTTCTGCTTCCCAGAACGTCCCTTCTCTGACGGGGTGGAGCCGTTACCTTTTTTACTATTTGAGAGTGGGAATGGGATGGCCGCTGGAACTTTTTGGAATTTTAGGTCTCTTCTTCCTTTTGAGACGTCCCCGACGGGAAGACTTGGTTTTCTTATCCATCCCGTTATTTTATTTCTGTGTCATCGGTAGCGTTCACAGGCGTGTCCGTGCCGAATATATTTTGCCTCTTTTGCCCTATCTTTATATGAGTGGTGCTGTTTTTCTAGTTCGAAGCACAGAGCTTTTCCGGAGAATCAGGAAGGAGCTGTTTTTGGCTGTTTCCGCATCTCTCCTTATTTTCTTTCCCACGGTGCAGAGCATACGTCATGACTATTTGCTTACCCAAAAGGATACGCGGACCCTTGCAAAGGAATGGATCGAAGCCCACATCCCTTCAGGGAGAAGAATTGCAATGGATCGGTATCTCCACTTGAGGTCTTGGGTTCCTCCCATTTTAGAGACAGATGAGCAAAACGAAAAATTACTGAGGGTGATTCAGAGGGAGAGTCCGTTGAGAGGGAAAATGCGGGAAGGACGGTCATCCATAAAACTCACCTCTCCACGTTACGTATTGGTTGAGATCTCATCGAAGGATCACTTATTGGAAGAATATGAAAGTGGATATGACTTTGATGAATTGGCAAGAAAGGAGGTTGATTATATCGTTACGAGCAATTTTATTAGCGATTTTCAGGAAGGAGCATTCAATCCCCGCATCCAGCAATTCTATGAAGGCCTTCGTGAAAGAGGGCAACTCCTGAAGCGTTTTTCTCCCTTTAAAAAGAAAATTGTTGACGAGTACCAGGATCATGCGTCGCATACTCCGCTTGACCGGCTGAATGCGTTGGAGCGTCCGGGTCCTGTGATTGAAATCTATGCGTTCACGGAGAGACATGAAGACCACAGTTAAATCCATTTCTATTGTAATTCCTGTTTATAATGAAGAAGACAGCTTGAGAGAATTATGGAAAGAGCTCTCGGCCGCTTTAAAAAATTTACCCCTCTATGAAGTGATTTTTATTAATGACGGAAGCACAGATCATTCTTCGAGTATTCTCACGGAGTTGGCTCAAGAAAATCCCAAGGTCGTTTGTATCGCGTTCAGGAAGAATTTTGGAAAATCAGAAGCGCTTTCTACAGGTTTCAGAACGGCGGCGGGCGAAGTCGTCGTCACTTTAGACGCAGATCTTCAGGACGACCCCCAGGAGATTCCCCGTTTGCTTCAGAAACTAGAGGAAGGGTATGATCTTGTCTCCGCTTGGAGAGAGAAACGGAGAGACCCCTTTTTGAAAAAACATACCTCAAAACTCTTCAATTGCACGACAGCCCTTGTGACGGGATTGCCCCTTCATGACTTTAATTGCTGCCTGAAATGTTATCGGCGGGACGTCGTTAAGGAACTAAAACTTTATGGCCAGCTTCATCGATTCATTCCTGCTTTAGCCTATTGGAAAGGGTTCCGTGTCGGAGAGATCAAAGTGAACCACCGCGAGCGTAGGCACGGGAAAACGAAATATGGGCCGGCTCGTTATCTGGAAGGTTTCCTTGATCTCTTGACCGTTCTTTTAGTTACAAAGTATCTAAAACGGCCACTCCATTTTTTGGGAAGGCCGGGTTTGGTAAGCGGTGCCATCGGATTTCTGATCTGTGTTTACCTAACCGTGTTATGGTTTACAGGTCATGGGCCCATTGGTAACCGTCCCTTGTTGTTTTTGGGCATCTTGCTTATTTTATCGGGGATACAGTTTTTCTGTGTAGGCCTTCTGGGTGAACTGATTGTTCACGCATCGCACGAGAACCCCCTTTCTCCGGAAAGGTCTTGTGAGATGGATGCGCCAGTTGTGATCAATCAATCTGAGGTATTGGATACAGAGATTACATGAGAGTATTTGTTACCACAGGAGACAGAATTCATCCGATCAAAGGAGGGGGCGCGCTCAGGACAACGAAGATCGCCGGGGAATTATGGAGCCAGAGTCATGAAGTCACTCTGCTTGCACCTTCGGAGGGAGAAGGGTCATTCAATGGGATCAAGGTCATTTCGGTGCCTGAGGTCACGCAGGAAAAGTCCATTATCTTGGGCCCCATTCTTTTTACGCTAACATCTTTCCTGGCCCTGTGCAAGAACAGAAACAAAATCGATCTTGTCATCTCACACAATTCAGTTGCAGCAATACCCAGTTTGATTTTTACAAAAATATTTAGGAAGAAATTTGTTTTGGACATCACGGATATTCAAACTGAATATTTTAAAGAGACCCGGAAAGGCTTCTTGTGGAGCGTGGCCGTATATTTCATGATCATGATAGAGGTGTGGCTCATCAAACATTCGGGCAGGGTTGTCGTGGTATCTAAGATCATGAAAGATACCCTTGTCAGAAAGGGCGTTCCTTCCGAAAGAATATTTGTTGTCTACGACGGTGTAGAAACGGAAAAGTTCTCGCTTCCTAAGAAGAAACAACCGCATCCTGTGATTATTCATCACGGAAGTATCAGTCCCCATGACGGTGTGGAGTATATCCCCTATTCTGCCGTTGAAGTTTTAAAAAAATATCCAACCGCAAAATTTTACATCGTGGGCTCAGGAAATAGAATTCACGCTGTGAGAGAGATTGTCAAAAGATTCGACTTGGAACCCTCTTTCGTGTTTACAGGTTGGAAACCGTACGAAGAAATGAAAAGTTACTTACAAATTGCCGATATCGGCTTAATCACACGCCCCAACACACTGGCAAATAATGCTGTATTGACGTTAAAGCTTTTAGAATATTGGGCAAGTGGGACAGCCCCGATCGCTGCAAGATTGAAAGGCATCCAGGAAATATCAGAAGAAAACGAAAATGTTTTGTTTTTTACACCCGAGTCACCCCTTGAATTGGCCGGATGTATTATTCGCTTGATCGAAGATCCTTTACTCTTAGCGAGGATCCAAGGGAACGGACAGAAGGTCGCGCAAAGATTCGATTGGGGTAGTTTAATAAAAGAAATCGTTCACCTAAGTATTCACTAAAAATGATGAGAATTCTACACGTTGTCGGTGCGCGTCCTAATTTCATGAAAATCGCACCCCTTCTTCCGGCATTCTCGAAATATCGGGGGGTGACCCAGTATCTCATCCATACGGGGCAGCATTACGACGATGAGATGTCGAAACGGTTTTTCCTCGACCTGGATATCAAACCGCCCGACATTTTCCTGGGTGTGGGTTCTGGTTCACACGCGGAACAGACAGGGAAGATTATGATCGCTTTTGAAAAGGTGCTCTGCAGAGAAAAACCGGATTGGGTGGTCGTGATGGGCGATGTCAATTCAACACTCGCAGCGGCACTTGTCTGTGCAAAAGAAAGGGTTCGTCTTGCCCATGTGGAGGCCGGGCTTCGGAGCTTTGACAGAACGATGGCGGAAGAGGTCAACCGTATCGTAACCGATCGCCTGTCCAATGCACTTTTCACGACCTCCGAAGAGGCCAATGAAAACCTGAAACGGGAAGGAATCTCCGAAGACAAAATATTTTTTGTCGGAAACATCATGATTGATTCCCTCGTGAGATTCCGTCAGAAAGCAGAAAATTCCCCTATTCTAAAGGATCTTCAGCTGGCACCCAAGACATATGCCGTGATGACGCTTCATCGGCCGACCAACGTCGATGAGGCGACCCCCCTTCGAAACATTACGCAGGCATTGAGGGAGCTCCAGCAGGAGATCCGCATTATTTTTCCTGTTCATCCCCGCTGCGCCAAGAACCTTGAGCGGTTAAACCTGAAAGGGGAGTTTTCCAAAATGAAAAATGTGACGCTTGTCAACCCGCTCGGCTATCTTGATTTCTTAAAACTCTCTTCCGCGTCCCTTTTTGTGATGACAGATTCCGGGGGCGTTCAAGAGGAAACTACATTTCTCGACGTCCCTTGTTTAACGTTGCGGGAGAATACGGAGCGGCCCGTCACCGTCACCCAGGGAACAAATGAAATCGTCGGAAATGATCCTGAGCGGATCGTCCGGATGAGCCGCCAGATCCTTCAAGGGAGAAGGAAGACCGGAAGAGTTCCCGATCTTTGGGACGGTCAGACCGCTGAGCGGATCGCCGCGATCCTTATGAATGGTAGCATCAAATGACCAAACGGTTCACGAATATTCTCCTTTTTCTCCTTCTGCTTTCAGGGGGCTTGTTGGGGCTCGAGTGGATCGGCCCCTGGATCATCCTTCTGGGAGGAACTTTGATAGGTGGAGGAGTGATTGTGTGGAAGGTCCCCCCGGGAGAGAAGCGCTATGTGCTTGAAGTTTTTCTCGCCGCCGTTTTACTCCGCGTGTGTACGATTTTGCCTTTTTTCGTTCTCTCTTATACGGGTGTGGGATTCCATCCCGGTTTCTTCTTCGCCTCAGACGGTTATGGATATCATGAAAACGGCTGGCAAATTGCACAGTTGTGGGAAAAAGGTCTTCTCATCACTCCCAAGTTACTCATCGGTTCATTCACAGGGACGATGCCCAGCCCCTATGAATTCTGGAATGCTTTTATCTATTCTTTCACCGGAAAAAGTCCTTTGTCTCTTTTCTTCGTGAACGCACTCGTTGGTGTATGGTCCTCCCTCTTTGTCTTCCTCTTTACAGAAAAGTTTTTTGGAAGAAGAGCTGCACGACTTGCGATGCTCTTTTCTGCCTTTTGGCCCTCTCTGCTCTTTTGGTCTATCCAGAATCTGCGTGATCCTATGGTCAATTTGGCCATTTTTCTTCTGATGTGGTCCGCCCTTGAACTTCGTTACCGCTTGAGCGTTCGATTTATCTTCACAGGACTGATTTCGTCTTACGTTCTTTTCAAGTTCAGGATGCCCGTCTGTTTACTCATCCTTTTTCTCATCTTTATTTGGTTTTTAGGGACGAGTCAGTTCTACAGAAAGATGAAACTGCTTTTCATCGTTTTGCTCGTCTTTATCTCTGTAGCGCAAGGCCTGAAATTCTGGAAGAACCTTGAGGGGGCGTTTAAGCAAAAGATGGCAAAGGCCAGTGTAGAAGCTTTTTATACCACAGATGTCTCTATTGCCCAGTGGGTCGATTATCTCCGGACGGCCAGGGCAAGCGGAGGATCCGCATTTTTAAAGGGGGTTGATTTTACGAATCCCAAGCAGGCTATCGTTTATCTGCCCGCCGCGATGGGCTATGCCCTCTTTGCTCCCTTCCCATGGCAAGGGGGGAGCGGATCTTCTCTTCTGGGCGCCTTTGAGATGTCCATTCTTTACCTTTGCCTCCCTTTTATTCTGGGGGGGATTCGACATTCCCTGCGAGTGATGCGGGATCAGACTTTTCTCATCCTGCTCGTTTTCTCCTTTCTTTCCTTACTGTTGGCACTTATCGAAGGAAATGTTGGGACGCTCTTTCGACATCGTTCCATGATGCTCAGTTTCATCCTTATTTTTATAGCGGTGGGACTATCCCATCCCTCCAGAAAGGTTGCCCGTCAAAATGTCTGATTTCTCACAAATGACCTTGCCGAGAGAGGAAATAGTGGGGCAATCGGCAGCCAGCCCCCTAGAGGAAGTCTCGGAGAAGAGAAGAAAGGAGGTCCTGCTTTTCTGCGACAAACTGGCCGACACCTATGATGACTGGCATTCGAAGAACCGGTATTATTACCGCGAAGTGGAATCTTTCTGTTCAGATATTGTCTCGAAGGAATCTCGTATCCTTGAGATCGGATGCGGGACAGGGGATCTATTAAACAGAATCGCCAAAGAAGACGGAATAGGCATAGACATCAGTCCTCGCATGATTTCACTGGCTTCGAAAAAATATCCCCACTTGAAACTTCAGGTATCCGATATTGAACACTTGGAAGAAAGAGATCCCTTTGACTACGTCATCATGTCTCACCTGATGGAATTTATTCCGGATTTATGGGCGTTTCTTGCCGAGGTCAAGAAACATACCCATCCGGAGACGCGGCTCGTTATCTTAACCACCAATCCTTTGTGGGAACCGATCATGCGGCTTGGGGCGAAATGGAGATTACGGAGTCCCGAAACCATTCGGAACTTCATCACCCGAAGAGACCTCGTCAACATTCTTGAGTTACTCGGGTATGAGGTTACCTCGAGCGGCTTTAGGATCTTTTTCCCGAAAAGAATCCCCTTCATTTCGTTTTGGTTGAATAAAATCTTGCCGCGCCTTCCTGTTGTCAATAACCTCTGCGCCCTTCAATTTATCATTGCGAAGCCCGAGTCGACGGAGAAGAAGGTGCAGGAACTCTCTTGTTCAGTCATCGTCCCTTGTTTCAATGAAGCGGAAAACATCGAGGTGTGCGTGAAGCGGATCCCGAAAATGGGGATCCGGACAGAGGTGGTGGTCGTGGACGACGGCTCAACGGATGGTACAGGAGAGAGGGCCCGCCGCATCGAAGACCCCGAGAAGGAGGTTCAAGTCATTTCCTACAGTCCGAACAGGGGAAAGGCGAGTGCGGTCCGCACCGGCATCGAAGCAGCTGGGGGAGACGTCCTCATGATTCTGGATGCGGACATGGCGGTCATGCCTGAGGAGTTACCCCGATTCTTCAAGGTTCTTTCCGAAGGAAGGGCTGAGTTTGTGAACGGAACGCGGATGGTCTATCCCATGGCCTCCGGGGCAATGAAATTTCTCAATTTTTTGGGCAATAAAATATTCGGCATCATTCTAAGTTTTATTATGGAACAGAGAAATACCGACACGCTGTGCGGCACCAAGGCCTTCTTTAAGAAACATTTCAGGTCCTTTGTGAAAGGGAAGGATGCGTGGGGAGATTTCGATCTTTTGTTTGAGGCGGCCCGGAAAAGATTAAAGATGGCCGAACTTCCGATTCACTACACGGTTCGCGAAAAGGGGAAATCCAAGATGAAACCCCTTCGGGACGGCGCGTCGATTCTCAAAACCTGTTTTCACGGTCTCAAAGGTATTCACTAAGGAGGCCTCTAGGAAGTGCAAACGGCACAGGCAAACCCGGTCAGAGTAGAGGGGGAAATTCCTTATTGGACAACCGTTGCGGGGAGGCGCCGCGTCCTTCGCAGGGCCTTTTACCTTCGCACACTAGGGGGTATTGAAAAAGGGAAGGCGGTTTTGGAGGTGGGGTGTGGGGTTGGTACGTTTACAGAAAAATTGACAGAAGAAGGGGTACGCCTAACCGCCATCGACATTCTTCCGGACTTTGTGCAGAAGGCGTATCGCAGAATCAACCAACAGGCACATTGCGTCGTCGCAGACGCCATGGTGACACCTTTCTGCGCAGAAACGTTTGATGCCGTCGTGGGGAGTTCTATCCTACATCATTTGAATGCCGAAGCGGCGTTGAAGGAATTTTGGCGGGTGCTCCGTCCGGGAGGTCGCTTGGCATTGGCAGAGCCCAACATGCTTAATCCTCAGATCTTTGTGATGAAGAATGTGCCCGCGGTGAAACGATGGATGGGGGAAGATCCTGATGAAACAGCCTTTATCCGTTGGGGTCTTGCGCATACCCTGCAGAGGATCGGGTTTCAAGACATTCGCATCTTTCCCTATGATTATCTTCATCCTTCTACGCCTGCTTTCTTCATTCCCTTCGTTGAGAGGATGGGACAATGGTTTGAATGCATTCCGGTCCTCCGTGAATTTGCAGGTTCACTCATGATTGTCGCTAAGAAAGGGGATGTCTCTTCATGAAATTGAGCATTGTGATGCCTGTCTATAATGAGAAAGAGACGATACAAAAGATCATTGAAAAGGTTAAACAGGTCCCTCTTGACCTTGAAAAGGAGATCATTATCGTCGATGACGGCTCAACCGATGGAACGCGGCAGTTCTTGGAGGCGATGCCTCAAGACAATGTCAAAATTATTTACCACAGCAAGAACATGGGAAAGGGAGCCGCACTGCGAACAGGTTTTGCTCAGGCGGGGGGCGACGTCGTGATGACACAGGACTCCGATCTTGAATATGATCCTGCGGATTATGCCATCCTCCTCGACCCGATTCTCCGAGGTGCAGCGGATGTCGTCTATGGTTCGAGGCTTTCAGGCGGTAGGCCCCAGCGGGTCTATCTTTTCTGGCACAAGATGGGGAATAATTTTCTTACCTTTATTACCAATCTCCTTTATAACACAACCCTCACGGATATGGAAACAGGGTACAAGGTGTTTAGGAAAGAGGTCGTCCAGAGACTTCGGTTGCGGTGTAAGGGGTTTTCCATCGAGCCCGAAATCACCGCCAAGGTGTTCAAGCAGAAGGTCCGTGTCTATGAAGTCCCTATTGCCTACTACGGCCGATCCTATCAGGAGGGGAAAAAGATTACGTGGCGGCATGGCTTAAGCGCCCTTTTGACGCTCATCTGGTTCCGCTTTTTTGATTAAACTGCCAAAGGGTAAAGAATGGTCAAGGCTTTCTCTGCTTATTATGAAGAACAAATTTTGCAACTGATCCAAAAAATGAGATTGCCAAAAGGAGATAGAGTATTAGATGCAGGTTGTGGATCCCGTGCACGATTTCAATCGGCCATTGAGTCGCTCGGATATTCTTATGTTGGCGTCGATCGAGAGCCCCCGCAAGGGAATAAGAGTACACTCCGCTTCGATCTCAACCAAGGCTTTCCGACCATCGACTTTGATCATTTAATCTGTATCAATAGCCTGCAGACCTTTGAAAAAGGTGAGGATTTTATGGAACGGGCGGCCAAAGTGGTGAAGAAGGGTGGAAAGGTATTTTTGACCCTTCCCAACCGAAAAAGTTTCCACTATCACGTATGGAGATGGATGGATCGTTATGTCTATCACGATTATTCGTTCATGAATCCTCTGACAGAACGGAGCGTCGCGGCCTTCTTTGAGAAACAGGGGTTTCGTCTCCTTGAAGAAGGGGGAGTGATGGCTTTTCCAAATCAGGTGGGGCTTATTTCCCCTTCTTTTCTCCAGCCCCTATGGATTCGAGCGGATCACTGGCTTGACCGGCTTTTTAAAAGGAAGGCCGATCGATATTCCTATACCTACCTTATTCTCATGAGGGAGTAAATGGGGATCCCGTACGTTGTCATCACGGCAGATTACGAACTCTTTTTCGGTTCGGAGACCGGAACGACAAAGAACTGTTTGATCGTTCCGACGGAAATGCTGAGGGAAACGCTTCGGAGGTTCGGCGCCAAAATGACGCTGTTCGTCGACATCTTATATTACAAAAAATTGTGCGATGAAGGGCGACGCTATCCTCATCTTTTAGAAGAGGCGGGAGCGATCAAGAGACAGATACAGTCGTTGGCCAAAGAAGGTCATGAAGTCGCACTCCACGTTCATCCGCACTGGCTCGATGCCAGGTATGAAGGGAATCATTGGGTTCTCCCGCTCCATCGGTACAGACTTCATCAGCTGAGTCAAGTAAAAGACCTTTCATTATGGGAGACGATCGCCGGCTGTTTCACCCTATCCCGGGAGCTTTTAGAGTCGATCGTACGAGAGACAGAAGCAGACTACCGTATCGTCTCTTTCCGAGCGGGGGGCTTCTGTCTCCAGCCTTTCCGGGACGTTCGTGAGACAATGAAGTCAAATCATCTTTTGATCGATTCGAGCGTGTTTCCAGGAGGGAAATGCCATACCCATGAACTGGCATTTGATTTTCGAAATTGTCCCGGAAGACCTTTCTGGCGTTTTGAAGAAGAGGTCACCGAGGAGAGAGGGAATGGAACCTTTCTTGAAATTCCCATTACGGCAATTCCGGTCACCTCTTGGCGAAGGGTTTGCCATGCTCTGTTACGTCGTCAAGGAGGACCGTGGGTGCGCTACGGGAATGGAGAAACGATGGCGATTCGGGATGCATCGTTTCGAACACCCCGATGGAAACTTTTTGCCAAACCGTTTTCTACTTCTGCCACCTACCTCAATTACGAAAGCATGACCTTTAAAGAAATGCTCTATCTCTTCAATCGGTATCTTTCCCGTTATGGGGGCGATGAAAGGGTACCGATTGTTTTCTTGGGTCATCCGAAAGCGATTTCGAAGCGTTCCCTCTGCGAACTGAGACGTTTCTTAAAGGAAATCACATCCTCTCAAAAAGGGGTTCTGACGACGTTAAGGGGATTTTATGGGGAGATCGCCGAAGATCCTCTTTCCTCTATCTCTCCGTATGCAGGAGTAACCATGCGATGAGAAAGTGGCATCGTACTCTTTTAATCCTGTGCGGGGTCATGGGAGGGCTTCTGGCAGGAGAAGGGGCGGCCCGCCTCTATTTTCTATTGTCTAACTCATCCGATCATTTACGGATCAGTGCAAACCCCAGGATGTTGGTGGAACCCGAACCCTCCGTCACTTACAGAAGTCGAACGGGTCAAAGGGTCCGTGTGAATCAATTGGGCCTCAAAGGAGAGGAGATCTCTCCTAGAAAACCGGGCGAATTTCGAATCTTAGCGGTGGGAGATTCCATTATGGCGGGAGAATATCTTCCGGAAGAAGAACGTCTTCCTAATCTCCTTGCCCGTCGTCTTGCCCAGTCGACGGCGGAGAGGGTTCTGGTCTGGAATGCAGCGGTGGGAGGATACAACGTTTGGCAGGTGCTGGCGACTCTTGAGTCCAAAGCGCCTCGGGTGGATCCGGATCTTGTCCTTATCGGTGTCTGTGCGAATGATTACATCCCCTTTAAAAATCGTGCGTATCGGATTGGAGGTCGCGTTTTCATTGTAGGGCGGGATGGATCCATAGCCCGGCATCTCAATTTCCTTTATCAACGGAGCGATCTTTATAAGTGGGGATACGATAAGCTGCGCGAGGTCGTCTTTTCGCGACTCATTGCCGAGGAGGGGTATGCCGCATACCTTCAAGACTATGCGGTATCTGTAGATTCTGCTCATGTCGAGCGGTGGAAAGAAGCACTGGAACAGATGGTGAAGATCGCGAAAGGCCTCCAAGCAAAACCCGTCTTTATCTTTTTTCCTCTTCATCCTCAGGTGTACCGGGGAGAGGAGGCGATGAACCGTCGTTTGGTCTCATGGGCTGAAGAAAAGCATTATTCATTCGTGGATTTAACGGGGGTCTTTAGGAAAGAGGATCCTACCGGGATGAGTCTCTACCGAGAACGGGATGTCGTCCATCCGAACGGGAGGGGCTTTCACATCGCAGCGGAGTCTCTGTATGAGGTTCTCCAAGGGCCTCACAGAATGGGGGGCCTTCGATGAAGGGGGAGAATTCGTCAAAAGGATCCATCGAAGGATACCGCAGATTTATTTCTGATATTGGGATGATCGGCATCACGGAATTCGCTGTCAGGGCTTCCGGTCTGGTGACACTCCCGCTTCTCACGCGAATGTTGTTACCCTCAGAATACGGGTTGTGGGCCCTGATCTTGATTACGGTCACGATCGTTTCTTCACTCTTCCAGGGAGGGCTGGGAATTTCAATGGTGCGGTTCGTTCCTTCGGAAAAAGAAAGGGAAAGTCAGGCAAGAGTGATTTCCAGCATTCTGACAGGGGTCTCTGGGATGAGCCTCGGGGGAATGGTGTTTTTCTGGGCAATAGCGCCTGCCCTGGGAAATACATTCTTGAAAATTCCTGCAGAACAGATTCCCCTGTTTCGTCTCGGCGCCTTTTTCATCCCGCTCTACGCCGTCCGGGAGATCGTTGTCCGTGCATTCAGGGCCTTACGCTGGATGGGATATTTTGCCGTCATCAACTTTTTCAAAACCTTCTCAGAAATTGTAGGTCTGTTGCTTCTGTATCATGGGAGGGGAAGCGTTGCGGACGTTGTCCGATTGTATCTGGTCATTGAGGCTCTCACGGTGGGAGTAGGCCTTTGGACGCTGTACCGCAAGATCCCCTTTAAACATCCTGCCTATCATGAGGCAAGACCGTATCTCCTTTTCGGTCTTCCTCTCATGGCAAACGCGTTGCTCCTTCTGGTGATCCATTCTTCGGACCGTTATCTGTTGAGCTATTTTCTCGGACTCTCTGCCGCAGGTGTTTACTCGGCGGCGGTAAACCTCAGCATGGTCACACTCCTTTTCCTCATGCCGATCCAGTCGGTTCTCTTGATCGCCACCGCCGACCTGTATGATTCTGGGCAAATGGACGAAGTCCGCAAGTATTTTAATTATTCGCTCAAGTACTATCTGATTTTGACATTCCCCATCGTCTCGGGCCTATTCCTGTACGGGAGACCTTTTGTGGAGATCATGACCACCGAATCCTACGCGGGAGAAAGATGGGTATTGCCAGGGCTTTCATTGGGATGTCTTTTCTACGGGGTCTACCAACTTCTCATTTTTGCAACCTATTTGCGCAAACAGACCTATTGGGATCTGGGTCTTCTTCTCGGCGGATCACTCATCAATATCGTACTCAATCTGTTATTTATTCCTTTTCTTAAAACCACTGGGGCGGCGATGGCAACGGCCATCTCTTTTTTCCTCTTAGCCATTGTTGCGCATGAACTTTCAAGACGATACTTGAAATTTGTGTTCGATTTTGCGGTAGCGTTGAAGGTGCTTGTTGCCTCTGGGGCGATGATACTTGTCGTTGCGTCCGTTTCATCCAGAGAAACCATTTGGGATCCGTTTCCGATCCTCTTGGGGTGCTTGGTTTATGGGACGGTGCTTGTTCTATTGCGGACCTTCCGGCTTCCGGAAATCCGCCTCTTGACAAGTTTCTTTCATGCCAGACCCGTTGTGAGGTCATAAATGTCGGCCCTTTTTGGCTGGGCCGATGTGAATCGGCCACGCCTTTTGGAAAAGTTTGAACGATTAAGAAATAGCCTTGCCACGCTGAAAACGGCTTATGAAGATTGTTATGTGAACGATCAAGTCGGCATCGGGAGGTTCCATCACGGGCTTTTATTTCCTTCCTCCCAACCTGTTTGGTCCCGCTCACGGCGGACGGCACTTTTTCTGGACGGCTACCTTTTTTTAAATGACACAGATAATTTCTCAACGTTTGAACGAAAGTCAGAAGAGGTGCTTCAGAAGATCGTGGAGGCCTATGAAGAGAAAGGGATTCCATTTATCCGGGAAATTCGTGGCGGAATTTTTAACCTCCTTATTCTCGATGACGCGGAGAACAAGCTCTATATCCTGAACGATCGTTTGGGCCTCCTTCCTCTCTATTACTTTGAAGAAGGGGGGGCATTTGGTTTTTCACCCCTCGCCAGACCTCTGGCGGAGAGTGGAGATAATACTGAAGCGGCGGATGAAGTCGCTCTTTCCGAACTCTTGCTTTATGGGTGGATGGTGGGGGAACGGACGGCCTACAAGCGGGTCAAGCTGATGGGTCCCGCATCGATTCTCACCTATGATCTTTCGGAGAAGACGCTTCACAAGGAAACTTATGATCGATTGCATCATCAAAGGGGAGAAAAAAAAGGTTCTCATTCAGAATGGCTTGAACAGATGGACGATCTTTTTAGAACCTCCATGAACCGTTATCGGGGTTCCTCGGGGCGCTACGGTCTGATGCTGAGTGGAGGCGTTGACTCCAGGCTCATCCTCGAATATTTTTCGCCCAAAGAGAAATTGAAAGGCTATGTCTTTGGCGGCCGCGAGTATGACGATTCTCTGCTTGCGGAAAAGGTGGCCCGGGAGGCAAAAATAGAGTACCGCCTTTTTGACGTCGGGAGCCGACATTTCTTGAATCGCTACGAATCGGCATTCGCTGCGATTGAAAGCCTTCTTGCCTGGTGGACAGATGAGGCCGCTCTCGTCATGCGAGAGGAAGGTTGCGGCCTCTGTTTCGACGGCATCTACGGTGACGGTTTTTTCGGCGGTTACTACTACCAGCATTTTAACTTGAAAAATGCGCTTCTTGGTTTTCAGTTGACACCTTACCGCAATCTTCGACAACTCTCTCTTAGGATTGACCGCGCAAGCCGGCTTTTTACAGATGAATTTTTAAATCTGCTTCTTCGGGATGGATTTTTGGAAAGCATTCAAAATACGAGAGAAGGTCGTCTTCAGGATATTGAAGAATGGCTGTCGCCGCTTGAGGAGTCTATGCAGTATGAAGAAGAGGGAGAGGAACTCTTCAAACTGTGTGACATGCGCCGACGGGTGAGCAACCTTCAAGGGATCCGCGTCAGACGCTATCTCGAGATTGCCTATCCTTTCTGTGATGATGCGCTTATCAATTTCTCGTTTTCGCTTCCGATGGAGGCACGGGCTAATTACAGACTCTATTTTGCGTTCCTGAAGCACCTGAAAAAATTCCGCACCCTTCGTATCCCCTATGACAAAACCATGGTTCCCGCGGATGCACCCTATTTTCTTCAACTGGGTGGGATCGTCGGACAGAAAGCACGGCACGCCGTTCAAAGAAGACTCTCCAGTCTGAGTCGGGGAAAATTGTTCCCGAGGCGGAAACTGTTCATGGATTTCGACCTTTGGCTCCGAACAGACCCGGCATTTCGGGAGGTTGTCACTGAATTCTTCCAAGGTCCTTACTTTGATCCTGACAAGGTGGGACTTTTTATGAAGCGCTGGATGGGGTCGGAATTCTTTCTTGAGTACCGAATGGAGTACCTCCTTTCCTTTGCACTTTCCTGTAGGGCCGCTTCACAAAGCGAGGTGCTCGTGTGAAGAAACTCTTATTTGTCGCTTATAGTTTTCCGCCTGTGGGCGCAAGCCGTTCAAGACGCGCCCTCTTTTTCTCAAAATACCTTGCCAAGGAAGGGTGGCAACTTTTTGTCCTGACGGTCAAAAGGCCGAGGGTGCCTGATTATGACGCAACACTCCTAAAGCGGATCCCTCCGGAAGTTCAGGTGGTGAGAAGTTCCTCATGGGAGCCCCTCCGATTTTCGGTAGGGAAGTTCCCCACAGAGCCTCACCGTCGCGAGGAAACAAGGTGGCTTCGAAAAGTCGCCCACTGGATTTTCTGCCCTGACTCGCGAATAGGATGGATCCCCTTCGCTCTTTGGAGAGGATGGCGGATGATCACTCAAGAGAAGATAGATGCCATCATGGTGATCGGGGAACCCTTTTCCAGTTTTCTGACAGGGGTTTTTCTCAAATGGATCACACGAAGACCACTTTTACTTGATTTTAGGGATGAATGGGTTCCTTTAAATACATACCGTGCCCCTGAAAAACCGGCCCTTATTTTGAAACTTGAGGAAAAACTGGAGGCTTTTGTGATTCGCCATGCAGACCGGATCACTTCGGTGACTCCCGCGATCATTAGCCATTTCAAAGACCGTTATCCGGAATTTTCAAAAAAGTTTTTCTATGTGCCCAATGGGTTTGATCCTGAAGAATATCCTTTGGCGCCGGAGAAAGATCGCGCCAATGGGAAGTGGACGGTGACGTATGCAGGGTCCCTCTACGAGGGACGCTCACCCCAATATTTCTTTGAAGCCCTTGAGAGGCTGATGGAAGAATCGCCGGAGGCCGAGGAAAGATTGCGATTTATTTTTTTGGGAACATCGGCACCTTCCGTCGAATCTTATTTTAGGCGGCCTTTGATTCAGAAAGTGACCGAGCGGTTGGGGTTTATTTCCTACGCAAAAACCCTTGAAATCTTGTGCCAAAGCCACCTTCTTTTGACTATTGCGGAGAAGGACGAAAGTTTCGCTCCACGATATGTCCCAGGAAAGCTTCTCGAATATCTGGGTGCGGGTCGCTACATCTTGGCTTTGGGAGGAGAAGGAAGCGTCAAAGAGATTATTGAATCCACCCGAACAGGTTGTATCGTGCCCGCAAGAGATGTCGAAAAGATCAAAGAAGCCTTGAAAGAACGTTTCGAAGCATATAGGCGTAACGCCTTAGAGGTTCAAGCCAATAGAGAAGCCATTGCATGTTACCAGTGCCAGAACACTGTACGAACACTTGCCTCTCTTCTCGAAAGTCTTACTCATCGCCCGACGGAGATTCCTTAAGATGATGAAAGATCAAGATATCCTCTGTTTGTCCACCATCGACTGGGATTTTAATTGGCAAGGCCATCAAGAAATTATGGCCACTTTCGCCAAAAACGGGAACCGGGTCCTCTATATTGAAAACATGGGTGTTCGGGTGCCCACGTTAAAAGATTTTCCCCGTCTTTGGAAAAGGATCTTGAATTGGAAAAAAGGAATTCGTGGGATTCGAAAAGTCAGAGAGAATCTGTACGTCTTTTCACCGCTTATCCTCCCTTTTCCTTTTTCGCGGATCGCGACCCGAATCAACCGCTGGTTGATGTTGTCTCAATTAAAAGGGTGGCTGAAGGCAATGTCTTTTGATCATCCTATTCTTTGGTCATTTTTACCAACCGGAATGGCGGTGGATCTTATTGAACATCTCGATAAAAGACTTGTTGTGTACTATTGCGTTGCGGATTTTACAAAGCTCGTTGCCCATCCGCAAAAAGTTCGTCGGACGGAGGAAAAACTCCTTAAGCAATGTGACATCGTTTTTGCACAAGGGGAGGGATTGAAACGTGCTTGCGAGCGATATCATACCCCTGCTCACGTCTTTCCCTTCGGTGTCAATTCAGAAGTTTTTCTGGAAACGGAAAGAACTTCCCATATACCACAGGAACTCACATTCCTCAAGCGTCCCATCGTCGGTTATTGTGGAGGACTCCACCGGCACGTGGACTATGGTTTGGTCCGGTCGTTGGCGGTGAAGCATCCGGAATGGTCACTTGTTTTCGTAGGACCGGTTCAAACAGACATTTCCACGATACAAGATTTGGAGAATGTCTTCCTACTCGGTGAGAAGAGCCATTCAGAACTCCCCTCCTATATCAGACAGTTTGATGTCTGTCTTGTTCCCTATCTTCTGTCTGACTATACCTCGACCGTTTATCCAACAAAGATGAACGAATATCTCATCCTCGGAAAGCCGGTCATCTCAACGGATCTGCCCGAGATACGGAATTTTAACGCCCGTTTTCAAGATATTGTAAAGATTGGGCATAATCACGAAGAGTTCGAACGTTTTGTCTTGAGTTCGATGGATGACGATAATGGGGAGAAAAGGAACTTTCGTCAGGAAGTGGCTTTGGAGCAGGGCTGGGAAAAGCGCATCGAAGAGATGTCCGTTATTTTGCAGGCAGAACTCGACCGCAAGAGTCGAGTGAGGGAAGAAATGTGGCAGGAGTCCTTTCTTCATTTTTTAAAGGCTTCCCGGAAGGCCCTTCTGCGATGGGCGCTCTCAGGCCTCTTTCTCTTCGCACTCATTTTCTATACGCCCCTTCTCTGGTTTGCCGGCGGCCCTCTTAAGATTTCCGATAAACTTCAAAAGGCCGATGCGATTGTGGTACTGGGGGGTGGCGTGGGAGAAACGGGAAACCCGGGGAAGAGCACCATCGAGCGGTCCCGATACGCTGCAGAACTTTACCAGGCAGGTTGGGCTCCCGCAATCATTTTTTCATCCGGTTATGTCTATTCTTATCAAGAAGCGGAGGATATGAAACTCATCGCCACCTCCAGCGACGTTCCTCCAAAAGCCATCTTACTCGAAACCAAATCTTCAAACACCTATGAGAATGTTCAATTTGTAAAGGATATTTTATATCAGAAAGGTTGGCGTTCCATTCTTCTCATCAGCGCCCCTTACCATATGCGTCGAGCGGCTCTTGTGTTCCGGAAGGTGGCACCAGAAATCAAGGTTCGTTATCTACCGGTTCAGAAGTGCGATTTTTATGAGAGAGGGAGGCGGTTGCAGGTGAGACAGCTTTTTGCCCTCCTTCATGAAGTAGGGGGGATCCTTTACTATTGGTGGAAGGGCTATGCGTAAGTGGTCGGTTGTCGTCATTGGTATAGCAATACTTACTCAGTTTTTGTATGTTTGGCTACAGCCGGGAAGGCAACCTGAGGTGTGGGAGTATGAAACGATATCTCGGAATTTTCTAAATGGCAAAGGGATGACCATACGCTATCTGGAAACAGAATACCGGGGGCTTATGCATCCATTTTATCCTCTTCTTTGCATTGGGATCTATTGGTTGTTTGGAGGATCTCAGCGGGCAGTGACGTGGGCGCAAATGATCGCTTTTGGAGGTCTTGCTTGGGTGGTGTACGAGATTGGAAGAGAGGTCTTTTCTAAGGAAACGGGATTTTTGGCAACGCTCTTCGTTTGCCTCCATCCCGGGCTTTTCATTTATACGACGAGGAAACTTCATCCACTTCTCTTTGATACTCTTTGGTTTTCACTTTTTCTCCTTTTCACATTGAAGATCCGGAAAAACGTCAATGTGGGGACATCTCTTCTTGGGGGAATTCTCCTTGGCGTCGCTTTTCTATCGCGGTCAACCCTCGTACTTTTTGCGGGACTCGCCTGCGGATGGCTTTTTAGACAGTGGACTTTTTATTGGAAGAAAAAGTTTCTCTATATTTCCGTCCTGCTTTTGACGGCCGCCGCGGTGTTGGTTCCATGGGCGATCCGTAACGCGATCGCTTTTCAGAAGTTTGTTCCGATAACGACAACCTTCAGCCTTCAGCTTTGGCTTGGGAATAACCCGCATGCGAGCGGAACCTCTTTAACACCTTCGGGAGAGGCGGTATTAAGCCGCGATAGAGCGTTTCTAGAAAGGATTCGTCGGCTGGATGAGTTGAATCAGTCAAGGGCGTTTCAAGAAGCAGCCTTCGGTTATATTCGCGAACACCCCTTGGAGACGTTTCAGCTTTTCCTGAAGAAACTATACTATTTCTGGTGGTTCTCACCCCAATCGGGACTTTGGTACCCTTCCTCTTGGCTCTTGCTTTATCAAGGGTGGTACGGGACGATGCTGGGCCTGGGAATCATCGGGATGTGGAGAGGGTTTGCTTCCCCCGTCCGGCGGGAGATGGTCGGGCTTCTTATCCTGTATCTCTTTTCAATATCCTTCCTTCAAAGTTTTTTCTTTATTGAAGGACGTCATCGGTGGATCGTGGAGCCGGTTCTTTTGGTCTTTTCGGCAGAAGGGGCCCGTTTTGTGTGGTTTCAGGTGAGGACACTATGTGCGGAATTTGCGGCAAGATTAGCTTAAATCCAAACAGACCGGTTCATCCGGAAGTGATCGTTCGGATGGCGCGTACTCTTGCTCACCGCGGGCCGGAGGACGAAGGGGTCTATACGGATCAATCCGAGGAACCGCCTTTTCTTTCCATCGGTTTGGGTCACCGTCGGTTGAAGATCATCGATCTTTCCGAACGTGCCCATCAACCCTTCTCGAACGAGACCGGAAAAATCTGGGTGGTTTTTAACGGGGAGATCTACAATTACCGGTCTCTTCGATCGGAACTGATTCAGAAGGGTCATCCCTTCCGGTCGCAATCCGATACAGAAGTTCTCGTTCATCTTTATGAAGAGGAGGGGATCGACTTTGTGAATCGTCTGGATGGCATGTTCGCCTTCGCCCTCTGGGATGAGGAGAAGAAACTCTTGCTTCTTGCCCGGGACCCGATGGGGAAGAAGCCCCTCTTCTACGCGGAAGGAGACGACGGAATTATTTTCGCATCGGAACTGAAGGCAATTCTGGAAGACCCTGATTTTAAAAGAGAGGTAGATCGCAGAGCGATTGATCAGTATCTTTCGCTTTATTATATTCCTGCCCCCTTAACTATTTTTAAAGGGGTGAAGAAACTTTTGCCGGGATATGTCCTGATCTATGAATCAGGAAAAACGACTTCCCGGTCTTATTGGTCCCTTAACGCAGAAAGAGCGGGCGGTCTGTCGGAGAAGAAGACCAAAGAAAAACTCCTGGCCCTTCTTCAAGAGGCGACCCGGAAGCGTTTGGAAAGCGATGTACCCCTTGGCGTCTTTTTAAGCGGAGGAATCGATTCAAGTGCTGTGGTGGCGATGATGCGTCGGATTTCCCCAAAGGGGACGATCCGTTCCTTTTCGATCGGCTTCGAAGAATCTTCCTATGATGAAAGACCCTTTGCACGACTTGTCGCGGAAAACTTCAAGACCGAGCACCACGAATTTCTGATACGCCCCGATCTTTTAAAGGTACTTCCTAAGATGGTCTGGAGTCTGGATGAACCGTTTGCAGACGCCTCGGCACTTCCGACCTTTTATCTTGCACAGCATACGCGTGAAGCAGTGACGGTGGCTTTAAACGGAGATGGAGGAGATGAACTCTTTGGTGGTTACGAGCGCTATGTGGCCAATGTTCTTTCGGAATGGTTGCGGTCCACCCATCTCACTTTTTCGGTGCGCACCCTCTCATCGCTGATCGCTACTCTCTTTAACGGCGAGGCGGATCGGGCGAATTTTTCCGTAAGACTTAAACGGTTTTCGGAGTCACTGGGCCGCTCTCCGGAGGAAAGGTACTTGGACTGGGTAGGGCTCTTTCGAAAAGATGAAAGAGAAAAACTGTACACCGCTTCTTTTAGGGAAAGCATTGAATCAGAAGGAGCTTTCGGGTATCTCAAAAAATGTTACGACCGCTTTCCGGAACATCCCTTTTCGGCGGCGACTCCTTTGGTGGACATGGTGAGTTATCTTCCTAACGACCTTCTGGTCAAGGCGGATCGGATGACCATGGCCCATGCGCTGGAGGGCCGGTCTCCTTTTTTAGACCGGGATCTTGTTGCCTTCGCAGCCTCTCTTCCTTTTTCGATGAAGGTACGGGGCCTTACCCAAAAATATATTTTAAAAAGAGCGCTTAGACCCTTTCTTCCGAAAGAAATTATAAAACGGAAGAAGCAGGGTTTCGGTGTTCCAGTAGGACTCTGGTTTCGAAGAGAACTCCGGCCGATGCTTAAAGACACACTTCTTGGAGACCGCTTTCTCGATCGGGGAATTTTCGAGAGAGAGGCGGTTCAACGATTGATTGAGAGACACCTCTCCGGGAAAGAGGACATGGGACAGTGCCTCTTTAGCCTTTTCATCCTCGAACTCTGGTACCGCATCTTCGTGGATGGGGAGAGAGAGGGGGTTTCTCGATCTGAGGAACAGATGTCTTTAGAGGTGAAGCGATGAAGGTGATGCGTATCATCACCCGTCTGAATGTGGGGGGGCCTGCCCGCCACGCAGCCCTTCTGGACGAGGGGCTCGAGAAGGAGGGAATTCAAAGTGTCGTCGTCACCGGTCGTGTCGGCGGGGAAGAGGGAGACATGTCCTACCTCTTTTCGGAAAGGGGAAAGTCTCCCGTTATTCTCCCGGAACTCCGACGGGAAATTCATCCGCTTCTAGATGCTGTGTGTCTGTGGAAACTCTTTCAGATCATGCGACGCGAGCGTCCCGATATTGTCCATACCCATATGGCAAAGGCAGGTACGCTGGGTCGGCTGGCCGCGACGTTTGCGCGAGTTCCGGTGCGGATTCATACGTTTCACGGCCATGTCTTCGAGGGATATTTTAGCGCCTTCAAAACACGCTTTTTCCTGTCGATCGAGCGCTTTCTTGCGAGGCGTTCGAATTGTCTCATTGCGGTAAGTGATCATGTCCGTCAGGAGATCTGCCGTCGCTATCGGATCGGTTCCCCGAAAAGGGTCCGTGTGATTCCTGTGGGTCTCGATCTGGAGCCTTTCCTCCGGTTCAATGGGAAAGAGGGAACTCTTCGGGCTGAACTGAGACTTTCTCCCCACACCCGACTCATTGGGATCGTGGGGCGCCTCGTCCCGATTAAAGACCATCTCTTTTTTCTGGAAGTGGCAGAAACACTCCTCAAGAAGCGACAAGATACCCATTTTGTAATTGTGGGAAAAGGGGAGGAGGAGGAAACGCTAAAGCGTTTGGTCCGCCAAAAAGGACTTTCACACTCTGTGACCTTCTTGGGTTGGAGGAGGAATTTGGCAGAGGTCTATCCGGACCTTGACGTCGTGGTACTCACCTCGCGGAATGAGGGGACACCTGTGTCTCTCATTGAAGCGATGGCCTCCGGAAAAGCGGTCGTCGCCACGCGGGTCGGGGGGGTTCCGGATGTCGTACAAGAGGGTCTGACAGGATACACCGTTTCTTCCGGAGACCTTTCAGGTTTTGCCGCAAAGATTGAACTTCTTTTAGATCATCCAGATCTGCAGCAGCAGATGGGGGAGGCTGGACGAAAATGGGTGACCGAGCGGTTTTCGAAAGAAAGACTTCTTCAAGACATACGAACCCTTTATCAGGAACTCTTATCGAAAGACAAGGGGGCCATGCCGTGAAAATTCTTGTGACCGGAGGCGCAGGATTCATCGGTTCCCACCTTTCGGAGGCTCTTCTGGAAAAAGGGGAGGAGGTCTGGGTGATCGATGACCTCTCAACGGGAAAGCTTGAGAATCTTGAAAAGATCGTGAAGCACCCCCGTTTTCATCTTGTGGTGGATACCATCATGAATGAGAAGGTGATGGAGGAACTCATCGAGAAGGTCGATCAGATTTATCATCTTGCTGCGGCGGTGGGGGTGCGTCTCATCATGGATAGGCCGATCGAAACCATCGAAACCAATGTGAGAGGAACCGAAATCGTTTTGAAGATCGCGAACCTATACAAACGAAAGGTTCTACTCGCTTCCACCTCTGAAATCTACGGGAACCATGTGGAGCATACCCTCAGTGAAGATGATAATCGCATCCTTGGGTCCGTGCGCAAGCGGCGATGGGCTTATGCCTCTTCGAAAACCGTAGATGAATTCTTGGCACTTGCCTACCATCTGGAGAAAAAGCTTCCGGTTGTCATCGCAAGAATCTTCAATACGGTAGGCCCGCGGCAAACGGGGCAATATGGGATGGTGATTCCCAATTTCGTCCAGGCGGCCCTGCTGGGGAAGCCGATCCAGGTCTACGGCGACGGTAAACAATCGAGGAGTTTTAACCATGTGAAAGATACGATTTCCGCCCTCATCGGTCTCATGAATGAACCTGCGGCGGAAGGGGATGTCTTCAACGTCGGAAATGGTGAAGAGATCACCATCGCCGACCTTGCCGAAAAGATTAAGAAAATGACCGGTTCCCCATCGCCCATCGAATTTGTCCCTTATGAAGAGGCCTACGGATATGGGTTTGAGGACATGCAGCGGCGGACCCCGAATATTTCAAAAATCCGATCCCTCATCGGTTACACACCGAGTCGACATTTGGAGGAAACACTTCAAAGTGTTATCGATTATTTTAAGCAGTAATCCACTCTCCCAACTGGTTCAAGGATTTCTCGCGAGCTTCCTGATCGCGTTTTTGATGACACCGGTCATGCAAAGGATGGCACTAAAAGTTCATTGCGTGTCCCTCCCAAAGAAGGACCGCTGGCACTCTCAGCCGATCCCCTTGTTGGGAGGGCTCGCCATTTTCATCGCATTTCTGATTCCGTATCTCTTCTTCTTTAGAGGAAGCGACACCTTCTGGGTACTCCTTCTAGGGTCGCTCCTTTCTGTAACACTTGGGGTTTTTGACGACCGCCGTCATATGAAGCCTTCTTCAAAACTGATTGGGCAGATCGTGATCGCCTGCCTCACTATCGGCTTTGGGGTTAAATTTTCCTCAGAGATTCCGCCTTTGATTGGTCTTCCACTAACACTACTCTGGATCGTCGGAATGATGAATGCGCTAAATCTCATGGATAACATGGACGGTCTGGCCTCCGGCATCGCGGCCATTTCCGCCCTTTCCCTGTGCGTGGAGACTTTTGTAAGTGGAAATTTTCCCATTGCACTTTTAATGAGTTTTGTCATCGGAGCGACCCTTGCTTTTCTTCGATACAATTTTGCTCCTGCCCGTATTTTTATGGGCGACAGTGGAAGCATGTTATTGGGGTATCTCCTCTCCGTCGGCGCGATTTTACAGGCGAATCACAGCGTTCCAAACGTCGTCATGACGTTGGCGATTCCGGTTCTCATCCTCTCCGTCCCAATTTTTGATACCACCTTTGTCACCCTTGCGCGGAAATTGAATCAGCGTCCTATCTCCCAGGGAGGGCGAGATCATACGTCTCATCGCTTGGTCGCCTTCGGGCTTTCAGAGCGGAAGGCAGTACTCACCCTCTATGTTGTAAGCCTTTTCTTCGGGGCCCTTTCCCTTGTCTCCTTACAACTCAATCTGGCGGTCGTGACGGTCTTCATCGGCCTCGCCGTCCTCATCCTGTTTCTATTTGGGATGTTTCTGGGGGAGGTTAAGGTTTATACCGATGAAGAAAGATTGAAAGTCAACGGAGAAAAACCGGGATGGATTTTCTTAAATGGTGTCATTCTCCACAAAAGGCGGATCGTGGAAGTGCTGGTCGATTTAACCGTCATCTGTCTCTCGTATCTCACAGGGTTCCTCCTGAGGTTCGAAGGGGCCATTTCTCCAAGGAATCTGCAGTTAATCCTCGATTCCCTGCCGGTCCTCATCGGTGTCAAATGTCTCTCTTTCTTCTCCTTCGGTTTGTATCGCGGTGTCTGGCGTTACGTCAGTCTCAATGACCTCGTCGCCATTTTTAAGGCGGTCCTAGTGGGAGAGATCGCCTCGGTTCTTTTTCTGGTTTACCTTTTCAGGTTCGAGGGATACTCACGGACCGTCTTTGTCATCGATGGGCTTCTCTCACTCGTTCTCATCGCCGGTTCGCGGGTCATCCTACGCCTTTTCCGAGAATTTTTCATCTCGCTCGGGGAGCGGGGTAAACGGATTCTGATCATGGGAGCAGGAGATGCGGGTGAACTCGCCCTTCGGGAAATCCGGAACAACCGGCAACTCAATTATAAATTGGTCGGGTTTATCGACGACGATTTCAAAAAACAGGGATACCTCATTCATGGAATACCTGTGTTGGGGACGCGGCGCCATCTGGTTGAAGTTGCGAAGCGGGAAAGAGTCGAGGAAGTCTTGATCGCGATTCCTTCTGCTTCTGAAAAGCAACTTGCGGATGTCTATGAAAATTGTGAGAAAAACCATATTTTGTGTCATCGCATGCCTTTTGTGTTGATTGCCCCTCGCCTCGGCGAGACAATGGAGGTTACCGAGATGGTGAAGAGCCGATGAAGCGTTGCTTATATCTTACCTACGATGGTCTATTGGACCCTTTGGGCCAATCCCAGATCCTTCCTTATCTGGAGCGGTTTGCCACAAAGGGGATCCCATTCACCGTCGTAAGTTTCGAGAAAGTCGAGCGGACGAAGGAGACCGAGAAGGCGCAAGTGCTCCATCAAAGATTAGCGCAGCAGGGCATTGAATGGATTCCCTTGCGTTATCACAAATGGCCCCCTGTCCTTTCAACTTTGTTCGACCTATTCCAGGGGCTGTGTGTCTGCACCCGAGTGTGTCGGCGTAGACCTCCTCAGCTTGTTCATGCACGGAGTTTTGTGGCAGGACTCTTAGCCTTGTGGGTAAAGCATCTTAAGCGGATCCCGTTTCTTTTCGATGTGCGGGGTTTTTGGCCGGAAGAGCGGGTTGAAGGGGGATTATGGAGGCCCCGTGGTTTTCTGTATCGGTGCGCCAAATGGTGGGAGAGGCGGTTTCTGAGAGCAGCCGACGGGATGGTGGTCTTAAGTCATGTGGCGAAGGGACTCCTTGAACAGCGGTTGGAGAAAGACAACCCCTTCGCTCCTATCGAAGTCATTCCGACCTGTACGGATCTTCATCGATTTATCCCAGATCCTGTGAACAAAAACGGTCTTACACGAATCGTCTATGTAGGCTCGATAGGAACGTGGTACCTGGTAAGAGAGATGGTTGAATTTTTTCAAGCGTTGCAGGAGAGGCTCCCGGAGGTCCGTTGGACTCTTTTGACACCGAGAGACGAACCTCTCCTGACGAACGCTTTAAGAAAAGTAGACCGTACCTCTTATGAAATTCGCATGCTGAAGCACGAAGAGATTCCGAGGGTGTTGCAGACCGCGCAAGCGAGTCTTTGTTTTATCAAACCGGTCGGTTCCAAAAAGGCCTCATGCCCTACGAAGGTCGGCGAATCGCTGGCTTGCGGCGTTCCGGTCGTGATCACGAGAGGAATTGGAGATTGTGATGAGATTGTGCAACGGGAGCGGGTCGGCGTGGTCGTGACAGACCTTTCGCTGAGAGGTTATCGAGAAGCGATTGAGCGACTGATCGCCTTGAGGGTGGAGGGCGCAGCACTTGCCCAACGGTGTCGGCGCGTTGCCCAGGACCATTTTGATCTCGACCGGGGTGTCGAAAAGTATCTGGCTCTTTATGAACGATTGATGAATCCATGAGAAACCCCAATAGACGGGTCTTGGTGACAGGTGCTGCAGGAATGTTGGGAACGGCGCTTTGTTCGTCTCTTACGAGAAAAGAATTCCATGTTCTGAAAACAGATATACGGAGTGGGGAGAAAGAAATAGAACTTCTTGATGTCTCAAACTATGAAGAGGTTCAACAGTTCGTTCAAGAAACCAAGCCTCACCTCACAATGCATCTTGCTGCAGAGACGGATGTGGATAAGTGCCAGCTTGAAGTAGACCATGCCTATCGCGTCAATACCCTTGGAACGGAAAATGTCGCTTTGGCCTGTCAGAGGTGGGATATCCCGCTAGTGTACATCAGTACCGGTGCTGTTTTTGATGGCGAAAAACCAGAGCCCTACACCGAGTTTGATGAACCGAATCCGGTGAATGTCTATGCCAAGACAAAATGGGAGGGGGAAAAGATTGTGCAAACCCTTGTGCGGAAGCATTTCATCGTTCGGGCAGGATGGATGATTGGGGGAGGGAGGAAAGACAAAAAATTCGTTGCCAAAATCGTCGAACTTCTTCAAACGCAGAAAGAGATTCCTGTTGTGACGGACAAGTTCGGTAATCCTACCTTTACGAAGGATCTCTCGGAAAATTTACTTCTTCTGATCCAGACCGGACGCTTTGGACTTTATCATATGGTGAACCGGGGGGGATGTTCCCGCTATCAGATCGCACAAAAGATTGCAGAGTGTATGGGAAAAAAGGATGTGGTGCTGAGACCCGTGACCTCCGAGGCCTTCCCACTTCCAGCCCCTCGCGGACGCTCTGAAATGCTTTTGAATTATCGGCTCTCCCTTTTGGGATTAGATCGCATGAGACCGTGGACAGAGGCGTTGAAAGATTATTTAAGCACTCTTCAACAAGAGGAAATCGTTGTTCATTAATCATGAAGGTATTATTTTTAGTTCCCTATCCCATTGAAGGACCGAGCTCCCGATTCAGAGTGGCTCAGTATCTCCCCTATTTGGAATCGCGGGGGATAAAATGCATTTTTCGCCCTTTTGTTTCTTCAGAGGCGTTTTCTATTCTTTACAAGAGAGGTTATCTCTTCCAAAAAGTAAGAATTGTGTTTATCGGTTTTTTAAAGCGTTTAAAAGACCTGGGGACTGCTCGGTACTGTGACGTTGTTTTTATTCACCTCGAGGCCTTTCCCCTCGGCCCCCCTTTCTTGGAATGGGTCCTTTATCGCACCCGGAGGCCGATCGTCTACGATCTGGATGATGCGATATTTCTTGGGAGAACGAGTCAAACCCCTATCATTCAGAAATTGAAATTTCCATCGAAGATCCCGACGATTATACGTTGGAGTAGGACTGTAATTACCTGTAACGAGTATCTCGGAAATTATGCCAGGCGATTCAACAGAGAAGTCGCTGTGATTCCAACACCCTTGGATACGGCAAAATTTGTTCCTCGTCCTTTAGAGAATCCTCATCCTCTGGTGATTGGTTGGATTGGAAGTCATAGCACGACTCCCTTTTTGCGACAGCTCGATTCTGTTTTTCAAAAACTTGGTAAAAAATACAAATTTACCTTAAAAGTCGTCGGGGCTTCTCAAACAGTTCAGATTCCAGGGGTACACGTGGAAAACATCCCATGGTCCCTTGAACGGGATGTGCAGGCTTTTCAGGAAATCGACATCGGGGTTTATCCCCTTCCTCAGGAAGAGTGGATTTTAGGAAAAACGGGGTTCAAAACCATCCAATATATGTCTGTAGGGATACCGGTGGTAGCATCCCGTCTCGGGACGAACCAGCAAATTATTGAAGAGGGTGTGAATGGCTTTCTCGTCAATTCTGAAGAGGAATGGCTCGATAAACTTTCCTTATTGATCGAAAACCCTGGGTTGAGAAAGAAATTCGGAGAGGAGGGGAGAAGGACCGTTGAGAAATGGTACGCGTTGGAGGCCCATCAAAATCGGATGTTAGAGGTATTTAAAAATCTTTCAAGGGAGGGGAAACTGCATGATTGCTGACGTAAAAGTGAAGACACTCAAGGTGATTCCCGACGAACGCGGGAGACTCATGGAAATTTTGCGAACCGACGATGAAGTATTTCGAAAATTTGGGCAGATTTACCTCACCGTCGCCTATCCCGGTGTGGTGAAGGGATGGCATTATCATAAAGTACAGTATGACAATTTCGCCTGCGTGAGCGGAATGATCAAGCTCGTTCTTTACGATGCACGGGAGAATTCGCAGACCTATAAAAAGATCGACGAGTTTTTCATGGGACTTCACAATCCCATCTTGGTACAAATTCCTCCTTATGTTTATCACGGATTCAAAGCGATAGGAACTCAAGAGGGCCTCATGATCAATCTCTCCACGGAACTTTATTACTATAAGGAGCCGGATGAATTTCGACTTTCCCCTCATTCAAAAGAAATTCCATACGATTGGAGTAAAGTCGATGGCTAAAAACGAAAAGGTGCGCGGTATCATTTTGGCCGGTGGATTAGGAACAAGACTCCAACCGTTAACCGAGGTGACCAACAAGCACCTTTTGCCGGTCTACAACCAACCGATGATTTATTACCCGATTCAGACATTGGTGTCGGCAGGGATTCGTGACATCCTGATTGTCACAGGGGGAAATGATGCAGGGGATTTTTTGAGACTCCTTGGAAACGGGAAACAGTTTGGCCTTAAACATATCAATTACACCTACCAGAAAGGAGAGGGAGGTATTGCCGAGGCCCTTTCCCTTGCCGAACATTTTTCGCATGGGGGAAAAGTTATTGTGATCTTGGGAGACAATATCATCGAAAAAGGGATTGGGAAGTCTGTGGAGGCTTTTCGAAAGCAGGGGAAGGGAGCGAGAGTCCTTTTGAAAGAGGTGGAGGATCCTGAGCGTTTTGGAGTGGCAGAAATAAGGGGAGACAGACTCGTCGGCATTGAAGAGAAGCCGAAGAAGCCAAAATCCCGTTACATTGTGACAGGCATTTATATGTATAATGCCCAGGTCTTCGATATCATTCGCACCTTGAAACCCTCCGGCCGAGGGGAATTGGAAATCACCGATGTGAACAACGCTTACATTGAGGAAGGGGAAATGCAATATGACCTTCTGGAGGGGTGGTGGTCGGATGCGGGGACTTTTGATTCGCTGTTGCGCGCGAACCAACTCGTGGCGGAGGGGGCCAAAAAGAGATGAAAAAGGTGCTCGTGACCGGCGGTCTCGGTTTCATCGGTTCTAATTTTGTAAGATTCCTTTTGAAGAAATACCCGGATCTCCAGGTGGTGAATCTTGACAAAGAAACGTATTGCGGCAATCTGGAGAACCTGGAAGACGTTGAAGGAAACCCCCGGTACGAATTCATCCGAGGAGACATCTGCGACCCAGAGGGACTGGCCAAGGCGATGTCGGGATGTAGTTCCGTGTTCAACTTTGCAGCCCAGACCCATGTGGACCGCTCCATTTTAAATGCAGAAGAATTTGTGACGACCAATGTTTTTGGAACCTATGTGCTTTTGGAATCGGCAAAGCGCATGAGACTTGAAAAGTTCGTACAGATTTCAACGGATGAGGTGTATGGGAGTATTGAAAAGGGCTCTTTTTCTGAGGAGAGCACTCTTTATCCGAGCAGTCCTTATGCGGCAAGCAAGGCCTCCGCGGACCTCTTGTGCATGGCCTATTTCAAAACCTATGGGATTCCCATTCTCATCACGCGGTGCACCAACAACTTCGGCCCCTTTCAGTATCCTGAGAAGCTTGTCCCCCTTTTTATTACGAATGCGATTGAAAATCGCAAACTTCCTTTGTATGGTGATGGTCTCAATCGGAGAGAGTGGGTTTATGTGTTAGATCACTGCGAGGCGATTGATCTTCTTTGGGAAAAGGGGGGAAACGGAGAAATTTACAATATCGGGTCCGGACACGAAATTTCAAACAAAGAGATGGCGCTCACCCTCTTGAAGGAGTTGGGAAAGGCAGAGTCATTGATTGAGTATGTAAAGGATAGACCCGCCCATGATCGTCGCTATTCTGTCACCACGAAAAAACTCCGCTCACTCGGCTGGGAGCCGCACCACTCGTTCAAGAAGGCCCTTCGCGAAACAACCCTTTGGTACAAAGATCATGCACCCTGGTGGCAGAAACTGAAGAAGAAGAGAAAAGAGTTTCAGGATTACTACGATGTTCAGTACGGGGTGAGGGGATGAAGATTTTAATTACTGGGGTGACGGGAATGCTCGGGACCTCGCTCTCCCGTCTTTTTTTAGCACGGCATCATGAGGTTTGCGGACTTTCCCGTGGCAAAACGTCGCGTCTCCCCTTGCAAGGCGAAACACTTCTCAAGGTCGATATCACCGATGAGGCCGCGATAGACCGTGCGGTTCAATCGGCAAGACCCGACGTGGTCTTTCATGCCGCTGCCATTTCAGATGTCGATTTTTGTGAAACGTCCCCGGCGGAGGCCGATCGGGTCAATGGCGAAGGAACGCGCATCGTCGCAAAAGCCACTTGCACCTCTGGAGCGCTTTTTTGTTACCTCAGTACCGATTATGTATTTGACGGAGAAAACAAGGCTCCCTACCGGGAAGAAGATGTCTGCAATCCGATCAATCGTTATGGAAAATCCAAATGGGCAGGTGAGAAACAGACCCGCTCCCTCTGTCCGCGTCATTATATTGTGCGGACCTCTTGGCTCTTTGGAGAAAACCGCGATTCTTTCGTTCACCATGTTCTCGAATGGGCACTCTCTCGGAAAGAGATACGGCTTGTCGGAGACAAATGGGCCAATCCGACCTATGCCCCTGATTTGGCGGAATGTCTCTATCGCCTGATCGAGACAAGGGCCCCTTTCGGAACCTATCACATCACCAATCAAGAAGGAGGATGCAGTTGGTTCGACTATGGCAAGCAGATCCTTGCCTATCGCGGGATGAACGGTGTCGCCGTCACGTCGATGTCTTTGGCGAAATTAAAACGGCCCGCGAAAAGACCACCGATGTCTGTCCTAAACATCGACAAATTTTTAGAAGCAACGGGATCACCACCTCGTTCTTGGCGGGAAGCACTGCGGGAATATCTCAGTTCTGTGTGCCCATCTCAAAAACCATGAGGAGAATAACGTGAAAGTCCTGATTACAGGGATTACCGGTTTTGTAGGGAGTCATCTGGCAGAATACCTTCTTACCAAGAAAAATGTCGAAGTCTATGGGATTGAACGGTGGAGGAGCAAGGAAGACAATATCCTGAACATTAAGGAAAAGATTCGGTTGAGTTATTGCGACCTGCGGGATGCCTCGTCGGTCCATGAAATTATCCGGAAGATTAAGCCGGAGCGGATCTTTCATCTCGCCGCCCAATCGTTCGTCCTTTCCTCCTGGATGGCACCGGCGGAAACACTGACGACAAACATCATTGGGGAGCTCAATCTTTTTGAAGCGGTGCGTGAGTTGGGACTGCATCCCCGCATCCATATCGCCGGCTCTTCCGAAGAATACGGTTCAGTATTAGAAAAAGAATTGCCGGTCAAAGAGACCAATCCCTTACGCCCCTTAAGTCCTTATGGTGTTTCAAAGGTTGGACAGGATCTTTTAGCCTATCAGTACCACCAAAGTTACGGCCTTTATGTGGTGCGGACCCGGGCCTTTAACCACACCGGACCCCGCCGCGGGGAAGTATTTGCAACCAGTAACTTTGCAAAACAGATCGCTTTGATTGAAAAAAGGAGACAGGAGCCGGTCGTCAAAGTCGGCAATCTTACTTCCAGGAGAGATTTCACGGATGTGAGGGATGTGGTGAAAGCCTATTGGCTTGCACTGGAGAAAGGGGAGAAAGGGGAGGTCTATAACATCTGTTCGGGAAAAGACTACACGATGCGGCAGGTACTGAATCTCCTTTTACAAATGGCGAAAGTGAAACCCAAAATCAAGCAGGATCCCAGACGGATGCGGCCAAGCGATGTCATGCGTCTTCTCGGTGACAATACGAAATTCAGGAAACTCACAGGATGGAAACCCGAGATCCCCTTCCGGAAAACGTTGAAAGATCTACTCAACTATTGGAGAGAAAGAGTATAAATGAAAACGTGTAAAGAAAAAATACGGTCTAAGAAAGCGAAGATTGCCATCGTGGGGCTCGGCTATGTGGGACTTCCTCTGGCAGTCGGTTTTGCAAAGAAGGGGTTCACCGTTTTCGGTATCGACGTCGATGAGAAACGGATTTCTAGCATTCGAGAAGGGAAGTCTTATATTTTGGATATCCCCTCGGAGACGTTACGGCGGGTCGTTCGCGAAAAGACCTTGGTTCCCACCAAGGACTGTCAAAAAGTGAGATCCTCAGATATTGTGGTGATCTGTGTTCCGACACCCCTTCGCAAAACAAAAGATCCCGACCTTTCTTTTGTCATCTCCGCTGTCCAAAGTTTGGCCCCTTTTGTTCATCGGGGGCAACTTCTGATTCTGGAAAGCACCACGTATCCCGGGACAACCGAGGAGGTAATTCTTCCTCTCCTGGAGAGCCGTGGGCTTAAAGCAGGAAAGGATTTTTGCCTCTGCTTCTCACCCGAACGGGTGGACCCAGGCAATTCAAAATACCATACCGAAAATATTCCGAAGGTGGTTGGGGGAATCACTCGAGAATGTTCGGAACTCGGAAAACTTTTTTACGCGCAGCTGATCCGAGAGGTCATCACGGTGTCGAGTCCACGTGTGGCAGAAATGGTCAAGCTCCTCGAGAATACCTTCCGGAGTGTCAATATCGCTCTCGTGAATGAACTCGCCCTCATGTGTCATCATCTCCATCTCGATGTGTGGGAAGTGATTGAAGCGGCCAAGACAAAACCATTCGGGTTTATGCCCTTTTATCCAGGACCTGGTTTGGGAGGTCACTGCATCCCCATCGACCCGATCTATCTTCTGTGGAAAGCAAGGCTCCATGGATTTGAGGTAAGGTTCATTGAACTGGCCACCCAGATTAACTCCTACATGCCGAAACATGTTTCGGAAAGAACGGCCGAAATATTGAACGATGCCAGAAAACCCCTTCAGGGATCCCGCATTCTCATCCTCGGCGTCTCCTATAAAAGAAACGTCAATGATACACGGGAATCGCCAGCCCTCGAGATCCTCCATCATCTTAAGGAAAAGGGGTCAGAAGTGTTTTACCACGATCCCTATGTCCCTGTTTTAAAACTTGAGAAGGGACAGATGAAATCCTCTCCTTTGACAGATCGATTTCTCCGAACGATCGACTGTGTAGTGGTTGTGACTGATCATACCATCGATTATCAGAAAATTTTTGAAAAAAGCTCTCTTATTTTGGATACACGAAATGCCCTGTGTCATGTGAAGGGAAAAGGGGCAAAAGTGGTCAAGTTGTAGGTGAACAGAGGAGGTGTAAGATGGGGAATGCTTCACTGACGATGCAGCAGAAAAGGGTCTATGAGTTTGTGAAAGAATATATTCTCACAAACAAAAGACCTCCGTACATTCGGGAGATTCAAGGTGGTTGTGGGAGTATTTCTTACAAAGCAGCATTAGACAAACTTGTGGCATTGGAAAGGAAAGGGTATATCCGTAGAGCTCCGAACAAGCACCGCGGCATTGTGCTGGAGGAAGAACTCTCACTGGGTCGGGAGGCCTCATGAAGGTTTTCGTTACGGGTGGAGCAGGGTTTATCGGCTCTCATTTCATTGACCTCCTGATGGACAAAGACCATGAGGTCATCTGTATGGACAACTTAATCACTGGGAACTCGCAGAATCTTTCACGTTTCCAGTCGAACAAGCGCTTCACCTTTCTCCAGCAAGACGTGACGAAACCGATTGAGGTAGAAGGTCCCATCGACTACGTGCTCCATTTTGCCTCTCCGGCAAGTCCCGTGGATTACCTCACCTATCCGATTCCCACTTTGAAAGTCGGATCACTGGGCACGCACAATGCGCTCGGCCTCGCGAAGGCAAAAAAGGCAAAATTCTTGCTAGCCTCCACCAGTGAGGTGTATGGGGATCCTCTCGTGAGTCCACAACCGGAAAGTTATTGGGGGAATGTCAATCCGATTGGGCCTCGGGGTGTTTATGACGAAGCAAAACGTTTTGCAGAAGCGATCACACTGGCATATCACCGTTCCCATCGCATCGATACAAAGATCGCCCGCATTTTTAATACCTATGGACCCCGCATGCGGAAAGAGGATGGTCGAGCGGTTCCTAACTTTATCACTCAGGCCCTAAAAGGAGAACCTCTGACCGTCTACGGAGAGGGGAATCAAACCCGCAGTTTCTGTTTTATCTCGGACCTCATTCAAGGTTTGTCCCGGTTGATGGAATCCCCATTGAACGAACCGGTCAATCTGGGAAATCCAGAAGAAATGACCATTTTAGAGCTTGCCCAGAAAATCATTCATTTGACTCAGTGCAAAAGTAAAATCGAATGGAGGCCTCTTCCCACCGACGACCCCAAACAGAGACGCCCAGATATTTCAAAGGCGCAAAGAGAGTTAAAGTGGAAACCGGTTGTCCCCCTTGACGAAGGGTTGCACCTCACCATCGAAGATTTCCGGAAGAGAATGAAGGAGTAAACGAGTGATTATTGTTGGTTTGGGAAGTCCTTTTGGACACGACCCCTCCGCCGCCCTTTTGGTCGACGGAGAAGTGATTGCGGCCACAGAAGAGGAGCGGTTCGTCCGGCAAAAACATGCCCCTGGCCTTTTGCCCATTCAGGCGCTCCGTTTCTGTCTCGAAAAAGCGGGACTCCGACCTGAAGCAGTGACCCATGTCGCCTTTCCATGGTCGCGACAGGCGTATAACCGCTGCCGGTGGGGAACCATCCGTCGCACCCTTTCCCGCCCCGATTATGTCGCCCGGGTTCTCTTCCGGGGGGGGAAGAGCGAGAGAATGATGAGAGACCATGTTCAGAAGACGCTTCGAGAAGTCGGCATCGACCCCCGAAAGGTATCGCTCCATTTTGTAGAACACCATTTGGCACACGCCGCCTCCGCCTACCACCTCTCCGGCTTTCAGGAATCGGCCATTATGACGGTAGACGCCGCAGGTGAATTTACCTCCACACTCTTTGGGGAGGGAAAAGGGGGAAAGATTCTGGTCCGGAAAGAGATTGTGGTTCCTGACTCCCTCGGCGTTTTCTACACCGTCATGACCGATTACTTGGGATTTGAAAGGGATGACGGGGAGTACAAGGTGATGGGAATGGCTCCCTACGGAGATCCTGCCCGATGCGACCTCTCAAGATACATCCGCTGGGACCGAGAAACATTTCGTCTTAACGAACAGCATTTCCGTCCTCCCCGCACCCGGCGGTATCAACCGGATCGCTGGTTTTCAAAAGAGATGGTCGAGCACCTCGGTCCTCCTCGAAACGGCGATAGTCTGGATGAACCGTATATTCATGTCGCCGCGGCTTCCCAAAGAACTCTTGAAGAGGTAACCCTTACCTTGCTTGAAAGTTACCTCAGTGATGCGCTCAAAAAATATGAGGGCCATCTTTGCTTTGCAGGGGGGTGTGCGTTGAACGTCTCTTTGAACCGGAGGCTCATTGAGCATCCATTGGTCAAACGTCTCTTTGTCCAGCCCGCCGCCAACGATGCGGGTGCTCCCCTCGGTGCTGCGACCTATGTGGCCGCAGAACTCGGTCAGAAGATAAAACCGATGGGACACGTATATCTTGGTCCCAGTTATTCGAACGAGGAGATCCGAGAACATCTTAGGGATCGTGAGATCAAAACGACCTACCATGACAATATAGAGGAAGTGAGCGCAACTCTCCTTTCTCAAGGGAAGATCTTGGCCTGGTTCCAGGGGGCGATGGAGTTCGGACCCCGCGCGCTAGGGAATCGCTCCATCCTTGCCCATCCCGCCATCAAAGGGATTGCGGATGACATCAATGAGCGGATCAAGTACCGGGAGAGATGGCGTCCTTTCTGCCCTTCTCTGCTTCCTGAATATGCAGAGGAGATTTTAGGAGTCGATCATCCTTCTCCCTATATGACGTTTTCGTTTAAGGTCAGAGAGTCGTGGAAAAATAAAATCCCTGAAGTGGTTCATGTGGATGGAACACTCCGTCCGCAGATTGTCGATCCCCGAACCAACCCACGGTTCTACACCCTTCTCAAAAAATTCCATGAAAAGACGGATCTTCCGGTTCTTCTCAACACCTCCCTCAACCGTCGGGGAGAACCGATGGTCTGCTCTCCGCAGGATGCGACCACCCTATTCTATGGATCAGGCCTTGAATACCTTGTCATGGGAAATTATTTGATAAAGAAATGAGCGAAAGACGGATTCTAATCGCCAATCCCTTCGGGGTGGGGGACGTTCTCTTCACAACTCCTGTGGTACGGGCCCTGCGGGATTATTTCCCAAAGGCGACACTTGGATATCTCTGTAACCGACGGACCGAGGAGATGATGCGGGTGAATTCTTGCATCGACGCAGTCTTCGTTTTTGAAAAGGATGAATACCGGAGACTTTGGAAGGAATCGAAGAGGAAGTGCCTTCAACAATTTCTCAAGTTGTTACAGGAGATCCGCCGCTGCCAATTCGATACGCTGGTCGATTTTTCGCTTAATTGGCATTACAGTTTCTTGGGTGCACTTCTTGGTGTTCGCAGGCGCATCGGATTCAACTACCGAGGCCGCGGCAGATTCCTGACCCGGCGCCAGGATCTTCCCGGTTTTGAGGAAAAACATGTGGTCGAGTATTATTTGGGGCTTCTGAAATTTCTGGGAGTCCCTTTCTTACAATCGCCGCGCATGGAGTTTCCTCTCCTCGAGGAAGATCGCCGATGGGCAAAAGCGTTTCTGGAGGCCCACAAGATCCCCAGCGAGAAAACGATTTTCGGGATGGCGCCCGGCGGGGGAACGACCTGGGGGGATAGCGCTTCTTATAAACATTGGCCCAAAGGTCATTATAGGCAATTGGCGAATCGTCTTTTAGAAGATCGGGAGGGGGTGTTTCTCCTCTTTGGGGATGAGAGGGAACGCCCTCTTTGTGAAGAGATTGCAAAAGGGGTTCTTGGGAGAAGCGTTGTTGCTGCGGGAAAGACAACACTTCGTCAGCTTCGCGCGCTCCTTGAGCGATGCACGATGCTTGTCTGTAACGATGGGGGGATTCTTCATGTGGGGGTGAGTGCCGATATCCCGACGCTTTCTTTTTACGGACCGGTGGATCCTGTCGTCTACGGGCCTTTCCCATCCGGTGAGCGCCATGGCGTGTTGACTATCCCTCTTTGCTGTCGTCCCTGTTACCGTCGGTTTAAATATCCTCTCTGCGAGAGACAGGTTTGTCTTGAATGGATTTCTCCCGAGCAGGCCTTTCGGGAAGCCTCTCGCCTTCTGGATGCGGCGGCCGTTTCCTAAATTTTGGAAAAAGAGCGATGAAGATCGGCCTTCAGGTGCAATCAACCTTCAAACAGATGACGGGGATCGGACAATATACCGCTCATCTCGTTCAGGCTCTTGCATCCCTGGACAAAGAGAACGAGTATTTTCTGTTGAATTATGTTCCGTGGTACAATTTTAGAAAACGTTTACGCGGCGTCGATGCCCCTGCAAGAAATTTTAAGCGGGATATCCGGTGGATTCCCCCTCATTGGGCGAATCCTACGAAGAAACTAAACCTCTTTCATACCTCCCATTTCAACTGGTTTCCGTGGGTGGCATGCAGGATGGTTCTGACCCTTCATGGCTTCGCCTGGAGAAGTTACCCTGAAGGCTTCTCGAAGGAGGTTCACCGCATCATGGAGGAAGGGATGTCTGAGGCGGCGCGTCGGGCAGATTGTCTCGTTGCCGTTTCTGAAACGATCCGGCGTGATTTAATGGAATATTTTCCTGTGAAGGAAAAGAAAGTGAAAGTTGTTTATAACGCCGCGGGAGAACACTTTAAACCTCTTCATGATCGGGAGGAAGCAAAGAACCGCCTTTCGGGGTATGGCATCTCTTCCCCCTATCTTCTTTTTGTCGGAAGCATTGAGCCGGTGAAGAATGTCGCGGGACTTTTGCGCGCTTACGAGAAGATTCATCGCGACGTTCCGCACCATCTTGTGATCATCGGTATGCCGGGGTGGCGGCATGAAGCCATTCAATCGTTTTCCTCAGAAATGAGGCTCGACGACAAAGTCCATTGGCTCGGCTATGTCCCCTCCGAGGAACTCGTTTTTTTCTATAATATGGCCGACATTTTTATTTATCCTTCTTTTTACGAGGGATTCGGGATACCGATTCTGGAGGCGTTCCAATGCGGCACCCCGGTGATCACTTCGAAGGCCCCTGCGATGTCGGAAGTGGCAGGTGATGCCGCATGTCTCATCGATCCTCATGAGGTAGAAAGCATTTCAGGGGCAATGCTTGAGCTGGTCCGAAATCAGACCCTGCGGGAGGACCTTTCAAGGAAGGGATTGGAACGGGCAAGGCAATTTTCGTGGAAAAAGGCGGCGGGCGAGATGCTTTCCCTCTTTAAGGAGGTGGCAGTGTGAAAATTTTGGTGACAGGAGGAGCCGGGTTTATCGGGTCCCATCTTGTAGATGCCCTTGTAACACGTGACCATGAGGTCGTTGTCTACGATGCCTTTGTGGAGCAGGTGCATGGACGGAAAAAACCGGATTACCTCAATCAGGAAGCAACCTATGTCAAAGAAGACGTTCGAAACCGGGAAGCCTTGAAAAAGGTGATCAGAACCTCTGACCTCATTTTTCATGAGGCCTCCGCCGTCGGCGTGGGACAGTCGATGTATCAGGTTTCAGAATATGTAGAGGCCAATACTCAGGGAACTGCCGTTCTCCTGGATATCCTGGTGCGCGAGAAAACGAAGGTCAAAAAGGTAGTGATTGCAAGTTCTATGAGTATTTATGGGGAAGGGCGTTATCTCTGCTCCGCCTGCGGAAAGATTGCCCCTTCTCCCCGCTCAGAGAAGCAATTGCAAAAAGGGGAGTGGGAGATGCACTGCCCCGCCTGCAACGCAAAGGTGAGGGCCATTCCAACCGATGAATCGAAACCTCTGGAATCGACCTCTCTGTACGCAATGACAAAACGCCACCAGGAAGAGATGACCCTTCTCCTTGGAAAGACCTATCGTCTACCAGTCGTTGCGCTCCGTTACTTTAATGTCTACGGGCCTCGACAGGCCCTTTCCAACCCCTATACGGGGGTCTGCGCAATTTTTTCAAGCCGCGTCAAGAACGGGAAACCTCCTCTCGTTTATGAGGATGGACTTCAGAGTCGTGATTTCGTTCATGTGGAAGACATCGTCCGTGCGAATCTTTTGGTGATGGAAAAGAAAGAGGCAGACTACCAGGTGTTTAATGTTGGAAGCGGAAAGGCCGTTTCGATTCTCGAGATCGCAAATGCCTTGATCCGTCTTTATGGAAAAGCCCTTTCTCCACAAGTGGTCGGAAAATACCGCAGCGGAGACATCCGACACTGTTTCGCCGATATCTCCCGCATCAGTTCTCTGGGGTATCGCCCCAAATGGTCTCTGCAGGAGGGGCTCCAGGATCTGGTCCGGTGGGGAGCGACGCAGAAAGCGGTTGACCGGAGCGAGATTGCAGATCGAGAACTCCTGAAGAGGGGGCTCAGGCAGCCGTGAAAAGAATCCCACTAGTCGATTTAAGGGCCCAATATCGCCTTCTCGAGAGAGACATTCGGCATGCGCTACGGGTCATTTTCAGCGACATGAAACTTTTTCTCGGTGAGAATGTGAAGGCATTTGAGAAGGAATTTGCCGCGTTTTGTGGTGTTCCTTATGCCATCGGTGTCGGATCAGGGACGGAAGCGCTTCATTTTGCCCTCCGCTCACTCGGCGTTGGAGAGGGAGACAGGGTCATCACCGTTCCCTTTACATTTATTGGAACGGTTGAAGCGATCCTCCAAGCAGGGGCAAAACCCATTTTTGTCGATATCGATCCTTTCTCTCATACCATCGATTCCTCGAAGGTTGAAGAAAAAATTACCAAAAAGACAAAGGCGATCATCCCCGTTCACCTCTATGGACAGCCGTGCGAGATGGCCCCACTACTCCGTCTTTCCAAAAAATATGGCGTCCCGATCCTTGAGGATGCGGCACAGGCCCATGGCGCGATGGAGAACGGAGAGAAAGTCGGCTCCATCGGGAAGGCCGGTTGTTTCAGTTTTTATTATGCCAAGAACCTCGGTGCGTATGGAGAAGGGGGGATGGTGGTGACGCGGGACAAACGGATTGCGGAGAGAATCCGTCTTCTCAGGAATCATGGCGCAGCGACCAAATATGCCCATATCCTCCCCGGTTTTAATGGAAGGCTTGATGAAATTCAGGCAGCGGTGTTGAGGATTAAATTGAGGCGGCTTTCGCAATGGAACGCCTTGAGGAGACAACATGCAGGGCGTTATCGGGAGGCCTTTGCGGATCTGCCGATCGCCCTTCCCGCCGAAGGGGCTCAAAAATATCATGTCTATCATCTTTTTGTCATCCGGACCCGCAAAAGGGACGCCCTCAGAAAATATCTCCTTGACCGGGACATTGAAACGGGCGTTCATTATCCGATCCCTCTTCACCTGCAGCAGGCCCTCCGCGCCTTCCGGTTTCACCGGGGCGATTTTCCAGAGAGCGAAAGGGCTGCTTCAGAGGTTCTTTCGTTGCCGATCTATCCGGAACTGACGTCCAACGATCAGGGACGGATCATTCGAGGGGTGAGGCGCTTCTTTAAGAAATGGTGATATGGGAAAAATTCCTTTGAGTGTTGTGATTCTGGCGAAGAATGAGGAGAGGGGGATCGCCGATGCCCTTCAAAGCGTCGCTTGGGCCGAGGACGTTGTGGTCATTGATGATATGAGTAACGACCGGACACCGGAGATCGCAAAACGCCACGGCGCCCGTGTCATTCAAAAGAGGATGGAACTTGAAGGAAAACACCGCAACGATGCCTATGCCCTTGCGAAACATGAATGGGTTCTTTCTCTGGACGCAGACGAAGAGGTTTCTCCCGCGCTTAAGGCGGAGATCGCAACGGTTTTAAGCGACGATACCTACGCCGGATATTCGATTCCGCTCCGGAATTATATCGGAGATCAGTGGGTTCGTCATGGCGGTTGGTATCCTGCGGGTAAACTCCGATTGTTTCGGAAAGAGAAATTCCGCTATGAAGAGGTGGGGGTCCATCCACGGGCCTTCTGTGACGGAAAGGTGGGAACCCTGAAGGGAGACATCCTCCACAAGGGGTATCCTGATTTTGGTCACTTCTTGGAGAGTCTCAACCGCCAGACCACGTTGGAGGCGGAGAAATGGTTTCAAGACAAAAGAAAGATGAATTTTTTCCTCTCTTTCTACAGGGCACTCGACCGTTTCATCCGGACCTATTTTCTGAAGAGGGGATTTCTGGATGGTTTTATCGGGTTCATGGTAGCGCTTTTCGCGTTTCTGTATCAAATGATGAGCTATGCAAAGTATAGAGACTTAAAACGACGAGACAAACGGTGATAACGGCATTGGGTCACGTACTTCTTTTTTCCGGGATGAACGCGATGGTCGCCGCAACGACTTTTACTCTGGCAAAGTCTCTCTTTTCTTTGAAGGGAGGGAGAGACCTTCTCCTCGCAAGTTTCCTTTTGTATTTGGCAGAGATCTTCACTGTGGAACTTTTCTGGAGCACCTGGAATCGGATGCGCCTCCTCCCCATTCTTGGGACCGTTTCCCTCCTTTTTCTAGTCACGATTCTTTTTGGGCGGAGAAAAGCGGAGTCTTCCATTTCCAAGGAGTTTCAAGAGTGTCTTGGATGGATCACTCGGAATCGCATACTTCTTTTCACGGCATCGGTCCTTTTAGGTTTTTTGGTTACCAAGGTCATTTACAACCTCCGATATCCGCCGCTTGGCTGGGATTCGATCGGCTACCACCTCGTTTTCCCCGTGGAGTGGTTGAAACGGGGGAGAATTTGGTTTTATCAAGTCGTTTTTTCCGATCCTTCCCCCTCTTATTATCCTTTTATGGGAGGCCTCTATTATTTCTGGCTTCTCCTCCCGTTCCGAAATGCTTTCATGGCAGACCTCGGCCAACTTCCGTTTTATCTGGCTCTTCTCCTCGCGACCTATGGATTTTCTCGACGGATCGGCCTCGATCGAGAGATCTCTCTCTATGGAGCTTTTCTATTCGGCCTGATCCCCAATGTCTTAAAACAGGTGGAAATCAGTTATGTCGATTTAATCATCGCCTCTTACTTTATGAGTGCTCTCTATTTTCTCTCTCTTCTAAGCCGGGAATGGAATTTTTCCCACCTCTTCTTTGTCTCACTTGCTTCAGGACTTTTAATCGGTACGAAAACCCACGGTCTCCTATGGTTCGCCCTCCTCTGTCCCTATTTTTTGGGAGTCGCGGTCAAGCACTTCCGTCGAAAGGGGGAAACCTTCCTTTTATATGGAGCCACTCTCCTCGGCGTGATACTTCTTTTCGGAGGGTTGAGTTATATACGCAATTATCTTTTGACCCAAAACATCACATATCCGATCTCTCTTCAGATAGGCCCTTATTTGGCAAAAGGTATCATTTCCTATGCGGATTATCGCTATAATGCGCATGGCGCTTTCCGTTGGGAGGAATTTTACTTTCATAACGGATTGGGGGTACAGCTGTTGCTTCTCATCACACCGGGACTTTTTCTGGCCCTATGGATGGAATTTTGGAAGAAAAAAGCGGACCTTGAAAGGGTGTACTGGGTTTCTCTCCCTTTTTTAATCTTTCTCGTTTTTTTGTTCGTAAATCCCTTTCCGGGGAACGAGCGTTATATCTATCATGGTCTTGCCTTGGGTTGTGTCGTTGCTCTCTCCGTTTTTGATCGATTGTTTCCGAAAAAAGTCGTACGGATTTTTGTCTTGGTCTGCGTGCTCGGTTCCGCCGCAGAACTTGCAGGCCATTGGGAACTTTTCTTTTCGCTGCTGGGCGTGGGACTTTTCGTGGGATGGGGAGAGATGTATCGTCGGGGTTTCCTGAGCCGGCGCCTTTCCAAATGGCCGGTCGTTTCCCTTTGCTCCATACTCGGAATCGCTGCCTTAATTTTCCTAGAAATCCTGTATCGGCAAAACGAGTTTAACCTGTATCCCCGTAGTCAATTCTCAAATTATGATACCCGTCTTGCTGAAGCATGGAAATGGGTAAATGAGCACACCTCTTTAACCGGCTCGAAAGTTGCTTATGCGGGTTCCTGCCTTCCTTTCCCCCTTTATGGAACCGGTCTTAAAAATGACGTCTCTTATGTCACCGTAAATGGAATACCTCCCAATCTTCATCTTTGCGACGGAGATTACCGTCGGGGGGCACGCTATGAAACGTGGGAGAGAATGCTTCTTGAAGGGAAGATAGACCTCCTCATTGTTTATGATATGGTCTACCGACGGAACCTACCTCCTTTTAATCCGCGAAGGGTTGGTGTGGAAGAATATCCGATCGGTGTTTTTCCGTTGGAGGATGAATGGGCGAGGAATCATCCCGAACGACTGAAACCTGTTTTTCAAAATGAAAGGGTCCATATTTATACTGTTCAGAAAGAAGGGTTGACATGAAAATTTTGATTACAGGGGGGGCAGGACTTGTCGGGAGTCATGCGGCCGAATATTATGCCAAGAAAAAATGGAAGGTGATTGTTCTGGACAACCTTGCCCGGTCCAAACTCTTTAAGGCGGAACGGGAGAGTGTCGAGTACAACTGGAAATACCTTGCCCCATTTCGGAACATCCTACGCATTAAAGGAGATGTTCGAAACCGCAGTGACCTGAAACGCGCACTCGGCAGGGGGGTAGATGTCTTGTTGCACGCGGCGGGACAGCCCGGTGTCGGATTCTCCATCTCTGATCCTCGGGAAGATTTTAGCATTAATGCTTTTGGAACGCTCAATGTCCTCGAGGAGCTTAGAAAGGTATCTCCGAGGGCTGCGTTCCTTTTCTGCTCGACGAACAAAATTTATGGTGAGAATGTCGATGCCGTTCCTTTGAGAAAAACAAAAACACGATACTGTTTTGTGGGACGCAAAGGAATTGATGAGACATTCCCAATCGATCTGGCTGCCCATACGCCCTATGGGGTGAGTAAATATGTGGCAGACCTCTACACGCAGGAGTACGGTGTACTTTACAAAATGAAAACGGGGGTTTTCCGAATGAGTTGCATCTATGGAACCCGTCAATTTGGGTTTGAGGATCAGGGGTGGGTTGCTCACTTTGTCATTCAGGCGGTGACAGGTCGGCCTCTCACGATTTTTGGAGACGGAAAGCAGGTGAGAGATGTTCTCTATGTGGAGGATCTTGTAAAGGCCTATGATCGCTTTATCCAGAGCCCCTTGAAACAGGGTGTTTTTAATATCGGAGGGGGTGCGAACCACACGACATCTCTTCTGGAGCTCTTGGATCTCCTGAAAGAACAGCTCCCTTTCCGCTCGCCTGTTTCCTTCAGCAACTGGAGGGCGAGCGATCAGAAGGTCTATATTTCGGACATCGGAAAGATAAAGCGTCAACTGGGATGGTCACCCCGCATCGGCTTTCAAGAAGGGTTGGAGAGATTGATTCAATGGGTGGAAAAGAACCGGATGCTCTTTGAAAAACGATGAAGAAGAAACCAAAATATATCTTTTTGGACCGGGACGGTGTCATCAATGTCGATGCCGGTAATGGGTATGTGGACAACTGGAAAAAATTCCGATTTCTACCGGGGTCCCTAAAGGCCCTCAGGCTTTTAAGAGAAAATGGGTACAAGGTCGTGGTGGTTTCTAATCAGGCGGGAGTCGCCAAAGGATTTTATTCTTTGAAAGACCTTCATGAGATGACGCAGCGGATTAAGCGGGCCGTCGAGGGACATGGGGGAAAACTCTCCGCGGTCTATTACTGTCCTCACCGACGGGAAGATCATTGCAGTTGCCGGAAGCCCCGGACAAGTCTTTTTAGACAAGCAAAGAAGAGATTCGGGATGAGATTTCGGGAAACCATTCTGGTGGGAGATTCCATGGTCGATGTTGCGGCAGGCAAAGCCCTCCGATGCAAAACCATCCTTGTCCTTTCTGGAAGAGAAAAACTTTCCCGCAGGTCAGCATGGAAAGTCAAGCCCGACGGCGTTCAAAAGAATCTCCTAGAGGCGGTCCGCTGGATTCTTCAGAGGGGGCATCGTTCCAAGCCATGAAAATCGTGATTGTCTATGCGTCGAGCGGGGCGGGTCATCAGAAATCCGCCGAGGCGCTTTTCAGAGTTGCCAAGGGACGACCAGGCCTCAGCGCCCTTCTCATCGATTCTCTCGATTATACAACACCTCTTTTCCATCTTCTCTATCCGAGGGCCTATCTATTTCTCGTGAGATACCTTCCGACCGTGTGGGGATTTTTCTATGACGGACTCAACTTCGCCTTTATCGGCCACATCCTTAAATACCTTCGGCGGTTCCTCAATGCCATGAACGGAGGGGTCCTTGAGAAATTTTTCCTCTCCGAAAATCCGGATGTCATTGTCTCCACCCATTTTTTTGCAAGTGAGGTGGCCTCCACCCTCAAGGAGAGGGGAAGACTTCATGCGCGGCTGTTTACGGTTGTGACGGATTTCAGCATTCATTCTGTCTGGGTCTCTCCCTTGACAGACGGATATGTGGTAGGTTCCAAGGATACGGAGGAGGCGCTTATCCGTCGGGGAGTTCCCAAAGAAACGATCTCTATCTTAGGAATTCCAATTGATCCTGTGTTTGAAAGGGAGGAGGATCGGGCGAATCTTTCACGGCAACTTGGCATCTTTCCTGAAAAATTCACTGTGCTTGTGGCGAGCGGCGGTTTCGGCGTCGGCCCGATTGAGAGTCTTGTCTCCCGGCTTTCCCGTGATGAGCGATTACAACTTTTGGTCGTCTGTGGCCACAACCGCCCCCTCTACAAACGCCTTACGGAAAGGACGGAAAGAATCAATCACCGTGTGAAACTCTTTGGATTCGTTCACAACATCCATGAACTGATGTCTGTAAGTGACTGCATGGTGAGTAAGTCGGGGGGGCTCACGATGTCCGAAGCCCTCGTCAAAAAACTCCCTTCCTTTATTCTTTATCCCATCCCGGGTCAAGAGACGGGGAATCGGGATGTCCTTGTCCGTCACCGAAGCGCCATCACCGTGAGGAATATTCACGATCTTGAGAAGCGGTTTGAAGATCTTGACCGCCTTCAAGAGGAACTTGCGGGAGTGAGACGCCATATCGAGGCCTTCAGAAAAATCCAGGCAGCCCAACGCGTCATCGACCACGTCATTTCCAAAGAGGAAAAACGATGAACCCTGCTCTTCAAGAAGAACTTCGTAAACTCAGGCGTTCTTTGCAAGGTTTCCTTGAAGCCGAGAAGGGTTTCGGTGTGGAGGCGGTGATGGGAAAAGGGGTTGGCCGCGAGAAGAACGTTATGCACAGCGTTGTCTCTTTAGACAGGAATCTTGAGCCTCTCCGGCAAGAAGTTTCCGTCTGCATCAAATGTCCCCTTCATCAAGGTCGGCGGCAGACCGTTTTTGGAGAAGGATCTCCCAGCGCAAAACTCATGTTCGTCGGTGAAGCACCTGGAAGCGAAGAAGATCAACAGGGCCGGCCCTTCGTGGGGCAGGCAGGGAAACTTCTTACCAAAATCATCGAGGCGATCGGCCTCAAACGGGAAGACGTCTATATTGCAAATATTATTAAGTGCCGTCCTCCTGGAAACAGGGCCCCTCTTCCTGAAGAGATTCATTCCTGTGAACCGTATCTGGTGAGGCAGATTGAGTTCATTCGCCCAAGACTTATTTGCGCTCTCGGAAAATATGCGGCGATGGTCCTCGTTCGAAAGGAGGAATCGATCTCCCTTCTCCGCGGAAATTTCTACGATTATCAGGGAATTCCTGTGATGCCGACCTTTCACCCTGCCTACCTTCTAAGAAATCCCTCCGCCAAGAGACTCGTCTGGGAAGATATGAAGAAACTAAAGACCACCCTTGAGAAGTTGGAAACATCACCGTGAAAAAGGGTCTTCTCTATGCACAGGTCGTTCTTCCGCTTCCACTCGATCGCTCTTTTGACTACCTCATCCCTTCTTCCTTAATGAAGAAGGTCGGCATCGGAAAGCGGGTACGGGTTCCTTTCGGAAAAGAGGGGAAGGTGGGTTACATCGTCGGGTTTTCGTCAAGGAGCCCTCTTCCCCCGAAATCGGTCAAGCCCCTGGGTATGGTGATCGATGAGGAACCGCTCCTCGACGAACGGCTTTTCGAACTCTCCAAGAGACTGCGCGATTATTATCTCTGTTCGTGGGGGGAAGCGCTTGAAGCGATGCTCCCGACCTCTCTTTTACCTCGCAAAAGGGGAATTCCCTTCTCCTCGGTCATGGAAGGTCCTCTCGAAACGGTCCCCTCTTTGAATGAAGAACAAAAGCGCTCCTTCCAGGAGATCGTCTCACATGTTGCCCAGGAAAGACCCGCCACCTTTCTTCTGGTGGGTCCAGAGGGAAGCGGTAAGATGGAACTGACCCTTCAGGTCATTCGCACCTGTCTCGAGAAAGAGCGCTCGAGCATCGTTCTTTTTCCTGAAATTTCTCTTCTCCGTAGAGAAGAGGAACGCTTTCGACGGCGGTTCGGAGAAAAAGTCTGTTCGCTTCACAGCCAACTCTCTCCATTGAAGCGCTACGAGATCTGGATGTCCCTCAAAAAAGGGAATGGCCGTGTCGTGTTGGGGGTCCGTTCCGCCGTTTTTAGCCCTGTCCAACAGCTAGGGCTCATCGTTCTTTATGAAGAAGGTGATTCCAGTTACAAGCAGGAAGAATCCCCCCGTTATCATGCAAGACAGATTGCCTTGATGCGGTCAGAACTTGAAGGGTGCTCCATTCTTCTTGAAAGTTCGGTTCCATCGCTTGAGTCGTATGCCGAGGTGGAAAGGGGACGCTATGTTCTTTTGAGACTTTCGCGTACCTTTCCAGAGAAACATCCCCCCAGCATCCGTATTGTCGACATGCGGGAAGAGCTGCGCGATCAAAAGAGAAAGGTTCTTTTTTCAAAGGAACTTGAACGAAAAATCGCGGAAGTGCTTAAAGAAAAAGGACAGGTCCTCCTTTTTTTAAACCGTCGTGGTTTTTCGACCTTCATTCACTGCCGTAAGTGCGGCTCGACCCTTCGCTGTCCCAACTGCAGCATTTCCTTGAAATACCATTTTGAGCCAAAGCGTCTCATCTGCCATTACTGCAATGTCCAGGAGAAAGCTCCTGAAATTTGTCCTGCCTGCCGGGAGAGTTATCTTCAATATTCAGGAGTAGGGACCGAGCGTGTGGAGAGCGAAATTCACCGTCTTTTCCCTGAGGCGCGGATCGGCCGGCTGGATGCGGATGTTGCAAAAAGCGCGCGCTCGCAAGAGGAGGCGCTGACCTCGTTCCGTCGCGGAGAGGTCGATCTTCTCGTCGGGACACAGATGGTGGTGAGAGAACTGGTTCCCCAAGGGATACCCCTCGTTGGCATTCTTTCCGCAGACACCCTTCTGAATAGACCCGATTTTCGCTCTGCGGAGAGGACTTTCGGTGTGCTCTCCCGTCTCATGAGTCAGGCGGCGAGAGCGGAGGGGACGGGGGAGGTGATCATTCAGACCTTCTCGCCGGAAAAGATCGCCTTTCTGGCAGATACTTCCCAGGATTACTCCGCTTTTTACCAGGAAGAGATCCGCTCCAGGAAGGAGCTCGGCTTTCCCCCTTTCGGTTTTCTGACCCAGATGACCTTTTCGGGAAAAAAGGAAGAAAAGGTCACTTCTCTCTCCAACTCGTTTAAAAAATCTCTCAATCGTCTTAAGCAAAAGAAGAGACTCGCCCTCCTCGGTCCTGCACCGTGCCTCGTTTACCAGTTGAAGGGGGAATATCGGTGGCAGCTTCTCATCAAGTCTGAGAAACCGATCGGTGAGTCTCTCAGGAAAATCCTTAAACGTTCGCAGGAAAGCCGGGCCGTTAAAATTACAGTCGACGTGGATCCGCTATGAAAATTATTTTCTTTGGAACATCCGATTTCGCCATTCCGTCCCTTGAGGTACTTCTCCGTTCGGGGCATGATCTTGTGTCCGTTGTCACACAGCCGGATAAACCGGGCGGTCGGAACCGAGAGCTTCTTCAGGGTCCGGTGAAACAGTGGGCGAGTGCCGCCTCCCTCCCGACCCTGCAACCGGAGGAACTCTCCGATTTTTCTTTCATGATGGGGCTTAAGAAAATGAGCCCTGAACTTTTCGTGGTTGTCTCCTATGGAAAAATTCTCCCACCTTTTCTGCTCGCGCTTCCACCGCACGGGGCGATCAACGTCCATCCCTCCCTCCTTCCCAAATACCGCGGTGCCAGCCCGATCCCTTGGGCCATTTTAAATGGCGACTCCAAAACAGGGATCTCCATTCTTCGGATGACGGAGAAGGTTGACGCGGGAGAAATTCTCCTGCAAAAGGAAGTGGGGATCGGAAAAGAAGAAGACGCCTCCCAACTTTCAAAGAGACTTTCAGCGCTGGGGGGCGAACTTCTTCTGGAGCTGCTTCGCAAGATTGAGAAGGGGGAAGTGGAGGCTTTTCCTCAAAAGGGGGTAGTGACTTTTGCCCCCCGATTTAAAAAGGAGGAAGGACGGATCGATTGGAGGAGAAGCGCTGAAGAACTTTCTCGTCAAATCCGAGCGCTTGTTCCATGGCCCGGCAGTTTTACCCTTCTTCATGGAAAGCGGTGGGTCGTCTGGAAAGGGAAAGCGATCGGGGAGAAGAGAGAAGGGAAACCGGGTGAGATCGTCGGACTTGGCCCTGAAGGCATTGCCGTGGCAACGGGAAAGGGGAAACTTCTTCTGGAAGAAATTCAGCTGGAGGGAAAGGAAAAGATGAAAAGCGGCTCCTTTCTCCTGGGCCATCCCCTTCGTCTGGGTGAAACTTTTTCTTGTAATCCTTGAAATTCGTGCTATAATTAAAAAACGTCTTATTTTTCCTAACATTGTCTGAATAGGTCAGTTATGCCAGAATTAAGAAAGGATCCGGTCGTCGGCCGTTGGATGATTATCGCTACGGAACGGTCAAAACGGCCGACCGATTTTGAAGGAGGTCACACGCAGCCCCAAGAGGAAGGTCCCTGCCCTTTTTGCCAAGGGCATGAATCGGAGACCCCTCCTGAAATCTTCTCATTGCGTCAGCCCGGCACAAAACCGGATAGCCCAGGTTGGGATGTGCGAGTGGTTTCCAACGTCTCTCCCATTCTTCGAATCGAAGGGGACATCCAGCGACGGGCAAAGGGGATGTATGACACGATGCATGGCCTCGGAGCCCACGAGGTCATCATTGAGACACCTCACCATGCCCGGAACATGGCGGACCTTGAAAGGGCCCAGATTGCCAAAGTCCTGACCGCCTATGCCCAACGTCTCAATGACCTCGACAGGGATCCCCGTTTCAAATACGTTCTGATCTTCAAAAATCATGGGCTCGCCGCCGGAGGGGGAGATATCCTCCATACCCGCTCGCAGTTGATCGCCATGGCGGTCAACCCGAAACTCATTAAGGAAGAGTTGTTGGGTGCCCACCGCTATTTTGATTACCGGGAACGGTGCATCTTCTGCGATATCATCCAGCAGGAACTGGAAACAGGGGAACGGATTGTAGCGGAAACAGATACGATGGTCGGTTTCTGTCCTTATGCCTCGCCCTTCCCATTTGAAATGTGGGTCCTTCCCAAGCGCCACAGCCCCGACTTCGGGAAAATTTCTGAAGTGGAAAAATGGGACATGGCGTCGGTCTTGAAGACGGCCCTTTCCAAACTGTCCCAAGCGCTCCAGGACCCTCCTTATAATTATGTCCTGCACACCGCTCCCTTCCGTCGGGAAAAGTTGGGATATTGGAAAACGATTGAGGAAGATTTTCACTGGCACCTGGAGATTATGCCGCGACTGACGAAGGTTGCCGGCTTTGAATGGGGATCGGGGGTCTACATCAACCCGACGCCGCCGGAAGAGGCGGCTGCGTATTTGAGGAAACTGGAGACAACGGATGGCGCAGTTAAGGCGAGACCCGATCACGGGTAGATGGATTATTGTCGATCTTGAAAATCCGAAAGGGCCGGGCGATTTTGACATAGAGGTCAATCAGAAAAAAGGAGGAACTTGTCCTTTCTGTTATGGAAGTGAGCATATGACACCGCCGGAGATCGATGCGTTTCGCACACCGGGGACGGCGCGCAACACCCCCGGTTGGTTTACCCGTGTCGTTCCCAACAAGTTTCCCGCCCTCCAGATCGAAGGAAACCTGGATCGACTCGGTGTCGGGATTTACGACCGAACAAACGGCGTGGGGGCCCATGAGGTCATCATTGAAACGCCCCACCATCACAAGGAACTGAACGATCTGAGTCCGGAAGAGGTTCTCCATGTCCTCCTTGCTTATCGGAACCGGAGCATCGACCTCAAGGGGGACAAGCGTTTTAAATATCTGATGATCTTTAAAAACTATGGAAGGAGCGCAGGGGCGAGCCTTGAGCATCCCCACTCACAGCTTATCGCGTTGCCGTTCGTCCCGAAGCGGGTGACAGAGGAACTTAAGGGGGCGGAACGTTATTTCGAATACCGGGACCGTTGCGGCTATTGTGACATGGTGCATCAAGAGATGGAGGACAAAGAACGTGTTGTCTGCCAGAACGAGGACTTTATCGCTTTTGCCCCCTTTGTCTCACGATTTCCATTCGAATGCATGCTCCTTCCCAAAGAACATGCCTCTGATTTTAGCCAGATCGAGGAAAGAAAACTTCTCGAATTGGCAAAACTCCTCAAGGATCTTCTGTCACGGCTCAAGGAAGCGCTCAGGGATCCCGCGTACAACCTTCTTCTTCACACTTCTCCGGTGGAGAATATTTATGACATAAGTTACCATTGGCATATGGAGATGATGCCCCGCTTAACGCAGGTGATGGGATTTGAGTGGGGAACAGGGTTCTACATCAATCCCACTTCTCCCGAGGATGCAGCCCGTTATCTGCGGGGCGATGGCCCAAAAAATACCTCATCTTAAGGAGGAGAATCTTATGACAACGCGTGTTGGCATTAACGGATTTGGTCGTATCGGTCGGAACGTCTTCCGCGCCGGCTTCGGGCGAAAGGGTATCGAGTTTATTGCTGTGAACGATCTCCCCTGTCCTACCGCCACGCTGGCGCACCTTTTGCGGTACGACTCTGTTTTAGGGGAGTTCAAGCACAAGGTCGAGTCGAAAGAAGGAGCGATCCTTGTCGATGGGAAAGAGACCAAAGTCTTAAGCATCAAAAACCCCTCCGAAATTCCATGGGGTCCGTTAGGAGTAGAAATTGTAGTCGAATCAACGGGGGTGTTTACCGACGCCGTGAAGGCGAAGGGGCATCTCGACGCAGGAGCCAAGCGGGTCATCATTTCAGCACCTGCCAAGAACGAAGATGTGACGTTGGTTCTCGGCGTGAATGATCAGATGTATGACCCGGCAAAACACCGGATCATTTCAAACGCCTCTTGTACCACAAACTGCCTTGCCCCCCTGGCAAAAGTGTTGGATGAAAAATTCAAGGTCAAAAAGGGGGTTATGACGACGATCCATTCTTACACAAACGACCAGCGGACCCTGGACCTTGTCCATGAGGATCTTCGGCGCGCAAGGGCTGCAGGTCTTTCGATGATTCCGACGACGACAGGGGCGGCCAAGGCGATCGGGAAGGTCCTCCCGAACCTTGCTGGAAAGATGGATGGTCTTGCGATCCGGGTCCCGACACCCAATGTTTCCCTCGTCGACCTTGTTTGCGAAGTCGAGAAAGAAACGACAAAGGAAGAGGTGAACGCCGCGTTCAAAGAGGCGGCGCAAGGATCGATGAAGCATATTTTAGAGTATTGCGACCTCCCGCTCGTCTCCAAAGACTTTAATGGAAACGAAAAATCGGCGATCCTCGATGCACTTTCCACTTACGTGATCGACAAGCATCTCGTGAAGGTCCTCGGTTGGTACGACAACGAATGGGGGTATTCCAACCGGGTCATCGACCTCATCGAATTTTTGGCCGCCAAAGAACAGGGGAGTTCGGCCAAGAAAGGGGTGTTTGTTTAGAAATGCCCGAGGGACTACGACGATGTCCCAGAAGCTGACGATTCGGGACCTTGATCTGCGCGGGAAAAGGGTTCTCATCCGTGTCGATTATAACGTTCCGCTCAATACAAAATTTGCGGTGACGGATGACAGAAGGATTCGCGCAACCTTACCGACCCTTCGCTATGGCCGTGACAAGGGGGCGCGCATGGTTTTGATGAGCCATCTCGGTCGACCCGACGGGAAAATCGTGGAGGAACTCCGGATGGCACCTGTAGCACGTCGCCTTGGGGAACTCCTCGGTCATTCGGTACAGTACACCCGGGATTGTATCGGAGAGGACGTGCTCCGTCATTCCAAAGAGCTACGGGCGGGAGACATGCTCCTCCTTGAAAATGTGCGGTTTCATGCCGAGGAGGAGAAAAACGACCCTGACTTTGCCCAGAGACTCTCGCAACTCGGGGATGTCTATGTCAACGACGCCTTCGGGACCGCCCACCGGGCTCACGCCTCGACCACGGGGGTGGCAAAATTCCTCCCGGCCGCGATGGGGTTTTTGATGGAAAGGGAGGTGGAAGCCCTTTCTAAAATTTTAAAAAATCCAGAGCGCCCCTTTGCCATGATTATTGGAGGAGCAAAGGTTTCGGACAAAGTGGGAATTTTTGAAAATTTGATCGCTTCCCTGGATATGCTTCTCATCGGCGGGGCGATGGCCTATACTTTCCTGAAAGTTCAGGGTCTCTCCGTCGGAAAATCGAAGGTGGAGGAGGAGAAACTCGATCTTGCAAAGGAACTCCTTTCAAAAATGGAGAAGAGAAACCTCCTCCTAAAACTTCCCATCGATCACGTGACGGCATCCGTTTCTCTCAAGCCGAGCCCTCCCACGGAGCGGTTCGTCCGAAAGAAAGAAATTCCTGAGAATGAATTCGGATATGATATCGGCCCTGAAACGGTAAAGGGTTTTGAAGAAGCCCTTTCAAAAGCAAAGACCGTTCTTTGGAACGGTCCTTTAGGCGTTTTTGAAAATGTCCTCTTCGAGAAAGGGACGCGGGAGATCGCTGAATTTTTAGCGAAACAAAAGGGGATGACGACCATCCTCGGAGGGGGGGATACCGCCGCGGCGATTGCCCAATTCAAACTGACCGACCGGATGACCCATGTCTCAACCGGCGGCGGTGCGAGCCTTGAGTTTCTCGAAGGAAAAGTTTTACCCGGAATCGCTGCGTTGACCGACAAAAAGTAGATTACAATGCGTAAAATACTGATTGCTGGAAACTGGAAAATGTATAAGACGGTGGAGGAATCGGTCGCTTTTGCCAAAAGGCTTCGACAAGAGCTCCCGGAAACCGAAGGGATCACTGTAGCGATTTGCCCTCCTTTCACCTCCCTTTCCTCTGTTTCAGAGATCCTTCGCGGATCTCAAATCGCTCTCGGGGCACAAGATGTTCACTTTGAGGAAGAAGGTGCTTTTACCGGAGAGGTGTCTCCAAAGATGCTTGTCGCCGCAGGATGCCGGTATGTCATTATCGGTCACTCCGAAAGACGGGCCTATTTCTCAGAGACGAATGCGCTCATCCATCAAAAACTTCGTGCATCCCTCCGGAGCGGTCTTACGCCGATTCTCTGCGTCGGGGAACGGCTTGAAGAAAGGGAAAAGGGGAAGACCTTTGAGGTGGTGGAAAACCACATGAGCGTTTTGAAGGGGATCGAAAAGGAAGAGGTCAAAAAGGTCGTGATGGCGTATGAACCGGTTTGGGCGATCGGAACCGGAAAGACCGCCACACCCGCGCAGGCACAAGAGGTCCACGTGGTTCTACGGAAACTTCTTCAAACATTTTATGACGCAGAGGTTTCTCAATCAACCCGGATCCTTTACGGAGGAAGTGTGAAGCCTGAAAATAGCGAGGCCCTTGTCAGGGAAGCCGATATCGACGGGGCGCTGGTGGGGGGGGCGAGCCTCGAGGTGCCCTCCTTCATCAAAATCATTCAAGGGGCCCAATCCAAAATAAAGAGTGGTGTCCAATGATTTTCCTTGTGGTTCTCCATGTGATCGTATCCCTCGTGTTAATTCTTGTCATTCTCCTTCAGGCAGGAAAAGGGGGGGGTCTCTCCGAATCGTTCGGTGGAGCCTCACAGCAGCTTTTTGGAACAAAAAGTTCCACCTTTCTCAACCGGGCCACAGCGATCTGTGCGATCCTTTTCCTTCTGACCTGTCTTTCCCTCGGGATCCTCTCCAGTCACGGCCGGAGGTCTCTCATGGAAAATGCCCCTCCCGGCCAAGCAGCGTCTGAGGGAAAGAGGGAGGACTCGACGGCGCCGGTGGCATTCCCTTCGGAAAAAGGGGAAACTCCAACGACGGGGACTCCAGAAGAAAAAAGTGAAAAGACTCCGTAGCAGAGTCCAAAACATTTTTGTTCAAAAGAAACCGCTTTTCAGAGCGGTTTTTTTGTTTCTTTGGATGAGCACCCTTCCCGCGTGCGGGACCAAACCCTCTGCACCTACCGGCCTCTCTTTCGAGGGAGGGCCGGTTTATGGGGATATGTTCGTGGCGGGCTCGATTGCTGAGCCGAAGAACCTTATCCCGATTCTTGCCTCGGACAGCGCATCAGGCGCCATCGTCGGCGAGGTCTTTAACGGTCTTGTGAAATATGACGAGAAGATCACGCTTGTCGGAGACCTTGCCGAACGATGGGAGGTTGAACGGGAAGGGCTCGAGATTATTTTTTATTTAAGGAAGGGGGTGAGGTGGCACGACGGACGCCCCTTTACCGCGGACGACGTTCTCTTTACTTACCAGAAACTCATCGATCCGACAGTGAAAACCCCCTATAGTGGTGATTTTGAAAAGGTGGAGCGCCTCGAAAAACTCGACGATTACACCGTGAAGGTCCTCTATAAAGAGCCCTTTTCCCCGGGGCTGGCCAGTTGGGGGATGTCGATCATGCCCAAGCACATTTTGGAAAAGGAGGATTTCAACAAGAGTCCTTTTTCAAGACAGCCGATCGGGACAGGCCCCTACCGTTTTAAGCGTTGGAAGACGGGACAATTTGTGGAACTTGAAGCAAACGCCGACTATTTCGAAGGGCGCCCCTATATCGGCCGGTATCTTTACCGGATTATCCCTGACCAGTCGACCCTCTTCTTGGAACTCCGGGCAGAAGGGGTTGATTCGCTTGGGTTATCCCCGCTCCAGTATCGCCGTCAGACCGAGAATCACTTTTTCAAAAAGAGCTACCGGAAGTTTCGCTATCCCAGTTTCGGCTACACCTATATCGGTTATAACCTTTCCGATCCCCGTTTTAGCGACCCCCGGATTCGGAAAGCGCTCACCCTCGCTGTGAACCGGCAAGAGATCATTGACAAAATTCTCCTCGGGCTCGGGAAAGAATGTACTGGCCCATTTGTTCATGAATCATGGGCCTACCATCCCGATGTAAAACCCCTCCCTTATGATCCGGAGGAAGCGAAACGTCTTTTGGCAGAGGGGGGGTGGCGCGACACAGACGGAGATGGATGGCTTGATCAAGAGGGAAAACCTTTTGAGTTTACCCTTCTCGTCAATCAGGGAAATGAAGAACGGAAACTCATCGCGGAACTTGTGCAGCGGGAGTGGCAGAGGCTCGGGATCAAGGTAAAAATCAGGGTGATTGAATGGGCGGCCTTTATCACCGAGTTTATCGACAAAAAGCGCTTCGAGGCCTTTATCCTCGGCTGGGCCCTTTCGCGCGATCCGGACCTCTACGACATCTGGCACTCTTCAAAGACACGGGAAGGGGAATTCAATTTCATCCAGTACAAAAATCACGAGGTGGATCAATTGATAGAGGAGGGAAGACGGATTTTCGACCAGGAAAAGCGGAAGACCATTTACCACAAACTTCACCAACTCATTTATCATGACCAGCCTTGCACTTTTTTGTATGTGGCAGACACCCTCCCGATTGTCCATGCGCGCTTTCGGGGAATCAAACCTGCCCCGATCGGGATCGGGTACAATTTCATCAAATGGTATGTTCCGAAGCCGGAACAGAAATATATCACCCCATGACGCAGTATCTCTTAAAACAGATCCTTTCCCGCATCCCGATTCTCTTAGGAATCACACTCATCACTTTTATGGTGATCCACCTTGCGCCGGGAAAGCCGACCGACCTTCAAACGGAACTAAACCCGAAGGTCTCTTATGAGGCGCGGCAGCGGCTTGAAAAACTTTATGGACTCGACAGACCCTTGACCGTCCAGTATGGCGATTGGCTTTTTCGCCTCATGCGGTTCGATTTCGGAAGATCCTTTCAGGACGACCGACCGGTTCTCGAGAAAATCTTGGAGCGGATTCCGATCACCCTTGCGATTAACCTTCTTTCCCTTATCCTCATCTTCGCCATCGCACTTCCGATCGGTGTGCTTTCCGCCGTAAAACAGCATTCGCTTTTTGACAAATCGGTCACCCTTTTTGTCTTTATCGGTTTTGCAGCCCCCGAATTTTGGATTGCATTACTCCTTATGGAACTTTTCGGGGTGACGCTCGGCTGGCTCCCTGTGTCAGGCATCAGGTCCTTCGGTTCTGAAACCCTTCCGTGGTTTTTGCAGATGGTCGATGTCGGAAAGCACCTTATCCTCCCTTTATTTATCGCCGCCTTCGGAAGTCTTGCCGGACTTTCCCGTTACATGCGGGGGAGTATGCTCAATGTGATCCGACAAGACTACATCCGGACCGCCCGCGCCAAAGGACTTTCGGAACATGTCGTGATTTACAAACATGCCCTTCGGAATGCCCTTCTCCCGGTTGTGACGATTTTGGGACTTTCGGTGCCGGGGCTTATCGGAGGAAGTGTCATTTTTGAGACGATTTTTGGAATTCCGGGAATGGGGAAACTCTTTTTTGACGGCGTCATGGCGCGCGATTATCCCACCCTTATGGGAATTTTGGTGATCGGTGCGGTCCTTACGCTTCTGGGGAATTTTCTTGCAGACCTTGCCTACGGCTGGGTCGACCCGAGGATCCGTCTTAAAGGGGAAAAGGTCAAAGGATGAAGCGGCTCCTTCGGAATAAGCTTGCGTTTTTTGGCCTTGTCCTTGTCGTTCTTCTTGCCCTTGTCGCACTCCTTGCACCTTTGCTCGCCTCTCACGATCCTTCCGCCATCGACCTTTCAAACCGTCTTGTCGGTCCCTCATGGAGACATCCTTTGGGGACCGACCAACTCGGAAGGGACCTTCTCTCTCGAATGATTTACGGTTCACGCATTTCACTTTCCGTCGGATTTGTGGCGGTCGGGATCTCTGTTCTCATCGGCATTGCACTCGGTTCCATCGCCGGATACTTCGGTGGCCGGATCGACACCCTCATCATGCGATTTGTCGACATCATGCTCTGTTTCCCCACCTTTTTCCTCATCCTTTCTGTCATCGCCCTTCTTGAACCGAATATCTTTACCATCATGGCAGTGATCGGGGTGACTTCTTGGATGGGGGTGGCCCGTTTGATTCGTGCAGAGATTTTGTCTTTGAAAGAGCAGGAATTTATCTTAGCGGCGCGCGCGATCGGGGCAGGACCTTTCCGGATGATCGTGCGGCATCTCGTCCCGAATGCGATCACGCCTGTTTTGGTAAGCGCCACCCTCGGCATTGCAGCGGCAATCCTGGTCGAATCGTCACTCAGTTTTTTAGGGATCGGCGTTCAGCCCCCTACGCCGAGTTGGGGGAACATTTTAACAGAAGGAAAATCGGTCCTCGGGATCGCCTGGTGGCTTACTTTATTTCCGGGTCTTGCGATTCTCATTACGGTGTTGGCGTACAACCTCCTCGGCGAAGGATTGCGGGATCTCCTCGATCCACGGTTGAGAGACCAGGTGCAGAGTAAGTAGTTGCCGTGGAAACCACGTCAACTTTCAATCAAGGTTAAGAAATGGGTTCACTACTCGAAATCCAAAACCTGTGTATTTCTTTTGGGCCGTTCAAGGCGGTCGATGGGGTGGGTCTCACGCTTAAGGAGGGAGAGTTTTTCGCGCTCGTTGGTGAAAGCGGTTCTGGAAAGACTTTAACTGCCCTTTCAGTGACCCGCCTCCTTCCGAGCGCCGCAACCCTTGAAAGCGGCAAAGTCCTTTTCCAAGGAGAAGATCTTCTTTCTTTAGGCGAGGGGGCGTTGCGTGCCTTTCGGGGAGGAAAAATAAGTTATGTTTTTCAGGAACCTTCCACTTCCTTAAATCCGGTTCTTACGATTGGGGATCAAATCATGGAAGTGATTCTCCTCCACGGACGGGACGATCAAAAGGAAGCGCGGAGGGAAGCGATTGTCCTGTTGGAGAAGGTGGGGATCCCCTCCACCCCAACGATCCTTGAAGCATATCCGCACCAGCTTTCAGGGGGAATGAAACAGCGGGCGATGATCGCGATGGCGCTTGTATCGCATCCCACCCTCCTCATCGCGGATGAACCCACGACAGCACTCGATGTGACCATTCAAGCCCAGATCCTCGAACTTCTTTTAGAGATGAAGCGTGAATTGTCTCTCACCATTTTCTTCATCACCCATGACTTGGGACTTGTTTCCGCGATTGCGGATCATGTGGCGGTCATGCAGAAGGGGAAGATTGTCGAAGAAGGAGAATGCGCGCAGATTTTCTCACGTCCCAAACATCCCTATACGGAGATGCTTTTACAATGCATGGAATTCAAAACGCTCTCTTAGAAGTCGAGAATCTCCGAAAGGAGTTTCCGATTGAAAGGGGCCTCCTTCGAAAAGAAAAAGGAAAGGTGCAGGCCCTTTCCGGCGTCAGTTTTGAAATCCAGGAAGGGGAAATCATCGGCCTTGTTGGAGAATCAGGCTGTGGGAAGACGACTCTCGCGAAACTGATCCTACGGCTCCTTTTCCCGAACGGAGGAGAAATCCGTTATCAGGGGAAAGATCTTTTGACTCTCGAAGGAAAGGAGCTTAAAGCGTTCCGGAGAGAAATCCAGATGGTTTTTCAGGATCCCTTCGGTTCCTTAAACCCGAGAATGAAGATTAAAGAGATTGTTGGGGAACCGCTCCTCATTCATGGAATCGGATCAAGTAAAGAAAGACACAGGAAAGTGATCGATCTCCTTGAATCGGTCGGGCTTCAGGAACTTCATGCAGGGCGCTACCCCCATGAGTTTAGCGGGGGGGAGAGGCAGCGGATCGGGATCGCGCGCTCCCTTGCGCTTTCGCCGAGGCTTTTAGTTCTGGATGAGCCGGTCTCAAGCCTTGACCTTTCGATTCAAGCACAGATCCTCCGGCTTCTTCTTTCGCTCAAGAAGGAAAGAAACCTCACCTATCTTTTCATCTCTCATGATCTTCGGGTCGTTTCAAAAATGAGCGATCGCGTGTTGGTGATGTATTTAGGGAAAATTGTGGAGAGCGGCACGACCACAGAAATTTTTGAAAAACCGGAACATCCGTATACCCGCGCACTTCTTGCAAGTCAACCCCAAACCATCAAGGAAAAGGGATTCAAAGGGATCCCGAAGGGGGAAATTCCTTCACCGGCGAATCCTCCTTCCGGCTGTCGCTATCGCACCCGTTGCCCTCATGCTGAAAAGAAGTGCGCCGAAGAAGAGCCCCTTCTTCTCGAACGAACTCCAGGTCACTTCGTTGCGTGTCATTTTGAGTTGTAAGATTCGGTAGGCGTGATAGAATCAGTATAGGAAACCAGCGGAGCGCTGTGCCTGACCCTAAAAAACTTCCTTATCTTTTAAAACTTCTGGAGGATGAGTCGCAACTCGTACAGGAGGCGGTCCTCAAGGAACTCGCCGCCTTTGGGCCGTCGCTTGAGGAGGAACTCGCCCGCCTTCCCGAAGCGATGAACGCCCAAAAGCGGCAAGTGCTCAAAACCCTTCTTGCGGACGATGAGAGAAAGTGGCTCAAACAGATCTGGCCCTCTTGGTTTCGGCTTGAAGGAGATCGAGAAAAGCTGGAGGCGGCCTTGACCCTCCTTTCCGAATTTCAGAGCGGCCGGCACTATCCAGCAAAACTGAAAGCCCTTCTCGACGTGCTCTCCGAGGAGTATCAGGCCTCCACCCCCCAAAAAGATGAAGCCACCCTTGCCGATTTTCTATTCAAGGTGAAGCAGTTGAAGGGGGCGGAGGAGGACTATTACAACCCGCAGAACTCAAACCTCATTTATGTGATCGAGAAAAAGCGGGGGATCCCGATCAGCCTGGCCTGTGTCTATATCCTTGTTGGACATCGGCTCGGCCTCAACGTAGAGGGATGCAACTTCCCCGGTCATTTCCTGGCCCGCATACGGCCGGAGGGGCACACGATTTTTGTCGACTGTTTCAACGACGGGACGTTCCTCGAAGAGAAAGAGATCCTCGCAATGAACACGGATTCCTTCCAATCCCTCAAAGAGATTTTCGATGCGGATACAGATGCCGAGACGATGATGAACCGCGTCCTCCGGAACCTTGTCGGGGCGTATCAACAGGCCGGCGATGCGGCGAATAGTTATCTCATGTTCGAACTCCTCAATATCCTGGAGAGAGACCGTCTCGGACAGACCGACCGCGACGACATCCGGTTTAATTAGAAGAAAAGATCGACTCTTCGGGAATCTCTCTTCTGCATCGGTCCTTTTTATCCTTCACGATCTTTTAGAATCAGGAGAAGCAAAACGGGGGGACTTGGGACTCTCGGCCTCCGTGGGGCCCGGATTTGCGATGGAGGCGGTTCTCCTCCAGTGGTAAGTTATTTCAGTTCCTTGGGAAGGTTCTCGATCTTGGAGGCGAGGATAATAGACGAGTAGAAAGCGGGGCCGAAGAAAATAGAACCGTCCCCTAATTTCTAATTTGCCCTAATTTGGTCCCCTAATTTGCAATATGCAAATCACCACTATTTTAACCTAGAGATCGTCTGCTGTATCATCGGTGTCGTAGCAGCTTTTTGTGCCCACTCCGCAGCCTTTATTAAGTGCCGAGAGGTACTTCCTATGGCGATCTGAGCAGCCAACCCTAAACCGTAGACTAGTGCTGGATTGCTCGTTGCCAAAGCGTAGAGACCATATCCTCCCAATCCTGCCACACTTAGCGCACCTACACCTACAAGACCATAACTGGCATAATAACCGGCATAACCAACATAACCCATCTGTTCTTCTGTTAGAAGCTGAGAAGTGTAGCCAGTTGGTGATGCAGTAAGCACCTCCCCATAACGCCTACGAGGAGGTTGCCAAGCGTATGATGACACTGTCTGTATTGTCCTAAAAGTCGGCCTTCGCCGATACGACCTTCGCCGAGATGGCCTTCTTACCCTACCATATCCCTTTCTAGGTTTCTTTGACTTCAGACCTAGCGTGTCCGTATTATTCTGTGGATTGTTTCCTACATAAGTATATCCATTGCCGTAATTCACAGAATCTTGCCACATCCCTTCGGGGTCGCGCTGGAGGAAGCGGCCGGTTGATGGTTCATAGTACCGATTCTTAAAATACAGCAGGCCTGATTCGGGATCGGAGCGTTGACCGGTGAAGCGGTAGCGGTTGCCGGTCGGTGTGGTGGTTGATACGACAGCACTACCATAGGCGTCGTAGTCGTACCGTTCAGCGACGACACCGCTCGCATCAGTGATTGCCTCCACATGCTGGAGTGGGTTCTGGTGGTAGAAGAAAGTTTCGTTTGACTCGAAGGCGCCATTTCCACTAAGGTCCTGCTTGGTCTGGAGGTGGTGATCATCGCCTAGACCGTCGACATACTGGGCTTTCAATTGGCCAGCTCCATCACGCTCCTCGATCACCGACCAGCGGTTGTAGAAGTAAAGCCGGGTTTCATTGACTCCACCCAAGCCTTGAACATTACGGAACACGCGGCGATTCTCCGTGTCGTAGACGTACTTGGCGAACTTGCTTGAATCGGACTTGTCCTCAATGCGGACGATGCGGTTGTGCACGTCGTAGGTATACGTCCGGGTACCGTCATCCTTGAGATTACCGTTTGCATCATACGTACGGGCGGAGGCGCCGACTGTAGTGTAGGCGTTCACGGCATTCGGGGCAAGGGTGGTCGTGGTAAGGGATCCGCCCGCAGGCTGGTCACCCACGCTGCGCCAGTTCTGCGCGCCGTCGAGCGTCCAGCTTTTCTGCCGTTCGGTGTAGGTGGTAATGGCCGGGTTAGCAAGTTGGTTGTTGACGATGGCAGTAAATTCGCTGCTTAAGCCGGGAACATGGAACGAGGACTGCGTCAGGCGCGAGAGCGAGTCATAAGCGAAGATATCGGCCTGTTGGTCACCTTCATGACTAAACTGCTCGTACAATCGGTCACCGGTTCGATTGTAAGCGTAACGGAGATCGACGACTACGGTACCGGATCGGTCATGGTGGTACCGGATGGGTCGTCGGTCACCGTCATACGTCAAGGCGAGGGAAACACCGTTTGTAGAGACGTAGTTCTGTGCGAGCGGACGGGTAGGTCCCATGTAGTTGAAAGTGGCGATGTCATTAGCCGGGTCGCTATCAGGAACGATCAGGTTTCCGGTTCCCGTGCCCGGACCCTCTTCAATCAGGGTCACCCGATCTAACCCATCGAACCCGCGAGTAATCTTCCGGCCATCTGGGTATGTAAGCTGAATCAGCCGGCCGTCTTGATTGTATTCGTAAGTTACCGTTCTTGCAGGGTCGGCGTTGAGGTTCTGCGTCTGTGAGGTAAGGCGCGAAAGCGAGTCGTACGTCGAGGTCACGTAGGCATCGTCGTCCTCTGGGGACCCATCGGAATTATTGGAGAAGGTGACTCTTGATAACCCGTCGAACTGCCAATGATTATTGTGAATGCCACTGACGCCCGACCCGAACGTGGTCACCTCTTCATCGATTTTTCTCCCGAGATCGTCGTAGCCTGTGGTGGCCGGACTCGATCGCACTGAACCGTTGGGGTCGGTGATCTGCGTGACATGATCATCGCGGTCGTAGACATACTGATAGGTGGTATCATCAGCGAAACGCTCAGTCACCAACCGGTTGAGGTCATCGTAGACGTAGGTCGTTGTGCTGCGCGCTGTGGCGTCGAGCGGATCGTCGTCATCGGTGCGGGACACCACGCGGGAATTCGGATCGAAGTCGTAATCCACCTGAACTTTGCCGTCCGGATTGTGCGGATTGGACAGATCGAGCGCAGCCCCGCCGATGCCGCCCTCCCTGAGGTCGTAGATTCCCCGGACGAGACGGTTGAGACCGTCGTACACCTTAGTGACACTATTTCCATCGCTATTGATATCGGTAAAACCGACAGGCGTGGAGCTGAACGGAAAACGATAATTCACATTAGACACCGTATCGAGGACCAGAGGTCCTCGGGCATCCGAGGTAAAGACGGCGTTGCCCCGGGAGTCATACTTCGTCCGTGTGGTGTTACCAAGGTTATCGGTTTCGCGGATCTTGCGGTTGACTGCATCATAAAGTGATACACGCGTGTAGGTCTCATCCGGTGCAGTTGTGGGGGAACGTTCCACTTCGACAATTTGAATCACGTTTCCATTATCGTCATAGATCGTGGAGCGTTCATTCTGTACGGTGCCCCCTCCGGATTTTGGCAAGGGTTGATCAAGTGTTATTACGACACGGTCAAGACCGTCATAATGAGTCTCGTTCATATCTCCATCTGGTTCTATCGTGCGAAACAGTTTACTGTTACGATTAAAATGAGAATGGGTGACGTACTCTGAAACTTGAGGATCATTGGTAGGACCCGGCGTACGAAAATACGCCTGTCGCGCACGGAAGGGGCGATTGAGCTCATCCTCATCTGTATTCGATTCGGACAACCTTTTATTGACTACGCGATCACCCGGAACTCCACGGGTATTGGACCCCACCGGCCCAAACTGAAGGGTTTGGATGCGGTTGTTCTCCGGATCATAATGAGACTCTGATTCATACCCCATCGCATCCACCACTCGTATGAGCCGATCATTGCCATCATAAGTATTCGTGGTAACATCACCGCCTTCGGCGTTGGCCTGACCGTTATCTTCAGCATCAATAGAGGTGATAAGGTTCTTATTGCCATCGTAATTCTTTGTCGAGGTGGCGGTGCTGCTTGTCGTCGAGAACTGGGTGATGTCGATATTCTCATGGGCCTTACCGCTGGCGTGAAGTGCAATGAACACTGCGTCAATCCCGCCGCGCGATTCTTTGAATAGGAGATTCCGCTCGTCAAACACAGTCGCTGTGATATTGTTCGGCTGCCGTTCGGGATTACCGCCCGGGAGCGTTGCCACCGGGCTAACCGTGAGTACCCGGTTCTGATTTTTATCATAGGCATACAAAGTAGTGATCGATTCGGTCGGGCCAACTTCGCCATTACTCACTTCGCGAACCTCGGCGATCTGTTTATCGAGAATATCATATTCCTTGGTGGTGGTTAGAAATGGATTGGCTATTACGGATTGGTTATTCTCGTCGTTATTCTCCACATCCTCCTGAATGAGGTTGTCATTCGCGTCGTAGAAGAGCACCCGTTCGTAGTTCAAACTGGATAAAACATTGTTCGGCTCTTCACCATTTTCGTTGAACGAGGCCCCGACCACACCGGTGGTTTCCCGGATGAGTTGATTGAGCGAATTGATTTCGTAGGTAGTAGTAATCCCACGGCCGTCCGTCACGGATGTCACATTCCCGACCCGATCATACGTGTACGATTCTTTGGCATTTACATATTCCGCAGTACGGCTTCGTCGGCTCGTACCGGCGTTTGTGATCGGACTTGCTAAGGTAGGATCATGATCATGGATGACCCTCCGTTTGTAGCCACCCGTTGAGGGATCTGCTCCGGCAGGCGGTGTTCCTCCTGGAAATTCGTTAGTGAGACCATCCCCATTTGGATCGGTTGCAGGAAAGTAGGCCATCGTCTCAAGATTTCCTGCCGGATCTGCCTTGGATGTGAGTTGTCCGTAGTTGTTATAGGTGAAGGTTGTGATAATGAGCTGTGCAGTTCCATCTTCAAGTGTGACGGTCGGCCGCCGTTCCTCGATCAGGTTACCATGGAGCTGATTCGTCAGACCGTCACCGTTCCAGTCGGTGTTAAGGCTGAGGGCAGTGGCTTGACTCGCTGTTAGGCTGACTCCTTCGGTGGTGGCCAAACTCTGGATAGCGGCGGATGATCCCTCTTGGTAATCGTAAAGGTTCAAAGTGGTGTAGCGGAAGCGCCGGGTCGTCTCGCCGTCAACTGGGTCGTTGTTATCGCCGTCAAGATTGAAATCGATGGGTGTCACGTTGGAAGGGTTATCAGCCAGTGGTGGGGTGAAGGCCGAATCGTTGCCGCGGGCGGTGGTTACTGTTCGAAGTTGGTTGAATATCGGTTCATAGGTATACGTCGTTTCCCAAAACGTCTGATCACCCCCTCTTAGGCCAGGAAGGCGTCTTTCTTTAAGAAGATTCGCTTGCTGAAAACGAATTGGATTATTGACATCGTAAGTATATTCAACGGTGTTTCCTGCTGGAAATGTTTCGGTCAGCTTAAGACCATTGGCAGTATACGTAGCAGTGGTGACATAAGAAGTCGGATCCGATGACCGCAATGGACCTGTGGGTGGTAACACAGGATTCATGGGATCCACGCGACCCGTAAACACTTCGGTCTTGATGGCATTTCCATTCACATTGTTTTCAACCGCTGTCACATTGCCGTTGGGATCGACGATGGTAGTTTTGCTTCGCGGGATCGTCAAGTTATTCGGATCGGCACCGGGATTGAGTGTTTCGTAGAAATAACTATACCGACCACCGGCCGGGCCGAAGCCCCGTGCGGAAGCGGATGCGTTTACTCCACCCACATCCCTTCTCAGGACACGATCGAGTGTTAACGTGTTCGCTGAATCTTCACCATACGCAATGGTTAAATAAGGAGGGCCGTCAGGAGTGAGCGCTTCTTCGTTTGGCCGTGTGATGGAGATAAGGTTATGATTAAGATTCGCGTCCGCAAAGCCCGAGGAATAGGTGTACTTGGTAATCTTTCCGCTGGGAAAATCGTTGCCGTTCGAGGTGCCGGTCACGGCCGGCGAGGTCACTGCGACAAGGTCACCGTTCCCATCGTAGGTAAAGCGGACGACTCGATTCATAAAATCGGTCACCGTCGTCAAACGACCATTGGGATCGTAGCCATATTGAATCTCCCGACCCAGGGTATCCACGACGGTTGTGAGCCTCCCGCCCCCATCGTAGACGAAACGCATGGTGTTACCGTTGCGATCCACGATGGATTGTAAAGTGCCAGCGGCAGTACTCGCATCAAAATCGCGGAAGTTGTACTTGGTCCCATCCGGATCCCGGAGTTCGAAGCGATCACTGATCTTCGCCAAACGGTTGTAGTACCCTGGAGGTGAAGTGTATGTGCCATCGCCGTTTCGAACATACCTATCGCGTCGCTGAGCACCGTCCACTACGAAGATATTACTCGTGCTAGATCCAGGAGTCTCTTGCTGTAATCGCGTGTTGTAATTATGATTCCAGTTATACCCTAAGACACCGTTATAGTTCAGTTGGCTTTTGTAGCTACGGGTAAATTTGTAGTTAAAGCCACGGCCTGGTATTTCTAAATCGGTGACATCAAGGTTTAAACCCCCGTTATGAAGAAACACGCTGATATTTCCAATGGTGCTGGGAGTCGAAGTAGTGCCAAAACCTGTAACACCATCACCAGGCGCGCCTGTAAACTCTGAGTCATCTATGGAGCTGTATTCATCTGAGGTCTCTTCAGAATAATCCTCCTCTCCACCCTCTTCTGATTCCTCTAACGCTGTATCAACAGAAGGCCATATCACTGGTTCTTGGGCTGGTTCAGGGACGTAGGGGGCAGCAGCTGGTGGAAGTGCAACAAAGGAAGCCCCGACCGTAACGCTGGAGTTGAGGAAAAACGCGCATTCCCCGTTTCCGGAGCAACGGCCAGACCAGCTTGAGAGCCCATAACCGCTGGCTGGTCTGGCGGCCAGACCCACCTGCGTCCCTGAAACGAAGGAGTAGACACAGCTTCCGGAGCAGAGGGTAGCCGCAGGGGAAACATAGACTGAACCCGAGCCAGATACCGTAACCGAGAGAGAATAATAAGTCGGTGGGGGTGGGGCCCCACCGCCACCCTTACAAACTGGTCCCTCATCATTAGGTCCTACTTCGATAACTTTCTGAACCCGTGCCTCTAATTCCCTCGGAAGAATAGCGAATAACAGACTGAGGAAGAGCCCGAAAATTTTTAGCATAGTGGCTCCTTAAGCTCTTTGGGAAGGTTCTCGATCTTGGAAGCGAGGATAAAGTCGTTTTCCGAGAGACCCTTGATGGCGTGGGTGGAAAGCTCGATCAAAAGTTTCCGATATCCGGTGAGGTGAAGGTCCGGGTGATGATCCTCCGCCTCGGCGACTTGAGCGATGGTATCGATTAATTTCACCGCTGCCAGGAAGTGCTTCATCACATAGAGTTTCCGGATAGAGGCACGATTCGGATCGAGTTCCCATCCCGGCAAAAATTGGAGATAGGTCCGGGCCTCTTTTTCCGTTAAGGGGATCGTCCCTCCTTCGCACGGCTTGCATTTTCTTTGGCTTAAGGCTTTGGCATCTGAAGGGTCCATCACAGCCTCCTTCCTTATTATAATCGATTCCATTTTATGATACAATGAATTTGACATGGCTCAACAACTCGATTTTATCCTCCATCCCGAGATTGAAAGTTATCTTGCCCGGACCGTCCAGCACAAAAATCCTGTATTTCAGGAAATGGAAGTGCGGGCGGGGCGGGAAAATTTTCCGATCGTGGGGCCGCTCGTCGGTTCGCTCCTCGCCCTTTTTGCAAAAACAATCGGTGCCAAAACCGTTTTCGAAATGGGTTCCGGCTACGGATATTCTGGTCTCTGGTTTGCCTCTGTCCTTCCAGAAGGCGGAAAGGTCTTCATGACCGACGGCTCTAAACGGTACGCCGAGGAGGCGAAATCCTATTTTAAGAAAGCGGGTCAGGAAAAAAAATGCGAGTTTCGCATCGGTGATGCGGTGGAACTGATCGACGAGGTTCCAGGCCTCTTTGATATTATCTTTATCGACATGGACAAAGCGCGGTATCCGATCGGGTTTCGAGAGGCGCTTCCGAAACTCCGAAAAGGAGGATGTCTTTTGGCAGACAATGTACTCTGGTTCGGCCATGTGTTGGACAGGAATCCCGATGAAGATACCCGAGGCATTCTCGAGTTTACCCGTTTGATTTACGAAACCCCTCAACTCCACTCTACGATCATTCCGTTACGAGACGGTGTTTCTGTCTCGCTCAAACTCGCCTAACCATGTATCTCGAGGTCGAAGAAAACCCGAACTGCGAAGGAACCCCGCTTCAAGTTTTTGAGGATCTTTCCCCTCCGAGAAAAGTCTTGCAGATGAAACTCTCCCTGGGAGAAGAAAGGGTTCTCTGTGGGGTCACCGGTGTGGAAAAAGAGGGGGTGTTCGTCCCGGCCTACGCCCAGAAGGTTTCCGATTCAGGAGGGGGTATTTCCATCCTTGTTTATGGGGGAGCGTGGGGGATCCGGTTTAAACCGGTGGCACACGAGAAAGAACCCTGGGATCTTTCGAATCCGCATCAGTGGGGCGAGCCGTATAAATTTTACGGCGATGAGAAGGATTTCGTTTTTGAAGGATAGTTTTGCATTTTTTTCGGATTCCCTGTATAATAAAAAGATTGGGAAGCGAAAAGGATCCTAACTCCTTTTAAGAATTGAGGTTACAAAAATGGTCATGGTCAAAAATGAGACAGAGGGACTTTCGCTTGGAGGGCGGGTGTACCATTCCCGCTTGATCATCGGGACCGGGAAATATGCGAATTATCAGGTGATGAAGGAGGCGCATGAGGCCTCAGGAGCGGAAATTATCACTGTCGCAGTCCGCCGAGTAAATCTCAATGATCCCACGAAAGAATCCCTTCTGGATTATATCGACCGGAAACACTTTACCCTTCTTCCGAATACAGCCGGTTGCTACACCGCGGAAGAGGCGGTCCGGACAGCGCACCTCGCGCGGGAAGCGGGGCTCACGAATCTCATCAAACTGGAAGTGATCGGAGACGAAAAAACCCTCCTTCCGGATAACGAAGCGCTCTTGGAAGCGACAAAAATTTTGGTGAAAGAGGGATTTGTGGTGATGCCGTATACCAATGACGATGTGGTGATGGTGAAGAAATTACAGGATGCGGGGGCTGTCTGCGTCATGCCGCTCGCCGCACCAATCGGTTCCGGGATGGGCATTCAAAATCGGCTCAATATCGAACTTATTAAAGAGGCGGTTTCGATTCCGGTCATCGTCGATGCGGGAGTAGGGACTGCATCGGATGCCGCGATTGCCATGGAACTCGGGGCGGATGGTGTTTTGATGAATACCGCAATCGCCTGTGCAAAGGATCCGGTCAAGATGGCGCGGGCGATGAGACTTGCCATTGAGGCGGGCCGGCTTGCCTATGAGTCAGGACGGATCCCGAAAAAGAAGTACGCCTCCGCCTCAAGCCCCATTGAAGGGATTGTTCGATGATCGCCTCGGGGTCCTGTCGCTCAATGATCCCCTATTTTTGTCCTCGCTCCACCCATCCCCCCGTGGGGCGGAGTGAAATAAGTGGTCCCCTTCCGCTCGGACAGAAAATAGAGGACATCTCGCGCCACCCCTCGGCGATCAACGGAGACATGTGATGGGGATGACACTTACTGAAAAGATCTTGGCGAAAGGCGCCAAGAAGCGGCAGGTCCGACCCGGCGACAATGTCTGGGTGGAAACGGATGTGCTGATGACCCATGACATCTGCGGGCCGGGGGCTGTGAACGTCTTTTATGAAAAGTTCGGGCCGAAGGCCAAGGTCTGGGACCCGGAGAGGGTGGTCATCATC
>JACQQV010000002.1 GCA_016206785.1 Candidatus Omnitrophota bacterium
CCTTCCTGGACTTCAATCACTTGAACCTTGGCCCCTTCTTTGAGTTCTTCGGGAGCCTCCACGATGACCAGTTCCCCCTCTTTGAGCCCTTCCTGAATGACCCAGAAGTCGGTCGATTTGTCATAACTCACTTTCACCGGCCGGACGTGGGCGAGGTCCTGATCATCGACCACATAGACGCTTTCAAAAATGCCGTCGTGGTCTAGGTCATTCACGCTGACGCTCGGAACAAGGATCGCTTTTTCGAATTCGGCGAGATTCACATTGACGCGTGCAAACATCCCGGGGAGAAGCAGTCCGCTCTGATTGCTGTTGGGAACACGCACCTTTGCGGTCAAGGTCCGGGAGCCTCCTTCGACGACGGGAAAGATATTGTCAACGACACCCCAAAATTCCGTCGTCGGATAGGCATCGACGGTCACCGAGGCCCCCTGCCCCAAAGCGACTTTATTAATATCCCGTTCAATCACTCCCACATCGATATGCACTTCATGAATGTCGATGAGGGTGCAGACCCGATCGGTGGGTGTGATAAACTCGCTCGCTTCCACCTCTTTCACGCCGATCACCCCCTCCTGAGGAGCGTACAGCACGGTCTTATCGAGTTCGGCGCGGGCGGAATCGAGCTCTGCCCGAAGCGTCTCCATCTGATACCGGGCATTGTCCCGCTCAAGGCGTACTTCTTGGAGACGCGCTTCAATGATCGCCCCAATGCGATAGAGGTCCTCATGGATTTCGAGTTTCCGCTGGGCCGCTTCAAGGGCGGTCTCCGCTGCCTTCAAACGCGATTCATTGTAACTGACTTTAAGGAGACTGTCCTTTTGATCCAGCATCGCGAGGAGCTCCCCTTTTTTCACGAGTTCCCCTTCTTTGAAGTTAAAACTTTTGACGACTCCTGCGACGGGGAATTTCAAATCGATTTCGATCACCCCTTTCACCACGCCAAGCACGGGAAGGTTGTCCTTAAAGTCCCGCCGGGAGACCTTGTAGGCGCGCACAGGAATCTTCCGTTCCTGCTTCGCCTTTTTCTCCTGTTCCTCCTGCTGTTTCTTCTGCTCTTCCAGTCTCGCCTTCACCAGATTTTCCCGCCAGTTCTTGATCCGAGGGACAAGAAAGATGCCGAGTGCCAGAAGAAGACAGACCAGTCCCACCGCTTTAAGAACGGCCCAGAACTGTTTATTTTCCCGAAGATGCTTCAGTTTCTCTTTGAAGGCCATAGGTTCTCCTCGGCTGAACTTCGTCCAAAAGCTGGACCGGCTGAATCGTTTCCATGGAGACGATGTCGCAGGCCGCAAGATCCTCCGCGACGCGAAGGACCTTGATGTCGGCGACCTTTTCTCCTTTGCGCATGAGCACAAAGGGCATCTCTATCAGAACCCCGTCCTTTTTCCCACGATTGATAATGACAAAATCTTTCCGGGGGTTTACATAAATCACCCGCGCCGGCTCTCCAGGAGGGAGCCCTTCGCCAGGACTCTTCTCCCAAAATTCCTCGCGGGCCCGAATGAGGCGTCTTGCCTTTTGGGTGAGAGGGACTTCCCTCACCTTTTCCTTCTTGGAACGGAAATAGCCCTCCACCCCGACGGCGCGATTCAGGGCCGCCACCGCGATATGATAATTGGCCAACGCTTCGAGATACGTGGTCTTGACCTGCAGGAGGCGCGCAGCGGTATCAAAAAGGTCTTGCACCCTTGCTTCGTCGAGCCCCGCCTGAGCCCGCACCACCTTTGCGCTCTCCTCTGCAAAGGCCACCTCCAGACCCGTTCCTCTGATCTGATCGACCGCGCGCCGGTAATCATAAAAAGCCTGTTGGATTTCAAAAGTGACGATGCGTTTGGTCCGTTCCAGTTCCTCCATCGCCTCATCCAGTCGGACCGAGGCCTCCACCTTTCCCGACTTCAACCGATCAAAAAGCGAGAGGCGGAGCGTATGGCTTTTAAATTTGGTGCTCGTAAACTGGCCGACGGCGGGAAGACGATCCTGGGTAATCGATTCAGACGAGATCGTGTTCGGGCCCCAAGGATGAGAAACGTTGAGTCCCAAAAACCATTCGGTCTTGAGGTTTAAGTCCTGGACTTCAAAAATCTCCGCACGCCTTCCCAAAGAACCGGTGACGTTCACCTGCAATTTATCCAGGCTCTCTGCCGCCTCTTTCCCGAATTGATTAAACTGAACGAGGAGCTCTCCAAGTTCTATCTCGGGACGATTGGCAAGGCCCAGAAAGATGGCGCTCTCGAGGGTGACCGCGGTCTCCTCGTACCCCAACAGTCCCTCGATATCGATGGACTGCGTCGGCGGAAGACTCATCGCCTGCGCCAAAGCAAGATGGGCCAACACCAGATCCCGTTCAAGGGCCTGGGCACGATTCACAAGATCCCGATATTGGCTTTCGACCGCCAGAAGATCAAGGGGCCGGTTAAGCCCCAGATCAAACCGACGACGGTTCCGCTCAAGATCCCCTTCCGCCTCTCCGACCGCGGCACGGGTCGTCTTCACGACATGCTTTAAACGGGCGAAGTTGTAATAGGCCTGTGTGATGTCAAAACGGGCATCGGCGAGGAGTCGGTCATAGGTGGCCTGAAGGATTTCGTAATTCACCTCGGCCTGTTTGTAAAGAGCCAGGGCCCGGCCGCCGTCAAAGAGAAGTTGCTGTGCCTCCGCAGTAAATTCGCGACCGAGGAAATCGGCTGTGGTGAGACCCGCCTCGCCGCGCGTTTCGGTCCATTTGACGGAGGCGGTCGGGTAAAGCCCCCGCCGCGCCTCTGCAACCCGGACCCTTGCAAGACGCGCCTGTTCCTCCGCCACCTTGACCGCACCATGATTCGAGAGTCCGATCTGAATGCATTCTTCTAAGGATAAAAAAGTGGCCCCTGGCAGCCGATCCGCCGGACCGAGTTTGGAACTCCAAATTTTTTTCGTAAGAACCTCGAGTTCCTCTTCGGCGCTCCGCTTCTGAGAAGGAAGGCTTTTTAAGAAGAAAGAGGAGGGTGCGGGGGCGGGTCGTGGTGTTAAAAAAGCCTCTACCCCCTCTCCCTGTTCTACTTCAACAATGATGTTTCCATTTTCCTTGGAGATGCGGTAGAGGGCATCGGCGCGGAGTTCCACGGTGACCGAATCGACCTTCCGACCGGGATAAACGTCTGAAGGCTCCTTCCGGTAAAATCCGCTCCGGATCTCTTTAATGGATCCGCGGTCAAAAAGAAGGGTGTCGTTCGCCATGCTATAGATATTCTCCCCCACAAGGTCCAGAACCACGCGGGGGGGGTTGGTGAGTTTAAAATCAAGGAGGTCGACCGGTGCGGAGGTCTTCAGGGTGATTTGTGAGACCCTTCCAATCTCTTGAACCCCGATATCGGTCAGTTTAATCACCCCTTCGGAAGCGACCAAGGCTGGCCAGAGGAGTATAAAGAGGAAGGAGAGAAAGGAACTGAGACGGCGACTCTTCTTGAGCATGAAGACTCCTCCAGAATGGTGGTAGTATAGCATAATTAAACATTTTTGTCAACTGATTGCTTTAAAAGAGGTTAGGTAGGGTTCTGATATGGTTTTGATACGGTCTAAGTGGCTTGTTGAAGGAGCCTTACGGCCCCTTGCTTGGTAGGGGCCTCGGCGATGAGGCGGAGGACCGGTTCGGTGTTCGAGGGCCTTGCATGAATCCATCTATCTTTAAAGTCGATCCGGATTCCATCCAGGCGATTCACCTTTCCCCCTTTAAACCGCTTGGGAAGTGCTTTGAGGAGGGCGCGGGAACGGGCTTTGGAAAGCGTGAGTTTCTTCTGAACCATTTCATAATGGGGGAGGGCCTCGACGAGCTCGGAAAGGGGTCTATTCCGTTCGGAAAGTGACTCAAGAATGAGTCCCATGCCGACAAGACTGTCACGGGCGGGATTGATGGTGGGATAGATCACCCCGCCATTTCCTTCTCCGCCGATCGCCGCTTTCACCTTTCGCATCTTTTCAACCACGTGGCGCTCTCCGATCTTCGAACGGTAGACCTTTACCCCTTTCTGACGGGCTACTTCTTCCACCATCCGGGATGTGGAAAGATTAATCACAACGGGCGAGCGTCTGCGAGAGAGAATATGCTGGACCGCAAGGGCAAGCGTATACTCACCGCTTAAGGGAGTCCCTTTCTCTGTGACGATGGCTAACCGATCCGCGTCCGGATCCTGGGCAAAACCGATCTGTGCACCACTTTTTTTCACGCATCGGGAAAGCTGTTGTAAGTTCTCCTCTCTCGGTTCAGGGGGATGGGCAAAGCGTCCATTGGGTCGATTGTTGATCGCTGTCACCCGGCACCCGAGCCTTCGCAAAAATGGGGCGGTCACGACAGCGCCCGTTCCGTTACAGGGATCGATGGCGACGCGGAAACGGCATGAGCGGATTTTCTGAACGTTTAAATGGCGGAGCACCTGCTGGATGTGGCGTGCGAGGGCCGATCGATTCCGCACTCGAGGGCCGCGTCGACGGGAGGCGGGAAAGAAACGGCTGGACCCAATGCGAAGGAAAGAATCCATTTTTTTCTGATCCAGGAACTGTCCATCTTCTCCCACAAACTTAAGCCCATTCCACTTGGAAGGATTATGACTTGCCGTGACGACGACCCCGCCCCGGGCGTGGAGAAAACGGACCATGAAAAGAACAGTGGGAGTAGGAGAAACTCCGATATCGACGACGCTGCAACCGATTTCCCGAAGGCCCTGAATGATCTTCCTGCGAAAACGGTGGCCGCTCGGTCGCGTGTCTTGGGCGACCACCATCTTTCCCCTTTTCGAAAAAAGGGCAAAGGCCTTGGCGAAATCGCAGACCCTTTCGTCGGTAAGAGTTCGGCCGACGATGCCCCGGATTCCTGAAATACTGATCTGAAGAGTCTCTGGAAGGGTTCTGGGGGGAGCCACTGTTAGGCAAAGAGTCCGGTGGGGGTAAAGAGGTTGGAGAGAACCAGGAAACTTGCCCCCACACACCCGCCGAATTCGCCGCGCAGTTCAGAGAGTTTGATGGTGACCGTCTGGGCAGGAACCTCAAACGCAAGATGCCCGACGACTTCCCGGATCGGGTCCAGAAGGAGATTTTCTGCATGGACGAGATCTCCCCCCAGAATGACAAGTTCCGGGTTCATGAAGTTTACCAGGAAAGCGATCCGCACACCCAATTTTCGGGCAACCTCCTGCAACACCTCCAAAGAGACGCGGTCATTTTTCCGCGCCGCTTCAATGACGGTATCAGTGGTAATGGCAGCGAGATTGTCCTTCACCATCTTCTTCAAAAGACTCTGTGCGCCGGAGACAATCTTCTCAACCGCTTGTTCGGGGATGGGCGGATCGATTTCCCACGGTTTAAAGTTAATCCAGTCTTCCTCCCGGAGTCCTTCAATCAGTTTCCTATCCGAAAGACGGAGCCCCAATTCTCCGGAGGTCTGACTCGCCCCCCGATAGATGCGGCCATCCAGAACGAAACTGCATCCTAAACTCATCCGGTCTTCTGCATACCGTTTGATATGAAGATAGAGGATGTTTTTGACATCCCGCCCGACGCCGAGATACCGTTCCCCCAAGACACCAACGTTGGCATCATTATCGATAGAGATGGGATAGGTGAAATGTTTTCTCAAAAGGTCGCGGAGCGGAATATTTTTCTCATCCACCACGTGACCGAAAAGGATAACCCCTTTTTCAGCGTCGATAAGACCTGGAATGGAAACGCCGATCCCTCTGATCTTGTCGAGCCGGATGTCGGTTCGGATGTCGGATTTCTCAAGGAGTTCATCCACCACCCCCTTGATCTTCTGCACGAGTTCCTCTCGCGTTTGGGAGACTTCGTTTTTCCGTTTCACCCCCATCAGGATATTCCCTTTGAGATCCGTGATCCCTGCACGGATACTCTCAAGCCCCACATCCACACCAATCGTGAATCCGGATTCCGGATGGAGTTCCAGAAGGATCGGACGCCGGCCACCGCTTGAAATGTCGAGGCCGGTCTCCCGCACCACCTCCTCTTCAAGGAGTTCCTTGACCAGTCGCGTAATCGTGACCTTGCTGAGTTGCGTGAGACGTGTCAGTTCTGCTCTCGAGATGGGTCCTTGTCTATGGATGATGGAAAGTACAAGACTCTTATTGCGTCGCTTGAGCGCTTCGAGATCCCCAGAACCGATTTTATCCATCCTTCCCCTCCCCCTACCGCTCGGACCGTTTGGACCGTTTTCCTGCATGACCCATGACGACTTTTACGCGATGGAGTTTGCCATCGCCGTGAGGTGGAATAAGATTGGAATGCCACTTTTTCCCATCGAGGAAAATCTGTTTCACACCCTTCTCTACCCCTTCTGGATTGAGAAGTGTGACTTCATACGTTGAGCCCCGGAAAGGCCTCCGGATCGAGGCCCTTTTCCAATGCCGGGGTAGACACGGATCGATGAGGAGTCCTTCAAATTCCCGACGGACACCGAGGATCCACTCGGTCGCCGCGATAAACATCCAGGGGGTGGTCCCCGTATTCCAGGTGAAATTTCCCTCCCCGAATTTGGACCGGGATCCTGGGCCGACGACATATTCCGCCCAGACATAAGGCTCTGCCGTGTATTGGGTGTGGTCGCTCTTGGCGGGACTCATCGGATAGAGTTTGGTGAACGTTTCATACGCCTTATCTCCCCGCCCAATGGTACAGTCTGCCACAATTTTGAAGGCACAGGCATGGGAGAAGACCGCCGCGTTCTCTTTCGTCCCTTCTGCAAATGCGGTGACGCGGCCGATGCCGGGGTTAAATCGGGTATAACTCGGTAAAAAGAGTGCTGGGCCGTATGCGGTATCGAGATATTCATCAATGAGTTTCAAGATCTTTTTCTCACGATCCGGAGGAGCCACACCGCTTAAGATCGCCCAGGTCTGACTGTTCAAGGGGACCCTTCCTTCTTCATTCTTTGCCGAACCGATCCGATATCCCTCATCATTAAAGGCGGCGAGATACCACCCGCCGTCCCAGCCGACCCGGTTTATGACTTGGTTTAAGGTCTGGTATTTCTTCCGCATCTCCAGTTCGGTCTTCCGATCTTTCAGAAAATGGGCGAGGGATTCCATCTGTCTGCAGGCGCGCGCGAGCGCCATGCCAAGCCAGATACTCTCTCCCTTTCCACCGATCCCGACGTGGTCATAGGCGTCGTTCCAGTCCGCTTTCCGGATAAAGGGGAGTCCATGTTTCCCCCGATGCTGGTAAAGATACCGGACCGCCCGTTTGATATGTTCATAGACAGTGGCTTCCCCTCCGTCATGAAAACGATATTTTTTCTTGAGAAAGTCAACGTCTCCCGTCTCCTTGATATAAGAAATGATCGTGTACGGGAGCCAGACGGCCACATCCGCTTTACCGGTCACGACCGCCTGATGATTTTTATCCCAGGAGCCTTCCGAATAGGAAAAACCAGAGACCGCATGGCCCGTATGATACTGGTAGAAAAGAAGCTTCTCGATTTTCTCTATCGCCGCATCTCTCCGGAGGGCCAGAAGCCCTTCGCTATCTTGGGCGGTATCCCGGTAGCCGAGTCCTCCCTCGGTTCCATGATAACTGGAGGTGCCGCGGGAATGGATGATGGCAAAGAGTTGATACTTTCCCCAGATATTCACCATCAGGTCAAAGTTCGGGTCTGGGGTATGAACGCGAATCCGATCGACAACCCCCTCCCAATAACTTTTAATGTCCAGAAGCTCTTCCTCGGCCACCTCTTCCCGACGGTATTTCCGTAAATAGGAGGCGGCCTCTTGGATCGTGCGAGCAAATCCTAAGCAGACCACAAAAGAAACTTCTTCTTTAGGACCGAGATGAAAACGTGACTCAAAGACACCCACCATATCCTCACCGCGGACCGCGTTTTTCTTCAGGGCCCCCTCACGGATCTCATTGGGGCAAGACAGGTCGTTGTAACGGCCGATGAAACTTTCCTTGGAGGTCTCAAACCCATGGATCCGTGCGCTCGTGCTGAAGAAATTAAGCCACTCCGCTTGACCCCGTCGGAAAGGGTACTTCCGGGCAATGATCGCTTTGAGTCGCTCGTCGTAATAGGCCTCATTATAAAGAGAGAGGATATTCCGATAGCAGGTTTCCAGTTCAATATCCCCAGAAATAAATTCAACGAAAGGATAGGCCCGAATCCGCCGGGGCCGCTTTTCAAGATTCTTGATCTTGACCATCCAGAGTTCTACGGGGCTATCTTGGGCCACAAGGTAGGTGATCTTTCCTTCAATCCCATTCGCCCGCGAGAGGAGGGTGGTGTAGCCTAAGCCGTGGCGGGTTTCCCAGGCATCGTACGCTTTGCGAACCGGCTGCCAGTTCACCGACCAGAACTCCCCCGTTTCCTCATCTCTCAAATACACATACCGGCCGGGGCGATCGGTCTGGATATGCTCGTAGCGAAGGATGCGATTCGACTTTGGGTCGTCGTAGTAACTGTAGCCACCTCCCGTCTGGGACGTTAAGACGTGATAGAGTTCGTTAAACAGGTAATTGAACCAAGGTTTCGGCGTATCCGGTCGCGTGATGATATATTCTTTCCCGTTTTTCGAAAAATGTCCGTATTGCATTATTCGTCGCTCGTTGCTCGTGAAGCGAGATACGCTTCACGCTTCACGAACCCTCTGTTTCCCAGATTACGCTTGGGCAAACGCACTCTGAATCACAAGACTCGCCGCACCGAGGGCGACCGCGTTCTCTCCCAGTTGGGAGGGAATGATCCGAACATCGGCGGCATGTTCTGAAAAAGAGCTTTTCTTCACGATCCGCTTGATCGGTTCCAAGATAATAGAACCCGCCTCCTCCATCCCCCCACCAATCACGACGACCTCGGGATTTACGAAATTGACCAAAAACGCGATCTTGATGCCGAGGGCCACCCCCGCATCCTCCACGAGTTCCGTGGCCAACGTATCTCCTTCCTTGGCAGCCTCGATGATTTTCTTGGCGGAGAGCTCTGGCACATGCTTCAAAGAGGAGTTGATTCCTTTGGCAATGGCGTCCCGTGCCTTTTCAATCATCCCCATGTCGAGTCCGACCATCTTCAGAGGGCCGAGGGGATGGTTTCCCTTCTCTTCAAACGGATCGTAAATCGTCACTTCCCCCGCGCCACCGCTTGTTCCCCGATACACTTCACCGTTAATGATGATGCCGCAACCCACACCCGAATACATATAAATCAGGTTTTTGATGCCCGGCTCAAGCCCGAGCCATAAGACCCCGAAGGCGGCAACGGTCGCATCATTTTCGATAAAGGTGGGGATATTAAAGCGATTTTCGAAAAGATCTTTCACAGAGATGGCGATGGAGACGTCATAGGGGCTCTCTTTCCCGGGGGCACCGATTTGGGAGGTCCAACGGACGGTACGGCCCGGTTCGTCGATGATCCCTGGGATGCCGACGCCGATCCCTTTGATTTTAGTGATGTCTATCTTCGATTCCGCGATGAGATCACTGGCGAGCTGAATCAAGCCGTGGATGATCGCCTCGGCCGATTCCTGGGAAAGGGGGCTATTCCGCGTCGCCACGACAGGAGGCTTTTCCCGCTTGAGGTCCGTAATGACGCCTCCGGCAAGGTCCGTCAGTGTTCCAACCATGTTCGACATCGAAAGCCCCAGCCCGATCACATAGCCGACCTTCGGGTTAAGTTCCAAAAGAAGAGGGCGGCGTCCGCCGCCCGAAATGTCAAACCCCTTTTCGATCACGAGCCCTTCTTCGATAAAGTGATTCACATAGTTGGAGATCGTGACGATATTGAGTTTGGTGAGTTTCGAAATTTCAGTCTTGGTGGTCTCTCTTTGCCGCCGGATCGCCTCCAGGATGAGGAGGTTCTTCCGCTCACGGTCGGTGAGGTCTTCATCAGTCGAGTAAACGCGTCTCATCTTACTTTCTTATCCCTTTTAAAAAGTCGCCTACTTAAGGTAACATAAGGCCAAAATGATGTCAATACTTTGTTTCAAAGGGCTATTTTCGCTTTTGAAAAGTAAGGTAGGTGCGGGTGAGTGTGCGCCAGACTTTCTCAGGATCGTCGCTTTTGAGGCAGGACATCTGGCCCGTTCCTTGATAGGACCATGCGGCGAAATTCCGGACCCCTTCCTCGTAGGCTGCCTCGAGGGCGATTCCGATCTTCTCCTCCTCCCCTTTTTTGATTTTAAAATTTAAGACCCAGACCTGGGGTTCCTTTCCGTAACGGAGGCAGAGATGGAAGACCTGACGTGCGTAATGCCGCACAAGTCCTTCGACATCTTTTACACCGGCATGCCAGTAGGGATCGGTGCCGAGGACATCGAGGCTTTTGATCCGCGCCACAGGGGACCAATCCTGGAGCGTATGAATGGAGTAGACCTGCGGAAGAAGACAGACCGCATTCCGGAACCCTTCTTGCTTCGTGTAATCGCAAAATTTCTTAAGGAATCGGACAACCGTCTCCTCGCGAAAGAGAAGGACTTCCTCCGTGAGCGTCTTCGGCATCGGCTTTCCGAACTTCCCTGAAAAAAGTTTCTGACAGACCGGACAGCGACAGGCCCAGAGTTCTTTTTCTTTCTTCCCTTTAAAAATATAAAAGTGGGGCTCATCCCAGAAAAAAGTGTCCGTTTTGCAGTCAAAACCGGCGTCGCACCAGTTTTTGAGAAATTTCTGGAAGACCGGATGGTTGGGACAGGCAATGGGAAGGATTTTTCCGACGGAACTCACCTGTCTTGCTTCAGGATGGTGCACGAGAAATTCCGAGTAAGACTCTCCCCCGAAAACCCGTCCGACCGCCCAAGGGTCGAGATATACCTCGAGGTCCGCGTCGTGGGAGGCCTTCACAAAGTCTTTGAGGGTCCCGGGGTAATACTGGAGGTCTTGTTCGCTAAAGGTCAGAACGATGAAATGGCATCCCCCTCGAACGATCTCCTGAAGATCCTTCCTGAAGTGGTTCAGAAAATAATTCCCGAAATAGGAAACGCCGCACTTCAAAGGAAACGCTTTCGCCACGGCTATTTTTTCCCCTTCTTCAATTGGTCAAGGGCTCTCTGGACCTGTACGTAATCCGGGTTGATGAGGAGTGCTTTCTGGTACTCCTGCATCGCCTCTTCATGCCGCCCCAACTGGTGAAGGGCATGTCCAAGGCCGTAGTGAAAATCGGCATAGTGTGGGTGCGCCGCCAAGGCGTCTTGATAGATCTGAACGAGGGTGTTGTAAAACCCGATATCCTTTTGGGCCTTCCGGAGCGCCATGAAAGTATCCGCGAGATTCGGGTCGATCATCAGGGCGCGTGAGAATTCCTCTTCTGCCTGCCGGAGAAAGGCCTCTTTGGCTTCTGGTGTTTCCTTTTTGAGAAGCGCAAGACCTTCTTGTAATTCGCGATTTTCCGGTGAGAGCGACAGTGCATGATGAAAGGTTTCGCTCGCCTTGGTCAGATCTCCAGAAAAGGCATAGGCGTATCCGAGTTTGAGATGGGCCTCGAGATATCTCGCATTGAGTCGAATCGCTTCGCGGAAAGAGGCGATCGCGCCGGCATACTCCTTTTTGTGATTGAGAATCACACCGAGGAAATAGTGGAGGTCTGCATGACGATTCTCCATCTCAATCGCCTTGCGAACCTCTAAAATCGCCTCATCGTATCGGCCGCTGTTACAATAAGCCAGGGAGAGCCGCAGGTGCCCCTGAGAATCGGCCGGTTCCTCTTCGATGACATAGGTGAGCTCCCGCAACGCCTCTGCATATCTTCCTTCATTGTTATAGCAGACCCCCAGATACGCATGGATCTCAAGATTTTCAGGGGTGAGTGTCACCGCTTTCTCAAATCTGGGAATCGCCTCGGCATAGCGGCCGGCATGCATGTCTACAAGCCCCAAATTGCGATACGCCTGTCCGGCATAGAAGAGGGCGAGTCGCGGATAAAGCCGGCCCCCCATCAACGGGCTCCTTGTGATCTTCTCAAATTCCTGAATCGCCTCCATGTAGGCGGCGCGATTGTAAAAGGCCATCGCCCGGTTGTAGGTTTCGTTACCCCCCAATGTCAGAATCTTCTTAAAAAGAGACATGTTATCCTCCAATTTACTGTTTACGGTTTACGGTGTACGGTAATACCGTAAACCGTACACTGTCCACCGTACACTTTCTAATACGCTCCCCGGCGTGAAAGAACCGCCGGAAGGGTGCGAATTAAAATCTTGACATCCAAAAGAAACGACTGGTGTTGGATATAATAAAGATCGAGTTGAACCCATTCTGAAAAAGAGATCTCGCTCCGTCCGCTCACCTGCCAAAGACAGGTGAGGCCTGGTGTCACTTCAAGCCTTTTTCTCTGAAGCGGCGTGTAGACGGCCACCTCCTCTGGAAGGGGTGGCCTCGGTCCTACCAGACTCATCTGTCCTTTCAGCACATTGATAAGCTGTGGAAGTTCATCCAATGTGGAGCGTCGCAGCAGGCGACCGACCCGCGTGACCCGTGGATCATTCTTGATTTTAAAGATGGGGCCTTCTGCAACGTTGAGATGTTTCAGTTGTTCCTTCATCTCTTCCGCCCCCGCCTGCATGGAACGGAATTTGTACAGGACGAAAGACTTCCCCCCTTTTCCGATGCGGACCTGTTTAAAAATGATCGGGCCTTTGGAATCGGCTCTGATGCAGAGGGCGATCAGCACCCAGAGTGGAAAAGACAAAAGGATTCCGAGGAGAGACATGACAATGTCCATGAGCCTTTTGATCAAGTGATACCAGATGCCGTAAGAGTCTTTTTGGGTCATAGCGTGACGAGACGCCGCAAGAGATCCCTCCAAAAGGAGGCCAAATTTGCTTTAATAAGAATATCTACGAGCACAAAACCGAGGCCCACAAAAAAATATTGATAACACTTGTGACGATCCATTCGGAAACGGAGGAGTTGGGATAAAAGAGGTTCCGAAAGTGCAATACCACACAACACAAATCCGATCGCCCTCAGAACGCTCCAGGGAGGCCATCCCACAAGAGACGAAAGGAGAGGATGGTGGCTATGAAGCGAAAGGCTTCCGACGTAAAAATTCATATAATTGAGAAGAAGCGAGCCAAAAGCGAGTCCCCACACCCCCGCCGTGAAAAAGGAACTGGCACAGAAAAGGAGAAAATGCTTCAAATGTTCCGGGAGGAAAAGTTTGAGGCTTCCTTCCCTCCCTTCACCGGTCAAAATCCATTGAAACATTTCATCGCGGTATTCGATTCCCTTGAAGACCGCCTGCGCCATCCGTACATCGTCATACCGGACCAGGAGGATCATGCAGACAGAAGAAGCGAAGGCCCAAAAAAGGGTGTGGAAGAGAGCGAGGTCCCGACGACCCTGGCTTAAATCTAACGCGTAGACAGGATAAATGACAAGGGTCATCAAGGCCGGGAAAAAAGCTTTTGAACCGCTCGCTCGGGCCATGAAAAAAGTGATCGCTGTCCCCAGAAGAAGGTAGAGATAGCACTTCCTCGACCGCACCCATTTCTCGAGTTGCCGCTTCATGTGAAACACCTTATCTTTTTCGTTTTGACTTCTGAATTAGGAGTGCCCTAGTGACCCACTCCCCAATACGCCCAAGCGAGCCCCGCCTGAGCCGCCATCAGTATCAGATACATATGTTTCCAGGAAACATGATTTCGGTCTACCGCCAGCGCTTCCGGTTTACGCAGGATAAGCCGGGTGACATAGCAACCCCACAGAGAAAGAAAAATTCCCAAAAACCAAAGGGCCCCCGCAGGCGCCTTCAACACATCCAACGATTTTCCGAACGGCAAAGCAAGAAAAGGAAAAATGAGAAAAGGGGCCATAAAGAGGGCTGCGCCGCGAAACCCCAAAAGATCCGGCAGGGTGCGGCAACCGTAGCGCCGGTCCCCTTCCACGTCGCTAAAATCTTTGGTGGTCGTCGCCCCGAAAACAAAAAGTCCAAACACCCCGCCGATAAACCAAGCCTCTTTCTCCCAGATATCCCGAACAGCGGCCCAGCCACTGACCATGAGAAGCGTGCCGCGCGGGATGGCGATCCAGAGATTGGATAAAAAAGGAAATCGTTTCACTCGAAGGGGCGGACTTGAATAAAAAAAAGTGATCCCTGCTGCAAGAAGGACGATGATAAAAAATTGCTTGTTGGGGACCGCCCAGGCGGCAAGAAAGGAGAGGAGAAAGAAAAAGAGAGTGCTCATTTTTGCTTCGAGAAGGGAGAGACGACCTGAAGGGAGCACGCGGTCCGGTTTGTTGAGACGATCAATGTCCAGATCGAATATCTGATTCACCCCATTCGAGGCAGCGTTGAGAAAGGCGGCAGAGGCGACCCCCCACAAGGTGGAAAGCGGTGGCCATCCCCTCGAACCGATCATTGCACCGGCCAAAACCCCGACGGACGGAGCCAGAAGCGTAAAAGGTCTTACCCATTCCCACAAGAGAAGCGGCGTCATCATCGGTCACAAAAAAAGAGATGCCAAAATGATCACGGCGATCGCCCCGAAAAAAGTATTCAAAAAATTGCGTGTTTCATGACCTCCCAGGAAGGCGGAGCGGATGAGAAAACTTTCCACCAAAAATCCGATGGCGGAACCGACGACCACCAGAGGCATCTCCTCCTTTCGAACGAGCGTAAGAAAACAGGCGAGAAGCGTAAGGACGGTTCCCGCCCCGATTCCGAGAAGGGTCCCCTCAAACGAAACGCCTCCTGGCGTTCCGGGTGATACTTTTTTAAAAGAAGGGACCAAAAAGGTGGTCCGTCCATAGAGGGGCCCGAGTTCCGTCGCAGTCGTGTCGGCAAGCGCTGTCGCGAAAGAAGCGACAAACGCGAGCTGATAAAAAGACTTTCCTGTGAAAAAGACAAGGGAGGCGAGGAGGGCGCCCACCGAACAGTTCGCCAAGACTTCCCGGTAGGTCCGTCTCCCTTCCCGCTTCTGTGCAATGCCCCGTTCTTTTTTCGTCCCATAGCCCCATCGGGTAAAAAGTGTTCCGAGGATGAAGAAAGTGGCCATGACGGAAAAACCGCGAACGCCAAGACACCCGTAAATCCATGTCCCGAGCAAAAAACCGCTTGAGGCCCCTGAAAGCGTTACACTTTTTGCTGCCAAGGCGACCGTTGCAAAAAATAAATTCACGAAAAAACCAACCCACAGATTTGGAAAAATTAGATCGTCTCCTTGAGCCACCCGATCGTTGCCGCAAGTGCCTCTCTGAAAGGAGTAGGGGTATACCCTAAATCCCGTCTCGCTTTCTCGTCGCTAAAAACCCAGTCATGACGATACATGGCGAGGGACCCTTTCGTCAACGATGGCTCCCGGCGGAAAAGATGCGCCAAGACTTCCTGAAAAACCGCATAGCCTTGTAGAAAAGAGATCGGGATTTCCCTCTTTGGAACAGGACAACCGGCCAACTCCGAGGCAAGCGTGAAGAACTCTCTCAAGGAAACTGTTTCTCCTCCTAAAAGATATTCTTCTCCAACCCTTCCGCCCTCCAACGCAAGACGGTGGCCTTCGGCCACATCCCGCACGTAAGCGAAATTCCAGCGCCATCTCCCTCCATCAAAATACCCTCTGAATTTCCTTTCCAGAAGTTCTTTCAGCATGAGCGAGATATGATTCCCTTCGGTCCATCTCCCCGGTCCGTACAATACCGTCGGGATAAGGGTGACGAGAGGATGCCCTTTTTTCTGATACGCCCGGGCCACCTCCAGCGCCTCCGCCTTAGAACGTTCGTACGCAGTGTGAAATGTCCGGTTCCCTCCGGTCGGGTCTGTCGGGCCGAGCGCAAACAAACTGGAAGTATAAAGAAAACGTCGGATTCCCGCATCCCAGGAGGCCTCGGCCAGATTCCGGAATCCCTCGACATTCACTTCATGAAAAAGGGATGCCTGTGGAACCCATTGTTTGACCAGGGCGGCAAGGTGGAAGACCGCGTCGCACCCTTGAAGGGCCTTTTGAAGAGAGGGACGGTCCCGCACATCCCCCCACACGACCTGAACGTGGTTCAACCGTTCCAAAGAGGCGGTGTTAGTTTTATCCCGGGCGAGGAGGCGCACAGAAAATTTTTTTGAAAGAGCCTCGACGAGGCAAGAGCCCAGATATCCGGTTCCCCCTGTCACAAGAAGTTGCATTCAAAATCCTACAAGAAAATAGCAAAGTGCGGCGCTCCCGAGAGGAACGGTGAGATTATCCATGCCTCGACCAGAAACTGCCTCTACGAGCGTCGCGACCGTTGCAACGATGCCACTGTAAGCAAGCGTCCCTTGTAAAGGTCCCGGTTGAAAGAGAAGGAAACTGACCAGACCCCCCAAGAAAGTTCCTCCCCACATCATGGCCGATCCCTCGAGGGATTTCTCGGCCCCTCCGAGGCGATACCGGTGACGGCCCCACCGCTTTCCCGCCAGGGCCGCGAGTGGATCTCCCCACGCCATTCCCAAAATACCGACGGAGGCGAAGAGTCGAAGAGGCCCTTCCCAACAAAAGGTGAGAAGGATCACGAAAGAGATGGGAAAATAGACCGCCCCAAAGTTTCGATCCGTTGTGCCGAAAGAAAAAAAGCGTTTCCGTTCCAGATAAAGATTCACCCAAACAAAAGAGAACGGGGGAACGATCGCGATGAACCAGTGGTCAAAAAGAAAAAAGGTGGGGAGGACCCAGCTACCGACGAAAAGATGGACAAGCTTCCTCGCCGTGAAGGGTGAAACCCATCCTTTCCCCTCTGCCCCTTTTGCGAGTGAAAGTATCGCCATCACGTAGGCAAAGGAAAGGAGGACTCCCCACCCTTCTTCCATGATTTCTTATTTCTTCTCAGAAAGTTTCTTCAACGACAAGGCGATGGAGAGCGCCAGACATCCCATCGCAAACCGCCAATAGACAAGCGGAGAAAAAAGGACCTCTTGTCCTGCAACCTTCAAGAGGATTCCCACCGCGAAAGAGAGACCTCCCATGAGAATGAGTACGTCAACGAGTTCTTTGTCTTTCATGACCCCTCCTTTCGTTATTGAAGAGACGGTTTAAACGAGCTCCCATCCATCTCAGAAGGAACCGGCAACGCAAAAATCTCCAAGAGGGTGGGTGCGATATCCATCACATGAACGTTCTTCCGGGTGAGTTTCCGATTGCAAAAAAAGATACCGGAAGTGATCGAGGGATCGTAGGAACAGTGATCCCCACTCCATTTTTTCAGGTTGTCCTCAAAGATTTCTTTTGGAATCCCCCCTAAGGCGGTCTGCCAAGAAACACGATATCCTTCCTGAAACCCAAGGACGAGGTCCGGCGTCTCCTCCACGTAAGGGCCGGAATAGACTTCTTCCCGTCGATACACCTGCAAAAGAGGATGGATCCCCGTTGTGGGATCTTCAAGGGCTAAAAGCCCTTCCCTCAGACGGTTCCGAACGGCATCCGCCTCTGTCGGGGAGAGGATGCCTTCAGGTTCCCGGCCTACCCGATTGAGGTAGATCCCTGCGAGGCCGATCGCATAGGCCTCCGTTTTCGACCAATCGACATTGGGCCAGAATTCTCCGCGGCCAAAAAGATCTTCCAGGTTTCGGTCTCTCACCTGTTCCATCCCCTTTAACGTCATATACCCCTGTTGGACAAGCCAGGTGTTGAGATTCACCGATCGGCGAAAACTGTGAAATCCATGATCTGAGAGAACGAAAAGGATCGTGCCCGCATCTACAAAGCGATCCACGACCTCTCCCACGGTCCGATCCATTTCCTGATAAACCTTCAAAATCGCATCGCCATCCCTTGCTGCCTCCGCCGCATCGTAGGCCGGATGGTCCGGATCGAGCGTCCGCCAAAACATATGTTGCACCCGGTCGGTTCCTTCAAAGACGCCGACAAAAAGTTTCCAGTCGGATTTTGCCAATTCATGGAACATGATCTCTTTTCTTTTGTTTTCCGTGAAGAAAAGATCCTCGAGGAAGGCCTTTTCATCCATCCGGTTCTCGTTCAAGGACCAGGTGTCGATCGCCCATCCCAAGGTCTTAAAAAGCCCCACTTCTTCCACAAGATCTTTTGAAAATCGTCGAGGGGAAGAGATGGAAAAACTGAAAGGAATTCTTGCCGGATGAAAATTGATCGGGGAAAGGTAGAGTTTAAAGGGAGACAGAGAGAGAAGGTAAAACCGGCCGATGCCATACACATGAAGGAGGGGATTAAAATCAAACTGGAAGGTAACCCAGGGACTCCACTGGCTTTCCTTGAGAGGATAAGACTTTCCTTGAAATTGAATCGTGCAGTTTTTCTCAGTCGGGTCGACCAAGAATTGAATCTCCGGCAGAATCGGAGGAGAGCCCTTCCGCGCAAAGTTCTTAGGTCCCCAGACAAAGGTTTTGATCTTCCCTTTCTGAATGACGACGGGGATGACCTTTCCTCCCATTTCGGTATCTTCCTGGTGAACTTCCTCCGACGTATAAAAGGAAAAGGTACCATAGGTTTTCCGCACATCGGGAACTCCCAACCCTGACAATAACCGACTGTTGAGGGGAAGCGCTTCCGCGGGAAAGGTCACAGGGGTTTGAATCACAACGGTTGGAATCCCATGACGCGAGGTGATCTTCCAAAACGACTCTCCCCCTCGCCGGAAAATCGGTTTCGGGATCTCCGTTGGAAGCCATTGTAAGAGGAAAAAAGAGGCGCAGAAGACAAGAAGCGCTGTCCCCACCGAAAGGAGAAGTCGCTTTTTTCTCCGAATGAAGAGAAGAGAAGTGACCCAAAAAGCAAAAAGTCCGAAGAAGGCGGAAACAAGAAGACGGTGTAGCGGATGAGGCAAAAGAACAATTTTCCCCTCACCCACCATCGCAAAATCAGGGTAATAACTTCCCGGCATCCGCGTTAAAAAATCAAAGATGCGGGTTTTGCCGGGGTTCATGCCTGTCGCAAAACTCGCCCACGAGACGGGAGACTGAGGAGGAAGTGTCGTTCCCAGGGGAAGATAGGTCCCCTTCCCCCGCAACGCGGCAAGATGTGGAAGGGCTCCTTGGGTCATGAATTTCTCAAGGAGGGTCGGATCGACCCCATCAAACCCCAAGACGATCACCCGGTTCGCATCTTTTGCGGAGAACGATTCGGAGAGGGAACTGAGTGTTAAAAAGAGGATTAGGAAAAGAACAAAAATTTTTGTAACCATATCATTTAAAAGAGGTTCTAATTTTCGTATTATAACATAATGAAAGAACCCCGTCAACGCATTTAAGGAATGCGAGTGTTACAAAGACGACCAGATAGGGTTCGATGACCATCCGATATTTCGCCCGGCCGAAAAAGATGAGAGAACAGAGAAGGTATTGAAGGATCACGCCGTAAAGGAGCGTGGGCCTTCCCCCCAGACGGAGACTTAACACGAGCCCCCAAGGGAGAAAGACCAAATAGACCAGACTAAAACCAAAGAGCGCTGGCAGATTTTTCCCTCCGTGAAGACTGAAAGCGGCGAGCCCTTTGCGGAGAAATAGGTAGAGGAGCGCAGGAGGGTTTTCTCTCAAGAGCTTTTTCCAAAAAAGAAACCCTTGCTTGAAAAGGACGCGGTCCCCTTCGACCTCCGACAAAAGAATCTCTCGGCCTTCTACCCTCTTCACGACTTTCCCCGGCGGCACCCAATGGGAAGCAAGGCCTGCCTTGGCCGGATCGAGAAGGGCATTCGGATTATTGGCATCCCAGAAAGTGGTCCCCCCGTGGGTCGCCAACGGGACAAAGGCATGAAGCAGCCGATAATTCCGGAAGGTCCATGGGGATAAGACCACGATCAGCGCCATGCAAAATCCAACGAGTGAATGAAAGGGGCGCTTCCCTTCTCGAACGAGATGGACCATCACAAAAGGAAGGAAAAAGATAAGAGGGGATCGGCACAAAAGGAGAACTCCGAAGAGAAACCCCCCTCCCCAAGAGCGAGCGTGACTTTCTCCCTTAAGGAAAACCAGTAAAAAAAGCGCTAGGAGAAAAAGCCCCAATGTTTCCGAGAGGATGTTTCCGGCATAAGAGATGAGGATCGGGTGACACGCGCATAGAAACGTTGCCCACAGGCTCACCCTTTTTGAAAAATAGAGACGAAAAATTGCGTAAAATAGGAGGGTCGAGAAAGCCCCCAAAAGCGATTGTGTGAGACGGACGGCAAGATAAGAATGGCCGAAGAAAAAGTAAATCGCGGCGAGAAAAAGAGGATAGAGGGGCGTTCGACTGGCCCACGTGGTTCCGTTGGTGAACCCCTTTCCAGAAAGAAGGTTCATCGCATACCGGTCATAATCCCGCGCATCAAAAAAAGTAAGATCCTTGTCAAATCCGACGCCGAGGCATACGACAAGGAGCCGAAGAAAAAGGGCAAGAAGAAAGATCCAAAAAAGAGGTTCTTTCATTTCTGACCCCAGAGGAAAATTGCAAAAAGAGCGACCCCACAAAGGCCGATCAGAGACAAAAAAAGATACCGGGGATAACGGAACGTAACGGACATGTCGCCTTCCCGGGGCACTTTGAATGCGATCTGCCCGTCGCGAGAATAAAGGGAAAGGGGCATCCCGTCACAATAGGCGCGAAAGGCGGGAAAATAATTCACGCGCAAAACCGCCTCATCGTCTTTGCGGGCCCCTTTGAGGCGAATCGTCATCTCTGTATATCGTTCCTCCACCATCTCCCCTTTTCCGACCGGTAATACGACCCCCCGGGGGTCAGCCTCCTTGAAACGAAAAACTTTCCAAGGAGGCTCCTCCCAACTTTTTTCATAAAACGCGGGGTATGCTGAAAAGAAGGCGCTCGCCGTTTTACTCCAGACCACGATGGAACGGACCCCCCACTTCCTAAGGAATACGTTCACCTCTTCGGCGCTGTACTGGTTCAGAAACTTTCCTCCCCAGATGCCGGACATAAGACAATTCTTTCGATACAGGGAGAAAGGGTAGCCATCTTTCCCATGGGAAAGATACCGTTTTCCTGTCTCAAGCGCCAAGAGCATCTCCATATGGACATGGGGTCCCGGGAAGGCCTCTCCCCTTCGCCCATCCTCTGTTTCGATCCAAAGGGCTTGTGTCTCCAACAAAATCGTATGCCCCTCCAAGGTTTTAAGCTTTTGGGTGAGTGCCGGTAAGAAAGCCTCAAGCGTCGGCTGATGGGGCATCGCGTCGGGAGAAGGAAGTCCCACCGTCCCCAAAAGGAGGGCAGGAACCATGATCAAGGCGGCTGTCCCTTTGCGTTCAGAAAAAAACTGAAGCCCCTGGGCGAGTACCAAAGAAAGAAGGACCGGGAGGAGAAAGTAGGTTCGTTTGAGTGCAAGACCGATCCCGGTTTTCAAAGGAAGGGTGCAGAGCACAAGAAAAATGAGGCCGATGAGGAGACGGGATTTTTTCTGATTCCAAAAAAGAAATAAAAGAAAAGGAGAGAGAAGGACTGCGGAGGCCCCATAATTTCCTCCATGAACGCCTTCATACCCCGCCGTAAACCACGCCGTCCCCCTCGAAAGCCACGATACTTTCTGGAGAGACTGCACAGAGGCTTGTTTGAAGGTTAACGGAGAAGCCTCGTACCGTTTGGCATCAAGATTGAATGCATGGGGATTCCTTAAAAAGTGAATGGCGTACGGTAAAACCGCGGCCGAAACGACGAGACTCACCAGAAAAAAATAGAAAAGATGTTTTCGATGTCTTAAGGCCAAAAGCGAGAAGCCGACAAGAAAGAGGGCGTAGAAAAAATAAGCAAGATGGGCGTACGCAAGGAGGACGAGGAGAACGGAGAGCCAAAAAGTGCCCCTCGGATTTCGGCCACTTTTCTGGAGGGCCAAGAGGGTGAGGAGGAAAAGGTCTAATCCGAGAAGATTATCGATATTTCCCCAGAGGAGCATATTCCTGAAAAAACTGATTGCAAAAAAACTGGCGAGCCAAAAGGCGATCGCCGCATTTCCCCCTGCTCCGCCGAGGTGACGTGAAAGCGCATACAGAAGCAAAGGAAACAGAAGATAAAGAATAAAAATAAAAAGATGGTACCCGACGGGGGCTCCGAAGCAAAGAAAGAAGGGCCATACGAAAAGACCGAGGTTAAAGTTCAAATCAGAAACCGTATAGTATCCGCCGAGGAGATGGTTATCCCACCCAAATAGTGCTCCTTCCTTAAGCAGCCGGAGGGTTCGAAGAGAAGCGGCATAGAGAGAGGTAAAATCGTCCTGAAAAATAATGGAGGAGAAACTTTGGAGGGGAAACTTCCTCAAGAAGAAGGCCGCCAGGAGAAGAAGCGGTACCGAAAACACAAAAAAGGGATGCTGGGGAAATGCCCACTTCTTTTTTGAAAAAAGAAAAAGGAGGGCGAATCCAAAAAGACTCAGGAGAAACGACCTTAAAGGAAAATCGCGAAGGACAAACGCAAAGGCAGAGGAAGGAAGGAAAGCGTAAAAGACAACAGAGAAGGCGATCCATAAGAGAAGAAAGCCTTTTTCCTTCACGGAAGTATTATACCACTCTCCGAAGTCGTTGTACCAGGAAGAGGGATTGGGGTATAATGAGAAAAATGACTGTGTTTGTGGTTGTATCTGTCTTTAACGAGGCGCCGGTCCTCCGCGGGGTGATTGAGGAACTTCTTTCTCTCTACCCTCATGTGGTTGTGGTGGATGATGGTTCGACAGACGAGTCTCTTAAAACCGTTGAAGGTCTTCCCATTTTTACCCTCCGGCATCTCGTAAACCGTGGACAGGGAGCCGCCCTGCAGACGGGAATCGCCTTTGCAATGGAAAAAGGGGCCGCACTTCTTGTCACCTTTGATGGGGACGGACAACATGATCCGCGCGATATCGAAAAATTGCTGACACCGATTCGAAGCGGAGAGGCAGAGGTTTCTCTCGGTTCCCGCTTTCTGGAAAAAGGATCCCGACTCCCCCTGTTTCGCCGTCTCCTCCTTCAAGGGGGAATCCTCTTCACCCGTTTGAGCACGGGACTTCCGATCACCGATACCCACAATGGCCTCCGCGCTTTCTCCCGGGAGGCCGCCTCAAAAATCAACTTCACGATGGACCGGATGGCCCACGCCTCTGAACTCTTCGAGATTCTCCAAAAAGAAAAATTACGGTATCGGGAAGTGCCGGTAACGATCCGGTACACCTCTTATAGCCTCCACAAGGGTCAAAGCACGTGGGACCTTTTTAGAATCCTCGGGTCCCTGTTGGAAAGGAGCTTCTTAAAATGATTTTCCAGATCCTCGTCATTTCCTACGCTGTCCTTACCATTTTGAATGCCGTCTTTAGGCGTCAGAAATTCCAGATCACCTTCTGGTTTTTTGCCTCTCTTGTCCTCTCCCACCTCGGCATCATTGTGATTACCCTTTTCCCCAATGTCACCTATCCGATCGCCCATTTTTTTGGTATCGGAAGAGGGGCCGATTTCGTCCTCTATACGGCGGTGATCATCATCCTCCGCATTCTTTTCTATCTCTACAGTCAAAACCGCCGGCTGGAACAACAGCTTACCCATATCGTGCGACACCTGGCCCTGACCGAGAAGGAGGGCAATCATTCTAAACGTTCGTGATGCGGATCAGAAAACGTATTGGGAGCGTCACGCCCATGGTCGCAAATGGGACCATCCGGTCACCTCTTTTTTTGTTCGGCAGCGCCTTTCTTTTCTCGATCGGTTCATCCGTTGGGAAAACCTTCACACGCTTCTGGATGTCGGATGCGGATATGGAAATACCCTTACCTATTGTCGAGAAAAGGTCGGCCTCCGCGTTGGCGTGGACCGGTCTTTTGCCATGCTCTCCGGATGCCCGAAGGAAGCAGGATTTCTGGTTCAGGCCCCTGTGACCCAGCTTCCCTTTAAAGACAACTCCTTTGATTGCCTCTTCGGATGGGAGATTCTGCATCACCTTGAGAGTCCGGAAAAAGCGGTTCAAGAGTTTGTACGGGTCGCCCGCCGATATGTCGTCCTCTTTGAACCGAATCGATACAACCCGGCGCAGTTTCTCTTCGGACTCCTGGATCGGTCGGAGCGGGGGACCCTCCATTTCTCAAAACAAAAGGTGGAAGCGCTTCTCCGTCAATCAGGGCTCACGGTGCTCTTTTCAGCGACGGTGGGAGCCACCTTTCCGAATCGGATGCCGACGTTTCTCCTGCCTCTCGTTCAAAAGTGCCCGTTTCATCTTCCCTGGATCGGTATTTCCTCTATGGCGATCGGTGGCAAATAGACGGCTACTGTTTCTGCCAAAAGACAAAAAGAGGATCCCGGCCTACCGGAATTTCCACTTTCTCCCTCGACAGGGCGAGCGGGTTCCCCATCATATCGATTCCCTGAAGATCCTTCCCTTTCGGAAGGATAACGGGACGCTCTTGAAGAGACCAGAGGATGAGGACCACTTCTTCCTCTCCCTCGAAACGGTATGCGAAAATTCCCTTGCCGAAATCCTCTCTCTTCACGAACTGCTTTCCGGTCAAACGCTGAATCAGCGTGCGATAAGCGATCAAGGAAGGTTTCGGAGAGAGGTCTCTAAAGACAAGACCTGAATTTTGAACGCCGGAAGCAAGATCCTCTCCGAAATTTTCAAACGTAAACCAAAAAATCTTTTTAACCTCTGGATAGGACAAGGCGACGGCCATGGTTCTCACCAAAAGAGAGGCCTGTTCTCTCAAGGAGGCTCCGGATGTCGAGGTGTGCCATCCGATTTCGGTCAGCCACAATTTCCGTCCCGGATCATGCTTGGCAAGAATGGACCGGGCCGCCTGGATCCTTCCTGCCAAAGAGCGCTTTCCCGATTCCGGCGCATCCGCATACGGATGAATCGCCACAATATCCATAACGCCTTTGGCCCCCGCCCGATAGAGTTCGCCGAGATACCAGTAATTCCCGACGACCAGACCCCCATTCAGGACGGTGCAAGAAGGAGAGACCTCTTTGAGAGATCGATGCACTTCTTTAAGCAAGGCAAAATATCTTTTCCAATCGCGGTCTCCCCAAAAAGCGATCGTATCCGGTTCGTTCCAGATCTCCCAATGGGTGATGGAGGGGTATCGTTGGGCAACCTCTGCGGTGTACCGCGCAAAGGCTTTCCGGCTTTTTTCCGTCGAGAAATCTCCTGTCCTGGGAGGAGCCCCCAGAAACATACCCATTATTTGAAGTCCCTGTGCGTTGGCCGCATGAACCGCTTCATCCAACGCCTTCCAATCGGCTTTCCCCGTTGCATAAATCTGTTCCCCCCGAATCCCTTGCCGGAACCAAAAAATTCCTGAGTCCTTCAGAAGCTTTGCTTTGGGTGTGGCAAAAGGGGTGACCAACTCCGTGCAGACCCCAAAAGGGGAATCGGTCCAATTTTCTTTTAAGGTCACGGGCAAAGAAACGCCAAAGGAGAAGTCGACCTTCTCCAACACACTCTCCCCTCTTTTGAGGGTCACGGTCAGTGCGTATGCACCCAGGGGAAGCGGCGGAAGAAGAATTTCTTCAGCGACGGAAAAACCGGACTTGGCGAGAACCTCCGCATGCCCCGAATGGATCTCTTCTGCTTTCCAATCCTTGACATCCCATTGGAGAACCCACTTCTCCGGTGCACCCCGTTTAAAAAGTTTGGCACGAAGGGTGATCGCTTCGCCCGGTTTAAAAAGATTTCCGACCCTTCCCGTTTCCAGGTGAAGATAAGGAATCCTGACGCGAACCGTCCGGATGAATTCTTCGCCATCCCACCGGTTATGGATGAGAAGGTCGGCTTCGGTTGCGCGATCCTCCCGGGGACCAAAAAGGGGGGCCAAGACCGACGAGGAGTAGGAGAGCCAGCGGCCTGAATTTTCTTTTTCGATGATCCGACCGACCCGGCGCCGAGGTCCTTCTAAAGTTCTTGCGAGTGTTGTAAAGGTATCCTTCCCGCCGTCAAAATATTCTACCGTGACCTCTACTCTTGGCGGGTTTCCCTCGAAAAAGCGATCTTCCACATCCAGCAAAATGAAGTGTGACTGTTTTCCGCCGGTGCGCCGACAAAACCGCCCGCCTTTTTTATCGAGGGGATTTTGCTGGGACGAAAGAAGCCGGATCCCTTTCTCACGAGGAACTCTCCCCAAATAGACCCACGCCTCCTGCACGTTGCGAAACTCCATCGCCTCCGCCTGTGGGGAAAGGAAAAGAAAAAAAGCCAGAAGAACGAGACGCTTCATTTTTCTCTTTTCTTTTCGGTCAGGAGGCGTTCGTAGAGGGCTTCGGTTTTTTGGACATGGGTTTCAAGGGTAAAGTCTTGCTCGACGAGGAAACGCCCCTTTTCTCCCATCTTCCGGGCAAGAGGGGGGTCTAAAAGAAGGGTTAAAATCTTCTCGGCCATCCCTTTTTCATCGTGGAGACCCACAAGAAACCCCGTGACCCCTTCTTGGACAACGTCGCGGGTTCCACGGGCCGCCGTCGCCACGACCGGTTTCCGGAGGACCATCGCCTCAAGCACCGTGTAGGGAAGCCCTTCCCAGAGAGAAGAGAGGACATAGACATCGCAAGAGGCGATGATCTCTTTGACGTCAGAGCGCCACTCCAACAGGAAAAGGCGGTCTCTAAAATTCCCCTTGTGAACGCGCTCCAAAACCCGCTGGAAGAGGGGTCCGTCTCCGATCATGACAAAGGTGACATCCCGATTTTCGGCAAGGACCCGTTCGGCGGCGTCGATAAAAACACCGGGTGCCTTTTGGGGTGCAAAACGGCCCACGGTGAGGACCATCGGCCTTTCTTCAGGAATGCCAAGCGCCTTTTTTTTCATCCTCGGATCGACCTCGAATTCAAATTCCTTCAAGTCGACACCGTTACAGATCTGAACGATCTTTTGGGCGGGAAGTACTTTCGCCGACCGCGCCAGCTCCCCCTCGGAGGGTGAGACAGCGATCAGGGCGTCGCAGAAATATCCCGCGATCCTCTCAAGGAAGGCGTAAAAGAAATTAAGGAAAAGATGCGGAGGACGGTCAAAGGCAAAGGCGTTTGGGGTGTGAATGACGACGGGAACGCCTACGAGCCGCGCAGCGATCCTTCCTAAAAAACCGGCCTTGGAACTATGGGTGTGAACAATGTCCCATCTTTCCTGCTTGAGGATGCGCAGGAGCCCTAAAAACGCTTTGACATCCTGGAAGGGGCGGATCTCCCGATACATATCCAGAGGGATTGTCCGGAATCCGAATCGATGAAATGCATCAAAAAAAGTTTCTTTGCCGGATGTGATTCCCTTGACACGATCCAGAGGAGGAAAGCAACCGGTCACCTCAAACCGGTCTTGGTCCAGATGACTGACGAGGAGGGTGATGTGGCGCTGCACCCCTCCAGAGGCTTGGGAAATGTAGAGAACTTTAACGCGCGCCATGGTCCCTCCGGAAAAACCCCACAAAGTATCCAGAAAGTTGTGAAAGGTCCTTGATTAAAAAAAGTAACGGAAGATAGAAAATGGCACGCACATCTTTGAGTCTCAAAAATCCCCTGAAGGTGACAAATCCCAGATAACCGATTAAAAGGGCGGCTGCACTCTTTTTCTGACCCTGAGACAAGAGAAGGAGAAGAGAGCCGTAGAAAAGAATTCTTAAAAAATACCGATACGGAACAAAAGAACCCTCTCCATCCCCACGGCCATAAAGAAAATACTGTTTCAAAAAGGACCAGAGGGTGGGCCGACTTTTCCAATAGACCACGGCGCGCTTGGAGAAAACGGGGCGACCTCTTTTCCTCTGGACCTGTGCCAAAAAATATTTATCTTCACAGGGGTAAAGCCATTCCGGATACCCCCCCACCTTCTCCCAAAGCCGTTTCCTGAAGGCGATGGAGGCCGATCCTGAAAAGATAAACGGCTTGCGGCTTCTCGCCTCGAGGGTGGCGTAGAAGGTGCAGCGCTCAAAAAAATTTTTTGCATCGGGTCTGCAGTTCCCGATCACCATCTCACAGGCAGGATCTGCCTTCAAGGGTTCCACCAAATCCTCCAACCAATGGGAATCGACATGTCCTCCCGCATCCGTGCACGCGATCAGCGTGCAGGAGGTCTTGCGGACCCCTTCGTTCCGGCCGCGGCCCGGTAGGGCTTGGGCAAGAATCATGACCTGGATGTTATAAGGAAACTCCCTCCCTTCAAGATATCGGGTAATCACTTCTACGGTATGATCGGTCGATCCGCCGTCGACCAGGACCACCTCCTTGGGAAAGAGGGTCAGCCGCTCGAAGGATTCCAGTAAAGAAAGAATGCTCTTCTCCTCATTTAAAATCGGAACCACGATGGCCACATCAGGGTCTTGTCTAGCCATGGAAGAAAGTATTGAGTCTCCCTTTTCCGAAACGGCCGCTTCCATAGTCCAAAAGTCCGTACAGGATGGCCTTGGAGATCTCCTTTTCCCCTTTGAGGAGGAATAGAAAAAGAAGTGCTAGATCTTTGGCCATCCGCATCGCAAAAGTCCATGGGCGGATCCAGAGAGAAGCATGTTTTGAAATAAAAAGGAGCCGATTGCGTGTGTAGAAATAACGGGTTGCGGCACTCTCACGACCGAAGGTCGCCCCCTCCTCGTGTTGAAGGGAGACTCGGGGGTCATAGAGGACACGAAAGCCTCTCTTCCGAGCACGGTAACAAAAGTCGGTCTCTTCAAAATAGATAAAAAAGCGCTCGTCCAAAAGACCGACTTTCTCCAGACATTCTTTTTGAATCAAAAAACAGGCCCCGCTCACACAAGGCACCTCCTTTCCTTCTTGGGTCGGCAGACACCGCACGACCTTTGTCCTTAAAAAATCAAACCGCATGCCGGAAAGAAAAGGGCGAATCGGATCTTCTGCGCGGTAAATCACTGCCCCGACCACTCCCACAGCAGGACCTTCAGAAGAGGTCTCCACCATTTTCGCTAAAAAATCGGGTTGGGTCACGGCATCGTTGTTTAAAAGAAGGATCGCTTCTGCACCTCGGGAAAGGCCCCAACGGATTCCCTGATTGCAGCCAGCGGCAAAACCGATGTTCTCGCGGAGGCCCATCCAATGGACCGTTGGAAAACGGTCTTTGAGTTTCATTTCCGGATCCTCTCGAGAGCCGTTGTCGACGACCAGTACCTCAAAAGAGGGATAGGCAAGGTGCTTCAACGATTCAAGACACCGGCTTGTCCCTTGGGCCTGATTATAATTCAACAGAACGATGGCAACCTTGGGTGTGTTCATCCTCCCGACGCCTCACGCCGTTTCGCCTCTCGGTCGATGACCGCAAGGGCTCCGAGAAAAAAACCGGTCCAGATCGTCCGTGAGGGATTATTCAGTTCATTTCCCGCAATCGAAGAAAAGATCTGGAAGACGAGAGAAGCGGTCATCCCCAACGCCAGTCCCTTAAGGTCCGCATGCGCAATGCCCCGATAGACCCGTATGCCATATTTTACTGCACGGAGAATAAACCAGAGAAAAATCGCTAAACCCAGAGGTCCTGTATTCAGGAGGTAATAAATGTAACTGGAGTGAATATACCGCTCGGTGGTCAAAGGGTGGCTTGCAAAATCGTACCGGATGAACTGAATTTGTGTCCCGAGTCCGTTTCCGGTCCAAGGATGTTCAGCGGACTGTGTGAGCGCCGCCTTCCATTCCGCATAGCGGGTCTGTATCGTCGCTCCGGTGCCGGTGACGTCGGTAAAGATGGATAAGAAACGGTTCATCAGATACGTGGGCATTTTCACAACCAGATTGTCCGTGGGCAAAATCCAAGAAAGGGTAAAAACCAGAGAGGTGATGACAAAAATGCCTCCCATCCATCTCAGCAGGCGCCGCTTTGTTGGAGAGGGTAGGACGAGCAGAATAAAACCGATCGTCCCGATCTGGGAAATCCAGGTGACACGCACAAAAGACAAGAATTGGTGAAGTCCAAAGAAGCAACTCGCCAGAAATAACCCTTTCCTTCTCAAGCGGCCCGGATCAGAAAATAAAAAGAGGCAGATGCAAAGGATAAAAAAGGTGCTGCTGAAAGCCATGCCGCGGGGAAAGCCGGGGGCGATCCCGGTCATGACCATGCCTTCCATGATCCGCTTCGTCATACCCCATACCACAACAGCCGCTGTGATCCAAAACGTGGGCCATAGGACCTTGTAAAGATCCTCTATCCCTGAGAGACTTACCGTGACCACAAAATAGAGCCAGAAAAAGAGAATAAAATTAAGGTCACTGGTCCAGTGGGCAAACGCATGCCCATGGAGAATCGCCACCAACGTTCCCCACGCCCCGACCAACCCCATTCCCAAAAGAGGGAGGGTCATCGGCGTGTCCCAACCCGAGCCTTTTGGGGAGGGTTTTCTTAAAAACTCCCGAAGGAAAGAGAACCCCAACAGAAAGAGAAAGAGGACACTGTACACCAGTTCCTGCGGAGCGATCCCTCCACCCAACCAGAGGATCCGGAAAGGGGTCATTCCCAAAAGAAAGATGATGACCCAAAAGGGAGAAAGAACAATGAGTAGAAAACTGACAACGGCCAATGGGAGAACAAGATTCATCGGGAAGGAAAAAACGACAAGGCTAACGCCGAGGGCGATCCCGAGAAGAAATAAAAGGAAAAATATCATCGGTTTCTCTGACTCACAGTGACAACGTCCTGCGAAGCGCTCAAAAGATCCCGAAAAGGAATCTGGTGAAGCATGCGGTATCCTTTCGGAAGATCTGTCGATACCCGATATTCGTTATCGACCACCCACCATCCTTCTGACCGCCACCCTCTGTCGGTCCCCTCAAATCCTTCCCTCTGCCTTTTTTCATAAAGGTGCCAGCCGTTAAACACGAAGCCCGCATCAATTTTTTCCGGAGAAATCCCCTGGCCCAGGAGCCAATAGCCCCCCTCCCATAACGCCCCGACCCGTTGGATGGTGCGGTCCGTATGCAAAAAGGACGGGATGAGAACGCAGAAGATGAGGAAAACTGAAAGTACCTTATGAGAGGGTACAAGACGGGCCGCCCTTAACGAAAGAAGGATGGCGGAAGGAAAAACCGGAAAAAGATAACGGTCCGTTGTCACGGGAATGAAAAGGAGAAAAAGAAGATAGAGAAGACTCGCCCCATGCAGGATTTTTTCCGATCTCTCCATCGGACCGGCGGAAAGATCCCCTTTCCACCTTTTCATCAAGCATGGGATGCCGAGGAAAAGTATGCTGCTTAAGCAGAGGATCCCGAAAAGAGCAAGAAGGATGTGATGGTACAAAAGAGGAAGCCGGTTCTGCCACGTCTGAAGCGTCTGATACAGAGTGAGCCTCTCCGAGAAAAAATGATAGATCGGGGGGAGAAGTTGCGAAGCCACCGATAACACCCCCGAACGGACCGGCGGAAGAACCGATCCCAAGAGGATCAAAAAGAGAATGGCGAGGAGAGATCGCGTCTCTTTGGCTTTGACACGGAGCGCCACGGAGGGGGTGTAGATCGAGATAAAGAACGCTGCGCCTGTTAACCCGCAGAGTGTCACAAGGGTGTAGAGAAAAATGCCGGATCCTTTGAGGTGAAATCCTTTGGGGAAATAATCTGGCATCCAAAGCCCTTGTCCCAGGCCGAGCGATAGAATGCCGATCCCGAACGCGATCCCTGCCAAAAGGAAAAGGCGCCATGTCTTTGGATGAACGGCTCCTTGGGCCGAGAGACTCAAGGCACCCGCGACAAGGAGAGGGCTTGCGTAATAACCGAAATAAAGAAACGTGAAAAAGGGGATGCGGAGAACATCCGTCAAGATTTTATCAAGACGCAATGCATAGGCACTTAACAGAAGATTGGCCGGCGGAATCCCGTGAAACACAGCGTGTTGCCAAAGGGTAAAGATCCCGAGGCTTAAAAAAGGGATGAGCACGCTGACCCTCCAGAGGAGTGGGAACTCTTTTGGGTCACGCATCAACACGAAAAAGAGAAGAAGAGGCAGAAAAATCCCAACCTGCCGCACCAAAAGTGCCATGGACACAAAGAGGCTGCCGATGAGAAGCCAGGGACCTGACCGACGAGAGAGCCCCTTGGCATAAGCCCATGCCGCCGCAAGATAGAGGGTCAAAAACGGAAGGTCTGTGTAAAAGGTTCTGGTCAGAAAAATAAAAGGGGGACTTACGATCAAAAGAAGGCATCCCCAGAAACGCTCCCTCTTTTCAAACTGAAGAGACGCCATGAGGAGATCAAAAAAAAGGATCGCCAGAGCCCCCATGACAGCATTGGAAAGATGAAGCGCAGAGAAGGAGAAACCAAAAGGAAGAAGAAAAAGAAAGGCCCATCCGATTTGAAACACGAGGCTTTGCCCATACCAGCTTAAGATCTGAAATCTCCCCGTCTCATAAAAATGCTTCGCCACTTTTGCATAGGTCCAATCATCCCCGATGGGAGTTTCGTAGAAAGGAGAAACAAGAAAGAAAGTAAGACTATAAATCAAGTAGATGAGGATAAGATAAAGGGGTAGCTTCTTCATCCAGTCATTTTCACCCACAAAGGACGTTATGCCGCACGGAACCCACCCAACGGCCCAATTCCGTCGCCAGACGGGCAAACGCCCAGTCGAGGGGGACCGTCAAGAGATCGAAAAAGGCGAAGGAAACCTCAGCCGACAGAAGCCGACGGAGCATCTTCCCTTCCCACATCAAAAGAAGCCCAAGAAAAAAGGCGACCGCCCAGAAAGGGTAGAACCGCCCCACCCCCACAAGGGCCAAAATGATCTTTGCAAGAGAGATCGGTTCGATCGCAATCGTCACAGGCGAAGGACATCGCCAAGAGGTACGAAGCATTGAAATCGTAAGGAACTTCCGAAAATCCCTTTTGACTATTTTTGACTGTAGCAGCCCGTGAGAAAAGGCACGACGGATCCTTTTCAAAAGAGAGGATTGCACGTGATGGATTACTCCAAGATCCGGTCTATACTGAAGAGACATCCCTTCCTTTTTAAGGCGAAGGGAGAGATCCCAGTCTTCACCGGTATGAAGGGATTCGTCAAAGCCTCCTCCCTTCTCCCAGGCTCGTCGCAAAAGAGCGAGATTCCCTCCCAAAAGGAACTGGGATGTGAAAGGATTCGAGAGAGAGTGCTGAAGATCCGTTTCGCCGGACGGCCAACTTGCAGCAGCATATTTTTCAATCACCGACGCAGAGGGATGAGCCACATAAGGGCCCCCGACCGCTTGAAGGCCTTCATCCAATCTTCTATCGATTGTCTCAAGCCAGTCTGGAGGGGCTTCGCAATCTGCATCGAGAAAGGCGAGGACTTCTCCTTTGGCCATCCGCCCACCCCGGTTACGGGCAGCAGACGGACCTTTCTTTGTTTCGGTCACAAGTTGCAGGGGAATCTCCGGATGCGCGAGGACCCACTGCTTGACCCGTGGGATCGTTTCATCCGTGGAGCCATTGTCCACGACGATGATTTCATCCGGCCGATGCCGCTGGAAGAGGAGACTATTGAGACAGTGGGTGATCACGCTCTCTCCATTGAGGACAGGGATCACGACACTCATCAAACGCCCCGACGGTTCCTGAACATTCATTGAAGGTACCCAAGGCTTTTTAATTTTTCGCGCGTCAGCCCCTCCATGGGGGGCCGTCTCGAACGTCTCACCTTCCCCCCCATCCACTGGACAAGCTTCGCCACCATCTTTTTCGTCCGCTCCGGTTCTTTAGAGGAAAGATCCGTCATTTCCTGGGGGTCTTCCAACAGGTGATAGAGCTCTGCAGGTCGGCCTTCGGGGGAATAGATGAGTTTCCAAGGACCTTCTCGGAGAGACCAGAGGTCCCCCCTGGTAGGATAGAGCGCTCGACGAGAAAGCTCTGCATAGGCAGAAGAACTCTGTTGCGAAAGGGTTCCTTCTTTCTCAAACAGATTTCTTCCGTCGCTAGGAGGTGCCGAAAGTTTGAGAAGGGACAAAATCGTTGGAAAAAGATCGATGCTCTGAATCACTTCGTCGGAAATGACTTTTTGCGGAACGGCCCCCGGATAAGAGAGCATTGCGGGGATCCGGATGCACGACTCGTACAAACGATCCCCATGATCAAAATAATAATCATGATCGAAACTTTCCCCATGATCGGCGATAAAAAGAAGGAGTATTTTCTCCCCGAGTCCTTGATTCTCCAAGAATGAAGTGATCTGTCCGATATCCTGATCGACAAAAGCGATTTCCTCATCATACAGGGTCTTCATGTTCTCAATGAGTTGGGGTGTCAACTCGCTCTCCCGCCTTCCCCACAAATGGCTTTGTTGGCGCCGCAGGCGTTGCAGGGTTGCGGAGTCTTCCACCGATGAGAGGAAAGGAGGTCGGTAGGGGACGTGCGGATCGTAATAATGGAGCCAGACGAAAAAGGGTTGACCTTTGTGGCGCGCGATCCAAGGGAGAGAGAGGCGACTCACACCATCTGCCCGCCGGTCCAATTGAAACTCCACGACGCCGAACCGCTCTAGAAACCGAAAAAGTTTAAAGCCGTCCCAGAAAGAAAAACGATCCTGATAGAGATCGAAGCCTTTGGAGAGGCTGCACAGTTCGCGTTTTAAAGGATAGCCGCTCACAAAGGCGGCGGTCCGGTAGCCTGCGGCACGGAGGGTCTCGGCCAGTGTCGTGACGGAAGGATGCATGGCCATCGCATTTTCACGCGAGCCATGCGTTTTGGGATAGAGACCGGTCATGATTGAGGAAAAAGAGGGCACTGTGAGGGGAATCTGTGCATAGGCCTGGCGAAAAAGGATTCCGCGGGAAGCGAGCCGGTCGATGTGGGGGGTAAGCGCCTGACGATTCCCATAGCATCCCAAACGATCGGGACGGAGGGTGTCCACTGAAAGAATGAGCACATGCGGAAGAGAGGAGTGAATTGCGGGGGGACTCCACCAGGGAATGCGCAGGAGAAACGGTGTTGCGAAGGAGATGAGAATGAAAAGTATTGTAGCTTTCTGCTTCACCCACGTTGGAACCCATTTCTGAAAACATAAAACCGCTCCCACCGCAAAAAGTCCCAAAAGGATCGTGGCGATAAACAATAATAAAAGGGAGAGTTGCCCTTTCAGGAAAAGAAATTTCCGGAGTGCCCAGAAACCATAAATCACGAGAAGCGCACTTCCCCCAATCGTTGTCGCATGTCGGGCAAAGAGCGCTTCTCCCTTTTTCCCTTTTAGAAGAAAAAGAATCCAGACCCCTACCCAACCGATTCCACCCGCGAGGGCATAGGCCAGACCCAATCCAAGAAAATCCCGATAGAGCCAAAGAAGAGGGAAATCTTTGAGATATTGGCGAAAAGCGTCACTGGTTGAGGAGGCGATATCGATCTCGAGGAAGGCCACAAACATGGATAAAAAAATCCATGTTGTGAAACCTGTGATCAAGGACGCAGAGCTACGAGCGGGCCGCTTCGGCATAGATCACCACCTCATCCTGTCGCTGAATCAGATGAGACACGACAATCACTGCGAAAGCCCCCCACCGCACCAGGGGATGCTTGGCCCATTCCTTACGCGCGAGGGCATGGGGATCCATGTAGTCCTCGCGATAGCTGTGGATCGGATGGAACCCGCAACGTTCCAATAAGAGGCGTAGTCCCTTCTCGGTGAAATGAAACAGGTGTTCCTGAAAGAGCTTTTCAAATCCGGAACGGAATTTTCCGAGACTGACACGGTAAAGGAGGTCTAAAACCCAGGGGAGGAGGCTATCGCAGACAGGGGTACGGATGACGACTAACCCTTTCGGGAGCAGTCGCGTGTGAATCCTAAGAAGTGTTCCCTTCGGATCTGGGAGATGTTCCAACACATCCCACAAGGTCACCACCTCATACCGATCGGTCTTAAGAGATGCACTTTCGAGAGTTCCCACCTGAATAGGAAGCTTAAGCGTCTGACGCGCATGATCTGCCATCTTCTCAGAGAGCTCAAGCCCCTCTACCTTCCAACCCTTGCGACGGGCCTCATCCAAAAAAAATCCGAGTCCCGGTCCTACATCCAAAAGGTTCCCCCGCCGTCCCAGCCTCGAAAGTGTCTTAAGTCCTCTTTCGAAACTCTTTGAACGGAGATCCTGAAAACTTTCAAAGTATTTCTGCTGAAACTCTGATACAGCATCGTCGTAAGAGGACCTAAGACTTGCCGCATGAGGAAAAGGATCGATAAAAAAGAGGCGGCAGGCATGACACCAAAAAACCCTTTTCTCTCGCAGGGAATAGCGTAAACGCGCATCCGGCGTTTGGCAAATGGGGCAAGAAGGGTGTGTCAACGGTTGCAAGGGTCCACTCCATTAAAAGACAAGTTCTTTCCAAAGGGCCTTGATCGCACGAAGTTCCTTCGACAATCGCCGATGGAGGAGCCAAGCAAGAAGTCCGTATAGGAGAAGGCCCGTCGGCAAGAGAATCCAAAAGGAGAGGTGTGTTAAGGTCGAAAGAAAAAGAGTCCACAAAAGAAGAAGCCAAGGCATCGATCCCCCCTTTACAAAGGAAAGGCCCCCAAACGTCCTGGCAATCTGAAATCCCATCAGAGAAAAGGTGACCGCCTCTGAAAGGAGGGTCACGGCACTCGCCCCTAAGAATCCGAAACGGGGGATCGCCCAAAGGTTCAGGACAAGATTCAAGAGCGTGCAGAAAAAAGTGAGTCCCAGTACCATCCTCTCCTTCCCCATGGCAATCAAGAAATGGCCATTCAGTCCTCCAAAGATAAAAAAGAGAGAACCGGAAAGGAGGATATAGAGTGCAGGAAGCGCGCCCTGAAAGGAGGTGCCGTAGAAGGAAAGGAGGAGGGTGCGCGCCCCAAAAAGCGCGAGGATGCCAAAGGGGATAAAGAGAAAAAAGACGGTGCGCAACAGCTCTTCATAAAACGCAAGAAGCTGCTGGGTGGAACCTTTCGCCAGTCTCGAGAAGACCGGGAAAGCGACTGTCGTGAGAATCGCTGAAGCCACGAAAAGGACTTCGAGAAAACTATAGGCCGCCTGGTAGAGCCCTACCTCCGCAATGTCCCGGAAGAAAGAAAGTAGGACGGTATCCAGATAAAGATAAAGGGTGACAACGCTCTGGATAAGCCAGAGGGGGATCACCCCCGAAAGTCGCATCGGTTCCCACGCCATTCCTCTCCATCCGATCCGTCGACGGTATAACCAAAGAGCATGGACGAGACCGACCAGGCTGGAAAGGATAAACATGCCGAAGAAAAGGTCGAGTGATTTCTGGGTGAGGGCAAAGACGCCTCCCCCCATGAGAAACAGATTCTTTGAAAGGCTCACCTCCCATTCCCCTTCCATCTTCTCAAAGGCCCGGAAAAAATTGAGAATGAAACTGATGAGATGAATGAAGAAAAAGGAAAACCCACTTAAGAGCATATGGCGTTTGAGAGAAGATGCGTAAGGAAACACAAGAAGAAAACCGCCGAGGAGAAGGAGAACCAAAACGCCCGTTGCAATTCGGTAAAGGCCAACCGTGTAGAAAAAATGGCCGGCCCTTTCACGGGACTGCGACACTTCCCGTACGAGCCATGTTCCGAACCCGAAATCTCCGATTGTAAAAAAAGTTCTGGCCAGGAGGAGGCTTAAGGCATAATCCCCAAACGCTGTCCTTCCCATCGACCGCGCGATCACAATGCCGAGGATAAGATAGGTTCCCTTGTTGAGCAGTTCCCGGAGGGAAAGGAAAATGATGTTCCGGGTCACCCGCCACCAGGAAACGGTGTGTGCCGTCATGGCCTAAGGGGGGGACCGATGGCTACAGCTTCTCATAAATAGGACGCGGGATGACATACTCGACGCTGTTTAACACAACGCCCAAAAATTTATCCTCGGCCTTGTTCAAGAGATCTTTCGCCCGCCGGATGACTTCTCTTCGCGTCTCCCGTGCCCGGACGACCAAAATAACGCCGTCCACATTCGCGGCAAGAATCACAGAATCGGTAAAAGGAATGACCGGAGGGGAATCGAAAAGGATCATGTCAAATTGAGGTTTGAGAAGTTCGATCATCTCTTTGAGCCGAGGAGAATGAAGAAGTTCTGCGGAGCCTTGAAGCACATGGCCGCTCGGAATGACTTTCAGATTTCCGATACGGGTGGTTCGGATGATCTCTTCCATGCCGATCGTCCCCTGGAGGAGATTCGAGAGGCCGGGCGCCTTTTCCACGTCAAAGATCTCATGAATCTTGGGATCCCGGAGATCCCCATCGATCAAAAGTGTTTTGTTCCCCTCGAGGGCAGCGAGAATAACCGCAAGGTTCACCACGGTTTGGGTTCTTCCCTCTCCTGGTGCGGCGCTGGCCACTAAAATGCTCCGGATCGGTTTTGAGCGGCTCTGCCGCTGGATATTGGTCCGAAGGGTGCGATAGGATTCCGCGAGGGGGGAGTCAGGATCGGTAAAGTCGACGATAGGATGGGAGTAGCCTGAAAAGGTTGCCTCTGGAGAGAGGGTGCTTTGGCCTGGCGGGTTCTCCTTCGATTCTTTCCCCCCGCCTATCTTACGAAGGGCATCATCGATCTTCCCCATGGAATTTCTCCTCTTCCGTCTCTACCGTTTTTTCTTCCCGATTTTCCCCGAGGGTCCCTTGGGAATCGAACCCAATACCGGAAGACCGAGAAATCGCTCCACATCATCGACATTTTTAAAAGAGTGATCAAAATATTCAAAGAGAGACGCTGTCCCGATCCCTGTCACAAGCCCGACGACGCACCCTAAGGTAATATTCAACGTTTTATTGGGTCGGATCGGATTCTGAGGAGGGACCGCCGGGTCCAAGACCTTCACCGTTGAAATCCCTTCCTCTTTGAGCGATTCGGCGGCGGCCGCTTCTTCCCGGCGATTCTGGAGAAGGGTATAGATATTTTCCTTCGCCTGGATCTGCCGCATCAGTCGATTGTGCTCTTTCTCCTTCTCCGCCAGATCCGCTACCTGGGCGCGGTATTCCTCAAGATTTTTCTCCACATGCTGTTTGCGGACCTTGACCGCCTCAAGGTTCGCTTCCAAGGTAACCATCTCTTTGACGAGGCTCTGGTAAACGGGGTTATTCCCTGAAAATTCAAGGGCGGTCTCTTTGAGGAGCTCCTGGTTTAACTTTTCTCTGGCCCCTTCAATCTCTTTTTTGAGCTTCACAACAGGAGTGCTCGTCTCGGTATAGGTCCCTTCTAAGGTAGCGAGGTCGAGTTCCAGATCCAATATTTTTCTCCGGAGGGCTTCGACCTGGGGGCTGGAAGGGGTTTGGGCGGTGGCCAATACGGTGGCATCCGGATTACTCAGTTCCGCACGGATTTTATTCAGCTTGGTCTCGGTCTCTTCCTCTTCCGAAAGGGCCTTTCGCTGTTCCGCCTCGAATTCTGAAAGCCGTGCCAAAGCGGTTCTCACCTGCTCCTCGACGGAAACGAGTCCCCCTTCTTCCTTTAAAGCAAGGAGTTCGTTCTCTGCTTCGGTCAGTTCTTTACCCAGCGAACCGAGTTGTTTATCCAAATGGGTTAAAACGCCGCTCGCCCTCCCCTTCTTCCGCTCCACATACCAATGGACGTAGGCTTGGGCCACGGCATTGGCCAGGTCTGCCGCCGTTTGAGGGTTTGCATCCTGAACGCGGATATAGATGAGATCTGTCGTCTCTTTTGCGACCCCCACCGAAATGCTCTGCTGAAGCTGTGCGATCTTTTCCTCCAACATCCTTTCCTGCATGCCGGTCATTTTGAGTTGCTCGAGGGCCTTCCGGAGGACGACGCGGCTTTTAATAATCTCGCTCTGCGTCTTCGCCATCTCTGCCGCTTCTTGGGAGGTGGAGAGAATGGTGGGTACGGCAATCTGTTGGGCGCTTTGCATCGTCGATGGGGGAATAGGCTCTTTCTCAATGACCAACGTTGTGGAAGCTTCAAAAACAGGCGTCGCCAAAAGCGTGGCCACGATGGCGCTTAGGGCGACGGTGACAAAAAGGGTCAGAATCACATTCTTCCGATAAAAGAGGGATTGTAAAAAATCACGCGCGCTGGTTTTAAGTTCCATCTTAAATTTGAAACCTTAACGGAGTTCGACCGGATCGCCGATCACGAAGGGAGAACCGCCGACGAGTGATCCTCTCAGATGTTTGGTGAAAAAGAAAAGGAAGTTGTCGAGTTTTTTCACAAAGTTGCGGGGAATAAACACCACGTCGCCGTTTTGAAGCACCATGTCCTTGGCGGTATTCCCTTGGGTCACGACCTGTGCCAGATTCACCCGATAGATGTGCGGGTGTTGGCTCCACCCCCGCCTTACCACCAGCACACTGGTCAGGACCCCGCTATCCAACCATTGCCCCGCCTCTGAAATCATCTCGACCGCTGTGCGAGGTTGTGGAAGAGGATAACGTCCCGGCTTACGCACCTCCCCCAAGACATAGACTCCCCTGCTCCCGAATCCTGTCATAATCACAGTGACCGTCGGGGTACGCAAGGTGTTTGAGAGGCGCCGGGTGAGTTCCACATCCACCTGTTGAGGCGTAAGCCCACTCACATACACATCATCCACCAGGGGAAAGGAGACCCGGCCATCCGGCCTCACCGTCACGGTGCGGGTTAACTCAGGCTGCTGCCAGACGGAAATTTCAAGAGCATCTCCCGGCCCGATCGAATAATAGAGGTCGGTCGGCGGTGCTCCAAACTCTTCAAATTCCGTCGGGATTCCCTGAAACGGTATAGAGGCCCTCCCCCAAGGTTTCCTCTGCTGTCTTTCGGAGGAGGCCAAAGACAATCTTTCCTCCTCGGCCCCTTCTTGGGCCGGTAACGGAGGATAAGAAACGACGATCTCCTCCTTGGAGAGAGACCCCAATCGTTCCATCGCCTTTCGGGTCCAGGGATCATTGGGATGTCCGTAATCGATCCTCTTCCTCCAATAAAGGACCGCCTTCTCCTTTTTGCCCGCCTTCTCATAAAGGAGTGCGAGATTCGCGTAGGCATCCAGAAAATGGGGATCGAGGGAAACCGCTTTCAGATATTCCGATTCCGCTTCTTCCGATTTACCCTGCTTCTCATAAAGGATGCCGAGGTCATTGTGAGGAGTGGCGTACTGGGGATCGATGGCGATCGCTTTTTGATAATGCTGCATCGCCAGTTCAAGTTGTCCTTTCTGCTGCGCCTGGTATCCTCGGTCGCGGTAGGTGGGGGCTTCGAGCTCCAAGCGGGCCTGAAGAGGAGGAGCGGTTCCAAGGTGATAAAGAGAAAGAAAGAGCCCCAGAGACAAAATGAGCCCTCTTCCCCTTATATGGAAAGGAGTTACGAAAGTGTGCATTTTACGTTACCGCAATTATAGCATAATCTTATGATAAAGTCAAGCAATACAAGAAGTTACTGACAAAAGAGGGCAACTGTGTTAAGATGGTACCCGCTATGGAAAAGCGGATCGAGGAAATCAATCGACTCATCAAGTTCTTCCCAGGAGAAAGGGGACGGGAACTCTGGATCGGCACCCTTGTTCAAGACTTCATCGGGATTTATAACGACCTCTTTGAGGAACTCCCCGGCTACGTCCGCTACACCTTCCTCGAACGGTTCGGGGAATTCATCGAACGGGAACTGAAAGAAATTAAGGAACTGAGGAGCGCTTACGGAAAAGAATTTGAGAAGATCCGTGAGGCGAAGGACGCGCTGGAGTTGGCACAGGTCCGGAAAACGCTCACGCGCATTACTGGAAAACTCTTTGAAAAGACCTACGCCGTCATGGAGACTCATGAATTCTGCACTCAGTACCATGACCACCTCACCCAGCAGGCTGTTCGTCTTGTTGAAGCGTCATTGCGTAAAGAAAAAGGGAAGCCACGGGGACAGTACGCCTGGATCCGGATGGGAAGCGCAGGCCGGGAAGAACAGACACTTACCGCAGACCAAGACCATCTCCTTGTCTATGAACGGGCGGAGGATGCCTCTTATTTCAGGCGTTTTTCCGAACGGATGGTCTCGGGACTTGAGAAAATAGGATTCGCCCAGTGTCTGGGAGATACCATGGCGACAAATCCCAGGTGGCGGGGAACTTTTTCCGAATGGAAAAAAAGAATCAAAGAAATGACTCAAAAAGAGGAAGAGCAGATCGGTCTCATGATTCTCATGGATGCCAAATATTCCGCCGGCGATCCGGAACTGGCTCAACAGTTCATCCAGATGGTTCGGAAAGAAACGCTTGAGACGCGGGGGTTCCTTCGGGAATTTGCAAAAACCGCAACGCTCATGCCGGTCGCACTCACCCTCTTCCGCCGGTTTAAGACCGAGCGCTCCGGAAAACACAAAGGAAAATTTAATGCAAAACTGGAGGGATGGATGCCACTTGTCATGACAACGCTCGTCTTCGCTTTAAAATACGGCGTCTTGGATACCAATACCGTCAAGCGGATCCGGGCCCTCGAGAAACAGGGCCATTTCGAACCGGACTTTTCGGCGAATCTTCAGGAGGCCTATTTTATGCTCACCCGTGTGAAGATTTTAAAACAGATCGCGGCCCTCAAGGAGCACCGCAAGCCCGATTACTATGTGAATCCCAACGACCTTCCTCCCAAACAGCGGCAGAAACTCCATGAAGCGCTTCTGTGTGTGGACCAACTCAAACGGATCGCTTATTCCAGTTTCCACTTAAGCGCCGCGGATATTCGGGGAGTATGAAAATCCTTTTATCCAATGGAAGCTTTTACCATTTCTCCTGCGAGAAGGTGGCGCAGCTCGCGAAGGCCTCCGGATTTGACGGCCTCGCCCTCATGATTACACGGGAATTTGAGGGGCGTAACGAAAGAGAACTGGTTGAGAAGTGCCAGAAGATTCTTCCGGTCTTGTCTATCCATTCTCCTTTCCTTGCACTCAGACATTGGGGAGATCCGATCGATAAAATCGAGCGTTCTGTGGAATTGTGTCTTGCGACCGGCATTCCGCTTCTCACTTTTCATCCCCCGGCTTGGCTTTTCCTAGAAGTGGGGTTTAGTGTTTGGTTTGCCGGTATCCGCGATTTCCAAGAGGAGGTCGGGAAAAACAGGGTGATGGTCAGCATCGAAAATATGTCCCGCCTCAAACGTTACTTTTGTGATCCCCATCTTCTTTCACGAACGGCGAGCCTCATGCATTTTATAGAAAAAAGAAATCTCTACTTAAGTTTCGACAGTTCGCATATGGGAACAAAGAAGGCTGATTTTTTGGAAGACTTCGATCGGCTCTACCAGACGGGAAAAGTGAAGCAGGTGCAGTATAGCGACTACCGGGACGGCCATGAACACTTAAGACCCGGCCGAGGCGTCCTCCCCCTCGATCAACTGCTTCGATACCTGCATGAAAAGAATTATTCAGAGACACTCTGTATCGAACTTTTTCCGGAAGAATTCCCGAAAGAGGAAGAAGCGATTGTAAAAATTCTGAGAGATATCTTGAGAGAAATTCGTGAGAGAAAGTCTCGTATCTCGTGAAGCGTATCTTTTATTTTGTTTGCGAACGACGCTTCACGAACGACAGCTTTTAAATTCCTTCCCAATCCATCTTAGAAATCAGGAAAAACATCGCCCACCCGGATACTGCACAAAGCGCTGCAGCCATAAGTCCCAAGCGGTACTGCCCCATCACAAGCCACCCGATACTAAAAAGTGAGGCGTAAATACAGATCGTCCCCAGGAAGAAATTGGTCACCTCCGGCCAACCCAAATGGAGCTTTTTGATGTCCTTGCATTTTCGAGCGATCGGTCCCCAGAAGCCGCCAGGACGGACATGACGGAAAAATTCTTCAAGCTGTTTCTGCTCCACAGGCTTTGTGAGGAAGGTGACGACGAGCCAGATCACGGTACAAAGACCGAGTGTGATGACAAGGCGCACCGCATAATAATCGGGGCCCTGAATGCTTCTAAAATAAGGGGCCTTTTCAAGAGTGAGTGAAATGAATAAAGACGAAATCATCGCCGAGACCTCGGACCAGGCATTCACCCGCCACCAATACCAGCGAAGAAGCACCACCAGGGAGGTCCCCACCATCAAAAGCTGGATAAAGAGCCACGCCTCGTAAATCGATTTCATCCGCCAGGCGGTAAGCCCCGCGAGAACGGCCATCATGAAGGTGGCGACCTGCGACATAAACACATAGTGCCTCTCCGGCGCATCTTTTTTCACAAACCGTTTGTAGACGTCGTTAATGAGATAAGAGGCGCCCCAGTTTAAATGTGTGGTAATCGTTGACATGAACGCGGCAAGAAATGCAGCAACCAGAAACCCTTTGAGCCCCACCGGCAAGAACAGGACCATCATCTTTGGATAAGACGATTCGGGATCTGCGATATTCGGAAAATAGATGAGGGAGCCAAGCCCCACAATGATCCAGGGCCAGGGCCGAACTGCATAATGGGCGAAGTTATACCAGAGGACCGCAAGCATCGAATGTTTTTCATTCTTGGTGGAGAAAAGACGCTGCGCCAAAAATCCTCCACCTTCCCCGCCCCCCAACCATTGAAAAAAGATGAAGACAAAAAATGAAAAGACGGCGAGCTTCGTCGCCCCGGGGGAAGGAACGAAACCGAGAAGTTGATCAGGGGCAACCACCTTTGAAAGGGTCTCTGACGCAGAAAGGGTTTTTGCCGCTGCCACCGATTTCATCGCGAGTGCAGCCGGCCCCCCCGTTTTCACGACAACGATCACCGCAAGCATGATGCAGCCGAGCATCGCCCAGATAAACTGGAAAAAGTCGGTCACGACTGCTCCCCAAAGTCCTGAAAGGAGAGTGTAAATGAGTGTCACGAAAACGAGTATCCCTACGGAGAAGGCCTTGTCCCAGCCAAGAAGTTCATGTACGATTTTTGTCATGGCAAGGATTACCCACCCCATCGTCACACAGTTGAAGAGGGTGGAACGGTAGAGGGCGTGGAAAAGACGCAGAAGCGACGCCGCCTTCCCGCCATACCGGAGTTCGACGAATTCGACATCGGTGAGAATTCTTGCCCGTCGCCAGAGCCGCGCATAAAAAAAGACGCAGAGCATCCCTCCCATGAGGCCGCTCCACCAATACCAGTTTCCCTGAATCCCGCGGGTCCGGACAATGCCAGCGATCGCAAGGGGGGTGTCTGCAGCAAAGGAGGTGGCAACGATGGAGGTCCCCGCAAGCCACCAACTTAAAGTGCGTCCGGCGACAAAATATTCGGTGAGGCTCCCTGTGGCGCGTTTTGTGTAATAGAGGCCAATCGACAGGGAGAGGACAAAATAGGCAAGAATGATGAGCCAATCGATGAGGGCGAGAGAGATGATTTCTGGCATCGGGATTTTTTGTAAGATGAAACGAAAGCCAGAGTAACATAAAAAGATGGTTTTGACAAGGAGTTTCTTGTAAAATCGAGAGGTGCGAATCCCTCGGTTCAATATTTATCTTATCTTACTTTTTTCACTTCTTTTGCTTCTTTCACTTCCATCCCCCGCCTCTGCCGAAAAAATCACGCTCACTCTCTGGGAATTCTCCGGCTACGAAGAACTGATGCAGGAGCTCCTCAAAAAATTCGAGGCCGAACACCCTCACATCAGGATCAAGGTGCAGCAACTTTCCTGGGAACATGGTCTTGAAAAGATCATCGTCTCGATCGCTGCAGGCAACGCCCCCGATGTGGTAGAACTTGGAACCGATTGGGTGCCCAAATTCGCCTCCGCGGGAGTCCTGCGCGACCTCACCGAAGAAACAAAAGACCTTCAAGAGGCTTATTTTCTATGGGAGGCTGCGACCTATGACAAGAAACGGTTCGGGGTTCCGTGGCTTGCCGGTACCCGTATCCTTTTTTATAACCGCGATCTTTTCAAGCGGGCAGGGCTCGATTCTGAAAAAGTACCCAAAACATGGGAAGAGCTTCTGGAAGCGGCAAAAAGCATCCGTCGTCTTGGAGAAAATATTTACGGATTTGCCATCTTCGTGGGAGAACCTTACAGCCCCTGGCAGGAATTCCTTCCCTTCGCATGGGGAAATGGGGCAAAAATTTTAAGCGACGATCAAAAGCGGTGTCTCATCGACTCACCCGAGATGGTTGAGGCTCTTTCCTATTATCAGAAGTTAAAACCTTACTCGCTCATCGATCGACAGTCTCAGGTGAACAATCTTTTCGCCGACAACAAAGTAGGAATGCAGATCTCCGGTGCATGGAATTTCCGACTTATTCCACGTCTCAATCCGCAGCTTAATTTTGGCGTTGCCCTCCTTCCGAAACCGGCCCCCGACCGGGGTTTCCCCGCCTCTTTCGCGGGAGGGGAGATCTTCTCGATCCTTAAAAGTTCGCCTCACCCGGAAGAGGCGATGGCTCTCATCCGGTTCATGACCGAAGAAGAAAATGCGATTGAGGTTGTAAAACTCCAGCAGAACGTTGTCCCGACGTTTAAGAAAAGTATGGATCACTCCTATTTCAAGACCCATCCTGACCAGCGTCTCTTTTTCGAACAGATGGCAACCGCCGTCGCCCCTCCGAACCATCCCCTCTGGGTCGACATGCAAGAGCACCTCACCCGAGCCATTGAAGAAGTCATCGTTCAAAATACCCCTCCCCAAAAAGCACTCCGTCGCGCCAAGGAGAGAATCGAGAGAATTCTCGTTGAAGAAAAGGCACCGTTTGCACTGAAGGAGCGGGTTGTTGCGCTTTCGTTGGGCGGCGGACTCTTCCTGATCGGGATGCTTCTTTTCATGCGGAAAAAATCAGCCGTATTTTCGGGGAAGACATTCCTCCGAGAAAATAGGACAACATGGATTTTTCTTTCCCCATGGCTTCTGACCTTCCTTCTTTTCGGTCTCTACCCCCTCTTTCATTCCCTCCTCATCAGTCTTTCACGCTATAACCTTCTGAATGCGGAGGTCACATTTGTCGGTTTCCAGAATTATGCAGCACTCCTTAAAGACAGAGACTTTCATCATGCGTTCTGGCATACCCTTTTCTTTGCTGCAGGAACTATCCCTTTTACCCTTCTTCTTGCGCTCATCACCGCGATCCTCATCCACCGGAAGATTCCTTTCAAAGGCCTCTATCAGGCGGGCCTTTTCCTTCCCGTCTCTACCTCTGTGATCGTGATTGCAACCCTCTTCCTCTACCTCTATTCACCCGAGGGCCTCTTCAATGCGCTTCTCGATCAATTCGGTCTTCCCAAACCGGACCCGACGTGGCTCGTGAACATCCACTTCGCACTACCGAGCATCATGGTGATGAACATCTGGGCCAGTTTCGGTTATTACATGATTTTAATCCTGGCAGGACTTCAAGCGATTCCAGAATCTCTGTATGAGGCGGCGGAAATCGACGGGGCGAATGAATGGCAACGGTTTTGGCATATTACACTCCCCCAGCTCCGCCCGATCCTCCTTTTTGTGGGGGTCATCCAGACCATCTATTCTTTTCAGGTCTTTCCGGAGGTCCTCACCATGACACAAGGGGGACCGTTGGGGGCTACGACAACGGTCGTCTACCACCTCTATGAGACCGGTTTTCAAAAATTTGAAATGGGCCTCGCCTCGGCGGTCGGATATTTTCTTTTCCTTGTGATCATGATTTTTTCCTTGGCTCAAATGCGGCTCTTTAAATTGGGGGAGCAAACCGGGGAATGAATACCGTGAAATTTAAAGAGTTATGGATCGTGGGAATTCTCACCCTTCTCCTCATCTTGACCCTTGCCCCTTTGGTCTTGATGTTCTACTGGTCGGTGAAACCGGGCGGAACGCTCACAAAGCCGGTTCGTGAGATTGTCCTTACCCCCTCGGATTCCATCCCTCTTCGTCTCGATATGCGAAAATTCACACACCTTGAATTCTTCGTAAAAGGGGAAAAAGGAGGAGAATCTTTTAGGGTCGTTTTAAAGGATATCCTTGGAAATGAGGTCGCAGTTCCGATTCAAGAGATGCTGAAAGGAGGGGTCTCTCAGGACTGGCAAAAGGTTTCACTTCCGATAGATCGCTTTGACCTCTCGCAACTCAATCCCGCGATTCTTGAGAAGGTGGCGGAAGAACTGATGTTTGTCCTCGATAAGGAAGGGGCGGAGAAAATTTTCATAAAAGAAGTGCGCCTCGCGTTTAAACGCTTTACCCTTGTGAACTATGTGGATGTCTTGGTCGGCGGGTTTTTCGGACGGTATTTCATCAATAGCCTCCTCATCACCCTCGTTGTAGTTTTGGGAAATCTTCTTTTTTCCTCGATGGTCGGTTACGCCTTCGCGCGGAAGGAATTTCCCGGAAAGGAATTTCTTTTCCTCCTCATCCTCGGAAATATCATGATCCCTTCACAGGTCCTCATGATACCGATCTTTATCCTCATGAAAAATCTCCATTGGCTGAATACCTACTGGGCCCTCACGATTCCGGCGCTCGTCGCCCCCTTCAATATCTTCTTCATGCGGCAGTATATCTCGGCCCTCCCCTCCTCTTTGGAGGATGCGGCGCGTATCGACGGGGCGGGGGACTTTCAAATTTTTTTCCGAATTGTGCTCCCTCTTTCAAAACCGGCCCTTGCGGTCGTCGGGATCAACACCTTCATGGGAAGTTGGAACACATTCTTGTATCCTTTTCTCCTCACCAATACCCCTGAGATGCGCACCCTTCCTGTGGGACTTGCCCTCTATAAGAGCTTGATGGGGGTTGATTGGGTCCGCCTCATGGCCGCCTCCAGCATCACCGCACTCCCTGTGATTCTTACCTTTCTTTTCTTCCAGCGCTACATCATTGCAGGCTTAACCGCCGGCACTGTCACCAAAAAATAAAAAACGGAGTGACGACCCTATGTCACTCCGTTTAGAAACCGAAAAACTTAACTTAGTCGCCGGCGCCGACGGTGGTCTTCCGTTCCTCCTTGGTGAGTTCGAAAATCCTCCGGAAAAGTTTCTCCTCCCGCGCTCCGAGTTTAACCTTCCGACGGGACATAACGCGTTCGGCCACCTCCAACCCCTTCTCGAGTTTGTAGGTGGTGAGTCCTGACGCGCCTCCCCACGAGAAGGAAGGAATATATTTCGGAGGGAAACCGGCACCGAAGACATTGGAGGAAACACCGACGACGGTTCCGGTATTTAACATCGTATTCACTCCCGTCTTCGAATGGTCTCCCATCGTAAGCCCGACAAACATTGAGCCGGAATCGACCATCCTCCCATCCACCCAGACTTTCACGTTTCCGTAATTGTTCTTAAGGTCACTGTTAGAGGTTCCGGCACCCAAGTTACACCATTCGCCGATATAGGCGTGACCGAGAAATCCGTCATGCTGCTTGTTCGAGTAAGCATGGAGGATCGAGCCCTCGACCTCTCCTCCTATCTTGCAGACAGGACCGATACTCGTATTTTCATAGATCTTGGCGTTTATCTTGAGTTTGGTTTCATCCCCGATATAGGCGGGACCCTCAACGACAGAGTTCGGGAAGATCGTTACATTTTCGCCAATGTAGATAGGGCCGTTTTCTGCGTCGAGCACCACACAGGGTTTAATCTTCGAGCCTTTCCCAATATAGATCTGGGAAGGATTCAAAAGATACGTTCCGTCATAGACCTTGCCGTGGTTTGAACCTTTTTTCCCTACGAGAAGTTCAAAGTCCCGGACGATCTCGTTTCCATTATTCTGCACAAGGTCCCATGAATACTTGACGAGCTTTGCTTTGACCTTCCGGACCTTCACCCCCTTTACGGTCTTGAGGAGCCTTTCTTCAAGGAAGACCTGAGGGGTGACTTTCTTTGCATTCTCCTGCGACAGACGCGCGTAGACGACGGTATCATCCTGAACTCCGATCTCCTCTTTTCCTTCAAGAGGAATAACTTCGCCGATGAGGAGCCGGCTGTTGAGGAAAAGGGTGTTTTCTTTCTCAACGGTCAAGCGGTTTACGCCGAAGGAATCACGACCTTTGAGAAGGTCCGCGATATAGTCTCTGCAGAAAAGGGTGATCGATGCCTTGGGGTATCGGCGGACCACCTTTTCCTGCAAAAGAAGGATGCCGCAGCGGAGTGCTGAGACCGGCCGCATATAAACAAGCGGAAGGAGTGTGCGATAAGAGGCGTCTTCAAAAATGCGGATTTCTTTCATCGCCGGGTTCCCACCTTTTCACGCCGCGCACTTTTCCTGCGGGGCGTCTCCATGGAGCAACACGATTCCTCACGACCTTGCAGCTTCAGGATGCTCGGTTCCGCCGGATATTCGCGTGTGAGTTTGCTAGCGGCCGCTTTGTCCGTAATGATCGTGGCTTTCGGATGAAGCTGGACGATAGTCGCCGGAACCATCGCGGTAATCGGCCCCTCGACGGTCATTGCGATCGCATCCGCCTTGTTGTCTTTATTGGCGAGGAGGATCAGTTGACGCGCCTCCATGATCGTTCCGATTCCCATCGTGACCGCATACCGCGGCACTTCATCGAGTGACTTGAAGAAACGGGCGTTGTCTTGCCTTGTCCGCTCATCGAGCGTTTTCACACGGGTTCTTGACCCGAGGCTCGATCCCGGTTCATTAAAGGCGATGTGGCCGTTGGCACCGATTCCCAAAAGCTGGATATCGAGCCCACCGGCCTTCTTGATCTTTCTCTCATACGCCTCGCAGGCGGCTGGAATGTCGTCCGCCATCCCATTGGGGACGTTGGTATTTTGCTTCTTAATGTTGATGTCCTTAAAGAGGTTTTTATTCATGAAATAGCGGTAACTTTGATCGTGATCGGGGAGAAGTCCAACATATTCATCAAGGTTAAATGTCGTGACCTTGGAGAAATCAAGCCCTTCATTTTTATGGAGACGGATGAGTTCTTTGTAGGTTCCGACCGGGGTGCTTCCTGTTGCGAGTCCCAACACACAGTTGGGTTTTTTGCGGATGAGATCCGCGATGATCTGGGCCGCAAGGGTGCTCATTTCTTCGTAACTATCCTTGACTATGACTTCCATGTTTTTCCTCCTTTAATAAGCCCCGTTAGAAATGTCCATTTCTAACGGGGTAAGCAAATGATTTAAGGCAAATTTTTATTTTAAGAGATATACCTCTTTTTGTCAAGTCCCCTCATTCCAACATCAAATCGTCAATATATATAGACCCCTGCCCTGCTCCGCCCGGAAAACACTCGGTTTCAAAGCAGATGGCGATCGCGGCGATCTCCGAAAGATCTATCCCGAAAACATCGAGGGGAATAGAGGCCCGTTGCCAATCGGTCGTGATCTTCCCTTCCGGAAGATAGGTCCCGACATCTTCTGACTTTACGGTATCGTCCAATTCATCCCAGTGGCGATCCGAAATTCCTATCCGGAAATTTTCATCCCCCTTCGCCCCCTTCACCCAGAAATGAAGGATCTTAAAATGGCTTGCGTCTAGGTGTTTCTCGGCGATCTTCACGCGGGTGTAAAATCCGCACCATCCTCCTTTTCCATAAGGTCCCCCGACCCCTTTCTTGTCATAATCGAGTTTGAGTGCCTTTCCCCCCGGATCATGGCTTACCTCTGCGCTGACCGTGGCGACCGCCCGCGAAGGGGCCTGCTGATAGACGCTGGAGGCGCCCCCGAGGACATTGGACCGTTTGTCAAATTTGTGGATGATAAATTCCTCGGCAAATGCACACGTTCCTAGCGACAAGAAACAAGCGACAAGAAACGGTGTCTTTTTCACAACCATCCTCCTGCAGTTCGGAGTGGGGAGTTGGGAATGTGGATTCCACACTCCGCATTCCGCACTCATCATTTCCTCAAATGGAATTTTAAGTCGTCGATATATAAAACCCCTTCCTGTTTCTTATAAAAATTGATGACAAAAGATCCCATCTGGGAGAAATCGAGGAGACCGAAATCTTGCAGAGGAATCGTGACCTCTTGCCATTCGGTGGTGACCCCTCCGGGAAGATATGCTTCAATCGGTCCCGCCTTCACTGAATCTCCAATCGTGAGCCAATTGCGATCCGCCATCCCGATTTCAAAGATCTCTCCCCCCCTCTCTCCCTTCACCATAAACGTGAGCCTGTCATACCAGGAAAGGTCGAAGAAGGCGCCGTCAATTTCATTGAGAAGCGTATAGTACCCGCACCAACCGGTCCCTTCTTTTTGATAGGAAAGCTGTAAAGAGCGCCCCTTTCCTCCCCAGCGAGGTTCAGAAACGTGATTGAAGACGCAAACGGAAGGAAGTTTTTTGTAGCAGTTCGTCTTCCGACCGAGGAGATTTAAGTCATCATGATCAAAGTTGTCGAGGAGAAGATACCCCTGCTTTTCGATCTCCGCTTCCCGGTCGACCCTCTGCTCGGTGTGAAAGGTCACTTCATCAATCCAGAAAGCGCCCTTTCCTATTTCGTTAAAATGAAAAACAATGCTGTACACCCGTGAAAGATCGGGGCCGAACCAGTCGCTTAATGGAACTGCGACGCGCTGCCACTCGGTCGTAATCCCCTGCGGGAGGTATCGATAGATCGAACCGACAAAGACGGCATCCTCGCGCTTATTGGAAATAACGTCGTTCAAGCCCAGCTCAAACGTCTCCCCTCCCTTTTCTCCTTTGATATAAAACGTCATTGTTTTGTATTGAGAAAGATTCGCCATAATAATAAGGTAGGTGCCAACAAATTCTTTCTCGCTCCGCCGGTCGTAAAGATATTTGACCGCTTCCTTGTCTTTCCCTTCCGGGTAAAACATCGTACCGTCGACAAAACAGCCGTATCGGGAAGGTTCGAGATTAAACCCGCCGATCCGCCCTCGGAACCCGAATTTTCGCTCTGCGGGAGTAAGGAAAGTATCTTGAGGAAGTGGGGGAAGATCTTTAAGCAGGATCGACTCCGCCCATGTGGGGGTAATGAGAAGGAGAAGAACAATAAGAGCGTATTTCGTATCTCGTGAAGCGTGAAGCGAGATACGCTTCACGAACGACGAACGACGAGATTTATTTCTCATTTCAACTCCAGGGTCCCGAACGTCGTCGGATCCCCCCAAATCCTATTGGTAGACGTGGAGATGAGACACTTCTGGGGGGCGCGGGCGTCATCTGTATCACTCACGTCGACACTTATCCCGAACTTTCTCCCCTTTACAAGCCGGGTATCGCTTCCTTTCTTCGCGGTGGCAAAAAGAATCTTCGTAGGGATGCGCGCCTCCAGGGTATACCCTCTTTCTATTTTCTTTGCAGCAACGGTCGCCTCCAAAAGGAGCGTCTTGTCGAGGGGAGGGGTCCATAAATAAAGTTCGGGTTTCAACGTTCCAAAATTACCGGGGCTTAACCCAAACTGAAAATCATCATCACTATTCACCGCTTCTGTATAATCTCCTTCAAGATCCATATCGAGCCAAATTTCCACGTGGTCCCCTTCCCAAAGATCCTCTCCTACCTTCTCCTGTGCCAACCGATCATCAAAGACGGCGACAGCCAGATAAAGGGCTCCTTCATCCCAACGGACCGATGCTTTAAAAGAGAGGTCCTTCTTTCCCCGCCAGGCCCCCTGCCCATAGACAACGTTTTCTTTTTCCTCAACAGTCGGCGCCTGGATCAACTCTTCCCATTCAAAGAGATCTCCGTCGGTAGTGACCGGTTTCGAGACCTGCATCGCATCGACCGTATAAAAGATTTTTCTTTCCTTTGTAGGAACGTTACGGCTTTTCTGAAGGTTTTTGTAACTGGAATAATGATGAATCGAAAATCCTTCGAAGGAAGAATAGGCCTCTACTCCTTGGGCAACCTCTTTCAAGACCTCCTCCATCCCCTCCCACCCCTCCTCAAAAAAGGTGTTGCGCCGACCGCCCTGCTTCATGGCAACAAGGTCTTGCGTCTCGACGCCGATCGACACCTTCTTTCCCATCGCCTCGGCCAATTGAAGGTGCGAAACGGCATTCCCTCCGATTTCCCTAACGGTGTCGTAGTAATCCATGAGTGCAATCGTGTCGACCGCCTCAAAAATCGACTTTTCGAATTCGGGTCCCTCCGCATCATAGAAAATAGGGGCCACCACGCCAAATCGGAACTTCTGATCGGGATACTCACCCAAGAGGGCTCTGATCTTTTTCAAGAGCGAAAGGAAACTCGCCTTCACTTTCTCCCGATTCTCATTCCACGCTTGATCGAGATACGGCTCGATATCCAGGGAAATCCCGTCCATGCGTGCCTCGACCGGGCGCTTCTGGTTAAACTCGAGAAAGGCACGGATCCATTGAAGCGCAACGGCGTGATTTTCTTCAAACTGCCAGATCGGGTTTCCGGTCAAAGCTTCGATGCGCAGCTTCCGCTTGTGCGCCTCTCGCAAAAATCCTTCCAGATGCTCAGCATACTTCGGATCTTCCTTTTCGGAAAACTCCCCGATATAGAGGTAGAGATTTTGAATCCCTGTACGATCGCACAATTCAAAAAGTTCTTTGCGGGCCTTCAAGTTTTGCGCCGGATCGATATTCCAGACCCAGAGACTTCGGGGATGAAGCGGATCTCTCAAGGCGCGGGGGGCGTTTTCCAAAAGGATCCTTTCCACCTCGGGATCGTTTTTAAACAGGACGTCTTCAAGGTAAATACGGCCCCTCCCTTCGTAACGGAACCAAAGGACAAAAGAGCCCATTTCTGAAAGGTTCATCTCTGCGGCCAGTTTGGTCATTGGAAGCTTGACCTCCTGCCACTCGGTCGTTACCCCTTTCGGAAGAAAATTGTTGACCGATCCGAAATAGACAGCGTCGATGCCGAGGTCCTGCATCCTTTGATCCGCAAGACCGATGTCAAACACCTCCCCTCCCTTTTCACCCTTTACCCAGAAAGAGAGGGTATTCAAACCCGATACATCGATCCCAGCCAAAAGGTTATAGTATCCGCACCATCCCCCATCCTTATAGTAGTCGATTGCAAGTCCACGTCCCTTTTCCCCTCGACGCACAGTGTCTGATTTGGAAAGAAGTGAATAGGAAGGACGGTGCGCCCAGCTCCCTTGGTAACTTCCAAGCGAATTGAAACGCTCGGTGAAAATGCCGCTTGTGGCACCGAGATCAAAGTTGTCGACCAGGATACTTTGGGGAACAATCTCCACCTCTACTTCCGGTCCGGGTGCCTCGGAAGGGGCCTCAGTCATTTCCTTTGGAAGAGGAGGATAAAGACGGAAGGCGGCTTCTTGTTCAGGAACTGTTTCGAAAGGACGGCCTTTGTGAAAACGAGGACTCACCAAAAGGATGATCATGATAAGGGCAAGTAACAAAAAAACCCCTAGGAGAATGAGTTCTTTTCGAATCCCTCTGAATCGTTTTTCCGGCGTCATGTTGCACCATTATATTACACGTTCTCTCCCACCGCAAGCCCAAAGCGGGACTAAGTCCCTCCTGCGGTTAGACCCTTCCCCAAGCCTACCGAGACCCATTAAAAAAATCTAACTTTTTTGCAAGAAAATTTAACATTTTTACGTCATGTATATTAGGAGCCTTGCTTATGATGAAAGGAGAAAACAATGCCCAGAACACATAGAGACGTATCGGATCCCGGTCTATACCACATCATCAATCGTGGAAACAATAGAATGCAAATCTTCCGAGACAACGATGACTACCAACATTATTTGAGACTCCTCAAAAGGTATAAGTCTTTGTTTAACTTCAAATTATATGCATTTTGTCTGATGCCGAATCATGTCCATCTTCTCCTCGATACAATCGGCCCTCATAAAGGGGCCTCCCAGATCATGCATCGGCTCAACCTCGCCTATAGCAGTTGGTTTCAACTTCGCTATGAGTGGAAAGGCCACGTATGGCAAGGGCCGTTTCATAGTCTTCTCATTGACAAAGAGCGATACCTCTATGCCTGCGCAAGATACATTGAATTGAATCCCTATCGAGCAGGTCTTGCCAGAGATCCAGTTGACTATCCATGGAGCAGTTTCCGCGACCATTTGCTTCCAAAGAGTTCTGGCCTGCTTGACCAACAGGAAATGGCTGATTATCTCTCATTAGGCCCAGACGAAAAATTCATCCAGGTCTACTCCGATCTTGTTCAATCCAGCCTTAGGGAACAAGTCTAAGGCTCCTTGGGACTAAGTCCCAGCACAGACGGGACTTAGTCCCGGTTTTTACACGCCACTCCCAACTTCAACGGGTTTCTGCATCAAAGGAAACTCCCCTGCCCGAGGAAGATCAAGTAATCGCCTGCCCCCATCTTGAGCGGGTCCTCTTTTCTTCTCCCAAATAGAAAAACTTCCTTCACCGAAGGGAACATCAATCTCTTTCCAAAAATTATTCTCAACCACTCCAGCCGGTGCAACAAGGTATCCCCCCTCCCTTAATCCACCGATTTGGAGGAGGGGCCCTCCTCCTCTCATGAAATAAAGATCAAAACCTTCCCTAAGGACTTTTTTAAGATGCTTGGGATAACTTTCTGGTTGAATCAGATCCACCTTTTCGAAAAAGGTGATCTTTCGAGGAATCCGTTTCCCATCATCCGGATGGGCCCAATTAAAATGGATCTCAAAGGTCTTCCTTCCGATGTGTCGAATCCCTTGAATCTCAGCCCCCATCCCCACAAGGTCCCAAAGGAGGGGAACTTTTAACCCTCCCAGCTGGCGTAGTGAGAGTTCCCTTTGAAAACCACTGTCCCACACTGTTCTATCTATTAAAAACCATTCGAGGAGGAGTGGGTCGTTTATCCCCTCCTCCTTTCCAAAGGGAAGGAAATCCACAAAGAGGGCATCGGTAAGATTTGTGGCAAGGAAGAAACTCGCAGCATCGCCTCCAGAAGCGTAATAAAACCCTCTCTGGAGTTCTCCATGAGGATTGACGATATTTTTGATTCGGGTGTAAGAGTCTATTTGAATCGAGCTGACCACTTTTTCCTCGAGTAATTTCTTAATCTCCGGCGAAATCTCCGGCGTAACCCATTTTCCTTTTCCACCCCCATCCCGGGAGGTACCTTCTTCTACATCGTTCAAAGAGAGAAGTTCCTTTAGACTCGCAAGGTCTTCTCGAGGACCTTCGAGAAGCCGCGCTTCAATCCAATTTTTCAGATCCTCCTTCTCCTCTTCGGATAGGGAGACGATGCCGGCACCGATCGGTTGAAGCGCCATTACTTCTCGCACCCACTCATCCTCCATCGCGACCGGGAGACCCTTTTCGATGATCGCCTTCTCAAATTGAAGTTTCGGAAGAAGGATCTTATCGAAGAGAGCTTTGGGGATGGAATTTTGAGTGATAAAAGCATCAACCCAAAGAACCGATCCTTTTTCATCCAAACCGATAAGTCCCTTCACAGGCTCGGAAGCCTCAAAGATAGGAATGCCCATTGGACGAAGTGCATGTTTCACTTCTTGATATTCGATAAAATGGGATCCGTCGTCGTGCGCGAAAGCGTCGGAATCCGGCCACAGGTGCTTGAAATTTTCGATGGAGTAGACTTCATAGGCACGGGTACGGTAGTGATTCACAAGGGAAGGCGGGGCAAAGTGCGAAAGTCTTTGCGCAGTGACTTCAATCGGATGCCCCCCAGCGACCTCCCATCCTCCCTGGTGGAGACGGGTCAAAAAGAACAAAGCCAGATCACGATCCTTGGTCAAATACCCCAAATCCCGGAGCACCACCCGCCCATTTCGAATCCTCGTATTTTTCAAGAAATGAAGGTCCAGATTCACAATGCGCTTTTCCTTGATAAGCCACACATCCAAGCGAAACACTTCTTCAATTTTCGCCATGGCCTCTTCCAGTTTCCCTTCCTGCACCAACTCTTTAAGAATATCGACCATAAATACGTCGTTTCTTTCCCTCACAATGGCATGCCGAAGGTGAATCACCGCCTCCTCCCCGTCTTTAGGGATTCGAAGCGTCACGTTCTCTAAAATCACAAAAGGATCAATGTAGGTATCCTCTAGTGCAGCCGCGATTCGGTAACTCTCCAATCCATACCCGACGCTTAAATCTTCTCCGAATAAATGACGGAGGACTAACTTGATTCTTTTCTTCGCTGCTTTGGCCCAGGGAGAGGTTTGGTGGTTGAGCGTCACTTCCGTATTTTCCTGCAAATCATAAATCGCCAAGTCTTCGCTTAGGTAAATCGTGCGTGCCTGGGCCCCTCCAAAAATCGGTGTGAAGCGCTGCCGAGCGATCTTTTGAAGGAGCTCTTCTACCAACCCTAGATGCGTGCCGCCATCTTTGGAAGTAGGCACAATCGTCGTTCCCGCTTTTCCTTCGAGCGCCTCTAAAAGATGCTGTCCGTCTGTGATGATGACTTTTTCTCCGCCGTTTCCGAGGAAATCGATCGCCGCCTCGATCTTGGGGCCCATGCTCCCGGCCGGGAATTGACCTGCGGCAAAATACCGCTTCGCTTCATCCATGGTAAGCGTCGAGAACGCTCTTTGCGTCGGTTTCCCGAAATCAAGTGCCACCTGATCCACCGCCGTCAAGATAATAAATTGCTCCGCCCCAATACGCTTGGCAAGAAGTGCGGAGGTCCGGTCTTTATCAATCACCGCATCGAGACCTTTAAGCCCTCTCAAAGAAACGGGGATCCCCCCACCACCGGCCGCTACAACGATCACCCCTTTCTCCAGAAGACCCTGAATAATCTTCTCTTCCACGATCTCTCTTGGAAGAGGTGACGGCACCACACGGCGCCATCTTCCCGGTTTATATTCTTTGAATACCCAGCCCCTTTCATTGGAGAGTTGCTCTGTTTCTGCTTTTGTGTACTCTTTCCCGATGAATTTCGTGGGATTTTGGAAAGCGGGATCATTAGTATCTACGACAACATTCGTGATGAGAGCGACAACCTCCTTCGGAACGCCCTCTTTTTGAAGGAGTCTCCGCAAAGTGGATGCGATCATATAACCCATCGATCCCTGTGTCTGCGCCCCGACATATGGAAGTCGCATGGAAGGGGCTTCCTTCTTTTCCGCTGCAATCTCTATCCGAAGAAGTCCTTCTCCAACCTGTGGTCCGTTTCCATGCGTGATGACGACTGTTTCTCCCCGCTTGATCAACTCCACTACTGGCTCCAGCATTCTTTCGAGGCTCGGTAACTGATCATCCGATGTCTCCCCTTCAAACGCATTTCCACCCAGCGCAACCACAAAGGGAGCACTCTTTGTGCCGCCGTCGTTTGATGAGGGGGGGAGATCCTTTCCCGCGACGGGAAGGGTGAGGAGCCGTTCCTCCAGGCGCCCAAGTTCTCTTAGAGTGGCCTCATGGTTTTCCTTAAGTTTGATAACGAGTGGAATCCGATCAAATGGAATATGTGCCTCATCGAGAACTTCAAAAATCCCGATCCTTCTTTCCTCGTCCTTTTCCTTGGAGTGGAGAACCGCTACGTGGTAGATATTTTCTTGTTCTTTAAATTGTTCCAAAAGCCCGATGACAAACACCTTATCCCATGTGGCAATGCCCCTTTCAAAAAGCTTCTTGGCATATTCCCACTCTTCATCATCGGTTTCCAAAAGAAGTTCCTGCTTCACCTCATCCCAAGTCGCAGGGGCCGTTTCAAAAATAGCCTCGAGCCGCGCATTCAGCATCTTCCGGGCATAATAAGAAATGTGAAATCGGTAAATCTCGATCGCCTTTCCCCGGCTTTTCTCCATCATGATATTTTTTCCGATACCGGGATAATCCTCTCCAGTGTAAACGGCCTCCACTGTAATACGCTTACCAGAAACAGGATCCCGATCCAAAAGTGCAACGGCTCGAATCATTTCATTGATGACTTCGGGCGTAAAGATGCGTGTATCGATATCTGTTCCCTTCTCTCGATTCACCTCCTCATTCTTATACTGCACCCGCTCATAATAGTAAGGCGTCATGGTGAGGCCTGCGCCGGGAAGAATTTCATTCATACGGGGATTGTAGGAGATGGAAGGGGTCGTTAATATAGAAAATGGGAGAAGGATCTTCTGGGATGGAACCACAAGGCCTGCGCCGACGAGAATACCTGTTTCGGCAGAAAAAGGATAAATGATATCTGTATTTGTGCCCAAGAAGGCGGCCGTTGGATAATAAGCCTCTTCGGTAGGTCCACGGCTCGGATGATTACTTCCCGTATGGTGGCCCCCCACATTTCCCATTCCGCCTGGCCAAAGGCCCGCGATCAAAATCGAAGGATGATTTTTGCCGACGAAGGGACCTGCCAAAAAGGCGACCACATGCCCAAATCGCATGATGGAATGAGGTCCAATCACAGCATCTTCGACGACGACATTGTCCTTGGCTCCCGAGTGTGCCATGAAAATCGCGTTCCGAACCGTTGCGCGCTCTCCAATATAGGTTCCTTCGTGGACGATAGTGTCCGAAACAATCGCGCCAGAGTTAATGACGGAGGGATAACGTCGACTGCTTAAGACCGTCACGTCGTGGAGTTCCTCAGCATTTTTGATGGCCGCGTATTCGCCAATTTTTGCGTTGATGATTTCTTTCGTTCGTAGAATGGTGGCCCCTTGAGAGACCTTCCCCCGTTCAGACCTCAAGACATTTGCGTGCTCCTTTGCCGTCCTTCGATGCGTCTCCAAAAGGAGACGATCATTTCTTTTCATGACAATCCGCGCGATCTCCTTAAAGGTGAGTCGATCGTCACTGATGAGATCCGGCTTCCTCTCCTTCTCGGGTCCGATCGCGATCTCAATGCCATTTCCAAAAGTGCTTTTCCCTCGCATGGAAAGATAGGAATCCTCGATGCGAACATGGTCTTCAATGTCGTATCGTGATATAGAGGCGCTGAGAAGGGATGAGCCGTTTCCAATCGTGGAATGATCGATCTCTTTCCCGCGGATGATCTTGACGTTTTCTCCAATGACAGAACTATTGATGAGACCGCTGAGATGACTCCTGCGACCGATCTTGCTTCTGCCGGTAATACGCGTACCCATATCCATCACGCCATCCCAGAATTCGCTGATATCCACATGCGGGCCGATATAGATCCTCTCCAAAAGAATGCTTAAAGCACCTCCTCTCACTTTTACCCCTTGGCGCTCCAATTGTTTCGCAAGATCCACCTTCCGCTGAAAGTGGGGATCGCTCTTTAACTGCTTCAGCATCCCTTCAAATATCTCTCTAAAGTTTTTATTACCACCATCTCTGGCCACACTTCGTCTGTGCAAGACCTCTTTCTCAAGTGCCCAGACAGATTCAGGATCATTGGGCTGGATCAGTTTATAGACGTCCTCGGGTGGAACAGTCACCGCCTCTGCCGAAAGACCTGCTTCGATAACACCTATAATTCCGTATTCAATGAGCGGCTGCGTGCGGAAAGGACGAAGGGTGCGGAGAACCTGACGGAGTTTTTCTGTCCTTTTAAAGCCGTAAAATCCTGCATTGACGAGACGGATCGCCTTCAAGTCTCCCTGACGGTAAAGCCTTCCGCTGATCTTCTGATCCCCTTGATCGATTTCACTCTGTTCAACAATCTTTAAAATCTCACTGCCCTTTGAAAGGAGGATGCGACCAAGACCATTCGGATTTTCGACCTCTTGAGCGACAAAAATGGCGTCACGGGTTGTTTGGTGAAGTGATTTTTCTAACCATGTCATAAACTTCCCATCAATCGCGGCCGCATCTCCATTGATGACAAGAACAGGACCGTCGTATCCTTGGAGGGCTTGAAGACCCTGCAAAAGACCTTCCGCCGTCCCTCCCCGAGGAGGCGTCTGTTCAATATACGTCAAACCCGGAATTTCCCGGTCGAACGCCTCGACTACCCTAATTCTTCCGTATCCCACCACAACTACCGTCGGGATCCCTTTTTCTCGTAATGCAAGAATCGGCCAGAGGCTCATCGGTCTTCCCAAAAAGGGAAAAAGATGCTTGAGATGCGGCTTCATCCGTGTCCCTTCCCCTCCTGCAAGGACGATCGCAGCAATCCCCCGTTTTCTGACAAGGTCGAGATCGATCGGATTTTTCAGATAAAGATCCCCTCGGCTCAGTTTCTCGTCAAATGTCTCTCCGAGTGTTTTGTTGCTTCCGTCCTGCGCGGCCGGGCCTGAACGCCTCGCCTCTTCGACCGCCCGACGGAGGAGCTTAATTTTTTCCATATTATTCGGTCCCACATCGAGACGCAGGATGGTTACCTCAGAGACAGCGCGGGATTTCAGTTCAGAAATGTACAAGCGGATGATGGCATTGATAACGACACCGGCGACAGTAATTTTTATCTCGTCCAAATTTTCTCTTCGTGTTTCTCTGAGATGAGAAAGAAGCCAAACGGTTGAGACCATCTCTTCAACTTTCTGAATAAGCCATATAAGCGGTAAACCAATCAAAAGTGTGCCTATCGCCCACGCCACCCACACCGCAAGAGCCGCCTTCCCCACTGACGGCAACACTGACTCAGGAGTTATGTCCTCTACACCGTGCGTAATGATGAGATGGACGATAAAACCGATAACACCCACCGCCGGCAGAATACCTGATAAGTTCACAATAGTCGATCTGGCTGTGGAATCATCTTTTATCCACCCGCTTTCAAAATTCCGGTGATGCATTAAAAGAATATCCCGATAACGGTGGAGAGGCAAATGGTGCCGCGAGAGTTGATTCGAGGTTTCCGTAAGAACTTGGGAACGCTCTTCTGGGGTAAGGCCTTCTAGAAAGGACAGCACATATGTGAGGTCTTCTTTTCTTAAGAGATAGTGGGAAAGGTCGTGTTCTCCTCCATCCCTTGCAAAGGGGGCCTTCGTTCCAGAAGAAATTGGAGAGAGAGGGGGTGTTTGGACAAGTGCTGTCCGAAGAGCGGCACTTTTTTGCCGGGCCGCTTTTGGACGAAGCGCTTCCTGGGGGCCAAAGGCATACGAGAGATCCGTGTAAAGTACTGACCACAAAAAGGTTTGGGTCAAAATGAAACAAACTGGTCTAAAAAAAGGCTTTTTTACCATTTTCCTTCCTTATATATAGAGTCTCCCGTCGTATACAACTATACACCAAAATCAGCCTCACTGTATGTTACTTTTGTGTCGTTTTACGTATCTCGGGGATGCGTTGGAAACGTCCCTTTTAGACTCCCTTTTCGATGGTTTCCATCTCAAGCGCCTGATGTTTCAGGTCATCCAGTTGTTGACGCTGTGCCGGGGTAAAGAGAAGGCCCATCACCTCTCCCAAAGAGAAGTTCTGTCGTTCATGAGAATTCTGAATGATCCCCAGATCAATAGCTGTTCTGAGACCTTCTGCATCAAATGTAAGACCTTCGGGAAGCTTGATCTCCTTCGCTTCCACGCCTTCGAAGTAACGGGCGAGCACTTCATACCATTGAAGGGCTTCATCTACCGTGACACGACTGTCCTGAATCACTTTTCTGATAGAATTCGGAAGAGTGAGTTGATCCGAAATCTTTCCAATGAGATTGCGCGTCCTCGGATCGAGAAGGCGGATCTTTTGTACAAAGAGCTTTGCATTTATCCCTGTTCTAAGTGAAAGCTGTGACGCAATTGCTGCTTCATATATTTCTTCATTCGGATGCGACAAAGGACTTAAAGAAGCGATTCCTTCTTGAACGCCAGGGATCGGATTCGCAGGAAGTTGTGGGCGGCTCCACTCCAAAGGCTTTCCTGTTCTCAGATGAACTCCTGTTCCTTCTAACATCCCTTTGGGATCCTGAAGAGACCCCAATGGTTCCAAAGAAGAAGGTGGGATTCCTCCCGAGAGACTGGGACGATTCGGCGTCGATGGACTCTTTCCCCATCTCCCTTGAATGCCTGCACCATATTCCCATTCGCCACGATCCCTACCCAGTGAGGCGTGGAGGTTGATTTCACCTATTCGACGCATCGTTCGGATATTCATGCGCTCCTCGGCAACGGCGATATTCCACATATTTCCAAAAAGGGAACCTTGAAGTCTTCCTTCGTAATATCCTTCGCCTGCGGCAAGACCCAGGGAAAGGTTATCCCAAGAATAAGAAAGACTTCCCCTCGTGAAGATATTTTCCAAAGCAAAGGAGGTGGAAATCCCACGTTCATCCAAAGCGCGCAATACCGCCTCACGGGCCTGAATGACCTTGAGATACTCATCAAATGAAGCTTTAAGGTAAAGCCAACCGTGTTCGATTCCGAGCCGCAGGCGCTCTGCGAAAACGGCATGCGCCTGAACAAAATCGCTGAAGAGTGTCCATACACCCGGATCAGAAATGAGCGCTGCACTGTACCCCGCCTCAAGAATATCCTGATAGTGCCAGGCGATTGCATGGGAAAGTTCATAAGGGGGCATCTCGAGGCGGACTCCGTGGCGCCGTAAGGAGGGGAGATAATCGTAACCAATGACAGTCTTTTCGAAACGGAGCGGAGAACCGAATTTGACGCGAGAGCTCATCACAAAGTTTGAGTCCGGTAAATAATCCAATCCGAGACCAAAGAAAAGGTTATCGCGGAGATGGAGAAGCCGCTTTGCATTTTCAAGTTCTGCAGACTGATCCTCTAAGCTCACCAATCTTTTCCGAAGCAAACGTTCCTGTTCCGCCAAACGGGCGATATCATTCGGGTCTGTTGCTTGTTGCAACTGTCTTTGCACTTCTATCAGCGAACGACTTGTTTCTTTAGACTGGTCGCCGAGCTTTTCTTCCTCTGTTTTGGGAGAAAGATAAGGAACCCTCATCCGGTCTTCAACAGAGAACGAAAGATTTGAAGAACCCCATGGCCAGTTGTATTGAAAACGGTAAGCAAGATCCTCTGGTCCTTCCAAATTAAGAAACCTCACATATGCGTCCCCGTAAGAACGGCGTCTTTCCTCCCGATTTTTCTTAAGCCATTCGCGCGTTACGGTTGCACCCTGAGGGGATTCTGTAAGGGCGATATGTTCTGCTTCGCCAAGTGTTGCATCTTGACTCAGCCACTTACGAAGTGCTGTTAGGGCTTCCTCTTTTTCTTTTTCCGACCATGGTTGTTGTCCGATAAGTGCTCCCCAATTCGAAACAAGCGCATTGAGCTGGCTTGTCAGCCCTTCCTTTGCCCCACGGAGTGTCGAGGCTGCGTCGTTCATTTTTTCTGCGGCGCTCGCAATCTCCGATTCGGCGCGACTTAGATCATCTTCAGTCCTCATATAACCCAAAAGACCCTCGATGATAAAGCGTTGGGACTCCGGCACCCTCGAAAGCTTCGTCTCCAGTTCATGCATGTCGGTAGTACCAGAGGAAGTAGCCTCGGGACTTTCCACCATCGATGCAAAGAAGGACCCTGAGGAAGTTCCTTGTACGGGAACGGACGGCCGTATGAAAAGGAGCCGTTCTAGTTGGAGGATAGTGTTGGACCCTGCATCGTTGATCCACTTTAACCGGATGCGATGCGTTCCGCTCAGGTTTCCGAGTGTCGCACCACTCGTGCGAACCGCTCCTGTCGAATCTGCAGGAACGCGGATATGGTCGATGCGGCCGTCACCGTTGGAATCGAGCGGCTGGCCGTCCAGATACGCCTCCATGTCGAACCGGTAGCCTTCTGGCAAAGAGGCCGGCATACGATTCCTCGCGTACACCACAACACTCCATGTCGGCGCTTCCTGCCCGAAATCGACGGCATATCCCGCAGAACCATTTTCCTCGGCATAAAGGGCGTTCCCGTCGGCGAACCAAGTTCCCTCGGTGGCGGTGGTATCGGAAGCGGCTTTCTGGAGGCCACCAACCTGAAGGGTGCCTGATCGGATAACACGTGCCAACCGGTCATTGTCTTGTGTATTCGGGCCTTCGGCATCGACATCCAGCAGATTAAAACTGACCGTATAAGGCCCCGGCGGAATTTCAGTGACAGTTCCTGCCCGCGCTTCCTGAACCACTTTTGTGATCGGATAATCCGCAATCTTCACGGTTTCCACACCCGTACCACCCCGCGTGAGAATCGTTCTCATCGGAACGCCCACCACATATGAAACAATGGAACGCCGGGTGCTGTCCCGTTGATCGAGGCTTGCAAAGTTAAATTCTCCGTAAAGACCGCGGACTTCGGGAAGGGGCGCAAGCACAAGATCATTTGAATAAGAAAGCGGAAACTGGAAAAGATGCTGAACCAGTTCTTGCGGAGAAGGAGTGTCGGTTAAGGCATTCAGGTCGTTTCCGGTAATTTGAATGCTCCCCGGCCGCAAGGCACCATTTCCGATGACGAACAGACGTCCCAACACAACAGGTTTTCCGCCGGCAAGAAGGGAATTACCGTTCCGGTCTGCCTGAAAGCTGACATTGGCGATATAGCCTTCGTCGATCTGTGAGACCAACTGGCTTCCGACAACCCTATCATCTGTCTCATCCTCTGTCCCTTGGGTGTCGACTTCCCGTCGGATGAGATGACCTTTTTGTGCGGACTGGGCGACGTCAAATGAAAAAATGACGCTTCCTCCTTCCTGATGGACCGTTTCCGCTGGAAGTTCATATTGAAAGACGTGATTCATATACCGCGCTGTCGTAAAGGTCAGTGTCCCGCCGATCGGGATGTTAGAAAAATCTACCTCTGATTGAGCGGTCACAACGAAAGAGGCCTGATTCACTACCTGCGACGGGATAATAAATTCTCCTTGGACCTCGGGATCCTCCTGAATGAGCGAAGAGAATTGCTCTAATGAGACATCGCGAACAGTTCCGGGAGGGATGGTCTGTTCTACAATCACTTTGTCGATCGCCTCAAGCTGCTTCCTCAACACATTTTTTAAAGCATCAACAGCACGTAACACAGCTTCATCGAAAATGGCCATATGCTCGCCCTCCCGTATGGCCGTTAGGGCCTTCGACCACCGTTCTAGTTTTTCAAGATACCCTCTCAAAGAGGCTGCATATTTTTCCTTTGATTCTAGGAACATTTTGTTTTTCGTATGATAGGCCTGAACGCTTTCGGAGACCTCTGCGCGTGCGCCTTCTGTCTTGGCTTCAAGCTGGGCGCGATCGTTCTGCGGAATCCTGGATTTCCAAGAGTTCCATGAATTCATTGAGACTGTTTCCGCCTCAGAAGAGGCGAAAGAAGATGCAGGAAGTTTGGCAGGGGCGATCGGAGGAACCGCTGCGCCGGGGGTTGTATGAAGACCTAAGAATGTGACAAACATCAGGAACCGACGACGGAACTGCGCCATTTTTCGACCCCCATCGCTTGCTGTTTTATCTTTCTCTTTTTCTTCGCTTCTCTGAATTCGTTCAAGCCTTTTACCATACCCGTTGCCCCATCCGGCAACATAGCTCCGTGCCAGATTACTAACCATCCTGAGTAGCCAGGGGCTGAAGAAATCTCTCGCATGCTGGGTAAGATCTCTTATCTCAGGAGCGATGGGATAGCGGTAGAGATCTTTTTGAATCGGACCAGGATAGATCGGACCTTCTTCGACCAGAGGACTCATCGTCTCGAACAGTTCAGTAGAGGGAACAATGATACCGCTCTCTTGGGGAATATACTGAGAGCGGGCATCGTCTTCAAACGATCTAACCTCCCATAATCCTCGGAGGCCATGGGTAAGATAGAGGACATTCGTTTCTCGATAGGGTCGGAAGCGATGAGGTAAGGAAGATGCTTCTCCTACAAGATGAGATGCAAGGACTTCATGAGGATCGGGTCTAGTCCATTCGGAAATTTCTTTTCCTTCCCGCTCGGCTGCTTCTTTCCGCCATGTTGTTTCCATCTGTTCGAATGCACCACCGGTAATCTCGTTCCAGACCTCCCACATGAGATTCTCTCGAATCGCACCGACAACGCCGAGTGGATAGGGCCCGACTTGGCCGGCAAAGAGTCCATAGATACCGCCTGAAAATCCAAATACAAGATAGTTGATATAACCGGTCCCAAACGCATTATTTCCCCGGATGTAATCGTGACGGAAGGCCTTCATGGCCCAGCGATTCCTCAAGAAGGTTTTGATTGCGTTTCGATATCCGGGGGTTTTTGTTTCAATACGGGTCATCGCCTCCCCAATTTTCCCTTTCTCAAAGACACGTTCAATGGAAGCGAAATGTCCTTTGGCCTTGGCCCTTGCTGAAGCCCGGAAGAGTCCTGCACTCCAGTAGCGGCTCAAGGCATTCACCAGCCATTTGGTCTTCCGCATGAATGAGTTAGCAGGGGTAATCGGAATCCCCACCTGGGAGTCCCATCTTCTTCCAGCATTGTTTGGTACACCTGTCTTTGTGTCTTCAGCGGTCACAATCTGGTCGTCATGGCCGTCGGTGTCCATCATCCCTCCCTGTGCACTGATCGCTCTTGTCACCCTCGGCTCTCCTAGGGTCGTAAGGATATCGATCAAAGGAATTGCAGGCGCATCCCGCATATC
>JACQQV010000007.1 GCA_016206785.1 Candidatus Omnitrophota bacterium
CGGTCCATGCGGGCAATCTCCCGAAAGCGAGTACGGTTCAAAGTATCAAGACTGATATTCACCCGGTTAAGACCGGCTTTTTTCAACGCCGAAACCTGTTCTTTCAAGAAGACGCCGTTTGTCGATAAAGCCATTTCACGAATCTCGGTGATTTCACGAATCCGAGCCACGAGCTCCGCAATTCTTGGCCTCACCAAAGGCTCTCCGCCTGTGATTCTCACCTTATGGATTCCAAGTTCTGCAAAACATTGGACCAACGTGGTGATTTCATCGAATGAAAGGAGCTCGCTCCACGACTCAAATCCCGCGCCGTGTGCCGGCATGCAATAAAGACAGCGGAGGTTGCAACGATCCACCACGGAAATCCTCAAATAAGTCAGCTCGCGTCCAAATTGGTCCTTCACGAGACAACCTCTTCCCTGCTCGTCAAGAGGGCATAGGAGGTCTTCTTCACGCTCCCTGTCGTCTTGAACAAAACGAATCCACAGAGGATCGAAAAACTAAGAAGTCCCCACCAGCCCAAAAAATAATTTCCATAAAGCTGCAGGCTCAAACTCATGATGAGCGGCGGAAAGAATCCGCCGATTCCCCCCGCGGCCCCCACAAGCCCGGTGGCGGTTCCCGTCTCATTCGGAAAATACTGTGGAACTAGCTTAAAGATCGCACCGTTTCCAAGTCCGGCCGAAAGGGCAAAACTTAAAGCGCCGAGGCTAAAGACTCTGATTTCTTTGGTCATCAAAAGGAGAGATGCTCCTGCGATTCCTAAAAATACGAAATAGAGGACTCGCTCTCCTCCGGCTCGATCCGCCACGTAACCTCCCAAGGGACGCATGAGCGTGGCGAGAAGGATAAAAACAGCGGTGTGGATTCCGGCCTCGTGAGGATTGAGCAAAAATTGATCTCTTAGAAGTGTGGGCAGATAGACCGACATCGCCACGAATCCTCCAAAGGTCAAAAAGTAGTAAAGACTCAAAATCAAGGCCCTCGGCGAGGCTTTGAAAAACGAGAGGGTTTCTTTCCAGGATCTTCGCGCGCGGCTCGCGAGGGGGCGCTCTTTGGCTTTCGCAAAGTAGATCACGGCCCAAATCAAACTCGCCAAGCCCAGAATGAGAAAACCGATTTTCCATGAGCCCAACAGTGCAAAGAAAGGAATCCCGAAGATTGCAACGGACTGGCCAAGATTGCCCAGGCCAAAAATTCCAAGCGCCCGGCCTTGTCGAACCTGAGGGTACCAGGGAGAAACATGGGCCACACCAATGGCAAATGTCGTCCCGCTCACTCCCATCAACATGGCCAGTCCTAACATTGCGTGATAATCAAGTCTGAATAAAGCGATAGCGAGCGCGCACAATCCCGAAAAACCGAGGATTAGACTCATCACCAGACGCGGCCCCCAGCGGTCCGTCAAAAACCCCGCCGGAATCCGTCCTAAGGAACCCAGAATCACAGGAAGGGCCACCAAGAACCCTGTCTCCAAGGGCTTCAATCCCCACAAGTTTTTCAAAAGGGGCGCGGCGCCAGCGACGCTTCCCCATAGGGCAAAGGCAATTCCAAAGGCCACCGTGCTGAGGAAAAGTTGGGTTTTCATGACGTGCGTTCCACTCGAACCGCGGCTTGTTTGTAATTGGGCTCGCGCGAGATGGGATCACAGATGCTGACGGTGAGATTGTTGGCGTTGGCCTCGGCGTAATGAAAGGGAATAAAAACTTGGCCCGGAGCCACTGTTTCGGTGACGCGCAAAACCACCCGTTCGACCGCACCGCGTCGCGACTCGACCCGGACATAATCACCCTGATGAAGCTTGAGTTTTTTTGCATCCCTTGGATTCATTTCAACCCACGCCTCGGGAGAAAGTCGATTCAGAAGAGGAATCTCTCCTGTTTTGGTGCGGGTGTGCCAGTGCTCCACCGTTCTGCCGGTATTCAGGAGAAAGGGATACTCCTCATTCGGACTTTCAGGCGGGGGTTCGTTTTCAACCACCCAAAGCTTCGCGCGGCCATCCTCGGTCTGGAAAATTCCGTCTTGGTAAAGACGAACGCTCTCTTGGGGATCTCGCCCCCTCACCCTTCCCTCTCCCCCTTGAGGGGAGAGGGTTGGGGTGAGGGGAAACGGCCACTGGATTCCCCCGTATTGTTCAATCAATTCATAAGTCATCCCCGAATAATCACAGAGTCTCCCCCGTGAGACTTTCTTCCACTCCTCGAAGGCATCTTCGAGCTTTATCCAACCAGGAAAGAGCCGTTCCTTAACACCCAGCTCCTTGGCAATCATGAGAAAGATTTCAAAATCCGATTTCGCTTCGCCCGGAGGATCTACTGCTTTGTTGACTTTACTGACGCGACGTTCGGAATTTGTGTAGGTGCCTTCCTTTTCCCCCCAAACCGCCGCGGGAAGGACGAGGTCTGCTGCCTCGCTCGTGGGAATAGGATGATACCCATCTTGGACGACAAGGAATTCGAGCCGCTCCAAAGCTTCAAGAAGATAATTCTGATTCGGGAAGGAAACCAAGGGATTCGTCGCGATGATCCAAAGCCCTTTGATTTTTCCACTTAAGACTCCTTCAACGATGTCCGGATAAGCCATTCCTCGTGTGGTGGGAATGATTTCCTCTTCGATACCCCAGAGAAAGGAAAGCTCTCGTCGGTGCACAGGGTTTTCAAATTTCCGATAACCGGGAAGGCTCGAGGCAAAGCCAGATTCTCGCGTCCCCATTGCGTTGCATTGACCGGTAATGGAAAAAGGAGACGCGCCGACCCTTCCGACATTTCCCGTGATGAGCGCAAGGTCGCAAATTGCGTTGACGGTTTCTGTCCCTTGCGTGCTGTGATTCACGCCCATGGTCCATCCAATAAAGGGCGCCTTGGCATCGACATAAAGCTTTGTGACTTTTCGAATCTGGCTTACTGAAAGTCCAGTGATTTCGCTCACACGTTCGGGGGGGTATTCTTCGAGGTGCTTTGAAAGTGCTTCAAACCCCGACGTGTGTTTTTCGACGTAGTCTCGATTGATCCGATTTTCTTTGATCAATAAATGCATCATCCCATTCAAAAGCGCGATGTCGGACCGGGGTTTCAAGGGAAGGTAAACATGGGCCATCATCGCGGTCTTGGTGACCCGGGGATCAGCCACGATGAGAGTCTTGTGGGGGTTTTTCTCAAGGCGATAGCAAAGGATCGGGTGATTATCTGCAATATTCGCCCCGATTAAAAAAATCAAATCTGATTTCTCAAGATCTTCGTAGGCCCCAGGCGGTCCGTCGCTTCCGAAGGAGCGTTTGTAACCGGAAACGGCGCTCGCCATGCAAAGCGTGGTGTTGCCGTCGAAATTCTTCGTCCGGAACCCCAACTGGACAAGTTTTCCCAGCGTATAAAACTCCTCCGTCACGAGCTGTCCGGTACTGATGACGCCGAGCGCCTCTTTGCCGTATTTATCCTGAATGATCCGAAAGCGTTCCACCATCGTCCGAAGCGCCCATTCCCAGCTTACCTTTTTAAATTTCTTTTTCCCTGCTCGAACCAGCGGCCACTTCGCCCGGTTAGGCGCCGTAATGGCGTAATGCTCGGCCAGTCCCTTGGGACAAAGCCTTCCCTCGTTTACGGGATGATTGGGATTTCCTCGCACACTCACAGGCTTTCCCTCTTTGACGCCGATAAACATCCCGCACCCCACGGAACAATAGCCGCAGGTCGTGGCAATCCATCGATCAGGGATCTTGGCCTTGGCCATATAGCCGAACTGTTCGTCGAGATCGTAGGCGTATTTCTCCTTTTGGATGTCGATTCCAAGC
>JACQQV010000029.1 GCA_016206785.1 Candidatus Omnitrophota bacterium
AAAAGGTTCGGCAGACTCGAACCTGTAATGCGTTAGTGCGTTAGAGTGAGGAAATTACCAATAACCAAATTCCAAACACCAAATAAGCACCAATGACCAAAACATCAATCACCAAACAAGGTTTTGATCTTGAAGAGCGAACTCTGGTGTTCGCTAAGGATGTGATACGTCTGTGCAAGAGCATGACGCAAAGTACAATCAATCGAGAACTTGTCAGTCAACTCGTTCGGGCGAGCGGCTCGGTCGGGGCGAACTATCGCGAAGCCAATGACGCCCTGAGTAAAAAAGACTTTGGGCATCGGATTCGAATTGCTCGTCGAGAAGCAAAAGAGGCCCATTATTGGCTTCAACTCTTAGAAGAAGCCGGTTCAAATTCCGATGGGCAAGTGAGAGAACTGTTACAAGAGGCCTTGGAACTTAAGAAAATCCTTTCCTCCATCGCCGAGAAAGTCCCTTATTAAGGTTTGGTTATTGGCATTTGGTGCTTGGAATTTATTTGGTGATTGGAATTTGATGTTTGGTGATTTACGTTAGGAGCCACTGAAGAATGCCTCGATTCACTTACATTTCAAGAAACCCTCAAGGCCAACGCGTGACCGCGGTGGCGGAGGCGGAATCACGCCAAACGCTCATGTCGCAACTTAAGGAACGGGGCTTAACCGTCGTCGAAATGAAGGAACTCGGTGAACGCCCTGTTCAGAGGAAGGCTGCGCGCAGGCGGCTCACATGGTCCCGACTCTCCTTCGGCCGGATTGACACCGGGGAACTCGCCATCTTCTGGCGGGAAGTTGCAACGATGGTTGCGGCAGGGCTTCCGGTCGTTGAGGCGCTTGAGTCGATCTCGGAAGAATTGGAACATGTCCGGCTTCACAAGGTCCTCCTGGATGTCATCTCCAGCATGTGGGAAGGGTTTAACTTCTCACAAAGCATGAAGAAGCATCCGAGGGTCTTCTCCCCGATGGTAGTCGCTCTTATCGGCGCAGCGGAAGAGAGCGGAAGCCTTGCAGAGGTTGCGGATCAGTTGGCAACCTACCTTGAAAACCGCGATCGACTTTACCGTAAAGTCCGTGCGGCACTCACTTACCCTATTTTTCTTTGCACCTTTTTCCTCGTCGTCGTAGCGATCGCCACCTTCTGGATCATTCCGAAATTCCGGGAAATTTACGAGGGATTTAACGCCAAACTCCCGCGGCTCACAGAGATCGTTTTTGCCGTAAACGCTTTTATTCTGCATTACTTTTTTTGGATTTTAGCGGCCGGCGTCATTTATGCGGTTGCGATTTTTCTCTGGGCGCGGACCAAAGCAGGGCGTTTCACGATCGACCGTGTTTCGCTCACACTTCCCATTTTTGGGAAACTCCTGCAGCGCGCGGCGGTGGCACGGTTTTGCCGGAGTCTTGCGATCCTTCTTTCGGGAGGAATCCCGATTAACCGGGCGCTCGAGATGGCACAGGAGACTGCCGGCAATCGTGTGGTCGCTAAGGCGATTCAAGCATCGCGCGAAGAGATCTTAAAAGGAAGTAAGATCGCCTCAAGTTTTAAGAAACATTCCGTGTTTCCCCAGATGGTCATCCGGATGGTTTCTACAGGGGAAGAGACCGGGAACTTGAGTAAACTTCTCGTCAAAACGGCGGACTTTTATGAAGTGCGGGTCGATGCCACACTTTCCACGATCAATACCTTGATCGAGCCGGTCATGATCGTCTTTGTCGGTGCGTTTGTGCTTCTCTTTGTTTTGTCCATGTATATGCCGATCTTCTCCTTAGCGAGAACGATGCGCGGCTAATAAGGAGAATAACCAATAATCAAATTACAAACACCAAATAATAACCAAACTCCAATGATCAATCACCAAACTAAAATTTGGTTATTGGGTATTGGTGTTTGGAGCTTATTTGGTTATTGAGATTTGGTGATTGGAATTTTCGTGACCTTCAAAGGACTTAGGATGGGGAAACTTAACAAGATAAAAGGAGGAAAGAAAAATGTACGCATGGAAGAAGAAACACCAATCAGCCTTCACGCTGATTGAACTCTTGGTCGTGGTCATCATCGTCGCGGTCCTCGCCGCGGTCGGTGTGCCGCTTTTAAGTGGAAACATCCAGCGGGCTAGAGCGTCAGAGGCAGAAGCTGCCCTTGGGACGATTCGTACTGGGTTACGTGCTTTCTTTGCTGAGAATCGGACCTATACGGGAGCAACTTTTGCGAACATCGGGATCACCATTACTAATCTTACCAACAACGATGGCGACCTGGACGGACGGTTTTTCGATGACAATGACTATACATTTGTCCCAACTGGAGCGAGTGGGTCAGGCTTTTGCGCGAGTGTGACGGGTAGTGGTGTAGCTGGTCCTGGTAATGCTCCGCGCGCAGCGGATGTCGTCGGTTTAAGTCGGTCAATGGACCAAGAGGGCACCATCTTTCAAGACCCGGGCTGTCCTCCTCCTGCTCCGTAATAGAAATCGTAATAATTTAGAAATCGGTAAAATCGGTAAGGTAAAATCGGGTAAAATCGGGAACGGTTCTGTTTTTTGACGTTCCCATTCGAGGAAAAACAAGGGAATAACCAATAACCAAATTCCAAGGTACAAACAATACCCAATGTTCCAAACTCCAATCACCAAACCCGAGTTTGGTTATTGAAATATTGGTTATTGGAATTTGTTTGGTGTTTGGGATTTGGTCGATTGGTTATTTCGGGTCATTTCTATGAACTTTGAACTCCGCACTGCCATTGTTCTTTGAAAGTATTCTAACGGAGCCACTCAACACTTAAACCTGGAGGTTAAGAGTGAAGGAGTTGGTTTCCGTTCAGAAAATCGAGCAAGTGATTTTAAGATTTTATGTTCGGTCTGACAAGAGAAGAAAAAGAAGAACTGGTCACAATTTGTGACCGGTTCCGTAACCTTAAGCATTCCACAGTGTTACCACATGCTTTCACAGAGCATGGGGCAATGATGGCGGCAAATGTTCTCCATACGCAACGGGCAATCGACGTAAGCATTTTCGTGGTTCGGGCCTTTGCGAGATTGAGGGAAATTGTATCTGCTCATCGTGAACTTGCCCAAAAGCTGGAAGCCTTAGAACGGAAATTTCAGGGTCACGATGTGCAGATCCAGTCTTTGTTTGATGCGATCCGTCAACTGATGGCGCCTGTTGACCCCAAACGCCACCGGATCGGGTTTCGGTAATTTAAGAAAATAGCCACAAGCGACATGCAACAAGCAACACGAAACCTCTTGTCGCCTGTTGCTTGTCCCTTGTCGCTTATTGCTAAGGTAAGGGTATTCTCATGAATCGTCGCGGTGTTTCCCTGATTGAGGTCTTGATCGGCATCCTCATTGTCACGATCGCCTCGATCGGGACGCTCATGTATTTTGCCTACGCCAAGGGAAATATCGGAAAGACCGGAAACCGCCGTGCGGCTCTTGAGCGTGCGCGCCAGCGGCTTGAACAGTTGATGGCAACAAATCCAGATACCTTACCAGCGATTGACCCAGGTTTCTCGGAAGATAATCAGCCTTTATTCTGGCTTTCTTGTAGTGGTAACCCATGTACATGGACACCTTCTCTAACGCAGTTCAAAGAGACAAATATCCAAGTAGATGACCTGCTTACTCAAGATATGGAAACAATAGTGCAATGGAGGAATGACCCTTCAGCGGGAACTACGACTCCTGATGTTCTGGAATTTTCTGTGAGAGTCTGGTTTATCCCGAATTCAACGACAGATGACGATTTTAACCGTGTGCATGTAAGAACATTGAGAACGCCATGAGATAGAAAGGCAAAAGGAAAAAGGAAAAAGGCAAAAGGGGAAGGTAAAATTAAAAATTTTGAATTTTAAATTGTGGTTTTGCCTTTTGCGTTTTTACTTTTGAATTGGATCATGATGAATAAACGTGGTGTCACACTCATCGAAGCGCTCATTACACTCATCATCGCCGGGATCGCCATGTTCGGCCTGGCAGCTCCTTTTATCGCGGAGCGGGCCTTTTGGGGTTCGGGGAAGGCCCAAGCCGAATCCCAGCGGGATGCGGAGATGGCCCTTCGAGCAATTGCTCGCGTTGCCCGAGAGAGTGATACCTGCGAGCCGCTCCCTTTTTTTGGACCCGACTCTATTCAATTGGAATTTAACGGTCCTGCCGGCGGTCGTTGTTTTGAGGGAGGGCCTGGTTTTGGTGATCAATTTCGGATAGGTGAATCTTGTACCGGCGGTGCGGGAATCGGTGGACTTGATACGTTAATAGACGGGAATCGCAGTAAAGTTGTCAGTTTTCAAGCAGTAGAAATTGTCGATGATAGGTTAGTTCGAATCAGATTGGAAGTGACACACGAAGCGATTGTAGGAAGCGGAAGGCAGGAAAATGAGGTCCTGGAGACGGAGGTCTTTTTACGCAATGGAAGCTGATCGGAGAACGAAATGATGGGAATGCGGAATGAAAAGGGGTTTATTCTTCCACTCGCGGTGTTGCTCGTCTTGGTCTTAACGATCAGCGGCACCGGCTTCATGCACCTTGATTATCTGGAACGGCGGATGGGGATGAATGAGGTCGACAACCACGGCGCATTTTATCTTGGTAATGCCGGAATTGAGCGGGCACGGGAGACGTTTAAAGTCCCCTCCCCTGATTTCACATGGACGAGTATGTTGCAGGACCCTTCTATAACGGATTCAGCACCTTTTTGTTTATCTGCCGATCCAGACTCCTGCTTATGCCCCCCCGACTTATCGAGAGGATGTATTATTCCTCCATTTCAAACACCCACCGGCAATCCTGTCATCTCGCCAGACATGCCATTTGTTGTGGGGGTTTTCGATGACGGTGAATACACTGTTCGGGCATTCAACAACGAATCGAGTACAATCGACACCGACCAACAATTGACTTTTAGGGCGCTCGGCACGGTCCGCGGCGAAAAGAAACTCCTTGAGACTACTGTTCTGGCTATTTCTAATCTGAATTTAATTAACTGTGGTCAACCGCCTTGTCCAACGAAGGCAAGTGGAAACCCTACTACGTGCGATCCTAGCACGAATCCAAGTTGTGACCCTGCTGATGGGCGAGAGCCGGCAGCGGGCCCTCTTCCTTCTCTGATTTCTCCTCTCACGGACCCCAACAATTACCATCGCATACCAGCCAATTTCGGTTTAGCCTCTTGTAGCTACAGTGGAACACTGAGTAACGGTTGTCACTATGTAATTCCAGGAGATGTCACGCTCCACGATCAAGTTGCAAATAACGTCGTCATTTTTAGTGAAGGAGAAGTAACAATCGGCTCTAACGTCAACTTGACCAACGCGGTCATCATTGGTGTCAACAAAGTGACTCTATCCGGAGGTGGTGCTGACGTTCTCAGTGCAATGTTGCCGCATCCCATCATTATCTCGGGAGGAAATGTGAGTGGAGGAAATGCAAGTTTTACGATATTTGGCACAGTTTTTGCCGTAGGAAGCATCGACGCCAACCCAGTCGATTTCCATGGAGTCCTGATCGGAGATCCAACCGTTGAAATACAAGGAGTGAGTCATTACACAGATGATCACGATATAGATCCCAATTACCTTAAGTATTACGCCTTTATGCCAGGGTTTACCTATGGTCCCGAGTTAATTACAACAACTCAAATTTCCGGAACTTGGCGGGAGGTTGAATGATCACACAACTCATCGACCGTTTCATCACAACGCCTCTTGTCGGCATCGACCTCGGGTCAAGCGTTTTGAAGGTGGTGGAGGTGACGCGAGCCGAAGGCCGCGTCACCCTTAGGCGCTGTGCCGTCGGAGAACTCGAAGGGGAGGATGCCACAAAGCTCCTCAAGCGGCTTTTGAGTCGAGTGGGGATTACAACGTCTCATGTGGTGCTCGGGATCGCTTCTCCCGAAGTCATCGTAAGACCTTTTCAATTTCCACCGATGCCGAAAAAAGAACTTTCGCATGCGATTCAACTGGAGGCGGAGCAGGCGGTCCTGAATGGCCATGCACTTGAGGAGATGGCGGTCGACTGGCATCTTTTTGAATCTTCATCCAGGGAATCGGTGCGGGGTCTCTTGGCGGTCGTTCCCAAATCGCTTCTCGCCTCGCATCTTCAGTGGGCGAGAAATACAGGACTTCGTCCTACCGTGGTCGACGTCGAAGGACTCGCCCTCTGGAACGCCTATTGGGCGCTTCGAGGAAGTCGTGACGTTGCACCCAAGACCATTCTGCTTGTCAATATCGGCAAAAGTAAAACAAATTTTGTGATTGCAAAAGGACCGGATGACCTCATTCTCGTCCGCGATCTTCATTTGGGGGGTCAGGCGATTTCCAAAGGACAAGAGAAGGAGTGGGCGCTTGAAGTGCACGATTCACTCGCGTATGCCCGTTCCCACGGCCTTCGTACTCTCGACGCGGTTTATATGACGGGTGGAGGAAGCCGGCAGGATCTTAAAATGCTTCTTGAATCGGCGGTGGCGGCACCGGTTGAGTTCTGGAATCCTTTAAAAAATATCGCACGTGGCCCCGGTCTTTCAGTCGAAGAATCGGTCGGCCCTCTTCTCGCCATCGCCATCGGCCTTGCGTTAAGACAACCCACATGACCACTTTTGCATTGACCAAAGCGTTGGACAAACTCCAGAAGGTGCAGGAGGAGAAGTTGCAGGGAATAAGTAATAAGCAACAAGCGACAAGCGACAAGAGACAAGCGACAAGTGCACTCCCCATGCCGCACGTTTCTCTGCGGGTGGGGGAGGTTTTCTCAATCAATTTCCTTCGCGGTGAAGTCGTTCCGATGCGCGTGCGGCGCACCCTCGCCTATGCCGCACTCGGGTATCTTGTGGTGCATCTCGCACTTTTATTCATTCTTTTCAAAGTGGCCTCCGCCAGTCGGACCGAGTGGCAAAGCCTCGAGGCGACACTGGGAAACTCTTCTGCGTCGCTCGGAACGCTCAGGCAGGAAATGGATACGATGGTCGAGCAGGCCACAAGAGACATTGCCCAGTTCAACACCTTTATTGCGCTTGAGAAAGACCAATTTCCCGTCGGAGGGAAACTGGCCGCTCTGGCCAAGACGCTCCCGGCACGCACCTGGGTCACCGGAGTCTCCGGCGACCGGGAGGGTCACAAAATTACTGTTCAGGCCTCTTATCTCATTAATCCTGAAAGCCCGTATGAACTTCCCATGAAGAAATGGGTGGAAGCGCTCAAAGGGAATGATCACTTTGGAAAGCATTTGAAGCGGCTGAACGTAGAGAGTTCCTCTCAGAAAATGCAGGGGAAAGTCGAACTCTGTAATTTCGAACTCGTCGCCGAATGGGATAAGTAAGAAATAACCAATTGACCAAATTCCAAGATACAAATAATCTCCAATATCCAAATTCCAATAACCAAACATTCGGTTTGGTAATTGGTGATTGATGATTGGAATTTGTTTGGTGTTTGAGATTTGGTGCTTGGTGATTTCGTTGAATGAGGAGTAGCATGAAACATTTCCGTTGGAACGCAGGAACCTATATCCCTTGGATCGCATTCATTGCAGTTCCACTTCTCGTGAATGGGATCGTCTGGAAGACTTTTGTCGTTCCCCAGCGGGCGAGGGTCAAGACGTTGCATGATGCCCAGACCCTTGCGGCGATCAAGCCGAAACTGAAGGCTCTCCTTACCGAGAGTCATAAACTACGGGTCGCGCGCTCAAACACCGGTTTTGCGGGGAAGGAATCTCAAGCGGTCATGCAGGCGATTCAGAAGTCTGCGGGGCGTAACGGCGTCCAGATCACAGAGACCAAAATGAACCGTCAGGAGACCCAAGGGGCGATGCCTCTTGAACTGGAAGTGGCCGGCTCTTTCAGCAAACTCGCCCACTGGATAAGCGATGTGGAAACACAGGATGGTTTCCGGATCGATTCCTGGACGCTTAGGAAAAATAGTGCTGCCTCTTCTCAACTGACTGTAAAAGTTACCGTTCTTTTGGGAGGGGCATGATGGGTTCGTCGTTCGTCGTTCGTCGTTCGTCGTTCGTTTTCCTGCTCGTCGGTTGCACACTTTTCAATGCGCCTGCTTGGGGTGCGACTCAGGATCGGTACGAGCGGATCACCGAACAACTCTCCCAAACCATCGCAACGGTCAAAGCGCTTGATACGCGGAAGGAAAAATACGATGTCCTCTTCCGCCGCGATCCGATGCGTGCGCTGGTGGATTCCCAAGGAAACCTACTCACCTCCGCCGGGCTTCATGACGGGCTTGGGGTGCAGGGGATTATTTGGAATGAGAAACGCCCCCTGGCGGTCATCGAAGATGAATTGTACGCCAAGGGGGATGTCATCGGTGACTATGTGATTCGCGACATCCGTGACGACAGCGTCATCGTCCAGCATGGTGATCAAATCCAGCGGATCCCCGTCGACCACAGCCTCAACGAGTAAGCCGGCCTTATATCTGTTGTCTCAGAACTTCAATATGTTTGGGAATTCGGATGGGACTGGTAACAGGTTCTTGCGGCATGAAGAGACGTTCGTACTGTTTTAGACCGCCATCCCGAGCGGCTGTAGGCGCATTCCAGGCAACCCCTGTGCCGTTCCGGGAGTTTTGATCTTGCATGGCAAGGAGGAGGTGGCCTTGCGCATCTCTGACCACAACCATCGTAAGATGGATCCTTGAAAGAGCAGGATCGTTAATGGAATACTCTTTCCATAACCGACCGATGGTAAACATTTTTCCAAAAGGCCAAGAATGGATAGTCCCTCTTGGCACATACTGTTCCCTGTCGTACCCCCGGAAATGGACGGTGTCATCTTCCACCCAGACCCGATAGATAAAACGTCCTGCTTCCACCCAGACCCTTCCTCCAAAACGCACTTGTAAGTATCTTTGTGGTCGCTCTTCCAGCCGTACTTTTTTCCATACGGCTTCTGTGCCCTGCTCCGTTTCTTGATCGATGCCCACCTTGCGGAAAATGATCCCGTCCCATGCCGACCCAAAAGGTTCCTGATAAGAGCGGCTAAATTGAAGCCAAGCGATGGGTGTTCCCTGTATCTGGAGACCGAAACTTTGAGTAATAGGGAACTCTTCGACGAGTTCAACAAGATTGTGAAGATCGGCAAAATGGTCCCAGAACCAGGCCTCTTCATCCACTTGTATTAAGGAGGCGATATGATCTTTGCCGATCCGTTGTTCCAGTTCAGAAGCGATTGAGAATTTCACCCAATCGTTACGGGTGATGAGATTTTTCCTCGCCAGTTGCATGCCCATGGTCTGTGTTCCCATCACAAGGATGCGAGGACTTCCAAGCCGATCATAGGCCTCTTGAATGGGTCTTAAGTGGGTAAATAGCGCCACCTCCCCTTCCTCCATTTCCTTCCCATAAAAAATGAGCCGGATCTTACCATTCAGTATTCGTAACATCTGCCTGAAAGATTCTGCATATTTTAAACCCTCCATGTCCCCTGGCTCTGAAAGGAAGTGTCTTGTGCCATAACTCCACTGAGCGAGTGTTATTTCGCCTCTTGCAAATTTCTCCAGATTTTCCGCTTCAGAAGGCGGGAAAGGGAGGCCGAGACGATTCAAACCCACCTCTTCTTTTAACCTGAGCATGTCCTCCGCGAGGCGGGGAAGCGATCGGCCTGTTCGGGTTGCATCCGCGATAAAGACAATCTTCTTCCCATTCCTAAAAAGATCTCCTATAAACTGAGAGGGGAGATTTTCATTTTCATTCTGATGAATCAACCTGTAGAGTTGACCCATCTGTTTGGCGTTTAAGGTCGGATAGTTTTCTCTTTTTCTCAGGGCGTGGGTTTCAAGCCAATTCGCATACGCTTCGACAGGCCTTTCTGGAGACCCGCGAGATAACCCAAGTCTTTGTAAGAGGTCCTCAGAGAGATAGGCCGTCGAAAATTGTGGGGAAGTGATCAGCTTTCGCAATCGTTTGACGAATCTCTTGTCTTGAACCATTTCTTCCAACTTCAAGACAGGTTTGCCTTCATGGGCAAGCCCACCTAGTGCGTTCACAAACACATAAAGGGCTGCGTAAGAAATTTCTTCATCAGCATGAGAAAGAAGTCTTTTAAACGTTTCCAAAGTTTTAGGACTGATAAACGTTGTTTCGCCTCGATAGAGGGTATCTGCAAACGCAAGGAGGGCTTCTTGCAGGAGGCGAGGGGATGTGCCTCCGGAGCCGATCTCCTCGTCAAAAAGCGCCTGGATGTTTGGGGACCGGATGCCTAAGTGGATCAAAACACCCAGCAAGTGGGATCGAAGGATTTCAATCTTGGTTTCTTTCGCATCTTGGTAGTGTTTTAGAAGAAACGCGATGACTTCATCCCGTGGCAACCGGGGATGATGGAAGAGGCCTTCCTGTATCGCGTCGAGTGCTCCAAGCCTTGTCTCGAGGTCACCCGTTTCAAAACGTTTCATATGATAGAGGAGTTCCGGCCATTTGGATTCCTCAACGTATTTTTCGCCGCCATCGCGGGCGGAGTCACCCTCTAATTTCATGACCTCCGGCTGGTCGATCCGCACCATTTTCGGTGCGACGACGGAGAGATGGGCCTCTCTTCTTTTTGTGACTCCTTTCAAATAGAGGCTGAAGGAATACTCTCTCCCGTCCTCTCCCTTCGCAAGGATTCCCCTCATCAACGATTTCCAAGGTGCTTCTCCCACCTTCATTGGGACAGTCGCAAGAATTTGTCCTTTTTGTTCGACCTGCAAAAGGACCCTCTCTTTCTCGATGTCATAGATATGGATGAACAAATCCTCTCCCACCCAAAATCCCTTCCCCTCCCGTCGGGTGATTCCAAAAGGAGACTCTCTTTCCGGCCGTCCTTTCCGAATCGCTTCTTTAAGAAGAGGGTAATAAGCCGGTATGTCCTCATGTATACCCACTTCTTGAGCAGTCGTTTGGAGCTGTGCCACTTCTTCAGTGGAGGGTCGGGTTTCTTCTTGAAGGCGCAGAATCATTTCTGCCAGATCGTTTGGAAACATCTTATGGATAATAGAGCGGAGCCATTCTTGATCACGCATCGCTCCTAAAAGGTACGCCAACACTTCGTCGGCGAGGGCATCGTCTGGATGGTCAGGATATGCTTTCTTGAGAGAGTCGCGTATGTTTTTCATCCCCTCATAGGGCGTTTGACGGATCGTACCGAAAATTCTTTCCCAAACCTGAGGCTTTTCTCGTGCGAGTCGAGCGATGGCCAAGTGGAGCCTTTCATGCCACAAGAGTTGCATCGCATCTTCTTCTGCAGTCCGGTTCCACAAGGGAGAATCGGCCTCTCCAAGTTCTGGATGGAGGATGGCGGAGGCCTTGAGAAAAATCACGTCTCCCTTTTCAATGAGTCGCAACAGTTCAGAAGCCCCGGGCAAATCGAGATTCGCTGCCGTCCGGACCATCGTCAGCATCACCATCCCTTCGACAGAATATTGAAAGGAAAGAGGACTTTTGGGATCTTGAATGGCCCTTGCATCGGCTTCATTTTCTTCAAGAGCGATCAATGAAAATAAAGAATCGGCGAGCACATAGGCTTTGTAGTGGGCATTTCCCGAAGCCTCGCGGATCAGTGCCGGTCTTTCTTGGAGTGCATTGCGGAGGTTTTGGACTTCTCCGCCGTCACGAGCACTTCGGGTGCGAAGGAAAGAAGAGGTGGGTGTCGGAAAGGGATCTGCCCAAGCCGGGAAAAGGCTTGAGAAAAGGAAAAGTTCGGCTACAAGGAGGGAGACAGCCCTTATGAACAGAGTGTACGGTTTACGGTTTACGGTGTACGGAGTCTTTGTAACTTGTTTCATATCTTTGTATTAAGTTGCAAGAAAGAGGGTAAAAAAAGACCCCCTTTCTTGAGAAAGGGCATTTCCTCAATAAGGATACCCTATAAAAAGGGGAAAAACAAGGTCGCAAAATTTTACTTTTGCGTCGATTAACTGAAGATTTTTGCAAGAATTTTCTGGATTCTTACGTCATGTATAGTAGGAGCCAATTTCTCTTGACAAAGGTGTATATATAATGTATATTCATTCTAATGAAAAAAATTCCAAGATTTAAATCTGAAGAAGAAGAGAGACGCTTTTGGGAAACTCATGAAATTGTTCCCTACGAATCGAGCCTTAAGAAAGTTAGAATGGCCTTTCCAAAACCGCGTAAAAGACTTATCTCCCTTCGGCTCGACGAGGAACAACTTGTCCGTCTTAAAGAGCTCGCTTCAAAGAAGGGAATTGGCTATCAGACAATGATCCGGATTTGGATTCAGGAACGACTCGACGAACTCGCAAAATCTGCTTAGAAGAACAAGGGACAGGTACTTAACGTATCCCTAATGTGCTAATGATGCAGTTTTCTGAACTCTTCTGATTTTTCCTTCAGGCCCTGTTCCAGCGCCTCTTTTTCGTCGATCCCTTTCTGTTTCGCATAATCACGGACATCTTGCGTCAGTTTCATGCTGCAGAAATGGGGACCGCACATGGAACAGAAGTGAGCGAGTTTTGCGGCTTCCTGAGGAAGGGTTTCATCGTGGAACGATTTTGCAGTGGAAGGGTCTAAAGAAAGATTGAATTGATCAGCCCAGCGGAATTCAAAACGGGCTTTGCTTAAAACATTATCCCGAACCTGCGCCCCAGGATGCCCTTTGGCAAGATCCGCTGCATGGGCTGCGATTTTATACGCAATCACACCCGCCTTCACATCCTCCTTATCGGGAAGACCGAGATGTTCCTTCGGTGTCACATAACAAAGAAGCGCTGTTCCGTACCAGCCGATCATCGCGGCCCCGATGGCGGAAGTAATATGGTCATATCCTGGGGCGATATCCGTCGTTAAAGGACCTAACGTATAAAACGGCGCCTCGCCGCACGCTTCCCGCTGTTTTTCCATATTGATTTTGATGAGTTGCATCGGGATATGTCCGGGGCCTTCGATCATGACCTGTACGTCATGTTTCCAGGCGATTTTCGTCAGTTCCCCAAGAGTTGAAAGTTCTGCAAACTGCGCCTCGTCGTTGGCATCGGCGATCGATCCCGGACGAAGCCCATCTCCAAGGGAAAAGGAGATATCGTACGTTTTCATGATCTCACAAATTTCTTCGAAATGGGTATAGGCAAAATTTTCCTTATGATGCGCAAGGCACCACATGGCGTGGATGGAGCCGCCGCGGGAAACAATCCCGGTAACCCGGTTGGCTGTTAACGGGATGTACCGAAGGAGAACTCCTGCGTGGATCGTGAAATAATCGACTCCCTGTTCCGCCTGTTCGATCAGGGTGTCCCGATAGATTTCCCACGTCAGCGCCTCCGCCTTTCCTTCCACTTTTTCAAGCGCCTGATAGATAGGAACGGTTCCGACCGGAACCGGCGAGTTCCTCATAATCCATTCACGGGTTTCATGGATATTTTTCCCTGTTGAAAGGTCCATAATCGTATCCGCGCCCCAGTGGGTCGCCCAGATCATCTTTTCGATTTCTTCTTCGATGGAAGAAGTGACGGCGCTATTTCCCATATTGGCGTTAATCTTCACGAGGAAATTACGCCCGAGGATCATCGGTTCAAGTTCAAGATGATTGATGTTGGCCGGAATGATCGCCCGTCCCCGGGCTACTTCCGATCGGATAAATTCCGGAGTGACTTTCAATTGATTTTCGCGGATCGCGACGTACTCCATCTCTTCAGTCACAATGCCTTTCCGCGCATAATGCATCTGGGTGACATTTCGGCCCGGCTTCGCCCTTAAAGGATTTCGGGGGAATTCGGAACTCGTACTTTGCAGTTCATCGACTTGAGCCCGTTTTTCAATCCAACTTTTTCGAAGGGGCGCAAGTCCTTTGTGGACGTCGGTCTTGACCGAAGGGTCTGTATAGGGGCCGCTTGTGTCATACACATAAATTGGCCCGTTCACTTCTTTGGTTCCATTCTGTTGGGTCGGGGAAAGGGAGATCTCCCGCATCGGGACCTGGATCTCAGGATATTTTTTCCCCTGGACGTAGACTTTGCGGGAGGCGGGGAATGGTTCAAAGGCTTCGTTCATAGAAATCATTCTACCACAAGAAAGGGGGGAGGTCTATTTTCTGGTATAATGGAATCGATGAAGCGGTTTCACATTGCCATTATCGGTTCCGGGGTGGCGGGGCTTTCCCTCGCCTATTTTTTGGCGAAGAAAGGGGCAAAGCGCGTTCTTCTTCTCGAGCAAGAAAAACGCCTTGGTCTTCATGCCTCGGGGAAGAATGCTGGCATGATCCGGCAGGTCGTGACCCAAGAAGCGATTGGTCGCCTGGCCCTTGAAGGCGCCACCTTTTTGCGCACCCGGCCGCCCGAATGGAAAGTTCCGTACCATTCCTGTGGTTCGCTCCTTCTGGCAAAAGGGAAGGAGAAAGAAACTTTGCATCGCGCCGCATCTCTTGCGCAGAAAATCGGTCTTGGCATGAGGTGGCTTTCAGTCAAACAATCGATTGAGAGGGTTTTCGTTCTAAAGAGGGCCGATTTTGAAGAGGCCCTTTTTTGTCCCACCGACGGGATCATCGATATTCACGCACTCCTTCGGGGCTATTACGAGGAAGCGAAGGAAAAGGGCATTGAAATCTGGATGGGAGCGAAGGCGCAGTCGATTGATGCGGATGGGGAAGGAGGATTTAAGTTAAGCACCTCTCGAGGGAAAGTCCGAGCAGAAATTCTCGTGAATGCCGCAGGGGCGTGGGCGGAACTGATTGCACAGAGGGCGGGGGCTTCTCCCATTTCTTTTCGTTCTTACCGTCGGCATCTTATCCTTTCAAAACCACTCAAGAAAGTCGAACCTCATTGGCCTTTTGTGTGGGACATGGCGCATGCTGTCTATTTTCGTCCGGAAAAAGGAGGACTTTTGTTGAGCCCTTGTGATCAGGATCCTTTGCCACCGGGCGGTTGTCCGGCGGACCGTTCCCTCGCTTGGGGACGGCTTAAGGAGCGGCTTGTCTATTTTCCGATGCTTCCGAAGATTTCGATCCGGCGTATCTGGGGAGGACTTCGGACCTTTTCTCCCGACGATAACTTCTGCATCGGGTGGGATGGGTCGCTTAAGAATTTTTTCTGGGTTGCAGGGCTCGATGGCCATGGAATGACGACGAGTAGCGCCGTTGGCGAACTTGCTTCCGATTTACTCCTGGGGAGACGGATCGATCGGAAAATGGCAGAGCATTTTTCACCGAGGCGTTTTCAAACAGGGAGGGTGGAGGAAGGAGACTAAAGATGCAACATCTTTCTTTTGTGCTACTCGGACTTTTGGCCGGAACCTTAAGTGGATTTATGGGGCTAGGGGGCGGAATCCTGATTATCCCCGCCCTTGTTTATTTCTTTAAACTCACGCAGCATCAGGCGCAGGGGACCACCTTGGCGGTGCTTGTGCCGCCGATCGGTCTCCTCGCCGCCTGGAAATATTACACAAGCGGAAACGTCAAACTCAGCATTGCCGCTTTTATCTGTCTGGGATTTTTCTTGGGAGGCTGGGTCGGTGCGGTCGTCGCCGATAAGATTCCCGACCTACTTCTTAAACGCTGCTTCGGCGCGATTCTCCTTTTCTTCGCAGTTCGTATGATCCTTGGAAAATAAAATAAAGATGGTGCCGGGAGGGGGATTTGAACCCCCACAGCCTTGCGGCCACTAGCCCCTCGAACTAGCGTGTCTGCCAGTTCCACCATCCCGGCATAGTGGAGGAATTATAGCATGACCCTTCTTTCTTTACAAGGTGCACCCTGAAGGATAGTTTCCGCCTTTCCCTATTGGAACGCTATTGACATCAAGCACGATTTGTGATAGAATTAAAGATAATCTTGGAGTTCTAACACCTTTTTTAGCAAGAGGTTAAGTGCATGTCCGCCAAGAACGTAAGGACACCTGGACTTCTCCTCTTAGGGGTTTCGTTTATCCTCCTATCCGGAAGAGTTGCCTTCAATACACCCACGAAGCAGGTTTCGAAGACTTCCACCGGAACGGCCTCTCTCACGACCGACGTCCTTGAGGGCGCCGGGGTCTTTCATCCTTTGACCGCCGAATACTTAAGACAACGTTCAAAAGACCTTCCCTATTCCACAGAAGAATCCTCCGTTTCTGAGAAGCCGAAAGTTTTTGAGACGCTTTCTCCATTGGAACTCGCCCTTCTTCCTGAAGAAAACGTGCTTCCCAAGAAGAAAAAGGCGCGACGGCTCCCGGTCGGCGCCAAAGAGAAAGGAACATGGGAACCTCTCTCGGAGGAAGAACTCAAGGAACGCGAAAGAGAACTTGCTCAGAAGGCGATCGAGATGGGTGTGGAATTGGCCGACTCCCTCTCGATGTCCACCTTTTCAAACGGGATCCTCTGGACGACCCAGCGCTTCAATGCCTACCGACATCACCTTGCCGATCAGTATCGTCTGCACTTTCATCTTTCCGGGGACGACGCCACCCTCAGTTATAACGTGAAGTATTAGAAGATGTCGACCATCCGATTCGGCACCTCCGGATGGAGGGCCATCATTGCAGAAGAGTTTACGTTTGACCGTCTCTCCTTGGTCGTTCAGGCGATTGCCAATACCCTTCGAAAGGAGGGGTCCCTTTCAAAAGGGATCGTCGTCGGGTATGACACCCGTTTTCTCTCCAGGGAGTTTGCAGAGGAAGCGGCCCGCGTTCTTTCAGCGAACAAAATCCCAGTTTTTCTTTCACGGAGGGATGTGCCAACCCCCTGCATCTCCTTTAATATCCTTCATCGAAAAACACTCGGGGGGATCAATATCAGCGCAAGTCATAATCCTGCGGAGTATGGCGGGATCAAATTTTCTCCTGCGCATGGAGGGCCTGCCGGCGTCGAGGTGACTCACAAAATTGAGGAAGAGATTCAGGCCCTCGTTTCCCCAGACGGAAAGGAGCGGGCCAAAGAAGGGAAACCGGCGAAGATTCATCCCATTGATCCTGCACCTCCATACCTTCGACATCTCGCTTCCATGCTGCATGTCCAGGAACTTCGAAAAGCAAGATTACAGGTTGTGGTCGATTGTTTCAACGGTACAAGCCGGGGGTATCTGGACCGTTTCTTAAGGCCGTATGCCGGAGGGCTTCATCTTTTGCGCACCACCCTCGACCCAACGTTTGGCGGTCGGCGTCCCGATCCTGCCGGTGAGAATCTTTCGGGGCTCATTCGGGAGGTGAGAAAGCGGAGGGCCCATGTGGGGCTTGCCACCGACGGCGATGCGGACCGTTTCGGGATCATCGATCGCGGAGGTCATTTTATTCCACCCAATGATGTCATTAGCCTTGTCTTGGAATACCTCATCGAAACCCGTCCGCGTGCGACGTACGTCGCCCGGAGCCTTGCCACGACCCATCGGGTCGACCTTATCGCAAAACATCATGGGATGGAAGTTGTGGAGACGCCGGTTGGCTTTAAATATATCGGAGAGATTCTTTCAAAAGGAAATTGTCTTTTGGGGGCTGAGGAGTCTGCAGGATTTTCGATTCAGCATCACCTTCCTGAGAAAGACGGAATTCTTGCGACCCTCTTGGTGGCGGAGATGGTCGCTTGCCGTCGCAAAAGCCTGAGAGAGATGTTAAAGGCCCTTGACAAAACCTACGGTCCTTTTTATTCAACGCGGATCGATCTTGCGCTCGCGGAATCTTCCAAACGCAATCTTTTGAGACAACTTGAGGAGGGCGCACCGGGACGCTTGGGAAAGGTGAAGGTTCTGAAATGTGGGCGGAGGGATGGATTTAAGTTCTATCTTGAGAAAGAAAGCTGGGTACTCCTGCGGCCTTCCGGAACGGAACCCCTTCTTCGCGTCTATCTCGAGGCCCGTTCCCGAAAGGATTTGGTGCATCTTAAGATGGCGACGGAGAGACTCATTAGGAAATCGTCTCTTTAATGACAAATGACAAATTTCAAAGCAGCTGTTTTGGATTTTGAATTTTGGATTTCATTTGTCATTTGAATTTTGGAATTTGACATTTAAGGGTATATTTTGTGTATAAACATCGTGGAATGATTCAAAAAATTCATGCGCGGGAGATTCTTGATTCCCGCGGGAATCCAACTGTAGAAGTAGAAGTTTTTCTCTCAAACGGCGGGTGGGGCCGTGCTGCGGTCCCGAGCGGCGCTTCCAAAGGGGAGCATGAGGCCCTTGAACTGCGGGACGGCGTTAAGAACCGCTATTTAGGGAAGGGAGTACAG
>JACQQV010000003.1 GCA_016206785.1 Candidatus Omnitrophota bacterium
ACTTTATTCTAAAGGGGCTTCTTATGAAGAAATTGACCGAGGTCCATGCTTCACAGGTTGTCAGGAAAAATTACCTCGTGGATGCAGAGGGGAAGATCCTCGGCCGACTGGCGCAGGAGGTGGCCAAGCTTCTTCGGGGAAAGGGGAAAGTCTCTTTTTCTTATCATCAGGATCTTGGGGATCGGGTCGTGGTGGTGAATGCAGAAAAAATTAAAGTGACAGGAAGAAAACTGAAGACAAAAATGTATACGCATTATTCTGGGTATCCGGGCGGTTTAAAAAAGATGACCCTTGAAGAACTTTTGAAACGGCGACCGGAAGAAGTCGTTCATCATGCCATCCGGGGGATGCTTCCCAAGACGCCGTTAGGAAGAAAGATTTTGGGAAAATTAAGAGTCTATCGGGGAAAAGAGGTCTGATGGAAACGGTCACAGAAGAACAACCCCAGAACACACTGACAGAAAAAACCTCGATTCTTGCAACCGGGCGACGGAAAGAATCGGTGGCACAGGTCCACCTTCTTCCGGGTGAGGGAAAGATCGAGGTAAATGGGAAACCGCTCAAGGACTATTTCAGGCAACCGACCCATCAGGTCGTTGTGCAACAGCCGTTGGAAGCGACCCATCTGCAGGATAAATTTCATATTGTGGTTAAAGTTAAAGGAGGAGGCCTATCAGGACAGGCCGGTGCGGTCCACCACGCCATCGCGCGAGCACTCGTCAAGGCCGATGCGTCTCTTCGTCAGGTGCTCCGTCGTGGGGGATACCTCACGCGGGACCCTCGGATGAAGGAACGCAAAAAATATGGCCAGAAGGGTGCCCGTAAACGGTTCCAGTGGACGAAGCGATAGGCCGATGAATAAAATAAAAAGTTAAAAGTACAAAGTAAAAAGTAAATACGGAAACCTATTCTGATCGTCCCGACGGGGATTCATTGACAGAATAGGTTTTTTATTTTAGACTAAAGTTGACCCCGTTAGAAGTGAACACTTCTAACGGGGTAGACATAAGGAATTGCGCGATGTTAAAAGTAGGAGTCATGGGGGTCCGGGGATATACCGGTGAGGAACTTCTCCGGCTCCTTTTGGGTCACCCGGACGTTGAGGTTTGCTGTGTGCAGTCGCGGGTAGAAAGGCCTCAGAAACTCTCTGAACTTCTCCCCGCGTTTGCCAAGAAGACTGATCTTGTCTGCAAGAACCATTCGCCGGAAGAGATGGCGAAAGGGTGCGATGTCGTCTTTCTGGCCCTTCCGCATACGGTTTCGATGGGGGTTGCTCCAAGAATTTTGGCGGAGGGGAAAAAAGTAATCGATCTTTCCGCCGATTTTCGATTGAAGGATACTTCTGTCTATGAGCGGTATTACAAGACAAAGCACCTTCATCCCGGACTTCTAAAAAACAGTGTCTACGGACTTCCGGAACTCTATCGGGAAAAAATTAAGAAGAGCGCCTTGGTTGCAAATCCTGGGTGTTATCCGACAAGCATCCTGCTGGCGGCTATCCCTTTTTTAAAGAGAAAGAAAACGAGCGGGGCGTTTTTTGTGGCGGATGCCAAGAGTGGCGTGACCGGTGCAGGACGGAGTAGTACGGGGGCTTTCCAATTTGCAGATGTGAATGAGAGTTTTAAGGCTTACCGGGTCGGGGAACATCAACATGTGCCCGAAATGGAGGAGATTTTGGCGGATGCATTGGGGGAAAAGATGCAGGTCGTTTTCACCCCTCATCTTGTTCCCATCAACCGGGGGATTCTTTCAACACTTTATTTTCCTCTTTCAGAGAAGATGACGACGGGGGAGTTGGTCAGAGTCTATTCCGAGTTTTACAGGAACGAGTCCTTTGTGCGGGTTCTCCCTGAAGGGGTTTTCCCGGAGGTGAAAAACGTTCTCTATACTAATTTCTGCGACGTTGCGGTGAAGGTCGATGAGGAAAGAAACGTCGCAGTGGTCCTCTCAGCCCTCGATAATTTGATGAAAGGGGCGTCGGGACAGGCGGTTCAAAATATGAATCTTCTCGCCGGTTTTACCGAGACAAAGGGGCTTCTTTAAAAAATGGAATGGATCAAGGGAGGGGTCACGGCACCGAAGGGGTTTCTCTGCAGTGGGCTACGCTCCGGCATTAAACGATGGGCACGGGATTTAGGTCTTCTCTATTCGGAAGTTCCTGCCGCCGCGGCCGCCCTTTTTACCAAAAGTAGACTAAAGGGTGCACCCCTTCTGGTGACTCAGGAACATTTGAGGGGAGGTCGCCTGCAGGCGGTCGTCGTGAATAGCGGCAACGCGAACTGTTGCACAGGTCCAAGGGGGCTTCTCGATGCAAGGCGGATGACGCGCTTGACGGCTTTAGCGCTTCGGATTCCGGAGCGGCGGGTCGCCGTCTGCTCCACCGGTGCCATCGGTGTGTATCTCCCCATGGGACGGATTGAACGGAAAATCCAGCTTCTCGTCCCTGACTTAAGTCGACAGAAAAATCTCGAGTTTGCCGAGGCGATCATGACGACGGATAAAAAAATCAAGGAGGCGGCGGTCGCGTTTAAAATGGGAAGAAGCCAAGGAATCCTCGGGGCGGTTTGCAAGGGATCCGGAATGATTTATCCAAGACTGGCGACGATGCTCTGTTTTATCACAACCGACGTGGCGGTAGAACGGAAACTCCTTCAGTCTCTTTTAGGAAGAGTGGGCGAAGCGACCTTTAATCGGATTACCGTGGATGGCGATACAAGCCCCAATGACACGGTTCTCCTTTTCGCAAACGGTGTTGCCGGCAACCCGCGGATCGCTTCTGCGGCGACGAAGTCGTTCAGACAATTTGAAAAAGCGCTCCATCACGTGATGGAAAAACTCTCGAAAAAGATTGTGGCGGACGGTGAGGGGGCGACGCAGGTTGCAGAGATCACCGTCACCCATGCGAAAAGCGATGAAGAAGCACTGCAGGCTTGTCGTTTTGTGGCCAATTCGAGCCTTGTGAAGACGGCCCTCTTCGGACGGGATCCGAACTGGGGAAGGATCGCGGCCAGTGTCGGGGCGAGCGGCGTTTCTTTTCTTCCTGAGAAACTTTCCGTCGCGTTGGGGGAGGTTTGGCTTTTTCGAAAGGGAACCCCGGTGGTGTCAGGAAACCACCGCTTCAAAAGGTTCTTTCAGCAACATCCTTTGAAGATCCGGATCGATCTCGGGGCAGGGCGAGGGCACGCCTCTATGTGGACGTGTGATCTTACGGAGGAGTATGTGCGGATCAACGCACATTATCGAACATGAGACGGATTATCGAGAAAGCAGATATCTTGATCGAGGCCCTTCCCTATATCCGGGTCTTTCGTCGGAAGGCTTTTGTCATCAAATACGGCGGTCAGGCGATGATGAGCGATAAAAGGAGACGGTCGATCCTCCAGGATCTTGTTTTTCTCTCCTCCGTCGGCATCTCTCCGATTCTTGTTCATGGAGGAGGGCCCCAGATTAACGAGAGGCTGAAGGCGTCCGGAAAGGTGGCCCACTTTGTCGAAGGGAGAAGGGTGACCGATGCAGAAACGGCGCGGGTCGTCGAGGGGGCCTTGGATGAACTCAATCAACAATTGGTTCGCGAGATCCGCGAAGAGTTGAAAGGGCATGCCAAGGGGATCTCCGGAAAACAAGGACTTTTTTCCGTGAAACGGATTTCAAAAAAGGAACTTGGGTTTGTGGGAGAGATCGTAAAAGTTGAGAAGGCGATGATTGAGAAACTGTTGGAAGACTCAACGGTCCCTGTCGTCTCGCCAGTTTCCCGGGGAGGGGACGGGAAGCTCTACAATGTGAATGCGGATGAGGCGGCGACCAAACTTGCGGAAGCGCTTCGGGCAGAGAAACTCGTTTTCCTCACCGACGTGAACGGGATCCTTCGGAATCGGCACGACCCGACAAGTAGGATCCCGACGGTAAAACTCTCCGAGGTCGACGGTTTGATTTCTCGAAGGATCATCGAGGAAGGAATGATCCCAAAGATCAAGGCGGCGGTGCATGCCATTTCCAGAGGGGTGAAAAAGGTTCACATCATCAACGGAAGTCTCCCCCGGGCGCTCCTCCTTGAAATTTTTACCGACAAAGGGATCGGCACGGAAATCGTTCGATGAGAGCCTCTGAAGTTATTGAATTATACAATCAGTATCTGACGCCGAATTACCGGAAGGTCCCTTTTATTTTCACGAAGGGAAAGGGATCAAAGGTCTGGGATATCTACGGGAAGTCTTACCTCGACTTTTTCCCGGGGTGGGGGGTAAGCGGTCTCGGACATTGTCCTCCCCGTGTGGTGAGAGCGGTGCAGACCCAGGCGAAACGGATTCTTCATGTTTCGAACAACTATTATCACCTCCTCCAGATTCAGTTGGCGAAGCGGATTGTGGAACTCTCCTTTGATGGAAAAGTCTTTTTTTCGAACAGTGGCGCAGAGGCGAATGAGGCAGCGATGAAACTGGCCCGGGCCTATGGGCACCCTGATCGGTATGAGTTCCTTTCGATGGAAGGATCCTTTCATGGGAGGACGCTTGCGACGACAACGCTCACCGGTCAGGCAAAATATAAAGAAGGATTTGGACCACTGCCACAAGGATTCCGGGAGGTCCCTTTCAATGATCTCGGCGCTGTGGAACGGGCTATGCGGAAAGAGACGGTCGCCATTTTCTCGGAACTCATTCAGGGAGAAGGGGGAATTCATGTTGCGACCCCCGAATTTGTACGGGGTCTTCGGAAACTCTGCGATGAGAAAAAGATCCTCCTTGTCTTCGACGAGGTGCAAACCGGTATGGGTCGGACAGGAAAACTTTTCTGTTTCGAACATTATGGTGTCGTCCCAGATGTCATGACGCTTGCCAAAAGTTTGGGAGGAGGACTCCCGATCGGGGCAATGGTGGTCCGAAAACCGTTTGCCGATATCTTAAAACCGGGAATGCATGCCGCCACCTTCGGGGGAAGCCCCCTCGTCTGTCGGGCGAGCCTTGCGGTCTTTGAGACGATTCAAAAAGAGAAACTCCTTCCCCATGCGACCCAACTGGGAGCGTACCTTTTTGAAGCGCTTGAAGGATTCAAGAAACGGTTTCCGGTCATTCAGGAAATTCGAGGAAAAGGGCTCATGGTTGGGATGGAACTGAAACGGGAAGGAGGGACGTTCGTCGAGAAGTGTGCCCAACGAGGCCTCCTTCTCAATTGTACGCAGGAGAAGGTGATTCGAATCATGCCCCCCTTGAATGCGACGAAGAAAGAGATGGATCAAGCACTTCGGGTGATCGAAGAGGTGTTGAAAGCATGAGGATGAAGAAGGATCTTGTTTCCCTCAGCACATTGAACGGCGGCCAGATCGAGGCGATCTTCCGGAAGGCGGATGCGCTTAAAAATTCTATCGACAAACCGCTCAAGGGGAAGTCTCTTGCACTCATTTTTCAAAAACCGTCGATGCGGACGCGGGTCTCTTTTGAAGTCGGGATGTTTCAACTCGGCGGTCAGGCGATCTATTTGGGTCCGGAAGATATCCAACTCGGCGTCCGGGAGACGGTCTCAGATATCGCTCAAGTCCTTTCACGATATGTCGACGGGATTGTTGCGAGGACCTTTTCTCATAAGGATGTGGAGACGCTTGCGCATCGCGCAGCGGTGCCGGTCATTAATGGACTGAGCGATGCAGAGCATCCCTGTCAGGCGCTTGCGGACCTTTACACGGTTCGATCACTCCACGGGCGACTGAGAGGAGTTAAAATCGCCTATATCGGCGATGGGAACAATGTGCTTCATTCGCTCCTTCAGGGGGCTTCTCTCGTCGGGGCCGATCTTTCCGTAGCGACGCCGAAAGGGTATGAACCGGAT
>JACQQV010000030.1 GCA_016206785.1 Candidatus Omnitrophota bacterium
AGAGGATCTCTAATGTGCCGTTCCCGTCAAGGTCTGCAATGGCCGGGGAGGAAGTGATTTGACTACCCGTCAAGTAGGACCAGCGTAGGGAACCATCCGCATTTAAGCAGTAGAGTTTATTGTCATAGGAGCCGAAGAGGATCTCTAATGTGCCGTTCCCGTCAAGGTCTGCAATGGCCGGGGAGGAAGTGATTTGACTACCCGTCAAGTAGGACCAGCGTAGGGAACCATCCGCATTTAAGCAGTAAAATCCGTAATCTTTTGAACCGAAGAGGATCTCTAATGTGCCGTTCCCGTCAAGGTCTGCAATGGCCGGGGAGGACTCGACGGCACCCCCTGTCGGGTAGGACCACCTTTCTCCGCCATCCGCATTTAAGCAGTAGAGTTTCCCATCGTCTGAACCGATGAGGACTTCCAAAGTGCCATCTCCCTCCAGATCGGCAACGGCGGATGAAGATCTGACTTGGCCGTAACTCTTAAAAGGCCAAGGAATGTTGAAAAGGATATTATCCCGGGCAGTCACTCCAACACCCGTGGCCAGGAGGGATAAGGTATAATCTCCCTTTTCTAAGGCGGAGGTATCAAAGTTTGCATACAAAGTTCCTGCAGGAACGGGTGCGGTCAACGTGGCCAGAGCATTCCAGGAGGGATCACCGAGAGGAGGATGGATACCCCTGGCGTACAGAAGGGTAGAAGAGACAAACGGATTCGCAGTGGCTGTCCCTTTGATGTCAAAGGTCTTCCCAACATTCTGATACCTTGGGGAGGTAATCGTTGCAACGGCTGTTGCCCCTGTGGGGGACTGCAAAGCCTTTTTGGCATTGATCCTTCCATACCCGGTATAGAGATCAAAACCGACAAGGTTAGTGCCGGTGCAACTGGTGTCTCCTGCTGCACAAGGAGTTGTGAGGTCATCTGCGGTGGAGCGGATGAGATGTCTTACTTCTTCATTGGTTAAGGTAGGACGATAAGAGAGGAGAAGGGCGGCAAGACCTGAAACATGAGGGGCGGCCATGGAGGTTCCACTATTCCGATAGTACTTTTGACCAGCACCCACAGCCAATCTATTGTCAATGGGTGCGCCAGGGGAACCCGTCTTTAGGGAAAGGATGTTTCTGCGTGATTCGAACACGCTCTCTGGATTATCGGTGGGGCCTCCTCCCGGGGCAATCACATCGATCCTACTGCCGAACTTAGAAAAATCCGATTTTTTATCATTATAATCCGACGAGGCGACAGTGATGACCTCAGGCATATTTTTAGGAGAGTAATACATCACATCGTCCGCAGGGGTATTCCCTGCTGCGAAGACGACAACGCACCCGAGGGAATGCGCATAGCGTATCGCCTCTTCGATCGGGGGATTGTTAGGAAGCTTCGTGCTATACCCCCAACTATTGTTGATGACATCGGCACCCTTATTGGCTGCATAATAGAGCGCCTCTGCCAGACCGCTCGTTGAGCCACTCCCATTCTGATCCAGTGCCTTAAGCGGCATGATCTTGCTTTTATAGGCGACGCCGATGATCCCTTTGGCATTATTCCCTATCGCAGCGATCGTCCCTGAAACATGGGTCCCGTGACCCCGATCATCCATCGGATCCGGATCGCTATTCGCAAAATCAAAGCCTCGAATGTCATCGACGTAGCCGTTATTATCGTTATCAATGCTGTCGCCCGGGGTCTCACCCGGATTGGTCCAGACGTTATTGGTCGTACCATCCTTGATATCCTCATGGTCATAATCGAGCCCTGAATCCACAACCGCGACGACAACACCGTTTCCTTGAGCAAGATCCCAGGCAGGTTCTGGGTCCATCCTTTTTACGGCCCACATATCGTCGTAACTCTGCCCCCAGCTACCGATGCTGGAGTAATAAGGGTCATTCGGAACAAACTCTTCCGTTGCAATATAATCGGGCCATGCCCCGAGGACGGAGGGATCGTTTCGAAATTCTGAAACGACCCGTTTGACATCAACCCCCTCCTCAAGCTCAAAGATGAAGTAATCCTGCAAAGGAGAGGGGGAGGTTTCTTGGGAGATCCTTTTGGATCTTTCGGGAAATTTATCCTTCATCCCGTTATAGAAGTCGAGGGAAGTTTGTCTGTCTTTATAGATGCCCTCGTGGTGGGTTTTAAAGAGGGGCTTTATCTTTCGAACCCGATGTTGAGAGGTAAGACTATTCAGAGAGAAGTTCCCTGTGGCGATACCTTCAGCAACTTCGCTTTTAAATTGGACGAGGATCTTTCCTGGGACATAGGGGACTTCTTCGGCTGGGGAGGATTGAGGGGGAGGATTCTTTTTAGAAGAAGGAGCCCCCCTCCCTTCGCCCGTGAGAGCCAGGGTTAGAAACGACACCAGGACCAATAGACTTAGCCGTCTCATTCTCACGTATCCTTTTAAGGCACTTGATCAGAAAGGAGAATTATGTCATTTTGATAAAAAGAACACTTTATCAATCCGTTTAATTACTGCATAAAAAAAGAGCCTCAGCATAACGCTGTCACCTTCGGCAACCTGGCGGCCCGCCAACGCTCTGTGGCGGGTCCATGGCTTTGCCTGCCCGCCTCTCAGCAGACAGGTCCGACTACCTCGACGACTCGAGGCAGGCGGGCGACGCTGGTTTACACCAGCTGTGCTTTTATCGAGTAACTTACTGAAGCTCGACACTTTAAGTATACCTTATGGATAGGGAGTTGTCAAGGTAGAAACTTTCGATGTTTCTGACATAACTTATTTAAAATTATGTAGTTATAAATAGAACTTTTTAGTAAAAGTGGAATCTCCTTGTCCTTTCATTTTCCTTATGGTACTATCGTAAAAAGCAAAAAAATTGCCTATGCCCACGCCGATTTTTCAGACAACGCTTGAGTCCTCCTATGAACTCTGCAAGGGAACCAAACATTTCCTTTTCCGCTTGAAAGATCCTCTCCCCTTCGCTTTCAAAGCGGGTCAGTTTGTCATGGTTCACGCGATGAATGGACCAAAACTTGAAAGACGTCCCTACTCGATCGCCTCTCCCCCTTCCTTGAAAGGAGCGATTGAACTCTGTTTAAACCGGGTCGAAGGGGGATTTATGTCGAATTACTTGTGTGATCTCAAAGGGGACGAGGCGGTTCCGATGGATGGTCCTTACGGAAAATTTCTCGTTCGGGAACCGATCGAAAGAGGGGTTCTTTTTGTAGCGACCGGTACCGGCATCGCCCCTTTCCGAAGCCAAATCCACGATCTTCTTGAATCTGGAAAAGCGGAAGGAAAAGAGATTTGGCTATTTTTTGGCATCCGGTATGAAACCGATATCCTCTATGAGTCGGAATGGAAAAAGCTCGCCGCTCAAAGACCGAATTTCCACTATACTCAGACCATTTCCCGTCCCAAGAACTGGACGGGTGAGGTAGGATACGTTCAGGAAAAGATCAAAAAATTTATCACCGATCCGAACGGATTAGACGTATATATCTGCGGGCTTCCAAAAATGGTTGAGGACGTCCAAGCCACATGCCTTGCGATGGGTTTCCCGAAGGAGAGAATCACCTTTGAAAAGTACACCTAAAGAGAGGAACCGATGACCCGAAAAGCGATTTATTGCGTCCTGCTCACAATTTTTCTCAGTTATCTTGCCTCGCTTCTCGGGCTTAACTTCAAACAATTGGTCGCGACGACCGTTTTCCTCGGGATCGTCTGCTCCACCCTTTTCTTTTGGGAACTCCGCCTCTCCTTCGGCCTCATCGGTCTTACGATTCTCATGCTCTTCGGCCTCCTGGATGTTCCGCACCTTATCGAATTCGCAAGTTTGGATGTGGTGCTCTTTCTGATTGGGATGATGATCGTGGTCGGATTTCTGGAGGAACGTAAATTCTTTGAGTATGTGATCGAAAGGCTCATGACACTCGTCGGAAAAGATGCCACGAAACTGACGGTGGTGATGCTGATCACCTCTTTTATTTCTGCCGCCCTCGTCGATGAGGTCACTTCTATTCTTTTCATGTGTTCAACCACGCTGCATCTGACGCGACGCTACCGGCTTGATCCGAAGCCTTTTATTCTGATGCTCGTCTTCTGCACGAATATCGGTTCGAGTGCCACGGTCGTCGGTAATCCGATCGGGGTCTTGATCGCCCTCCGCGGCGGTTTTACCTTTATGGATTTCTTGAGGTGGGCGGCTCCGATTGCATTAGTTTCCCTTGCGGCGGCGATTTTCTTTTGTCTCTTCTTCTTCCGGAAAAGCATCAAAGCCCTTCAACATGAAATGAAAAAAGAAGAGAAAAGCCCGGTGCAACTGGAGTCGATCTCGAAAAAGAATCTCAGACTCTGCTGGTCGCTCTTTCTCGGAACGATCCTTCTCCTTGTCTTCCACCACCAACTTGAAGAATGGATTCACCTTGAAAAAAATACGCTCCTTCTGGGAATTCCCCTCGCTGCAGCGGGGATCGCCCTCATTTTAAGCGGGGTCCAGGCGCGGGAACTTGCCGAGAAAAGGGTCGATTGGTGGACGCTCACCTTCTTCCTCGCCCTTTTTGCAAAGGTGGGAACCTTGAAATATACGGGAGTCACCCAGGTTGTTGCGGAACGGCTGGCGGAAGTGGCCCATGGAAACTATACGTTTCTTCTTTCCGGTGTCATCTGGTCATCGGGACTCTTAAGTGCCTTTCTGGACAATGTCCTTGCGGTTGCGGTTTTTGCGCCGATCCTTGCGGATCTTAAAGCACTCGGTCTTCATACGGTTCCCCTTTGGTGGGGAATGCTTTTTGGATGCGCTTTTGGGGGCAACATGACTATTATCGGAAGCACCGCCAATATCGTTGCTGCAGGGCTCATCGAACGTCGCAAAGAAGGCCGTTTCGGATTTATGGAGTGGGTGATCCCCGGCACCATGATCGTCATTTTAACGCTGGTCTTGGCAACCCTCTTGGTCTATCTACAGATTCCCCTCATGCCCCGATAGTCTGCCTCCTTCAAGTTGACTTTCCCGATAAAATAAGGTAAGATGATAGACTAAATAACCATGAGTGATAACTATAGTTACAACTATCTGTTCATCGCAATCTTTACGGCTGTCGCGATTCTCTTTCCCCTCCTGCCGATCGTCCTCGCCCATTTTGTCACACCCAAAAAGCCCTCCCCGATTAAAAATGCGACGTATGAATGCGGTATGGAAACAAAGGGCGAAACCTGGGTGCAGTTTCGGGTCCAGTATTACCTCTTTGCCCTCCTTTTCGTGATCTTTGATATTGAAACGATCTTTGTTTATCCCTGGGCGGTCGCCTTTAATAAACTTGGGCTTTTCGCCTTTGTCGAAATGATTGTTTTTCTCGGAATCTTGGCCTTGGGCTGGGCCTACGCCTGGAAAAAAGGAGTGTTGGAGTGGATTTAGAAAGTGTTGGCGGAGGGGTGACGCGAGAAGGGGCATCCCCATCCGCCCGGAGCGAAAGCGAGGACGGATGGGGAGATCGAGCGGCAGGACCCCGACGCCGGAGGTTCCAATGTCTGTTGACGAGGGCCTGAAAAGCGAACTTCAAAAACAGGGGATCTTCGTCACAAACCTTGAACAACTCTATAACTGGGGGCGGAGCTCTTCCATCTGGCCGCTTCAGTTTGGGCTCGCCTGCTGTGCGATCGAGATGATTGCAACCGCCTGCGCCCGTTACGACATCGCCCGTTTCGGGGCGGAACTCTTCCGTGCTTCCCCCCGTCAGGCAGACCTCATGATCGTCGCCGGGACCGTCACGAAGAAGATGACACCTCAAGTGGTTCGTCTTTATAACCAGATGGCGGAACCGAAGTATCTCATCACGATGGGGGCCTGTTCCATCTCGGGAGGTCCTTTCCGGGAAGGGTACAACGTTCTCCAGGGGATCGACCGCTACCTTCCGGTCGACGTCCATATCCCCGGCTGTCCCCCCCGTCCCGAGGCGCTCCTGGAAGGGATCATGAATCTTCAGAAGAAAATGACGGAGCAGAAACTCTGGCAGATGGAATGGTACAAAGAGGGAAAAAAACGGGAATATCCTGTCCCGGAATTCGGGCCGAATGGGCTTGTACCGAAATATAATCCGGAGGTCTTTGATCCGTTAAAGGGAAACATCGAGGGGTAATAACCAATTGATCAAATTCCAAACACCAAATAAATTCCAATTATCAATCACCAATACCCAAACCTCTGTTTGGTTATTGGGATTTGGTGATTGGTGCTTGTTTGGTCATTGGGACTTGGTGATTGGAATTTAGATGAAATCTCTTGAAACGACCCAAAAAAATATCGAGCAGACCACGGGCGTCAAACTCACTCTTGAGCGGGATGCGTTTCTCGTCGATCGCAAAGATCTCATCGCTGTGGCCCGTTTCCTCAAAGAAAATGAATCGTACAAAATGGATTATGTCTCCTGTGTGACAGGGGTCGATTATAAAGAGTATCTGGAATG
>JACQQV010000032.1 GCA_016206785.1 Candidatus Omnitrophota bacterium
CTCTGGCAGATGGAATGGTACAAAGAGGGAAAAAAACGGGAATATCCTGTCCCGGAATTCGGGCCGAATGGGCTTGTACCGAAATATAATCCGGAGGTCTTTGATCCGTTGAAAGGAAATATAGAAGGTAATGACAAATGACAAAATCCAAACAAGGTTTTGTGATTTGGACTTTGGATTTATTTTGGATTTTGTGCTTTGACATTTGTCATTTAGGACTTGAAAGTTAAATGGAATCTACTGAGCAGATTCAAAAAGACCTTGAACAAAAAATTCCAGCGGTGAAACTTCAACTGGAACGGGATGCGTTTCTCGTCGATCGCAAAGATCTCATCGCTGTGGCCCGTTTCCTCAAAGAAAATGAATCGTACAAAATGGATTATGTCTCCTGTGTGACAGGGGTCGATTATAAAGAGTATCTGGAATGTGTCTATCACCTTTATTCGATGGAAAAGAAGCATGGGCCGATTGTCCTTAAGGTCCGCGCGACGAAAGAAGATGCCAAGATCCCTTCCCTCACCCCCACGTATCGGGGTGCAGAGTATCAAGAGCGGGAGGCGTATGACATGATCGGAATTATTTTTGAAGGGCACCCGGATTTGCGGCGGATCCTCATGTGGGACGGATTCGCGCACTATCCCCTTCGAAAGGATTATGTGCCGGAGGATCAAGATATATTAGACAAATGAAAATTCCAATAACCAAATTACAAGTTTTCCAAACAATAACCAATGATCCAAACACCAATAACCAAACAAAGAGAGCGAGTTTGGTGAATTGGTTATTGGTTAATTGGAATTTATTTGGTGTTTGTTATTTGGTTATTGGTCATTTCGCGAACTGAAATGGATAAACCTGAAACGACGTTAGACACACAAATGCTGGAAGTCAATATCGGGCCGCAACACCCCTCGACACACGGCGTTTTCCGGATGAATGTGACTCTCGACGGGGAAACCGTGGTGAGACTCAAACCGGCGATGGGATACCTCCATCGAAACCACGAAAAGATTGCGGAGGGCGCAAGTTACCTCGCCAGCATGCCGTTTACCGACCGGCTCGATTACATCTGCTCCATGACGAATAACCTTGCGTATGCCATTGCCGTCGAGAAACTGGCCGGGATCGAAGTTCCTGAACGGGCCCAGTATATCCGGGTCATCATGGCGGAGTTGACACGGCTCGTGAACCACACCCTTCTCGTTGGATTTCTACTGAATGACCTCGGTGCTTTCTTTACCCCAACCCTTTACGCCTTCCGGGAACGGGAAAAGATTCTCGATCTTTTCGAAGCGACGTCCGGGGCGAGGATGATGTGTAATTACATGCGGTTTGGTGGAGTCAAGGCGGATCTTCACCCCGGATTTATGGAAAAATTGAAAGAAATCGTCGAGAATTACCCCCGCTTTCTGGATGAATTTGAAAAACTCCTCACGGAAAATGAGATCCTCATGAGCCGCTGTCAGCATGTGGGAATCCTTCCGAAGCACCTTGCAGTGGATGCGAGCGCCACGGGTCCCCTTCTCCGCGCCTCAGGAGTCGATTACGACATCCGGAAGGTCGATGGGTATTCTATCTATCCCCGCTTTAAATTCCGCGTCCCCCTCGGCAGCGTCGGAGATGTTTACGACCGTTATTATGTCCGCATCCTTGAGATGAGGGAGAGCATCAAAATTCTTGAACAGGCGATGAAGGAAATTCCGCCGGGAGAATTCATCTCCAAACAGGGTGCAACCGGTGCCAAGTCACCGCGTACATTCAGACCTCCGAAGGGAGATGCCTATGGACGCATCGAGTCTCCAAAGGGGGAACTCGGATTTTATCTTGTGAGTGATGGGACTCCAAACCCCTACCGGTATCACGTGCGACCCCCCAGTTTCATCAACCTCACCATCCTCGAAGATATGTGTTTGGGTTGCAAGGTGGCCGATGCCATTATCATTCTGGGGAGCGTCGATATCGTGTTGGGAGAGGTCGATCGATGAGTTACGGCTTAGGGATTCTCAAAGGGATGTCGGTCACCCTCAAACAATTCGTGGAGAGTTACACGAAAAAGGGGAGCATTGTGACCGTCCAGTATCCGGAAGAAAGAAGGGAGGATGTCGAACGGTTCCGGAACTTTCCGATTCTTGTCTACGACGAGAAACCTGAGGCCCCCCGTTGCGTCGCTTGCGATATCTGCGCGAAGGAATGCCCTCCCAAATGCATCACGATCGTCCGGGATCGCGATGAACAGGGCCGGGGTCTTCAGAAACCCAAGGTGTTTGACATCGATCTCTCCGTCTGTATGTCGTGCGGAATCTGTGAAGAGGTCTGTCCCTTTGACGCCATCTTCATGGATCACCAATTCGAACTCTCCGCGTACGACCGGATGGAATCGTTGAACTATCATCAAGAAAAACTTCTTAAGCCGAATTCTTATCTTCATCAGATCCGGCCGACGGATGCGACACAGATCGATGCGAAACTCAAGGCCAAGGAAGAGGCCAAAAAGAAGACGCAACCTGGAACGACAGCGTGATGGAAAGACTTGACCAACTCTTTGTCCTTCTTAAAAAAATTATCCTCCAATTTGCAGAATCTTTTCTTCCCGCTCCCTTACTCCCATTCCTTTCAATCCTCGTGAGCATCACCGCCATCGCCATTTTTGCCCCTCTCACCATGATGTATCTCACCTGGCTTGAACGAAAGGTCATCGGGCGGATGCAGAACCGCTTCGGGCCGAATCGTGTGGGAATTTACGGGCTCCTTCAGCCAATCGCGGATGGGATCAAGATGCTCACGAAAGAAGATGTCATCCCTCTTGGGGCGGACCGGGTCACCCATTTCCTCGCCCCTGTGGCGGTCGTGGTCCCGAGCCTTCTCCTTTTCTCGGTCCTTCCCTTCGGAAGGAACATGACAGCAGTAAATCTTGACATCGGGCTTCTCTTCTTTATCGCCGTCTCTTCCATCGGCACACTTGCGATTTTCATGGGGGGATGGGCCTCCCGGAACAAATTTTCTCTCCTCGGAGCGATGCGGGCTTTTGCTCAGATGATCTCTTACGAAGTCCCCCTCGTCCTTTCGGTGGTCACGGTCGTTATGATCGTGGGAAGCCTTTCGACGGAGAAGATTGTAGAGGCCCAGTCGGGATGGGGTGGCCTTCGGTGGTTTGTCTTTACGCCATGGGGATTTGTAGGGTTTATGCTCTTTTTCATCTGCAGTGTCTCGGAAGTGAACCGCACCCCCTTCGATATTCCCGAGGGGGAATCCGAAATTGTCGCCGGATTCCATACCGAATATTCTGGAATGAAATTCGCCCTCTTCTATATGGCGGAATTTTTAGGAGCCTTTGCCTACTCGGCGATGGCGGCCACCCTTTTTCTGGGAGGATGGCAGGGGCCACTCCTTCCTTCGTGGCTCTGGTTCGGTCTTAAAACCTTTTGTCTTGTCTTTACCATGATCTGGCTCCGTGGAACGTTCCCCCGCTTCCGGGTGGATCAACTCATGAGTTACGCCTGGAAGTTTCTTTTCCCGATGGGGCTCTCAAACATCTTGGCGGCGGGGATCTGGTATCATACGCCTTTCCCCCTTTCGTTTATTTTTGCAACATGGATTCTTCTTCTCTCCTTCATCGGACTCTCGAGGCTCAATCCGACAGGAACCCGATTGGAAAGAAGAACCTATCGGTTCGCGGAATAATGGAACTCTTTTTTTACCTCTTAGCAACACTCACGCTGCTCGGCGCCTTGGGAGCGGTTCTCCTTAAAAATCTTGTTCACTGCGCCCTTTCCCTCATCCTCTTTTTCGCCGGCATCGCGGGGTTCTACATCCTCCTTCAGGCGGAATTCATCGCAGCCGTTCAGATTCTCATTTATGTAGGGGCTGTGGCGACCCTCGTTCTTTTTGCCATCATGCTGACCCAAAACGTCATCGGTGAGACAACACTGAAAGGGCTGGGACAGAATCGATGGTGGGCCCTCGGCATAAGCCTCGTTGTCATCACGGTTCTGGTGCGAGCGATCCAGCATCAAACCCTTCCTTCCTTCTTGCCGGAAGGGCGGGTCACTACGAATGAAATAGGTCACACACTTGTCACCACCTATGTTCTTCCGTTTGAGGTGATTTCGATCCTTTTAACGGGTGCGATGATCGGTGCCATTGTGGTCGCTATGGAGACAAAGAAGAACAAGCAACAAGCGACAGGCGACAGGCGACGAACATGATACCCCTTTCACATTTTCTAACAGTATCCGCAGTCCTCTTTGCGATAGGGCTCTACGGCGTTCTGGCGAGGAAAAATGCGGTGATCGTTCTCATGGGGATTGAGATTATGATGAACGCCGCCAACTTGAATCTCATCGCTTTTTCTCGATTCTTACCGGCTAACCGGCTCACGGGCCAACTTTTTGCCCTTTTCGGCATCACGATCGCGGCCGCCGAGGTGGCCGTGGGGCTCGCTCTTGTCATTGCCATTTTTAGAATGGTGAAAACGATTGAAGTGGATCGGATTGAAAAATTAAAAGGATAGCCGATGGAAGGTTTGCTCAATCACTGCTTTTGGATTCCACTTTTCCCGCTTTTTGCGGCGGCACTCATCGCCATTTTTAAAAATAACCGCCGGAAAGCGGCTTCCTCTCTTGCGATCCTTGCGATCGCCTTATCCTTTATCTTCTCGATCCTTCTTTTCCTCGTCTATCTGAGGGGTCACGAAGAGGGACATGGGACACTCAGAGTCCTTCTCCATTTTCCATGGTTTACATCCGGAGGGACTCCAGAAGTCATCAGCTTCATCGTTGATCCCTTAACCCTCATGATGCTCCTCGTTGTCACTCTTGTAAGCCTTCTCGTCTTCATCTACTCTCTGGGATACATGCATGAAGATCCAAACAGTGTCCGATTCTTCTGTTTTCTCTCCCTCTTTGCAGCAAGCATGCTCAGCCTTGTCATTTCCAATCACCTGCTCATCCTTTTCATGTGCTGGGAATTGGTCGGGCTCTGTTCGTACCTACTCATCGGATTCTGGTATGAAAAACCGGAGGCCGCGGAGGCGGCGAAAAAAGCCTTTATTGTCACCCGGATTGGGGATATCGGTTTCTTTATCGGGCTCCTCCTTCTTTATCAAAAAACAGGAAGTCTCCTTCTTTATGGAGAGGGGCATCCGAGCCTATTTTCTCCAGAAATGCTCCATCTTCTCAAAACACATGCTGTCACAGTTCCTTTCTTCGGTGGCATCCTTCTCACCACCCTTCTCGGGGTCCTCCTTTTCATGGGGGCGATGGGGAAATCGGCGCAGTTTCCGCTCCATGTCTGGCTTCCGGATGCGATGGAAGGTCCGACGCCGGTTTCGGCTCTCATCCACGCAGCGACGATGGTTGCAGCAGGGGTCTTCCTCGTTGCCCGGATGTTTCCCTTGCTCGACGGGACAGGGGCGATGACGGTCATCAGTTGGACCGGCGGCTTTACCGCCCTTTTTGCAGCCACGATCGCGATCGCCCAGTTCGACATCAAACGGGTCCTCGCCTATTCAACCATCAGTCAATTAGGGTACATGATGATGGGACTTGGGCTCGGGGGTCTTGTGGCGGGGACATTCCACCTGATGACCCATGCCTTCTTCAAGGCGCTCCTTTTCTTAGGATCCGGAAGTGTCATCCATGGCTGTCATGGGGAACAGGACATGCGGAAAATGGGGGGACTGCGCAAAGAGATGCCAGTTACCTTCTGGACGTATCTTACGGGAACTCTTGCGCTAGCAGGCATCTTCCCCTTTTCCGGATTCTTCAGTAAAGATGAGATCCTCACCGAAGCCTTTACGAAAAACCGGACGCTTTACGGTATCGGAACCTTGACCGCATTTTTAACCGCTTTTTACATGTTCCGGCAGATCTTTATGGTCTTTTTGGGAAAGGGGCGTCTTCACGGCCATCCCCATGAAAGTCCGCCCACGATGCTCTGGCCTCTCCGAATTCTGGCGGTGCTTGCCCTTGTCTCCGGATTTGTGGGAACGCCGTTTCTTTTCCATAATCCTTTTCATCATTTCATCGCCGCCGATCGTGAGGGGGTTGCTCCTTCTTATCTTGTCATGATTGTCTCGACGACTGTAGCGCTCTCTGGGATTCTCACGGCCTATCTTATTTACGGGCGACGGGCGTTTATAGAAGATCCGCTGATACCTGCGCTTAAAGGCTTTTTTAGACTCCTTGAGAAAAAATATTATATGGATGAACTGTACCAGAACACCTTCGTCAGGGCTATATCCTCCCTCGCCTCCCTTTTCAAGACGGTGGATCAAGTCTTGATCGATGGGTTCCTTCATCTCACAGGGTTCGCCTCACTCACTCTTTCTCGATTCAATCAGTGGATCGACAACTTCTTTATCAACGGCGGGTTTGACAAGGCCTGTGCTGGTATTCGAGGGGGAGGAGGAAAACTGGGCCGTCTCCAGACCGGTCGCGCGCAAGATTATCTCCTCTACGCATCGATCGGTGCGATGGTAAGTTATCTTCTGTTCCGTCTTCTGTAAGGAGAAAGAATGCCGTTTCCCATGTTAAGTACGATCAATCTCTTTCCCCTGCTTGGGGGATTTCTTTTTCTCCTCCTCCCCTCCGAGAAAAAGGGACTTTTGCGCGGTAGCGCTCTCTGTTTAAGTCTCGTGCCTCTTTGTCTCTCATTTGCCCTGCTCTTGCAATTCGATCGCTCCACGAACGTCCTTCAATACGTCGAGAAATTCCCGTGGATTCGGGCGATTGGCGTCGATTATTTCCTAGCGGTAGACGGCTTAAGTCTTACCATGATCTTCCTCACAACGTTCCTTACCCCGCTGGCGATCCTCACCTCTTTTTCGATCGAAAAAAATCTTAAAACTTATCTTTTCCTTTTCCTCCTCCTGGAAACAGGGATGCTCGGTGTCTTTATGGCGCTTAACTTTTTCCACTTCTTCCTCTTCTGGGAAGTTGGCCTCATTCCTATGTTTTTCCTGATCAAGGTCTGGGGATCGGAAAATCGCCATTATGCCGCATTCAAGTTTTTTGTGTACACCCTTTCTGGAAGCGTGGCGATGCTTCTTGCTTTCCAACTTCTTTATCTGGCCTCCGGGACGTTTAATTTTACAGAACTGGCGGAACTCAGTCAGTCGGGTCTTCTTCAGACACAACTCGTTTTTTTAACCCAGCGGGTGGGGTTTACTCTTTCTCCCGATACCGTCATGACGATCGTCTTCTTTGCGGTTTCTCTTGCGTTTGCGATCAAGGTCCCGATCTGGCCCTTTCATACCTGGCTGCCGGATGCCCATACCGAGGCCCCGACAGCGGGAAGCATGGTGCTTGCAGGAATTCTTCTGAAGATGGGTGTCTATGGATTTCTAAGGATTGTGCTTCCGATCTTTCCGGAAGTCCTTCAGAGGTTCGCCCCCCTCCTTGGACTTTTTGCCCTTGCCAGCATCCTCTTCGGCGCCTTTGCAGCGATGGCGCAGACCGACCTTAAACGGATGATTGCCTATTCTTCTGTAAACCATATGGGATACTGCATGCTCGGCATCTTTGCGATCGCTGCACAGGGAGAAGTGGAAGCGAAGGCCTCGGCCCTCAATGGGGTTCTTCTTCAAATGTTTAACCATGGCATCAGCGCCGCGGCCCTCTTTTTTATGGTCGGCGTTCTGTACGACCGCGCCCATACCCGGGATCTCTCAAAATTTGGGGGCTTGCGAAAAATCATGCCCCTCTTCGCAGGGTTCATGGGGATTTCTACTTTTTCATCGCTGGGACTTCCGGGGTTAAACGGCTTCATCAGCGAATTTCTGATCTTCCGGGGCTCTTTTCCCCTTAGGACAGGCTTAACCCTCTTCGCCACAGGAGGACTTCTCATCACAGCGGTCTATCTCTTAACCATGATTCAGCGACTCTTTCATGGCCCCATCGGTTCTTCGCACCCCCATCTTTCTGATATGACGCAACGCGAACTTGCTGTCACGATACCCCTCGTCTTCTTCATGTTCCTCGTCGGTATCTATCCTTCGCCTCTCCTTGAACTGACCAATCGGTCGGTCCTCCATCTTCTGGAGATCTTCTCATGAACCTCCTGACCTCCACTTTTTGGGTCTCTCTCGCGGGTGCACTGGTCCTTCTTTTCTTGAAAAAAGAGGACCATCACGCGATCCGAAGGACCGCGGCCCTTGCCGGATTCATCTGTCTGTCCCTGACCTTAGCGACCTATGTGCGGTACGACCTTTCCCTCGGAGGAATGCAGTTTGTTCTGAAAAGGTCGTGGATTCCCGAATTTGGAATTGATTTTCACGTCGGGGTGGATGGCATCAGTCTCCCCCTTATCCTTCTTACCGGATTCATCTTCTTTACGGGTGTGTTAATCGCCTGGAATATCGAGGACCGTCCGAAAGAATTCTTCATTCTTTTTCTGACACTCGTCGCGGGCGTCTTCGGCGTCTTTGTATCGCTGAACCTCTTTCTCCTTTTCATCTTTTATGAGTTGGCGGTCCTCCCGATGTACCTTCTGATCGGGGTTTGGGGGTCGACGCGAAAAGAATACGGGGCGATGAAACTGACACTCTATCTTTTGGTCGGAAGTGCCCTTATCTTCATCGGCATGCTCGCCCTCTATTTTGAATCGGGGATCCAGAGTTTTGATCTGACGAAGCTCTCCGAGGTCGATTTCCCCATGCCGTTCCAAAAGATCGTTTTCCCACTCATCTTTATCGGGTTCGGTGTTTTGGGGGGTCTTTGGCCACTCCACACCTGGAGTCCGGTCGGTCATGTGGCCGCACCCACTTCTGTGAGCATGCTCCATGCGGGAGTTTTAATGAAACTGGGTGCCTACGGCTGCTTCCGGGTGGCCATGGTGCTTCTTCCGGAAGGGGCTGCCTTCTGGCTTCCCTGGATCGCGATGCTCGCGACGGTCAATATCGTTTACGGATCGATGATCGCGATGGTGCAACGGGACTTCAAATTTGTGATCGGCTACTCGAGTGTAAGCCATATGGGGTTTGTCCTCCTGGGGCTTGCCAGTATGGACCCTGTCGGAGTCAGTGGAGCGGTCCTTCAGATGTTTTCCCATGGAATTATGACAGGACTTTTCTTTGCAATTGTCGGACGGATGGTCTATGACCGGACCCA
>JACQQV010000031.1 GCA_016206785.1 Candidatus Omnitrophota bacterium
AGTTCACAGACGAATTCATATTCGGTGGGCTGTCCAAAAAGAGGTTTAACGGCCGGCTGGCGGAGTCCCAAGACCGGCCAGGTGACCCAGTGATTGTTCAGGTCGTAGCGCTCAAGGTAGGTTGTTCCGGGGATAAGGATATCGGCAAACTCCGCGGTCTCGCTCATCATGGTGTCGACACCAACGATGAACTCAAGTTTTTTGAGCGCTTCTTCCACGGTCTTAGTCCCCACAACTTCCATAAGAAGATTCTGAAAGACGACCATGGCAATCTTCGGCTGATAGGGGCCTTCCCTTTTGGCAAGCCGGTTCATGATTTCCGGATAAACGCCTGACTTGTGGAAATAGGGAAACCGTTCCTTCCCTTCATCAAACCGGGGCTGCGGGATTTTTGGTGCCTCTACCTCGATATGTTTATTTCCCTTTTTCTCCGGTAAAACAAGGGTCCCAGGTTTTTCGACATTTCCGGTCAACACTGCCAACGCCCCGATCGCCCAGCCGGCATAAACGCCGTTGGTGTGGTGGGTGCCGGACCAAACATCTACAAGAGCTGGCTTTGTGGTAGCAAATTCATGGGAGACCCGCTCGATCGTCTTGGCAGGAACTGTTGTGATCTTTTCAGCCCATTGAGGCGTCTTATCTTTGACATATTCCCTGAATTCCTGGAATCCAACAGTCCACTCATCGATAAACGCCTGATCGTGAAGAGTGTCGCGCAGAATCACATGGGCCATCGCAAGTGCGAGTGCCCCGTCCGTGCCGGGTCGAAGAGGAATCCACTCCTGAGCCTTCGAAGCAGTATAGGAAAGATGGGGATCTACAATGACGAGTTTTGCCCCTCTTTCAATGCCGCGGGTGATAATCCGGGGGAGGTGCGCCCACTTCGTGGCCGAAAGCGGATTCCATCCGAAGATCAGCATATATTTCGAGTTGAGCGCGTCGATGAGAGGTCGTTCGTCTCCCATAAGGATTTTAAAAGAGGCTTTGCGTCCACTATCACAATTGGACGAGTGCATGGAGTAATTGGGCGTTCCAAAGAGCTTGCAAAAGTCATCCTGAATATGTGTAAAGCAGTGATCTTCAGAAAACCAGAGAAGTTTGTGCGCCTCCCCCGCATCCCGGAGCGCTTTAAGGCGTGAGGTAATTTCTGTATAGGCCTCTTCCCAGGAAATTTCTCTCCATTTCGGATCTACGCCGATTCCTTTTCCCGGATTTGTCCGTCGGAGGGGCCGTTTCACACGATCCGGATCATAAAGGGCCATGATTCCGGCATTTCCCTTCGGGCAGATGACCGCCCCTTCCTTCTGGGCATTCGCAAAGAAATCGTCCGAAATATTCGTGAATCCGACGGGATTGTGGGTGTTCGGCTTGATCCGCACAAGCCGCCCGTCGACGACCTGACACAGGATCCCGGTCGTCCCCCCGCACATATGACAGCAGGAGGGAACCCAGCTACCACCGTCATAGGGCCCTCGTGAAAGCTCCTGTTTGGCTAACGCAGTGATCGGCCGGAGCGCCCCATTCCCCAACAATCCGGCGGTTGCGATGCCCCCCAGCTTCAAGAAGTCTCGACGATTAAGTTCCACCTTCGGCCTCCTTGGTCTCAATCGGCAAGACCTTTAGACCGATATAAAATAAAAGACACCCAAGTGCGACTGTACCGAGACTCGTGAGCCATTCAATCAGATTTGGGAAATAGAAACTTGAAATCCGCCAAGAATGATACGCACCGATATAGCCGGGAAGCGGTTCCTGCGTTAAGGGAGGAATAATAATGTTAAGCCGAACCCCAAAGATTCCAAGGAAGACCAAAAGACCCGCAAAGCCTAACCATAGGCAAGAGTTCTTGGTTTTTTGATGAAAGATAAGGGAGAGTGGCACAACGGCGCCCAACAACAACTGAACAATCCAGAAGACCCACCAGAATGGCCCCCGGGCGATCGTCGCATAGGTCGCCATATGCTCGGGCACTTCCCCATAGAACCCAACGAGGAATTCAATGAAGAGTAACGACAAATCGAGAATGAGAAATCCTGCAACAAGTCTGGCGAGGGAAACAAGCATCTGTTTATCCTCGACAGAGCAATGGCCTTTTAAGCAAAAGTAGACCTGAAGAAACAAAAGGAGCGCTCCACCTGACGCCAAGGCAGAAACAATGAACACAATCGGAAAAAGGGGCGAATACCAGTAGGGATGCGCCTTCACGACCGCAAAAATCGCTCCGGTTCCCCCATGAACTCCGACGGCAATCGGGATACCGAGGATCCCTAAGGCCTTTATCCATTTTCGGTCTCGAAGGAGCGAAGAGGTTGAGAGATCGCTATATCCGAGCGTGGCAAAATGGTAGAAGAGTCGGGGGAGTCCACTTTTCTTTTGACCGAGCACCACCAAATCAGGTCGCATCAAGAGATATAGTTCGGCAAGTAAAAGAACAATATAGAAATTGTAGATTTGAATTTCCCAAGCCAGAACCGAATTCCACTGAGGATAGCGAAAAACATGCCAAAACCTCTCAGGATGCCCCAGGTCCATAAAGATGAAAAAGATTCCAATGAGGAGTGCCACCAATGCCTGCCAAACCGCTAGGCGGGCCATCGGTTCAAAGCGCTTCACCCCAAAAACAGTCACCAGCGTCGAAATCAAAAAACTTCCTGCCGAAAGTCCGATATAGTAAATGTAAAATGCAACCCACAACCCCCACGGTACCATAGATCCCAATGCGGTAGCCTGCAAACCCTCCGTGAATCGCACCGCGATGGCCCACACCCCTGGAAGGAGTGTCACCAAGCAGGCAACAACAAAGGTGGGCTCAAGCCATGCGAGTTTACGATGAGACTCAGAGTAGGTAATAGACGTTTGGTTCATTGCCCAACTCCTCCTTCAAACGTATCCATCGACGCCTTGTGATGAGTTCGTTCAAATCGCATCCATGGGCAATACATTTTCCGTCAACAAAATCACCAAAGTGAATTGCTTTCCCCATGCAGGTCTCGGCGCATGCCGGTGGCCTTGTATATTTTCCCTTAGCATCCTGAAGGTGAAGGCAAAAGGTACACTTACGGACATTTCCTACAGGGCTTTTCCCCTTCTGGCGTAATTCATATTCTCCATGAAACTCTGGCGAAGGGATTTGGCCATACGCTGTCTCTTGGGCAGGATAGTTTTCCCCGAAATCAAAGTAGCGCGCTCCATAAGGACAGGCGGTGATGCAGTAGCGACATCCGATACATCGCTCATAATCGACAATCACAATGCCATCTTCCTTGCGTTTGTAAGTGGCTTTGACCGGACAGACTTTGACGCAAGAAGGATTTTCGCAGTGAAAGCAGGGTTTCGGAAACCAGCGCCGCTGGACGTACGGATACTCCCCGAACTCTTCCTCAATGACAGGATTGTAAACCACACCGGGAGGTGTTTTGTTTTCCAACTTACAGGCGACGGTACAAGCCTTACAGTTCACGCAGCGCAAAAGATCAATTGCCATCCCGTAGCGACGTTTGACCGTAAGCTTTGGCTTGGCTGCTTCAAGTGTGGCAGAGAGATTTGCCGCGGCGACAGTAAAAATCCCGAGCCCGGTGAGTTTTAGAAATGTCCTCCGGCCAAGGATTCGTTCAACAAGTTGTTCAAGTGTTTCTTGCGTCTCCATCGGCATCGTGGCCTCCTTGATCAAAAGGCAACCTGTAATGCCCCAATCACCTGGTCATTGGATACTTCATCTTCTGTTTCTTCATTCTTGTGGATATAGTTAAGTTGCACCTTCGCATAATATTTGTCGATGAAATAGTTTAGGCCTACGGTTGTCTCTTCCACTTTATCATCAGAGGCTTCTTCATTAGGGTCATATCCTTCGTATTTAAGAACCCCCTGAAGTTTTGGAAGGAAATAATACCCAATTTGTCCATAGTAACCATTTGCCAAGGTTCTATTTTCTGCATCGGTGTGGGCGGCTGTTCCCTGGCCGGTCATATACTCTCCTTTAAGGGAAAAATCTTTATACTCATATCTCGCCTCATAGCCAAGACGCTTCTTGGCAAGCGTTGTTCCATGGGTAGGTCGGTGATAACCAGAAGCTCCCACTTCAAAACCCTTAAAGAGTTCCCAATCCTTTAGAGGCCTCACTACCACCCGACCGGCAACATCTTTCTGATCGTTGGCATCGGCCTGGTTCTGACCGCTTCCGTTGAAGACTCCGACATTGTAGTCGAGATAAGACCACTTGCCATTGAGTCGAACTCCGATGTCTCTCTGATCGCCAAAGGTCCTTGAAATAAATGCCCGCTCGATCGTGTCGATCTTTGTCGAGGAGCGGGTTCCTTCTTCGCCAATCCCGACTTTGTACTGACCGATGTCAAGGGTGTGATGGGGAATGTATCCTAAGGTAAAGAAGGCATCCTGAAGGATACTTTTGCGAGCGGTGGCAGAAGAAGATTCGGTTACCTGTGAAGGATCGACCATGATCGTGTAGTCAATCGGTTCTTTCTCTGCGATTTTACCTTTTAGACTAATCTCGGACCGTCGGATCCGAAACCGGTCATTGGCATCCTGATCATACACATACCAACCCTGGAAAAGCCCCCCCACCTTCATGGTTCCATGACCCACTTGAATCGCACTTGGAAGGGCCTTTTCTACTTTGGCCACACGATCTTCGAGACCGGCCGGAGCTGCAGGGGCGGCGGGAACTCCTGCGGCTTCTTTGAGTTTGATAAGCCCCATTTGCCGCTTGAGTTCTGTATTTTCCGCTTCAAGATCTTTGACGCGTCCCTCAAGCGCCTTGAGTCGTTTCTCCCAGTCTCCTGGCGAGGGTCCCTCATCCGCCCCGAGAGGTAAAAGGGGCAAAGCACCCACGGTTAAGAAAAAGAAGGTGGTAAAAAAAATGGTTTTCTTAGAAAAGTTGCTGAACATGTTTGGTCTCCTTAAATGCGTTTACCCCTCGCTAAGATCCCCTTCTCTAAAAAAATATGCCCGCTGATCTACTTTTATGATACGCGACATACATCAGAGGATATATGATCTATATCATAATTTTGAAGAAAATCCAAAGTAATGAAATTCATTAGGCAAGCGGCTTTAATCTTGGGGTGGGGTCAGGTGAACCTCACGATGAGGGAGAGAGAGTCAAATGAACTTCTAATACTTCTGTTCCTCCAACAGTTACCTCTTTAGATTGGGATTTCAGTTTTTTATGCCAGGTCTTAAGGGTATATGTCCCTTCCGGCACATTTTCAATCTTGAAATTTCCATTCTCATCCGTTACGGCAAAATAAGGATTCTCAAGCACAATGATCCATGCCTCCATCTCCGGATGGACATCACATAAGACAACGTGTTCCCCTGCCCGGTCAAACGTTCTTATGCGCGGTGTGGATGACTTTGGAATCGCTAAATTGAACAAAGACTCCCGTCCGAAATAAACATGCACATTGTGGAGAAGAAGATCGCTATTTATGAATTGAACCTTCTCCCCTTTAAGAAGTGGCAGGACATGGGGAATAAAAACTTTCCCCCGCTGGTCCATCCCATGAGGTTCCTCAGATGGCGGAAATGCGCCTTTCACCCCCTCAAGATAGACAACCACATCCCGATGATCTTGCGGCCCTTTCCAGGTGACCGTCCCTGTAATGGTTGCAGCCGAGCTTGCGAGAGGAACTCCCAACAAGGCAACGAAGAAAAAAGCGAGACATTCTTTTTTACGCATAGCTGTGAAGACCGGAAAGTAGATAGTTCACACCAAGATAGGTAAAGACAACTGAGAGAAATCCGATGACGGACACCCAGGCAAGGCTCACCGCTCTCCACTTCCTTGTGGCACGAAGATGCAGATAAAGTCCGTAGATAAACCATGTAATCAAAGCCCACGTCTCCTTCGAATCCCAGCCCCAGTATCTTCCCCAGGAGCGGTTGCCCCAGACCGCACCCGTGATAATCCCAAGGGCGAGGAAGAAAAACCCAAAGACAATCGCCTTGTAACTTAAAAAATCGAGTTGTTGGAGGAGGTTGCCTTTGCGCTTCGTTCGCTGGAGGAAAAGGGTGCCCAGGCTCGTGATAAAGGCGATTGCAAAGGAGCCGTACCCGAGCATGCAGAACATGACATGAAACACAAGCCAGTTACTCTGGAGGGCCGGCATGATCGGATGAATCGTTTTGTCGAAGGAGGTTGCGTAGGCCAGAACCGAAAGGGCGAAGAGGGAAATCCACAGGCCGAGTTCCCGTAGACGGTAGACCCTCTCAAAAACAAGATAGAGTAAGACAATAGACCAGGCTAAGAAGACCATCGATTCATGGGTATTGGTTAAGGGTGCGTGACCCGCCCGAATCCAGCGGAAACCCATTGAGACTGTGTGGGAGAGAAAACCCAGAAAAAGGAAGCATCGGGCAAAGAGAAAGAGATTCTTCTTCCAGGAAGCACTGACTGCATACAGAACTGCACCGACGAGATATTCCAAGAGTGCAAAATTCAAGGAGACGTTCATGAGATAAAGATCATCCGGCATGATTCCTTAAGTTCGGTTTGACAAAGAAGACAAAAGAAAGTCCCAGAATCAATAAGACAAATCCGGTATAGACAATGGGGACGCCGGGATCCCGGACCACCTCGAGGAGTGTCTTTCTTGGATTTTCCTCATCATATCCGGACTGATAAAGAAGATACCCTTTCTCCTTCAGGGGACCATTTACCTCTATCTTGCCGGTGCGGAGGAGTTGATTTCCTTCCCGAAGCTCAACGGTGCTTCGAAATTCTTTGATATAGGGCTGACCCGGATAATAGTCGATGGAAAAATCCTTAAGCGCGATTTCGAAGGGAAGGGCATGGGTTCGATCTGCATCGTCGTAGAAGAGATCGGAAGATTGGCCTTCTTCAAGCTCTATGAAACCCCGCTCACCGAAAAATGCACTGACCGCTCCTCCGATGAGGATCAGTACAACACAAGCATGGGTCAGGATGGACCCCAGGGATTTAAACCTAAATCGGAATCTAAAAAAAAGGGCGCATAAGAGAGAGATAGATAAAAACACCCAGAGAAGGAAAAAGAAAGGGCTTATATAGATATACTGCCACGCCGTCTCCGGCTTCAGTAGAGCTGCGATCATGAGGATCAGAGTAATGAGGAGCAAAAGGGTGAGTCCAAAACCATCGGACGCTAGAAACCGAAGGAGTCTCTGCATGGAATCATTTCATCAAAAAATCCCCAAAGACTCCTAGGCTTGAGCGAAACGCCTCCGCCAAGGTGGTGTCCACCTGCCAGACAGGTAGGTCTTTGGGGATTTAAATTTTTCTGGCTTTGGACACCCTTAATTCAGAGTTCGATATCGCCTCGTTGGATGAGCTCCCCGGCAAGAACCGTCACATCCGGTTTCTCAGAGAGCCACCCTAGCCAATGCGTAGAATCTGGAGGAAGCCATGAGATGTCATAGTCACCGATCGGAACCTCCTCGAAAAGATAGACCCCATCTTCTCCCGTGGTCGCTTCAACCGTCGTCGGACCAGGTGGGTCTTTTGACTTCCCGCCCAGGAGCCGAGTCAGTTCAGAACCTGGTCCCTCGATGGCCACAAGTCTCACCCGACAGCCTGCCAGGGGACGGCCGCTCTTAAACACACGACCCGTGACACTACCGGTAAGAACGTTGCTTGATAAGGTGCGACCTTTTGTGCCTGTCGCAGCCAAACCTTCTTCTAAGCTGGGCGTTGCGATGGTCCTCGGTGAATATTCGACAGTTGTCGATAGAGAAGGGATAATTCTTTCTTTTGGAAGTGAGATCACCAAGTAATCCCCCTTATCCTCCCAAAGAATCTTTTTCTCTTTCCAAAGTTTGATCTCAGTCAGTGCCTCCCGCTTGATCATCTTGACCTCACCTTTGGGAATCTTCACAATAAAAGCATCCTCTCGCTCTCCGAGGATCTCGACCTCATTTCCATCCTCACGCTCCACAAGGCGAAGTTGGTCGGCATGGCTTGTTTCAGAGATAAAACTCAGTAGACCCACCCATACCACCCCCATGAATAGCCCAAACAAAATGTCCCAGCGTCTCCGAGGAAATCCCTCATGATGAAAAGAAACACTGGGACATTGAGAAAAATTTCTGGCTTTCATGGACACCCTTTCGCCTGGTCGCGCGCGTCTTAAAACGCGTACGTCAGGTCAAAGAGTAATTGCGAGGCGCCGTCGCTATCCTCCGGGAAGACCTTTCCTTCGACGGTCGTCTTGATATTCGCCGCAGGCCAGGCAAAAAGGCTTGCGATAATCGCATCGGTATCGCGTTTGAAGGCCTTATCATACGTCACATTCTCGTAGCCCAAGGCGATCTGGAGCCAAGGGAAGATCACATAATCCGCCTGGGCAAACGAAGACAAGGTGTCAATCTCCCGATTCGTCGAGTCGGGCCGGTCATCCCGCCCTGCCACAACGGCACCATAAAGGTCAAGGTTTCCAAAGTTCACGCGCACATCGCCACCGACCCGCCAGAAAGGATTTTCAATCATAGGCGCCGTGGAGACCGTGGTGGTTCCCCAGTAGCCAAACTGCCCGACGGTGACAGCGTTATCGACCCAGTTATTGGTCTGACGAAGGCCTTCCTCATCACTGGCCCAATCCTGTCCATCAAAGGAAAGCCCCCCATATTTGTAGGCTACACGGTAATAGAGATCTTTCGCGTCGTTATTATCCTCAACCCCGGCGGGAGTTCCCCCTGTGGTCAGACCGTTCACGACCCCTGCGGCATACAAGAATCGATGACGGATGACGCCATTTGCTTCCACACCTGATTGAAGATCGCTAAAATCCCACTTCGTAGCCGCCGCAGAACCCACTTCATACGTATACGGGGCAGCCTTGTTGATCGTCCGACGGACGTTCAGCGGTATCAAGAGGGTTCCCACGTCAAGCCGTCCGATCCGCACATTGAATGCATCCTCTGGCAACACCCCAAACTTTCCCCACCGCTCCTCGGAGAAGAGGTCGTTGAACCGGAAAAAAATCCGGTTGAGGGTGCTCGATTGCAGGTTATGCTCGCCCCAAAAAGAGTAGTTTTCTCCAAGCGTCCCACCGATAAACATTTTGAATTCATGCGGGAACTTAAAGTTAACCGCCGGGTCCTTATTCTCATCAATAAAGAGACGCTGATGCGCATAGAAGGAAACCGGTACAGTGGACGGGATTGCCCCCGGCCAGACCGCTTCAGGCCACACGCGCTTCCAGGCCTCCGCCCCGAGCGAGACCGGTTCTTCTTTGACAAGTGTCGCATTCTGCCCGCCAGGAATAACGTAGCCGTTCTGCCTGAAAGATTCGCCGAAGGGATTAAGTTTGAAGAACCCAATGTGGCAGGTTGTGCAACTCGTTCGGTATTTCCTAGCAAAGGTTGGAAGTGCATGCGCCTCATCAACGAATGTGAAGAACACCCCACACGCGATCACCCCGATACTGAGGAAAGCCGCTAAAAGAATCCGTTGAGATTTCATGGACACCTCCTTGTCGTCGTTATGACTAAAGACGCAATCAGTTTAGAGGTTGTCCATAAAGAAATGCTGAAGAATAGCTTAAATTTTCTTAAGCCAAGGGAAGGGTAATGAGGAAGGTACTCCCTTTGCCCGGGGAGCTCTCAACACGAAGGGTTCCGTGGTGGGCCTCGGCAATCCACTTGCAGATCGCAAGTCCCAGCCCGTAGCCGCCGTCTGTGCGATTACGAGACTCCTCGGCGCGATAGAAGCGGTCGAAGATCCGTGGGAGATCTTTGGCTGCGATACCGACGCCGGTGTCAGCCACCTTTAGTTCGACCTGTCCATTCACAGAGCGAGAGCTTAGGGCGATCCGGCCGCCTGCTGGCGTATATTTCACCGCATTGTCGATCAGGTTGAGGAGGAGCTGCTTCAGCCGCATCTCATCGGCTTGAAGGACTGTATCGGATCCGTTGGTAAGCTCAACCTGAATATGCTTGGGTTCAGCCAAGATCCGCGCCTCCCCCGCCATCTCTTCAATGACCTGATTCAGATGGACCTGTTTGAAATCTAACACGACCTTTTCTGCATCTGCGTTAGAGAGAAAAAGGAGGGTCTCAACGAGGCGAGACATCCGACTGATCTCACCGGCACACGTCTCCAGGGTCTCCTGGGAGCGGTCCGGCAGGCGGTGGTGTTTCAATTCGAGCTCGACCTCCCCTTTGAGCACCGCCAGCGGGGTCCGCAACTCATGGGACGCATCTGAGACAAATCGGCGCATCTGCTCGAAGGAGTGATGGAGTCGTTGGATCATCTCGTTAAAGGTCTCGGCGAGTGCCTGGACCTCATCGCCGGTCTTGGGTACGTGTAACTGCTGGTCGAAGTCTTTTGCTTGAATGGCCTGGGCGGCCCGAATGACCTTATGGAGGGGGGCCAAGGCCCGGTTCAGCAACCGCCAGGCCCCAAAACTTGCAAGGATCATAACGAAGGGAACGACCACGATCAGGATAATAGATGTTTGGGTCAGGGCCTGCTGAACCCTCCGGAGTGGAATCGCCACATGCCCCACATAGGCAAGCTGTCCATCTTCATACACCTGCCGTATGATCATGCGTCGGGGCTCGTCGTTAGGCAACTGGAGCGTTATGGGGCGATCCCCTGTTGTGCCGATGGTCGAACGAAGTCTCGTGACGATCTCTGTCGGTAAACCCGTTGATTCGTAGATCGGCTTGCCATGTCGATCGACCACTCGGACATAGAGGTCGGAACCTAACGCCGTCAGCTCCGCCATCTCTCCGATAACCTCAGCAAGATCTACCTGTTTGTGCTGAGGCAGTAGCTCCACAAGGCAGGTCGTGTAGGTCGAAAGTCGCTCATCGAGTTCATGATAGAGTCTCGATGAGATTATCTGATAGAGACCCGTCGCCAGGATGAGATGGACGCATCCCAAGCTAAAGATGTACCAGGCAATCAACCGGAAGCGGATATTTTTGGGATTGATCTTCATCTTGGGACCGCAGATTGTTCGTTCAGAACATACCCTACGCTGCGCAATGTCTGAATGAGCGGAGGATGAAACCCTCGGTCGATCTTGTTACGGAGGTGGCTCATATGCACCTCCACAAGATTCGTGCCGCTGTCAAAGTCAAAGTTCCAGACGTGCTGTTCGATCATGGTCTTCGTGAGTACCTGACCCATATTGCGTATGAGATACTCTAAAAGCGCAAACTCTTTTGGAGTAAGATCGATCGGTTTGCCTGCGCGGGTCACACAATGGGTTGCGGCGTCAAGGATAAGATCACCGATCTGGAGTTTGGTTAACTGAGAGGTTCCCCGGCGAAGCAGCGACCGGACCCGCGCGATGAGCTCTGCGACCGCAAAGGGTTTGACGAGGTAGTCATCGCAGCCGGCGTTCAGTCCTGTGACGCGGTCGTGGATCGTGCCTTTTGCTGTAAGTGCCAAAACCGGAGTCGTCAGACCGCGATTGCGTAGGTTTTTCAGGAGGGAAAGGCCGTCGAGTTTCGGCAGCATCAGATCAAGGATGATCACATCATAACTAGCGGCCTGAGCAAAGTCCAAACCCTCCTCCCCATCGTAGACACAGTCCACCGCATAGCCAGCCTCGACGAGACTTCGCCTTGCGAAATTAGCGACCCGTTTCTCATCTTCAATCACTAACACCCGCATTCCTGTTTTCCTTTTTTCCTTGGAGAAGGGTTTGAAGGACGTCGGCGGCGCTGTAGGAGGTTTCGTTCTTCTTGAGGAACCGGGCGATTTTTTGAAGGTCATCCCCGGAAGTGACAATCGGCGGCTCAAGATAACCGTCCTTTTGGCGCTGAGAAAGACCGATCGTGGCAAGGAGTCCATTGCACAAACATTTCCGACCGTATGTTTCCTCAATGCTTCCCCCCTTTTTCACATACGGTTCGACCGACTCCGCGGGGCAACGATACCCCAAGGAACCGTCTTTTTTCTTATACGGATGCCGCAAAAATCCTAAATCACATACCCTGGGCCTTGCCGCATACACTTCTGGTTCTGAGATTGAATTTTCCAATTGTACCACCTTAAACGGAAAACCGGCCGGGGAAGCGACCGGATCGGTAAACACTTTCCCTTCGCCACGCATCACTTTCTGGAGGAGCGCAGATTTGATCTCCTCTGCAAGACCCGACTCCCGGCAATAGGCAAAGGCGGTGCCGACTTGGATTCCGGAAGCGCCTAATTGAAGGGCATGTTTCAACTGTTCCGGACTTCCGTAAGAACCGGCCAACCAGAATGGGAGCCCCAACGCCTTGACCGCATCAAGATCCACTTCATCCTTCGGGCCATAGACCGGTTCGCCTTTATCACTCAGTTGGAGCGGCCCTCGCGGCGGCGCATTGTGTCCTCCGGAGGTCGGTCCTTCAATCACAAATCCATCGATCTTTCCGGTCGCCTTCTTGGCGAGTGCCGCTGCAAGTGTTGACGAAGCGATAATCGGAAAAAAATACGGTCGCGGGAGTGGAGGGAGTTCGTGGGGAATCACCTGTTTCGGATTAAAGTGAAGTTGAAAGTCATCGATGGCGGATGCGCCTTCGACATGCAACGTGATGGAGACTTCCTGATGATGTGCTAGTCGATCAAGAACAGCCGGGATTTCCCGCGGGATGCCGGCCCCCATGAGCACATAAGCAACGCCGCCCAGCATCGCTCCGTACAACGACGCCAAAAGAGGCAACTGAATTTTCTCGAGATAATTAACCCCCACCGCTCCTCCATGCCCTTCTTTGGCGAGAAAAACCTCTGCAAAATTCGCCACGATGGTTACGGCCTGATGCGTGATCCCCGGGGTTGCGGTGTACATGGGAAGCAGACGGAAAGGGGTCGACTGAGCCTTTCCCCCGGGGATAAAATAACTCTTCAAGATTTTTTGCGCGATCTCTTGAACGGGAAAGTGCGCGAGGGCCCGGCGGAGATGTTCTCCCGGGTCTCCGTTCTGCAGGCGTCTTACAAAGATGGTGTCGAGGGCTGTCCCGGAGACGACGCCCAATTGACCCATGCAGGAAACCGCTTTGGCGAGGACCCAGTGGGAGACACCCGCGCCCATTCCCCCCTGAATAATGAGGGGGTGATTTTTCATAGAACCCTCAGATCAAGGAGGATGGCCACAACCAGCGCCAGCAAAGAGAGGATAAAAATCGCAAGGTAATTCGCCCATTCCTTCGAGGCTTGATTGCTCCAGAGGATGTAACTGAGGATTTCATAATCTTCTTCACTTAATGATTTCCTATTTTCGATCTTCTCGACAAGCTCGCGTCCCCGAACCAAGCGGAGCCGTCGTCTTGAAATTTTTCCGCGACGCCCGAAAAAAATCATGGAAAAGATGACAGCCCCATACCAGGAGAGACGCCCCAAAAGAGGATCGACGTAATTGGCAATGGGAATGATGCGAAAAAAGATCACGGAGAGAAGCCCCATGACAAAATAACCCCAAATCACCCATGGGCTTACCCTTTTTGGAATCGATATCGAGGCATTCGTCATTCTTTTGGACTCCCGGTTTCCTGATGTCCGCCACAACAGGATCCAAGTTCTTCCCCACGGACTCCCTTCATCCTCCGAAAGACAACCTCTCGGTCTTGGTCGCTCAAGAACTGGTCAATCGCCGGATAAAGGATCTTCTCCTCCTTTTGGTTATGGGCGCCCAAGACCTCAAGAAGCGCTGTTTCCTCTGCATCACTTCCTGGATCCTGCTTTGCGACCTTATGATGAATCGCCTCGAGCAAATTTTTGATCTGCCGATGTTCCTGCCGCATCACTTCCGTTGGGCCCATTCCTTTCATCCCTGCTTTTTCTTCAAACAGAGGGAAAAGAATTTCTTCCTCCCAGATGATGTGCCGTTGAAGACCGATCTTAAATTCACGGAAGGACTCCTTTGCCTTCGAAAAATCGGACCGTTTAGAGGATTGAAAATTCCGGAACAACCCATCCAGCCGGTCATGATCCGCTTCGTAATAAGGTGCAATTAATTGTTTATCCATTTTCTATGTTTGAAATTCGGCAAATGCCCTTTTGGGTTGATACAGGCAAAGGGGCTCTGGCCCCAGATAATTTCCGTCTTGGGAATAGGCCCGGGCACGACATCCGAGACAGATATTTCTATATTCGCAAATGCCGCATTTTCCTTCAAGAAATTCAGGAACCCTCAGTTGATTCAAAATGGCCGATGTGCACCAAATTTCCCGAAACGGTTTTTCTCGGACATTGCCGCAGACAAGAGGGAGATACCCGCAAGGAAAAATTTCTCCTTTATGAGAGATAAAAACGACCCCTGTCCCGGCTAGACACCCTTTGGTCATGGAAGACATTCCACTTTTTCTCAAATCAAGTCTACGTCCCTCTGCCTTCGCTCGCTGATGGATCACCCGGAAATAGTGCGGTGCACAGGTGGCTCGGACATGGGGACAGGCTCTTTTTGATTTTTCATAAAGCCAGCCTAAGACTTCTTCGTATTCCTCTGCAGAGAGTATCACCTGACTTGAAAGGCTTGCGCCGCATCCGACAGGAACCAGCATAAAGATGTGGAGGGCATCGATGCCGAGTGTAAGGGCGAGATCGTAGATTTCTTCCTTTTGATAAATATTATGCCGAGCAAGGGTACAGTTCATTTGAAGACTCATCCCTTTGCGCCTTAAGATATGAAAGGCATTGACCGCTTTTTGAAATGAGCCTTCTTGTCGACGAAACCCGTCATGAGTTTTGGCATCCGCACCGTCAAGGGAAATGGCCACGCGCTGAACTCCTGAATATAAAATTTCTCGTGCCATCTCCTCATCGATGAGCGTGCCGTTCGAGGCCAGGGCGGTCCGGAGTCCCTTGGCATGGGCATGAAGGGCCAATTTAAAAAGATCGGGCCGGATCAAAGGTTCTCCCCCAGAAAAGACAAGGGTAAGGATCCCCATGCGAGAAAGTTCATCGATGAGATAAAGCCCCTCTTCGGTTGTAAGATCCTCTTTTGAAAGTTCTCGACTGATCTCAAGTCTTCGGCAATGGCTACACTCTAAGTTGCAAGCCGCGGTTGTTTCCCAGAAGACGAGACGGAGTTCAGAATGTTGGTCCACCATCTTTTTTACCTTTCAGACCCAGGCCTCAGACGGAGTGACCCACTTGATGAGCGAGGCGCTGGACCCTTGCCACGGCATCACGCGAAGCATCTGTTGATTGACTTCATAAAATGTAGGCGGCTCGTAGGTCTTGCCTTTCTTCAGGCGCCTATCCTCTCTGCGGAGCCTTGAGAAGACAAATGCCCCTCCCAACGGCGCAAGGAGTCGCGCCTTAAACCCAATCTCGCGCTTGATCTCATCCAATAGACCGGTCAACTTTTTTACAAGTTCCGGGTTCCTGTCGCGAAACCACCTTCGGGCGGCCCAGAGTGCGGCAGGATATGCTCCCGCGAGGATCCGCGCCTCCCATGCAAATCGATCCCGGATCCGCTGATCCAGGTGGTCCCTATACCGTTTCCACCCCTTTAGGGTGGTCCGTGCGATGCGCAACACACTCGGTCCGTTGACTTCAAAATCCCGCTTGAAGGCATCCAGAACAAATTGTGTCTCCTGCCCTTCCCTAATATGGGGATGCTGGTGTCTGAACATGAACTGTCCGTGCATATCCGCCTCCTGATACGTTGCCGGATCCCGCAGCGTCCCCTCAGCCAGATGCTCGGCATAGAGGGGGGTCCCGGGAAGGGGGGTATAGAGCATAAACTGATGAAAGTCAGCCTCATGGCTGACGGCATACTCGATGGCGTCGCGGATGTTCTCAGGCGTGTGCTCATCAAGCCCGATGATGCTGGAACCCAAAACCCGGATCCCGTGCGCCTGGAGTGTGCGGACGAGTGAAAAAGTATCGATGCCGGAAAGTTTTGCGTACCGGCTGTTTTTGCCTTCAAGCCCCATCCAGACCCACGAGATCCCGAGACGGACCAACTGCTCCATGCTGTAAGACTGAAGCACCCTCCCCGAGCTAAAGACGTACAGCGACCATGACTTGCCATACTGCTCGATCAGTTCCAGAAGCCGAAGGGCTCGCTTTCGGTGGAGCAGGAAGTTCTCATCCATCACAAAAAATGATCGGACCTCCATGGTCTTCTCAAGACCGCACATGATGCTGAATAATTCATCCCCGGTCTCGTAAAAATCAATAAATTTGCCCTTTCCCCCAAACATCGCGGAGGTTGCACAAAAATTGCACCCCACCGGACAGCCGACCGAGGGGAGCAAAGTGGCGGCCGTGTCGCCTCCCTTATTCCTTACACCGATCCCCATCATCCGGGTTGCTCCGACGGCGGAGGAGACCTGCGGATGCCGGATGGGCTGCCCGACATCCTCACCTAGAAACTTTCGGAACCAGCGTACCCCTTCACCCCGGACGATGTGGTCCACCTCAATATAGTGGCTTAAACCGGGCATGTTGGCGACATGGCCCCCGACCACAATCGTGGCATGAGGGAGATATTCCCGTACCAGACTACACATCTTCTTGACCTTTTCAATATTGGTGAGGATTGAGCTGATGCCCACGATGTCATACGAATGTGTTCGGATTTCCTGGATAAAGCGGTCCAGCATCGGAAAATCCAAGAGGGTACAAGGGGCACTGATATTGGCATGAATCAACATGATGCCCCACGAACGATGGAACATCCGCAAGGAGAACGGCCCCTCCGCCCGCGTCACCTGATTCTGATAGAGCTCCATCGGATTGATGGCCCGGCCCCCATAGACATCATCCTGCGCATACGGTCCGAAGACGCTGGTCAGGAGAATCCTGGCGCGGGATCCAAGGGGATGGACCGGTGCTGTCTTATGGGTCGTCTGGGTTATGCTATGCTCTGCACTCATTTTCCTGCCGCCGTTTTCAGAAGGAGCTTCCTCATGCCTCGCCCCGCTCTTCCAAAAGGACCTTCTCTTTCGGCTCCAGTCCGATTTCCTCATCCGTCAGATAACAGGCGGGATCCGACGCCCAGGGATCCTTGTAGAGGAGGTCCGCTCTCGCTCGGAAGGATCCTCCACACATCCTGAGGAACTTACAGAAGCGGCAGCGCCCCTTGAGGAAATAGGCGCGGTGCCGCAGTCCATACAAAAGGGGATCTCTGTCATCCTGCCAGATTTCGCTAAACTTCCGCTCTCGGATATTTCCAAGCGTATAATGCATCCAGAATTGATCCGGATGGACATTTCCCTGGAAATCAATATCGGCAATCCCAATGCCTGAACTGTAAAGCCCTCCGCCATTCCATTCGAGAAGTTTTCTCACCTTCTCCGCCCGTTCAGAATCCTCTTGAAGTAATTTGAGATAAAGGTAAACACCATCGACATGGTTATCGACGGTGAGAACCTCCCGAGGGAAACCGTTTTCCGAAAAGGCCTTTGTCCTTTTCAAAATGACTTCCATCGCCTGACGACTTTCCTCCGGTCTTAAATCCCAGTTTGAGAGAGCACCTCCCCGTCCGGAATAAACAAGGTGATAGAAGCAGGCGCGGTGAATTCCCTCTTCCTCAATGAAATCAAAAATACGGTCGAGGTCCCGGATGGTGTGGCGTGTGAGCGTCATCCGAAGACCCACTTTTTGACCAACGGTCACACAACTTCGGAATCCACGGACCGCCGCCCGGAAAGCCCCTTCTCTTCCCCGGAAATGATCATTGGTCACACCGATACCATCTAGAGATATTCCAACATAGACGAATCCCGATTTTTTGATCTGCCAGGCCACCTCTTCGGTAATGAGTGTTCCATTCGTCGAAAGGGTGCACCGTAAGCCGACTGTTCTGGCGTACGAGGCGAGTTCAAAAAGATCTCCCCGGGTGAGGGGCTCCCCACCAGAGAGAAGGAGCGCCGGGATCTTGAAATCGGAAAGATCCTCAAGGAGTCTTCTCCCTTCCGCCGTCGTCAATTCCCCTGCATATCGTTTTGCCTCGGAATCGGTGTAACAATGAATGCAGCGTAAGTTACAGCTTTTGGTGACATTCCAGACAACGACAGGTCTTCGCTCTTGTGCGGAAGAAGGGGCCTCTTTCCCTTCTCCATATCGAAGCGTGTCTGAATCGCTTAAGTGACCGCAATACAGTTTGGAAATATTAATCATGATTTGAAATCCTTGGGCGTAAGGTGTATTCCCTTCTCCTTGTAGAAGAGGGCGGTTTGCACCAGTTTCAGGATTTCTTCTTTCTTGACAGGTTTGTTCACATATTCAAAGACATTTTTCTCCATTGCCTCCTGATAGGTATCCCAATCTCCAAATGCCGTGATGATAATCACAGGGAGTGTGGAATTTCCCTTCTTGATCTCAGCCAAGACCTCGAGACCCTTCTTCTTCGGCATCGATAAGTCGGTAATCACAAGGTCAAAGACCTTTTTTCTGAACACTTCCACGGCCTCTTCACCGTTAGAGACGCCGGTCACAAGATACCCCGCCTTTTCCAAAGTTTTGGTCAGGGCGGTTTGGAGTTCCTGATCGTCCTCGGCCAACAGAATGCTATATTTTTTCCCTGACATTCTCTTCGCCTCCCTTTACCCATTTTTCTCTTTGGAGGGGTAATCGGATCAAAAATCGGCTTCCCTGACCCAACGCACTCTCACAGGAAATCTCCCCTCCATGCTCCTGGATAATTTGGAGAGTGGCGGTGAGCCCCAAACCAGTCCCGTAGGTCTTGGTGCTAAAAAAAGGTTCGAAGATATGGGAGCGCTGTTCTTCCGTTATCCCCAATCCGGTATCGGAAATGACAAGTCGGACTACCTCTCCCACCCTCTCGGCTTCAAGGGTGAGGACGCCTCCCTTTTCCATCGCCTCGAATGAATTCTTGACAAGATTCAAAAGGGCCTGGTGAATTTGTTCCCTATCTAAAGAAAGATGAGGAAGGCGCTTCTCCACTTTTTTCTCGACTCGAATCCCTCGTCGCATCGCTTCTCCATGAATCACCTGTGAAAGGTGGTTGATGATCTCTTCGGCCGAAGTGGGTCTTACAACCGGTTTTGGAAAACGCGCAAAATGGAGATAGGCATCGGTAATATGGGCCATCCGCTCCACCTCCCCCATAATGGCGTGGAGGAGCTCGTTGGTTTCCCTTTGAGACCCATTGGTGGCCGGCGCCAACTCCTCTTCCAAGAGTTCCACATTAAGGCTAATGGACCCCAGGGGATTTTTGATCTCATGGGCAAAGAGACTCGACATCTTCCCCATCGCAGCAAGCCGCTCGGAACGGATGAGTTCCTGCTCAAGTTTCTTCCGCGAGCGCAAATCGATCTCAACCCCCATATAGCCGATTTTCCTCCTCCCATCGAAGATGGGGGTGATGGAAAGCCAAATGGGGATTTCCTCCCCGCTTTTAGCCTGATTCACAATCTCCCCCTTCCATTCCCCCTTGGCATAAATCGAGCGCCACATCTCCCGATAAAATTCAGGGGTAGATTGGCGACTCTTCAAAAGGTTCGTATTCCGCCCGATTAATTCCTGACGGCTATATCCAAAAAGGTCGGCAAAGGCACGATTGACTTCGATAATTCTTGCAGAAAGGTCTGTGAGGACGATGGCATCGGTGGAATGCCGGAAGGCCTGCTGGTAAAGGTGGCTCCGTTTCATCTGGCGATACAAAAGCCAGACGGCGATGGCGGAGGTGAGTGTTGCACCGATGCCACCCCGCACGAGGTGATAGAGGCGCATCGTCTCCTTATCGAGGTCCGGAAAATAGCGGGTTTCCATGAAATCGAGGAAGACGAAAATAAAGACCACGCAGAGAGACCAGATCCAGGCCAGCCTCCAGAACTGTCTCTTTTGTTCAATCCTCATCACAGGCCTACCACTTTCTTAAGTTCCGCCCGCTTTAAAATAGAAATCTCCCCTCGCTTCACGGTGAGCCAACCTTTCCGTTTCATCTTGCTCAAGACCCGGATGGAGGTTTCCAAGGCTGTCCCCCCCATCTCCGAAATTTCTCTGTGGGTGAAAGGAAGGATATTTCCGAAATCATCCGAAAGCCGCAAAAGGACATGCGCAATCCGTCGATCCACACGGTCATAAGCGGTCGCATAGGAGAGAATCATTTCCTGGATCCGCTTACAGCAGATTTCGATGACCCTTTTGGAAAAAGAGGGATATTTTTCCAAAAGATTCAAAAAAAGGTCGCGAGGAATTCTTACCACCTTTACCTTTGTTGCTGCAATGGCAGTCGCAGTGTAGGTCCCCAAGACAAGGGCAGAAACACCACAGATCGGCTCTTTAGGGGTCATCACGAAAATGGTGACAGGACGACCCTGGGGAGATTGCCGAACCAACCGGACCCATCCTGAAAGGATGAACCAGACCGCCTCGGCAGGCTCTCTTTCCTTAAAGAGAACCCCTTTCTTTTGAAACTCCAAGAGGGAACCTTCCTGGCGAAGGAGAAGGTGTTCTTCTTCTGAAAGGTTACGGAAAAGCTCGGACTGGAGCAACTCATTTCCCATTTTCGGTAGATGCCTTCATATAAAAAATCTACCGAAAGAGGGAAGATTTATCTATGATTCAAATCATACTATAGGGAATTAAGGTAGGCGGAAAGCTTTTCGGTGTCCACCTTGAGGGATTTTTTTCCTTCCGAGGCAATCAATCTTTTCTTCTTAAGGAGGGAGGTCATGCGGATTGCGGTCTCTACGGTGACACCGGAGAGCTCTGCAATTTCTTCCCTTGTGAGGGGAATTTCTCGTCCAAATTTTTTTTCAAGCATAAGAAGCGTGCTCACCACACGCCTCTCCGCAGACTCGTAGGTCTGACACCCTCCTCTTGCCTCTACCTCCCGCAAGCGGCTGCAGAAAAAGGAAAGCGCCCGCTGGGAAAAGGAAGGATATTTGGCCATGAGTTCTGAAAAGAGTTGAGAGGGAATTCCGACGACCTTGCTTTCCGTCTTGGCCACCGCTGTGGCAGGATAACTTTTTCGGTCCAGGGCAGGAAGACAGCAGAAGAGCTCCCCCTCCGCCATGACGCAGTTCGTGGAGACCTTTCCGCCCGGATGGAAATTTTCAAGATGCACCCTCCCTTTCTTCACAATCCAGACCGTGTGGGAGGCGGTTCCTTCAAGGAAAACCGTCTCCCCCTTCTGGAAATCCTTTTCAAAGGAAAGTTCCGCCACCCGGCCCATCTCCTCAGGAGGGAGGGTGTCAAAGGGGACGACGGTTCTCAAAAACCGCTCACGTTCATTTTTCATGAATTTAAATTATACCTTAAAAATGACCGAAATCATATCCTTTTATCTTTGCATCTCTTAGAATAAAAAGTCTATGGAGACAGAAAAAGGAAAATTTCAAAGGATTCGAGAAGGGCGTTTCCCTCTCTGGGGGAGCCTGGAGGTGACCCACCGCTGTAATCTCCGATGCCAGCACTGTTATGTGAATCTTCCTGCTTCCGACAAGGCGGCGAAGAATAAAGAACTTTCCTCCGAGGAAATTTTCCGAGTCATTGATGAGGCTGCGGAGTGTGGACTTCTTTCCCTTCTTCTGACAGGCGGAGAACCCCTGCTGCGGCACGACTTTAAAGAGATCTATCGTTACTGCAAAAGAAAAGGGATTTTCATAACACTTTATACAAACGGGACCCTCATTGATTCTGAGATGGGCGATTTTCTTGCGGAGTGGCCTCCCACTTTGGTCCAGATCTCTCTCTATGGTGCCACCGCACAGACCTACGAGGCGGTGACAGGGATTCGGGGTTCCTTTAGGCGTTGCATGGAAGGGATTGAGCGGCTTATTGAACGGAAAATCCCTTTAAGATTAAAAGCCATCGTGATGACGCTCAATCATCAAGAATTAAAAGAGATGGAAAAACTGGCAAAAACCTTTGGCTCTCCCCTCCGATATGGCACCTATGGCACCTTCCTGAGTCCTCGCCTCGATGGCAGAAAAGATCCTTTAAGATTTAGGCTCTCACCCGAACAGGTCCTCGCCATCGACTTAGAAAGGCCGACACGAATGAGAGAATATCGGAAAAGATGTTTGGATTGCCCGGCCTCGACCTCCAGAGCCCTCTATCCCTGTGAGGCGGGGAAAAGAACGTTCAACATCGATCCTACCGGAAAACTGACTGTTTGTATGCTCTCGCGGAGGTGGCCGTATGATCTCCGCTCAGGGAATTTTAAAGAAGCATGGCTTGAATGGATCCCCAAAAGGGTCCTTTCTCAAAAAAGGGATCCTCTCCCCTGTGACCGTTGTAATATCCGGCACCTCTGCTCGAATCATTGCCCCGCACTTTCAGAGTTAGAGATGGGAAAAAGTGGGGAGATCGTCCCCTATTTGTGCGAATGGGCACACCGACTGGCCGGGGCGTTTGGGCTTCGGCCGAATACCCCTGTGTTTCAAACAAAGGAGGACGGAAATGGAAAAAAGATGCAAGAAGAACACGAAGAAAAAATATAAGAAGCCCGAACTCCAAAAAGTGACTCTTTATGTGGGGATAAAAACAATATGTTCTCCAGAGTGCCCCCCACAAGGGGCCTCGCCGTGCGGGTAGGATGCCGGAAGAATTTCCTTTAGAAATCGGGGGATGTTCCATTCTCCTCCAACTCCCTCAAGAGGGCGAAGTCCCTGAGAGACTCCTTCCTTTCCGAAATCACTACCCTTTCGAAGACCCCTGCTGCATCCTTCGCACTTCCTTGAAACCTCCCCTATTCCAAAGAGGAAAGATCTTTTATGGTAAGGGAAAGGTTCTTCAGTTTTCATGCGGTCCGAAAGGGCTTTTGATTGAAATGTTTCTTAATCCCCCCTTGGACTTCTCCCCCTGGGCACTCCTTCTCAAACGAGAATGCACCCAAGGAATTCTTTATTTAAAAAAAGAGACGACAATTCTTTCTTCTCTCATATGGGCCGTTTTTTTAATTGTCTATTACCTTTTGATAAAACAAGGCGGCATTTTTGCCCATGCCAGTGGGGTCATTGACCGAAGAAAAGGGTTTCTGTTCGTCGGGCCTTCTGGGGCAGGAAAAAGTACGTTGGCTTCCCTTTGTCAAGAAGAAAAAGATTCAGTTGTTCTCAACGACGACCAAATCATTGTTCGAAAAAATGGGAGAACCTTTTGGCTCTTTGGTACACCGTGGCACGGTCCCTGCAAAAGCATCTCCTCACAGTCTGCCCCTCTTACCGCAATCTTTTTCCTCTCCCATGGGAAACAAAACCGCCTGATCCCTCTTTCTCCCAAAGAGGCGCTTAAAAGATTTCTTCCGGAACTCTACATCCCCCCATGGGATCCCAACGGACGTCCGACTCTTCTTTCCTTGGCACTTGAAGTCTGCGCAAAGATACCCTCCTATTCACTCGCCTTTACCCCTCAAAAGGAGGTGGTCCCCTTTTTGAGGGACTTCTTCAAGAATTATGACAAAAATCATACAAAAAAGACCTTCCCTTAAGGTACACTTTGCCTATATAAGGAACTCCCATGCCTTCTGACAAACGGCTCAATCCGTGCGAACTCGAAATTGACCTTTTCTGTAAAGGCGCGAAGATTGATCCTGCCCTCTCTCCTGAAGCGCTTCCCGCCCTTCACCGCACCCGGGCAGGGCTCGGGAGTGGGCTTGAGCTCATCCTTCCAGGGCCCCTCAAAAATATCTGGGTCAATGTCCCGGTGGAAGAGTCTTTTGCGAAAAGTTCCCCCTACCTTTTAACCAAAGCGAATGGTTCTTTCCATCTTCTTCACGAACCTTCCGAATTTGTCTATCCCGTTAAAATTCCTCCGGAACCGAGTTGGTATTCCCAAAAAACAAGCAAGGGAACGCTCATGAGCCGGGTGGGCATCCTTCAGGGAACCTATTTAGGCATTTATCTCTCCAACACCTGCCATTTCTGGTATAGCAGACCTGCCCCCACGAACTGCGGTTTCTGCACCACTGGAAAAAATGTAGGAATCAACGAGGAGAGGACGAAAGATCTTGACGATATTGTCGAGGTGTGTGAGGCCGCCAAGAAGGAATCGGGGGTCACGTTTGTCCACTTTAATACCGGATACCATACCCAAGGACGCGAACTGGACCTCATCGCCCCTTTTGTGAAGGGGGTAAAAGAAAAAGTGGGGCTTTTGATTGGAGTTCAGGCCACCCCTACTTCAGAGCTTTGGAAATATGACTGGCTTCGAGATCTGGGAGCGGACCATTTTTCCTTCTGTTATGAATTCCAGAATCCCGCCTATTTTGAGAAGTTTTGTCCTGGGAAATTTGAGAAGATCGGACAAGAAACCTTTTTTAAGGCGTTGGAATACACAACGAAGAAATTGGGAAAGGGGAGTTGTTCGGGCGAAATCATCGCAGGGGTTGAACCACTCGAGGATACCCTCAAAGCGATCGACTACATTACCTCTATAGGGGCCTTCCCCACCGTCTGTATCTTCCGACCTCTTACCGGCGCAGATATGGAGAAATTTCCTTCTCCCTCTTATGAAGAGATGGTCATTGTGATGCGGCATATGTATGAGGCGTGCATGAAACGCAAGATTCCGATCGGGGTCGCTCCCAATATTGAAGTGAGCCTCGTTGTCCAGCCCGACGACGCCCAATACCTCGTGGAAAAAAGTTGGTCCCACCGCGCCTATCGCCTGTGGCTTAAAAGCCTCAAGTTTCTTTCAAAACCATATTTTACAAGGAAACTTATTCCACACCCTATTCACGCTTGACTGCAGGACGACTCCATAAAATAAAGACGCCCCTGACATCAAAGATGTCAAGGGCGTTTCTCGCTACGATAGGCTATAAGCCAACTGGTGCCGGGAGAGAGACTTGCACTCCCCACGCCCAGATTTTCAGTCTGGCGCTCTACTACCTGAGCTATCCCGGCAAAAAGAAATTTGAACTTTATCTTACCACACAACCCACAATTCCTTGGAAAAAATTTTGCGGGTATGGTATCTTTATCCCATGGCCTTTGAAGAGCTTCAAAAAGCGATCCAGGGAAAAATCCTGACCGATCCGAAAAGTCTTGAAGAGGCGAGTAGCGATTTCGGGCGGATGATCGTAAAAATTCCTACCTGTGTGGTCCAACCCAAAACGACAGAAGATGTGGCAACCGTTGTCCGATGGGTACGGGAAACAAAAACGGCGCTTGGGATCCGGGGAAACGCCCATACCCAAACCGGGCAGGGTTTAAGTGAAGGGGGCATCCTCCTCGATCTCAAATCCCTCGATCGCGTCCTTGCCATCGACCCGGCGGCGAAACAGGCGACCTGCCAAGCAGGGGTGAAATGGCGCGATCTTGTCAACCAAACTGTCGCGCAGGGACTTATCCCGAGAGTCCTCACCAATAATCTTGACGTCACCCTTGGCGGAACCCTTTCGGTGGCGGGGCTCGGCATCAGTTCCTTCCAATATGGGACACAGGGGGATAACTGCTTAGAACTTGAAGTCGTGACCGGGAAGGGAGAGATCGTCACCTGTTCTCCTCAAAAAAATAGTGAACTTTTCTTCTGTAGTCTCGCAGGACTCGGACGATTTGCCATCATCACGCGGGCAACGATTCAACTCCGTGACGCGCTTCCCAAGACACGGACCTACTATCTTCTCTATGAGGGGCTTAAAACCTTCATGGCCGATGCCCAGTCTCTCATGACCGAAGGGCGTTTCCACTTTTTAGAATCGTGGTGCGTTCCTTGCCCTCAAGGATTCCGGAAGGTGAATGGGATTCCGCAACTTTTTGCCCGGTGGTTTTATCCCCTTCATGCCACAGTTGAATTTGATGAGAAAAATCCACCGGACGATGAAAAACTACTGAAAGGTCTTTCCTTTCACGAACTCGTTCATAGAGAGGACCGCTCCACCCTGGAATTCGCCAACCGACTTGAACCCCTTTTTGAACTCTGGAAAAGATCGGGCTACTGGGCCCATGCGCACCCCTGGATGGAAACCATCCTTCCTTGGGACACGGCCTTTCCTTACATCAATCAGGTCCTTTCGAATCTTCCCCCGCAGGCTCTCGGAGGAGGCCATATTCTTCTTTGGCCTTCCCGGGGGTCCGTGTCACACCTTCCACTCTTTAAACACCCTGCCACGGAGTGCGTCATGGGATTCGGCATCCTTCCCGGACTCCCAAAAGAATTCCTTCCCCAATCGATTGCGATGCTGAATGTCTTAAGCGACCTGAGTATCAAGGCGGGAGGAAAGCGCTATCTCTCGGGCCTCATCCAATTCGACGAGGCCCGCTGGAAGCACCACTATGGAGAAACCTGGGAGGCGATGAAGGGGTGGAAGGCAAAATATGACCCGGACCGGATCCTCAACCCAGGATTTCTCCCGCTGTAATTCACCCCGTTAGAAATGGCCATTTCTAACGGGGTTCATAAAAAGAGCCGCTTCACGAGGATATTCGTTTCAAGATAATCCAGATCAATCGGCTTGGTGATGTAGCCGTCCGCTCCGAGTTGGAGCGTCTTTTTCGCCACTTGCTCGTCCCGAAGAGCAGTGACCATAATGACGCTGATTTCCCGGTCGATCTCCTTAATCTCTTTAAGAAGGATGACCCCGTCCTTCTCAGGCATCCGGACATCCACAAGCACCATGTGCGGCCGCGCTTCCTTGATGCACTGCAAGGCACTCGAGGCGCTTGTCGCTGTCAGCACTTCGTAATTTTTCTTCGTGAGAAACTCCTGAAGAAAATCGCATACCTCCTGCTCATCATCAACCACAAGAATCCGGATCATGTTTCACCTCCCTTAGCCAAAGGCATCGTCAAAATAAAAGTAGAGCCTTTACCGACCTGACTGTGAATCTTCAAGGTCCCTCCATGATTATCCACAATGCCATGGACAATGGAAAGCCCTAACCCTGTTCCACGGCTTTTTGTTGTAAAGAAAGGAATAAAAATTTTCGATAGGTGGTCGGGAGGGATGCCGCATCCTGTATCAGTAAAGGAAATTTCAACGGTCTCCTTTTCTTGCCGGGTCGCCACAGTGAACCGGCCCCCTTTCGGCATCGCCTGCACCGCATTCAAGGCAAGATTGACAAAGACCTCTTCCAATTGTTCGGCATCCCCCAGGATGGAAGGAGAGGAGGCCTCGAATTTCTTTTCAAGGCGGACCTGCTGTAAGGTAAACTGATCTTCCAGGGTCTCTAAAAATTGGTCGAGAAGCTCATGAAGCGAAATCGGACGAAGATGAGGGGGTCTCTGCCTCGCAAAACTTAAAAGTTTTTCCGTAATGGAGCTGGCTCGATCGACCTGCTCCCGAATGACGCGGGCCGCCTTCGATACTTCCGCGTCCTCACCTTTTTCAAAAAGGAGGAGCTGTGCACGACCCGAAATAATATTGAGGGGATTATTGATCTCGTGAATGAGCCCTGCCGTCATTTCCCCGATGGCAGAAAGTTTTTCCGCATTCGCCATCTCGCGCTCCAGTGTCCGCTTCTCAGTGACATCATCCAGGGCTACAAGGATTCCTTTCCGAACCAATCCCTCTCTCAGAGGAATGATATTGACTTGCAGAAGAATCGATTTCTCCACATCCCCACAAGCCACCTCCCCAAGTGTGACCCCTTTTCCTTCCTGAAGGGCGGGCGTCATAAGGCCCAACAAGGCTCTGAAAAGACCTCCCTCAAAAAAGGTTTGGTAGGGATGGCCCAGGCATTCGGTGCCGGTGACCTCAAAGAGTTTCATCGCTTGAGGATTCACAAAGGAGATGGCCCCCTCTTCGTCAATGGAGATAATGGCAAGCGTCAATGCATTTAAGATCCCCTCGATCCGCTTTCTCTCTTCACTCAGTCGATGAACAAGATCGATATTCTCAAGGGCAACCGCCGTTTGGTTGGCAATTCCAGAAACAAGGGTGAGTTCCTCTTTCGAAAAACTCCCTGCCTGGAGACGGCTGTCGACATAGAGAAGCCCCAGCGTGCGATGCTGACTCTCGAGAGGGACACACATACAACTCCGAATGCTCTGAATCTGAATGCTCTGGGAGCCTTTAAACCGCTCATCCATCATGGCGTCGAGACTTAAGACCGATTTCCGCTCCCGCATGACGAGCTCGGTCACGGCGTTACTCAGAATGACTTCGTTTCCTTTCGTACCCGCCTGTCGTGCCCGCCAAACATGCGGCATGAGTTTCCCTGTTTTTCCATCGACGAGAAAAATGGCACCTCTCTCAGCTTTGACGAGGCCGAAAACGACATTCATCGCTTCATTGAGCAGTTTCTCCTTATCCAGAAGCCTCGAGACCGCGTTGGCAAATCCGTAAAGGATAAGAAGCTTCTGATGGTCACCCAGGAGGCGTTGAAGATCCTCCTGCCCGAGTGTCTCAACAATCGTCTCTTCGCGAGGGACTTTCCCTTCTGTCATCTTCGCATCAACCTTTCTACCGCCTGCAACACGTCACTCGTCTTGAGGCTATAGAGTTTCTCAAGATACTGCGTAATCTCTGTCGTATTCGAAAGGGCCGGTTCAATCCGGCATCCGGTTATGCTCTCCAACTCCTTTAAGAGACTCAAAGTCGGTGGAACCGCAAAACTGACGAGTAGAAAATTTCCGATCTGGTCCACAGGGAAAGCCACATGTTCTTTAACCTGATTGAATGGAATAAGGTGTGCGACTTTTGGTGAAACAGAGGTAGAAGTCAAACGGAGATAGCGCATCCCTGAAAAAAGGGCCATCCGGTAGGTTATCTTTTCTTCCGCCATTCCCTCTTCCTGAAGGAATTGCCTCAAGGAGATGTTGGAATTCCTTCGTTGAAATGCCTCCCATTTCTCTTTAGAAAGGTGTCCTATCGAAACCAGAAATTCCCCAAAAGATTTCTCCACGCTTTCTCCTGCCTCCAAAAAGTGGCCAGAGCCCACTTTTTCTCTGATCTTCAACACTTCTTGGGCCTCGGGGGTGTAAAAATGGGAGAGGGATTGGATTACCGCCTCCTGAAATTCCTTGGAACCTTTTCCTAAACAGGAAACGATGAGGAAGTAAGCTTCATCCCCTTTTGTTTTCTCCAAGACCGCAAGTGCCCATTTTTGGACTTCAACATCTGTGTGACGCAGAGGATAGAGGAGAAAAGGAGATACCTCCTCCGTCGCGATTTCCCGAAGCGCCTCCAGGAGATTGATAATCATTTTTTCCTCTTTGACGGAGGAAAGACGTCTTGCGATCGCGGGGGGTGCTTCTGGAAATTGTTTCAATACGGCAAAGAGCCGTTTTTTAAGTTGGAACCCGTCCAAAGGGTCCATTTTCAGAAGTTCCACGCTTCCCAGTAGATCCACCAGGTGCGGAAGGGAACTTTCACCCAAGGCGACCAAAAGCTCATCGGCGGTGCGATCTTGTTGCGGCGTCGTTGTGAGGTCTTGAACAAGTCTTGTAATGACTTCGTGCCGCGCGATTCTCACAAATGAATCGCGAATGAGCGTTTCCTTTTCAGACTTTGCATCTCCTTCCAACTCCCGACGGAAAACTTTAAGAATTTTAACGGCGTAAGGAAATTGTTTTGTGGTGAGGAGTCTGTCCAACAGGCCATCCAACGTTTTGGCAAGAGGGGCTGTCACATCCGGTTCTCCCTCTACCAATTGGGTCAGGAAGAAATCAATGCACTCATACAAAAGGAATTCTCCCTCCGGTACAGAAAGAACGGAAACGAGCGCTTGGCTTGCGGAGGCAACCTTCTGCCGGATCTCCAAAGAAGGATCGCGGAGCCCTGTCAGGAGGGTGTGGACAATCTCGCGTACCGATTCTCCCCGATCCATTGCCAGAAGATCTGGGAGGAAAGGAAAGAGATAGTCTTCAAGACCGATCCAGACATAAAGGGGAAGGGCTTGGTGCAGGAGTTCCGCTTCCTTTTCTTGAAGGGAAAGTTCTGCCCAATTCTTCGAAGACAAGAGCCACTGAAGGGCCTTCTCGTCAATGCCCGCTTGAAGGAGTCGCTCTTTCAACGCAGGAATCAGTTTTTCTCTTCGAGCAGGGTCTGAAAGGAGCCTTTCTATCAATTGGCGCAGCGCAAATCCCGTCGAGGAACCCCGCGCTTCCGCTTCCAGAAGATCCAAAATCGCTTCATCCGAAAAGAGTTGGACCGCCTCGTCAAAGATGCCGCTTCCCGACTGACCGGAGATCAATTCATAATGAAGGACTTGGGAACGGAGTTGGGGATCCATGGCGAGAATGACCTCCACAAGGTGTGTGCGGAACTCTTGCCAATCTTCCTTGGAGAAATCGTGAAATTGTTCTGCGAGATGCTGGATCTCCGAGGAAACGCGCTCGGCCTGTGTCTTCTCCCCTTCCCCTGAGGCGGAGACCTCTTCCAAAATCTCTGCCACCTCTTTGGGGCTCTCCGACATGATCTTCAGAAGCCCTGACTGCCCCACCCAATTCGGAAAGCGGTTTTTCAGATACCCAGAAAGAATAAACTCTGAGAGATCCGACGTCGGACCTTTGTGAGGGGCCCCCTTTGAAATCTTTTCGTAACGGACTTCGTCCAACTTGATATGTCGAATATTTCCTTCCAACAAAAAGCGGGAAAGGGCTCCTTCTTCTTGAAGGAGATCCTTTTTGGAGACCAAGAGGCGCAAAAAACTCTCCAATTCCTCAAGGGTGAGGCCGCGACAGAAGGTAAGCGTTGCGACTTTCCAGCTCACAAGGTTTTGCGCAAAATCAGCCGCTCGTTTTTCCTCTTTATCGATCAGTATCCCTTCCACCACGAGACGTCCTCCTGATTCACTCACAGAAATCGATTCATGGGACCCAAGCAACTTCTCCAAGATGGAAAAGTAGTGGGACACGGAGGAGACTGCTTGGGGATGTCCTTGGGGAAACATCCTGAGCACTTTAAGTGCCACATCCTGCTGTGTCAGAAATTCTCGAATCACCTTGGGAAGTTCCTGTTTCTCGACGGTGGGGAGTACCTCTTGTTCTTGAGAACTTCTCTTAAGGGAAATTCCTTTTTCAAACTTGTCCAAGTCATCCAACAGTTGACGTGCAGAGTGGTACCGCTGCGTTCGTTCCTTGGCCATCGCATGGAGGATAATTTCTTCAAGCTCTGACGAAATATCGGAAAGGAGAATCTTGGGACGGCGGGGAGTCTTTTCGATGACATTCCGGATAACTCTTAAATTAGAGTCCGCCTCAAAGGGATTGACCCCTGTCACCATTTCATACAGCACAACCCCTAACGAATAAATGTCTGTTTTCGCATCAACCACTTCTCCTCTCGCCTGTTCAGGGGACATATAGAGGGGGGTCCCCATCACTTGGCCCGTTCGTGTGAGCCGCGGCTCCTCCACCAGTTTCACCAATCCAAAGTCTGTCACAGTGACACCGTCTCCCGTAGAAAGGAGAATATTCCCTGGCTTAATGTCTCGGTGGATCACCTGGTGGTCATGGGCATAGGCAAGTGCCTCTGCGACTTTTCGCGTGATGCGGAGGGCCTCTGAAACAGGGAGTCTTTTTTCGCGGGCGAGTTTCGTTTCAAGCGTCATCCCCTCGATGAGCTCCATCACAAAATAATGGAGATCGCGGTCAATGCCGGTCTCATAGACGCGGATAATATTCGGATGATCAAGGGAGGCTTGCGATTTGGCCTCCCGGTCAAACCGCTCAATAATGGTTTGGTCGGTGAGGAGGCTCGCCGGCAGGACCTTGATCGCAACAGGCTTTCCCGATTCAGGCTTTGCTTCATACACAATCGCCATCCCCCCGCGGCCTAATTCGCGTAGGATTTCGTAGCGACCCAGGCGCTTCCCGAGAAGGCCCTGTCGGAAACTTTCAAGTTCCTTATGCTGAGACAGCATGTCATTTTGGCTCATGAAAACGACCTCTTAAGAATGTTGCAAAGAATCGTACGTTTTAGGGAGATTCGTTCGGGACCGGATAAATGCCTCCAGATCTTCGGGGGCGATGCGCCACCTTCCGATTTTTGTGGCCCGGATCTCCTTATCCCGAATGAGTTCCCGAATTCTCCGCTCGGTTAGTTCAATCCTCTGGGCAACTTCTTTGACCGTCATATACGCTCTTATGTTTATCATTTCCTACCGAATCCTCTTATTTCCTACCATACGACATTTCAGTACAAAAATTTTTAATGAGCGGGTCCTTGCAAAATATGTTGTTCCAGTTTTCTTAAATCAAGAGGTTTCACCAAAATCTCCGATGCCCCTGCTTGTGCCGCTTTGGCAAGGGCGTCACGACTCGGATAAGCGGTCATCATGAGAACCGGAAGGTCCGGATGGAGCTGTTTCATCTGGCGGAGGGTCTCAAGCCCGCTCATCTCAGGAAGGAGATAATCCAAAAGGACCAAGGTCGGTGTCTGGGAATGCGCATAACGTATCGCTTCTTCACCGTTCGCCACGGCAGTCACATGTTCACAGCCGATTAACTTGAAAAAGCGGACAAGAAGGTCCCGGCTCCCGGCATCGTCATCGACGATCAGGATCTCTCCATTCCCCAACGATTTCGTAATGGCGTCTCTATCCATACCTCAATCCCAAAATAAAAAACCCATCCTTTGAAAGGATGGGTCACTTTTATCGGCAGCCAGGCTACCTTACCTCTCGGTGTAGGCCCTTTGGCTTTGCCCGCCTACGCGCTTTCGCGCTTCGGCGGGTCCGCCATTCTTTTTGGCGGACGCCCTATCCTTTCGAATAGTTTGCCTTTTTCGATTTGTAAATCTGTCAAAAGTATACCACAGGAACGGCTGAAAAACAAGGGGGCAAAAAAACAAACCCACCGGCGCTTTCGCACCGGTGGATTCCGGGCTTGCTTGTTATGAAAAATAAAAAGAGCCGATTTCCCCAGAAGCAAGCCCTGGTTTTGCTTCGGCAACCCAGCCGCCCTGTTCCGCCGTTACAATTTTACCATTTTACCCTGGCTCCTCACACCCAGGGGCGTCTCATAACCGGCGAAGTGTAGGCCTGTGGCTTTGCGTCCCCGCCTTTCGGCGGGTTTGCCTTTATCGGCTCTAAAGGCGAAGTATACCCTACGTTTCCGTCGCTGTCAAGACCTAACGACATGATTTCTTGAGAAGCTGGGAAACGGTTTGTCCAATGTGACCCGGACTTTCAGCCACCAAAACGCCGCCTGCCCGCAGGGTGGCGATTTTTTCTTCAGCGGTTCCAGTCGATCCGGCAATAATTGCACCGGCATGGCCCATCCGTTTTCCAGGAGGAGCGGTCCGGCCCGCAATAAAGGCAGCGACCGGTTTTCTAAATTCTGCTTGAATAAATCGGGTGGCCTCCTCTTCCGCCATTCCACCAATCTCTCCAATTAAAAGAAGGGCCTCGGTCTCATCATCCTTTGCAAAAAGTTTAAGAAGATCGACAAAGTCGCTCCCAAGGACTGGGTCACCTCCAATGCCGATGCAGGTCGACTGACCCAACCCAAGTTTTGTCAGTTGCCAGACCGCTTCATACGTTAAGGTGCCGCTCCGGGAAAGGACACCGATCGAACCCTTCTTATGAATATAGCCAGGCATAATCCCGATTTTGCATGCGTCGGGAGTCACGAGCCCAGGACAGTTAGGGCCGATAAGCCGCACCCTTTTGGGCTTCAGCTCCTCTTTGACACGGATCATGTCGAGCGTCGGAATTCCTTCCGTAATGCAAACGATGAGGCGAATGCCTCCTGCCGCGGATTCCCGAATCGCCTCCAGGCAAGATTGAGCAGGGACAAAAATAACCGAGGCATCCGCCCCTGTCTGTTGGACCGCCTCCTGAACGGTATTAAAAACAGGGGCCCCCTCGCAGGTTGTTCCCCCTTTCCCCGGCGTTACTCCTCCAACAACTTGTGTGCCGTACTCAAGCATCTTCTGCGTATGAAAACGACCCGCATTTCCGGTAATCCCCTGAACAATCACGCGTGTATTCTTGTTGACAAGAATTGACATGGGTAGTGAAAATTCCAATTACCAAATTACAAACACCAAACAAATTCCAAGTCTTCAATAACCAATTGACCAAGCATAAGTTTGGTCATTGGAATTTAGAAAATTGGTTATTGTTTGTATCTTGGAATTTGGTGATTGGTTATTTCCCATCTCCTTTTGCTGCACGCACCACTTTCATGGCGGCATCATCCATGGTATCTGCTGGAATGATTTTGAGCCCAGACTCCGCGATGATTTTCTTTCCGATCTCCACGTTCGTCCCTTCAAGACGCACCACCAGAGGCACCCGCAAGGGTGCCTCCTTAAGCGCGCCGAGAATCCCTTGGGCAATCACGTCACATTTCATGATCCCGCCAAAGATATTGACGAGGACGGCTTTAATCTTTTCATCCGATAAAAGAATTTTGAACGCCTCGCGCACCTGATGCTGGTCTGCCCCCCCTCCCACATCGAGGAAATTGGCTGGTGAGCCCCCATACAACTTGATGACATCCATGGTGGCCATCGCCAGACCCGCCCCATTCACAAGGCAACCGATATTTCCGTCAAGAGGAATGTAACTAATCCCCACCTCCTGGGCCAAGAGCTCTTTGGGGTGCTCTTCCTCCCGATCGCGCAACGTTGCAAGTTCCGGATGACGGAAGAGGGCATTGTCGTCGACGGACATCTTGCAGTCGAGTGCTACCAGGGTATTTGCCTGAGTGAGCACAAAGGGATTAATTTCAAGAAGTGAAAGATCCTTCTCAAAAAAAATGTTGGAAAGTAAAGAAAGGAGGGAATGAAACGGCCCCTCTAAAGAAGAAACGAGTCCTAAGTGGCGTGCGACCCCCTTGGATTGAGAGGGAGTCGGGCCACTGCGAGGATCCATCGCTTCCTTTAAAAGCGCGGAAGGGTCTCTCTTGGCGATCTCTTCAATGTCCACGCCTCCTGTGGCACTTGCCAAAACAACGGGTAGAGAGAGGCTCCGATCGATCACGATGCCCAAATAAAATTCTTTCGCAATCGGCGTCTCCTGCTCGACGAGAATCCGCCGAGCGATCACCCCTTGGGGGCCTGTCTGGGCTGTGACAAGACGTTTCCCGATGAGATCAAAGGCGGCGTCGAGGAATTCCTCCCGCGTCCCGACCCGTTTGACGCCGCCCGCTTTTCCCCGGCCCCCCACATGCACCTGAGCTTTTAAAACAGCCCGACCCCCTCCTAAGCGATGAAAGAGGTCTTCTGCTTCTTTCAGGGTAGAGGCCACCGCTCCCTTCGGAACAGGGATCCCATAAGAGGCAAGAATCGATTTTGCCTGAAATTCGTGGAGTTTCATGAGGAGAGGAGAGAAGAGAGTTCTTGAACGCCTTGCCGCACACTCTCTGCAGATTTGGAAAGGGCCTTTTTTTCCTCGTCGGTGAGTTTGAGTTCAACGACTTCCAAAACCCCTTTGCGGCCCAACCGGCAGGGCACCCCGCAGAAAACGCCCTTGAGTCCATACTCTCCCTCAAGAAGGGTACAGCATGGAAGGATCTCGCGCTCATCCAGAAGAATGCTTTTGACCATTTGCGTGACAGAAGAAGCGGGGGCATAGTAGGCACTTCCCTGTTTGAGAAGTGATACAATCTCTGCCCCTCCATTCCGTGTTCGTGTAATCAGGGCGTCCAACTCATCCTGTGAAAGGAGTTTTGAGATCGGTGTGGAATTGACCGTGGTGTAATTTGGAAGAGGAACCATATCATCCCCATGGCCGCCGAGTACCATCGCATTGACATCTTTGACGCTTACCTTCAGTTTTTCAGCGATAAAATAACGGAATCGGGCGCTGTCTAAAACCCCTGCCATCCCCATCACCCTCTGCTTCGGAAATCGAGTGATTTGATGGACAAGACTCGTCATGACATCCAAAGGATTTGTCACCATGATGAGAATGGACTGAGAGGCGTATTGAAGAACCTTCTCCGCTACACCCTTCACAATTTGAGCATTCGTTTTCAAAAGGTCCATCCGGCTCATCCCAGGCTTCCGGGAAACGCCAGCGGTCACGACGACAATCTCTGAGCCGACGATCTCTGAATAATCATTGGTTCCAATAACTTTTGCGTCGTGCTTTTCAAGGGGAGCGGCTTCCATGAGGTCGAGCGATTTCCCCTGCGGCATTCCCTCCACGATATCCGCAAGAACTACATCCGCAAGTCCCTTTTCAACAATCCGCTGTGCGGTTGTCGCACCGACTTGACCCGCGCCGATGACGCTCACTTTCGGTTTCATCCTTTGAGCCTCCGGATGATGGCATCTCCCATCTCACGCGTCCCGACCGCCGTCGGATCATTCCGATCTTTTTTTAAATCATAGGTCACAAATTTCCCCTCGCGGATCACGCCCGCGACCGCCTGTTCAAGCCGGTTCGCCCGTTCTCCCTCCCCAAGATGGCGTAGCATGAGAACTCCGGAAAGAAGAAGGGCCGTAGGATTCACCTTGTTAAGCCCTTTGTATTTGGGAGCGCTTCCGTGGGTCGCTTCAAAAAGTGCACCCTGCTCACCAATATTGGCCCCCGGCGCAACTCCTAATCCGCCGACAAGTCCTGCGCAAAGGTCTGAGACGATATCGCCGTAGAGGTTTGGCAGAACGAGTATATCAAACTGTTCCGGTTTCTGCACCAGTTGCATGCACATATTGTCGACGATTCGGTCTTCAAACTCGATGTCGCTATAGTGCGTGGCGACAGTACGCGCCACTTCCAAAAAGAGTCCGTCAGAAAACTTCATAATGTTTGCCTTATGCACGGCGGTCACCTTTCTCCGTTTATTCTTCCGGGCATACTCAAAGGCGTAACTCACAATCCGCTCCGTCCCTGAGACAGAAATCGGCTTAATGCTGATCCCGGAGTCGGGCCGCACTTTTCCATTATGTTTGGAAAGCCAGTCGATAAGATCCTGGGTTTCGGTTGTCCCTTTTTGGAATTCAATGCCTGCATAGAGGTCTTCGGTATTTTCGCGAACAATGACAAGATCGATATTTTTATAGCGACTGTTGACTCCTTCGTAGGACTTGCAGGGACGGACGCAGGCATAGAGATCGAGGGCCTTGCGGAGGGCTACATTCACACTTCGAAATCCTGTTCCGACAGGTGTCGTGACAGGAGACTTGATCGCAACCTTATTTTTCCGGATCGATTCGATGACGCCCTCTGGAAGAGGGGTCCCTTTTTCCTTCATCACATCCTCGCCGGCATGCTGGATATCCCAAACGATTTCGGCTCCCGTCGCTTCGATGCAGCGGCGCGCCACCTCTGCCAGTTCCGGTCCTACCCCGTCTCCCGGAATTAATGTAACATGATGTGCCATTGGTACCTCCGTTAAAAGTTTACTATAACATAAAAAAGCGCGCCGGTCAATCAAGCGCGCTTTGAAATGTGAGATTGAATCCTAAAAATTACAGCCCTTTAAGCACCATGGTGGCGATCCGCTTCGCCTCAGCAAGTTCGTTTTGCACCTTTTCGCTTGTCATCAGTTTCCCGGCCTTACCGAATCCCTGCGTCACCTCGACAAGGAGGAGCTTTGTGGTTGTGTCAAGATCTTCAAGCCGGTCTTCCCTAAGGAGAGACATTTGCGAGGCAAGACTTGTCCCCAGATACACCTCTTTAAGGAAATCGACCGGTGTCTTCAGGGGGACCGTAAAAACCTTCTGCTCATTGATAGAGGAAATAAGGGCTTTGCGGTGGGGCCCAAATGCGAGAGAAACAGGAGAGAGAAGTCCATGCTTTTCGAGCCCGAACGCTTCTTGATCCGCCGGCGTCAAAAGAAAGACCGCGGATGGCTTTTCAGGGAGTTGATCCAAACGGGTCTTGAACCGACCCGCCATCTTGTCGACCAAGGGAGCCCCATAGGCATAGCTCAATTCATCAAAGAGTTTTCTTCCTTCTGGCGTCGAAAATTCTGGAGCGGCAAAGAATAAAAACCCTTCTGTCTGTTTTAAAAGGTAGGAAAGGACGTCTGGATTCGATGTTAAGTCCTCATCCAGGAGTCTCGATGCGCTTAACAACAGGATTGTGGATTGACTGATGTGATCCATCCGGCTTCCAATTTCAAGATGGAGGATGTCTTCCTCAACAGGCATCGGTATCCGTTTCGGATCTAATTTTTTATTCTGACGAGAAAAGAGCTCCCGTACCAGGATGGTATAGAGCGTGCGGATCGAACCTCGATGCGCTTCGTCGGTTTTATTGAGTTCATCAAGGAGGGGCTCCTCCTCAAACATCTTCGATAGGGTAATTGCTTTGGGACCCACGCTCTTCATAAGCGATGTGACCGCCTCCGCCAGCGAGACCTCTTTCTTCCCGCCGTCTTGGGCGTAAGATTGGACACGTTCCGCGAATCTGTCATTTTCTGCAAAAATCCAGTCGGGAAGTGGGAATCCTTTATCGACGAATTCCTCTTTGAGATATTCGGTTCGGCGCTCCGCCTCGGCGCCATAGAAGGCAGCGTCGTATCCGAGGACGGTATCGAGATTCGCACGGATGAGGGCGACGTTCGCCTTGTCCTCCGCCGTCATCTTCTCCGGTAAAAGATCGTCAAGAATCCGCTCAATTGCGGCACGGGTCGGCATATAACCGAGGGATGTTTCAACCGCCTCTCCCTTCCCCGTTGTATTCCCCTTGATCCGCTCGGTCGCCCAGATGACCGCAATCGTATTCCATGAATAACCGGGCCATAGGAAATTTCCATCGGCTCCCTTCTGGAACCAGTTCACATGGAAAAAGAGGGGTTTGTTCTCACCGAGTTTCTCGATCACGGCACGCTGATTGTCCAGATATTCCTTTTCACTGAGTCCAAAGAAAGGCTTCATCGCCACAGGGTCCGGCTCAACGGCACCCACCTTCACATCACTTGCGGCAGCGGTTGCCTCCCGGATGAGCATAAACTGATCGTAAAGACCTGAGTTCAGATCCCGCGACTGATAAATGAGCGGGACCCCTTTGGACATCTTCCCCCCGACGAAGAAGGCATGAACGGTGAGGCCTTTCGGATCGTTCCATTTTGGCGAACGGTTCGGAACGTTCGTAATCCGGGTGGTAAACCGCGAGTTTGGATGGGCCCATTGGTCCACGTTCGGATGCGTCGCGGGACTTGCCGGCTCCCGTCTCCAGTTGATCCATCCCTCACCCGTCGGAAGTTCTTTTGTAAGTTTCCTCCACCACACTTCACCCGTAAAAACATTGTAGGCGACATTTGTAAAGACGGTTCCCGTATTGTCTCCGATCGCCTCCATGGCCACCGCATTGGAACGCTCATTGGTGTCGGGTGCTACCCCAAAAAGCCCACGTTCCGGGTTAATGGCATGAAGTCTATGATCCTCTTCATCGACCCACGACCAGGTAATATCATCTCCAAAAAATTCTGTCCCATAGAGATGCTGAAGGGGTGCAGGAACTTGAAGCATCGCAAAATTGGTTTTGCCTGAAGCGCTCGGTGCCGCATCAAGGATTCCGAAAAGTCCACCGGTTGTTTTGTCACGGAATCCGAGCATCGCCATATGTTCGACAAGCCATCCCTGCTTGGCAGCAAGGTACCCCGCAATACGAAGCGAGACATGTTTTTTGCCGAGGATTGCATTCCCTCCGTACGCCGACCCAAAAGACCAGACTTCACCCTGATCGACCACATCGACAAAATAGCGATCATCATCTGTCAGTTTTTCAAGATCCCCTGTGGCCTGGACTCCCTCAATAAACTTTCCACCCTTTTCTTCCAAGGCAACCAACGCCTCCTCGCCCACGATGACCTCACCGACCGCTGCCATAATATCTTGATTGGTGAAAACGTAAGGATTGTCGGTTAACATCATCATCACTTGAGAAACAGGGGACTTTCTTAGTCCCATGAGGACCGGTACGACATACATCGTCTTCCCGGCATAAGAGCCCTTGACCTTCGCCTTCACTTCTGGAAGAAATTTCTCCGTGAGTCGATGATTGTTATACCGCCCTTTATCCGCAGGATTACTGGAGAGAACAAAGGTTCTCTTCTCCATCCGGGCCACATCGTTCACATCGGAGAAGGAAACCGAGGTACCGTTTTTCCGCCGGATGAAGTGCCCCGGACGTACGACCTCTTGGACGGCCTCCGTGAAGGAGAGGCCGTCGCCCGTAAGCCGCCGGATTTCTACCGCAACTTCTTCTTGCGTCCGCGCCACGCCAGCGATCGCTTCCTGAATGTCGTCCTGATTCAAAATAACTTTGATGCTACCGGCGCCGACAAAGTCTACCATCTCCGAAACCCACCCCCGCGCCGCTTCGTTCTGGATTTTGGCTAACTGGATCGCCTGATTCTCTCTAAATTCTTTCCCACCCCCATCCGCGGCCCTCTTTGGAACATAAACGAGAAAAGCCATGTCCATGATGTTGGTCCCGGTGGGGCCTGTGATGATATGAATTCCCATCTCTTTTGCAAAAGCCCCAGACTTAAAACGGCGAAGAAACTCTTCGGGATCAAGCCCCTTCTTTTGAGCCAAATCTACCGTCTCACTCGTTACAACCGCCCCAGCACCCCCCCACCGACCATCCTTCCCATCGGTCGCCCCTGCCAAGAAGGTTGCCTTTCCGAGGTTCCTTTTCTCAAGTTGTAAGGAAGAAAGGAGATTCGCTACCGTTAAAGCAAGGTGACTATTTCTCCCACCCTCTCCTGCTCCAGGTGGTACCTCCACCTCTGGTTCCCCACCCCAAAGGAGCACGACAGGCTCTTTTCCAAGATAGGGGGAGAGGGTTGATACCATTCGATCCGCTTCTTTTTCTACAGATTGGGTAAGGGGCTCGTCAATAATCACTGTCTTGAGTCCAAAGGAACGAGCCACCTCCGCCGCCCTCTCAAGACCGGGTCTATTTCCAAAGAGGAGCGCTGACTGAAAACGTTTTTGGTCGAGGAAGGTGTCACTAGGTCGAACCACTTTTTGTGTTTGTTCTTTGATGTTTTGTTCAATATCATCGCGTACCGTAAGAGGAACTTTGTCCCACAGTTTACGTTTTACGAGAATATCCTTCGCGTCTTGAAAAGTGCTTCTATCCCCAACGGTGTACCCGGAAGCGATATCTTCGAGTCGATCATACGGAACGTCAGACCCAAGGAGATTCACAAAATATTTTGCATTTCCACCGAGTTTTAGAATCTCGGTCCGCTGATCGACATGCTTACGGATAATATTTTTGTCATGAATATTCATTCCTGAATCTTCAAGGGTTTGGTAGAGTTCCCGTAAATCCTTCAATGGAATTTCAGGAACGGGGAGAGCACCGATCGCGCTCCCTCCTCCCGAAATAAGGGTGATCACCATATCCTGAGGGGTCGCTTTGGCGAGGAGTTTCAATATTGCTTCAGTCCCCTCGGCCCCCTCCAAGCCTGGGGTTGGATGTTGACCGGCATACAGTTGAATGACACCGATCTTGCCACGATATTTTTCCTTCTGTTCATGCCCATCGACACTCAACACACCCGCCGTGATCCGGTTCCCAAAAATTTTATGAAGCGCCTCGGCCATCCCGGCAACCACCTTGCCATATCCAACGACGTAAATATGTTTGACCTCGTTCAAATCATATTCACGTCTTTGGATCGTGAGTTTCTTTGAAAGAGCATCATACACGACATTTCTTCTCACCGCATCCGAAGCATTGGCGCTTTGGATCGCCTCAAAGAACATCCGGTTTGCCAAAACCTCTTCAACCGGAACTCCAGGAACGGGATTCTTGGGAAAGGAGCCATCCAGAATTGCACTTAGGTTTTCAAACGCGATCTCCTGCATCCTGCGGCGGACAGGAATCACCGCGCTTCCTGTATGCCCTGTGATCTTTACATTGGAAAGTTCAAAAAGACCCTGCTTCGAACTTCCATTTGTATTGCTCTCATCAGTGAGCACATCGAAATGGCCCTGAGCCTCCGGGTGCTTTTTCAAATGAGCGATCATATCTTCTTCGTTTATAACGCCACCTCTTGAAGTATTGAGGTGGATCGCTTTAGGTTTGGTTTTCGCGAGGAATTCTCGATTCACCCAATGTTTGGTTTCTGAATTCAGATCAAAGAGGTAAGTGAAGATATCGGGTTCTTTAGCAAGGGTATCTTTATCGACCACTTGAATCCCCTGTCGAGAGGCGCGCGCGATATTATCGGAATTCTTTTCAAAAGTGAGCATCTTCATTCCCAATGCAGCCGCCCGTGAGGCAACCGCCTGACCGATCCGGCCGAATCCTGCGATCCCGAGCGTCTGTCCGGCAAGAGTCTTTTCAAACAATGCCCCTTCACGGCCCGATTTTACCCAAAGATCTTCAGGGTCAACAATGGTATGGTGAACGCCATCAAGAGGAGTTGTTCCTGGAAGACGAATGACGTAATCTGCTTTCTCACGAAGTTCGTGGAGTTTTGGCACGATGGGAAAGTAGGTTAAACGAAGTTTCGATTCCTCTTCAGGAGTGAGCCGTTGATCCTCAGGGGCGAAGTAGACAATAGAAGCGATGCCGTGGGCGTTCGCAAATTCTGCAAGACGCTTACCCACCTCATTCATCCCCACAATCCCAAGAGAAGTTTTGACGCCGACCTCCGGATCGGCTCCCAATTGATCATGAAGAATGGTCGCCTCAGGGCCAACACCACATCCACAATACTTCCCATCCCTGACAAACTGGTACATGTCACCCAAACGGAGGGACTGACGCAACAGTTCTCCCCAAAGGATCTCCGCCACCGCTTGCGGATGTTGGGGAATTGCTGCAAGAAGAACCTCTTCCAATTTCTTCTTTCCAATTTTTTCCTGAGAAATGGAATCGGTAAGGAGGTAGTTTGCGTTGAGCGCCTTCCCGATATTGAGCTCGGCCATCGCAATCGTTAAGGGGCTCCCGGTAGGCGTCTGTGCATTGGTCACAAAGATCCCCCGCTTCCGCGCCTCTTCGCGGTCCACATTGTTATACCCGATGCTGAATTGAAGAATCCCTTTTAAATGGGGGGAGGCGTCCATAACCTCTTTGTCAAAACTCAAATTGGTAAATCCGGTGATGTAGTCATAATCTCCCTTCCGGACAATTTCGAGAAATTGCTTTTGATCGAGGCGTTGATAGTAATCTTCTCCGGCTTTGAAAATTTCAGACCCGGTCCTCAGGACGTCGACATTAACGTCTCCTCTTTGTCTGTAGAGCTGGCGGACATTCTCATCCAAGGGCTCTATGACCAATACATTTGCTTTTGGATTTTCAACCCTCGTTCTTCGGACCTCGACTCCCGGCACGACCTCAACGATGGATTCCTCGGTAGGCTCCCGTACAACTTCTCTCCCTCCATCGCGAGAAGCTTCATAGGTCCCCTGTTCAAAGGAATGGCCTCCTGCACTCGGGTAGAAGCGGGCCATCCGGAATCGGTTCGAACCTTCTTCAATCGGATCAAACCGGTGGATCCCCGTCTCTACAAGAGGTTCTGCGTAAATAGCGACTTCAAAGAGGATTTCATCACCGTCATTGATCACTTGATGAACCGGATTGATGACTCGCGTAATTTTTGAAATACTTCCCTTCCGAATGGATTCTTCCGAGACCTTTTCCAGAGAGACAATGTTTCCTGCTGTTTGTGAAACCATACGAAAACGCCTCTCCTTCCCACGCCCTTCACCGACGATGCAGAAGACACAAGCATTTCCACCATGATTATGAATAGGATTCCCTTGACCGGGAAGATACGCGATAATGCTTAATTCAAAACGCTTTTGGGGATCGAGGTGAATCACAACGCGGGGGTAATCGGTAGGACCTTTGAGGCCTTGGACCTTTCGCTTGGCAATGATATCGAGGATGCCGATCTCTTTTAAGAAATCTGGGGAGCGCGGAAGGAGTTCGTCGGTTAAAATCCTTGCCAGGGTATCTGCAAGACTCTTCTGTTCTTTATCCGATAACTTCTGACCTTTCTTTAAAGAATCTACCTCAGCCGTCACACGATCCACAACCGCCTGCGTCACAGCGCCATATTTTGTCCCCCCATCCGTTCCAGATTCATACTTGGCCGATTTTTCCGCCGCCTGAGAGGCCTTCCACTCTTCCACCGTCGGAAGTGGGAAGAAGGCATCGAAAAGCGGTTTCACAATTCGCCCATCCTGAATCGCCTCGAGAATTTTTTCTTTCTCGGGGCCAGGATCTTTATCGGCATCATTGAATCCAACTTGAAGATCCCGACGGATGAATTCATAAAGCGGTCGTGTGTTCCCAAGGAGGTGGCCTCCCCCTTGTTGCAAAGCTCTTTCTTTAGCCTGAGGGAGTAACAGATCAAGACGCTTCGCAAGAAGTTCCATAAACACCTTATAATATCCAGCGACAGCCTTGGCGTCATTGACAAGGTTGACCTCCACAGACCCAACCGCTTTCGGATCGCTCCGAAGAATATCGTCAATTTCGCCCGCCAGCGGATCAAAAAGCGGCTTATATCTTTCAGAAGAAGTAAATGCATAATAATAAGGAGGGATCGTTTTCGCTTTCTTGACCAAGTGCGCGGTCATGAGAGGTGCGATGTCCTTCCAATTCGTTACGACACTTGGCAGTGTCTCCTCAACGGTTTTTGCAATCGCTTCCTCTGTGGCGTTCTGGTAGATCCGTTCAATATTCCGGAGGTCAACCGCCTGAGCCGTGGAATAGAGATGATTTACAAGCATGAGTTGAAGAACTCCAACTGCCTTTTGCGTATACCGCGCAGAAATCAGGGCCAGCGAATTGACGTCTTGATTCCCCAGCTCTGCATTTTTGACGTGAGTGGTCACTGGATTCGCCAGATACTCCAGCTCCGATTGGTAACTCGCCATTCCGATTTCTGAACCCTTATCCCCAAAGTCGAGGTTCGGGTCAGATCCTGCGAGATTTTTAAGGAGGCCGTTGTTGTAGGCGTCGCTGTGAAGTTCGGTATATTGGGCAAAAAGAATCTGGCCGATCGCGGAGAGGGCAAGACGTGTATTCTCCATGGCGACACCGAGGGGTGTTCCCTGGAAATTCCCTCCGTGAAGCACGCGGTCTCCTTCAACATCAATAATCGGATTGTCGGTCACAGAGTTCATTTCGGTCGTCACCGCTTCGGTTGCCGCCAAAACGACCTCGAGTTGCGGCCCAATGGCTTGGGGAGCGGTCCGAATTCCGTAACGGTCTTGCCGCATCCTCCCCCTTTCAATCTTTTCTTTCCCGTCCAGCTCATCCCGTGAGAGCCGACTTCCCTTAAGAAGATGCAGAAGGTTTTCACCCACTTCAATCTGTCCTAAGTGTGGTTTGATGGCTTGAATGACCGGATCGTAACTTTGATTCGTGCCGATAAGCGTTTCGACGCTCAAAGCGGTTGTCGCCTGGGCAAGCAGAGCGAGAATGTTGGCATCATACAACACGTGGGTTGCCAAGGCATTGGCGACAGAGGTGCCATTGACAAAAGCAAGGCCTTCTTTAGGCCCAAGTGCAATCGGTTCAATGCCGGTGATCTGAAGTGCTTCTCTGGCTGAAATTTCTTTTCCTTGATAGCGTGCCTTTGCCGTCTCTTTCCCCATGAGCACCGCAAGCATGTGAGAGAGCGGTGAAAGGTCGCCGCTCGCCGTGATCGAGCCTTTATTGGGTACAACAGGGGTAACCCCCTTGTTAAGGAGTGCCACAAGATTTTCCAAAACAAGCCAACGGAGTCCCGAATATCCTTTAATATTGGAATTGGCGCGGATGAGCATGGCACCACGCACCTCATCCTCCGGAAGCGTCGGACCAAAGCTCGAATTCAAGAAACGGATCAGTTCTGCCTGCAGTCTTTGCACTTCATTTGTCTGGGCGCCCGCGCTTCCGCCATATCCTCTGTTGACGCCATAAATATCCCTTCCTTCGGCAATCGCTTTCGCAAGCCATTCCACAGAAGCATCGACCTTTGCTCGGACCTTTAGAGAATCCGTCAAAGAAACCGGTACACCATGCTGAGCCACTGCGGCCACATGGGGAATAGTAAGGTCTTCCCCGGTGACCACAACTTTATCGGTACGTTTCAATCCTTCAGCAAGGGCAAGTACAAGATCCCGATGCTTCGTCTGTTTGACAATATTTCTGAGTCCTTTCGTGTCTCGATAAGTTTTCTCCACGAGTTGCGCTTTTTCTCTTTCAACTTGTTTTTCTCTTTCCTTCCGGGTATACAATTCTTCAATCTGTTTTGCGAATCGCTTTTCAATCTGTGGACGAATGAGAGAGCCTTTTGGTGAAAGCGGAAGCGGTTCTTCGCCTGGCGCCATAATCACAATATTTTCCCGACGGACCCTTGAATAATCAAGGAAGTATTGATTAACATCCTCGAAGAGCCCCCAGATCGCTTCCTCAATGTCCATCCACTGTTTTCCTTTGAAAGCCGCATAGTTCGGTTGGACAATGGCGATATTGTAGGGTCTCAAATGCCCCACCAAGGCAGCCTTTTGAATCAAGGGGCTGTCTTCAAGCGCCATTTCAATTGGAAGCGGATTTGTCTTTTCGCCTGTCGGATGTGCAAAAATTTCGTCGTTCCGACCCACATAGACATATCCCCCCTCAACCTCTTGGAAAAGATCTCCCGTATGGAAACGTTCAGGTTCTTTAAAGACATCTTTTGTCGCCTCTTCATTTTTAAGATAGCCGGCGGTCACGGTTGGACTATTGTCAAGGACGAGCTCTTTCCCTTCAAGACCCGGGGTAGAAACAAAGTCGGCGTTCACCCCAGGGATCACCCGAAGAGTCCGCCAATCGCGCTTTTTCGGGTCCCCCAAGAAGATCGCGCCTCCCACATCGGTCATCCCCTCGCCTTGGATGACATTTACCCCCTTCCCTTGGAAATATTTTCCAGTCGCTTCTGAAAGAACAACGCCACCTGACATGATAAATTTAAGGCCCCCCAATGTATCAAGTATCGTCGGATCTTTCTCTGCCATTGCCTGGAATCCTTCGAGCATCCACGGAACGGTGTAGAAAACATTCGCCTTGGTTTCTCTTAAGGAGGCGAGGAGTTGATCGGGCGTCGGCGGTCCCGGTTTTAACCGTGGGAAGGCATATTTGGCACCGACGTACAGATTGCCCAAAAACTCAAAAGGGAGCCCCATGACATGAAAGAACGGAAGCCAACCGAGGGTCATATCTTCGTCGGTAAAATCACCCTCCCAGGCGAGCCGCGAGGCCTCCCGGTTATAGAGGAGATTCTGATGGGTCAGCGGAACTCCTTTTGGCAGTTTGGTGGTTCCTGAGGTATAAAGGATCAGTGCAACGTCCTCCGGTTTTATATCAACAGGCGGGATTTCGACAGGGGCCTCACCCTCTTGCCAAGTCGCTAAAGAAATTTCACCCTCCTGAAGTTTTTCAGGAGGAAGTGCATCCAGTACGAAGATTTTTTTGATGTTTAGATTTTTAGATTTAAGGTCACGGGCGGCCTGAAGGAAAGGACCTGCGGAGACAATAAGGGAAGTCGCATCAGAATTGGACACCATATGTTCAAGCACGGGAGGTGGCGCACGAAAGCTCATTGAGACAACCGCCCCTCCCAATCCCCAAACCCCCATCGCGGTTTCCACAAATTCAGGACGATTCGGTGAAAGGAACGCGATCCGATCTCCCGGCCGGACCCCTTCGGTATAAAGCGCTTTCTTCAGCCGTGCCACCTCTTTGTCAACTTGATTGAAGGAGACCTCTTGGTATCCCTGCGTCGATGGAACGACGAGAAATCCCCGATCGCCATATCTCTCCACCTGCATCGCCCAAAGATCCGGAATCACTCCCGTCTTCAGGGTCAGTTCTCCAAGGCGAAGGTTCCGGTAGGCACCGTCTTTGGCGAACTTACCCGCATGTTTCTTGATGATTTCCTGATGGAGCGCCGGTTCAATATTTTTCCCCGAAATCATCAAAACGACGGTCCTGGCGTTTTCAAAAAGATCGCGATGTGCAAGAAGTGCTGCCACAGAAAGGACCCCCGCTCCTTCCGCCACAATCCCTTTTCCTTGATAGTGCTCCTGGTGAAGGAGTGCGATGGCGCGTTGGATATCCTCTTCCGAAACTGACACGACACTTCCAACTTTTTCTTGAAAGATCTTAAAGGGGATGACGCCTGGGCGTTTGACCTTCGCGCCGTCCGCAAGGGTCTCCGGGGAATCAATTTCAACGATCTTTCCGCTTCTCAGAGAACGAAGCATGCTATCTGATCCGGATGCCTGAACCCCGATTGTTTCTGTCCGCGGAGAGAGGGCACGGGTCACCGTCGCAATTCCGGCCAGATACCCTCCGGTTCCTACAGGCGCAACGATAACGTCGGGAGTCACTCTGTCTTTTTCGAGAATCTCCAGCGCAACAGTCCCTTGTCCGGCGATGACCCAAGGTTCAACGGGCGAGATGAAAATATTGCCGCGCCGGAGCGCCTCGTTATACCAGGCTTTCCGGAGGACATCGTCAAATTTACCAGTGACCGTTTCCAACCGTCCTCCCAGTCTCTCGATCGCCTGACGCTTCGTAGGAACGATATCCTTCGGAACAAAAATCAGATTGTCGACTCCAAAGCGGTTCGCAGCAAGGACGACCCCTTGGGCATGATTTCCCTGGGAAGGGGCGATCACGGTGATACCCTTCCGATCAGCGAGCGGAACATTTTCAAGGACATGAGCCACTTTCGCAAGTGCCCCGCGCCACTTGTATGAACCGATGGAGGACTCGCTGTCCAGCTTCAGGTAGATGCGTCGGTCGGTTCCTTTTCCAAAGAAATATTCGCTCAGAACCGGCGAATAAATGAGGGGCGCTTCTTCCAAGTAAGGGCCCATGAGACGATAAACTTCCCGAACCCGATCGATATCCACGTATCCGTAGCGGGGCTCAAGACGTGTCCACCGATCCTCTGAAACCGCATGGGGGGAATCGGGAAGGGTGGCAACTTCTTTCAAGGTTACGAAGACTTTCGCAAGCCGCAGATCGATAAAGTAAGGATCGAGGGTTTCAAGATAGGTCAGGTCGATCGTCTTTTCCGGCACCACGCCCCCCTCCTGCGTCAGAAATCTCACGATCTGGATTATTTCTTCGTAAAGGGCTTCCTCATATTGGGTCGGGTCTGACACCTGACGGGACTTAAGGTAAGCAAGTTTATCGATCGGCTCCAAGAGTCTCAAGGAACCGTTGGGGGTATCCTTGCTCCGACTCATTGTGCCGATGATACGGTCCTGAGCCACCTGACCATCCTGCACGATTTGGAAAACGACCTTCCCGTCTCCTCGCATCTGGATGGTAAAGGTGACAAATTCATAAGGCCTATTCCCCACGTTGGATTCGAGGAGTCCTGCCACTTCCTGAATCGTTTTTCCTCCACCGTCGCGGGCCATGGCAGTGCTGACTAAAAACATTCTTCCTCTCCCTGTCACATCCCCCGAAGGACCGATTGAGACTTCATTAGCCCAACTGCTTCTTCCTGTAAAAATATTTCCTTTCCGATCGGTAAGAATACGTAGTCTCCCGTTGACAATCTCAACGTCTGTAATCTTCGGGCCTTTCTTTCCAGAAGGAGGTCGTGCAAATCGAAGAACAACCACTTCATCTTCTGGGGTCACCACCATGGCCAAAGCGGGATCTAATGCAGAGGTCTTTCTGGATAATCCTCTTATCGGAAAACGAATGGGATTCTGCCAATAACTATCTTTCACAATCGCGACCCACTCTTCTCCTGCAAAGATCTTTGTCCCCCCTGTGGCAGGCCTCACTCCTTCTTCCCCTTGGACTCTGCTTTCATAATAAATAAAAGGCCAACTCCATTTTCGATGCTCCATTTCAATAGAAGCACCTCTTTGAGAAAGGGTCCCAGGATCTGTGTCAAATGTGGAGTGCGTCAATATCAAGGGAAAACTCTCTGGAGAAGAGATGCTGTCTTGAATTTTTTCTTCAAGGAGGTCATGAAGATGACTGTGTGGAAGGACCTGCTGCCCAAATGCGTAGGAAGGGACGTCGACACGGAGTCGATCTCTAAATTGTTCAAGATTTAACCCTAGATTAAAGTGGTATCTGACACCCCCTCCAATATCTTCTGCAAGGAGAATCCCCTCTTGGACCAAAGGTCTAAGTGCTCCTAAGATCTCTCCTTCGCTCCTGATTTGTTGAAAGACCAAGGCCTCGCGCAGCCCACCATCCTTCGCAAACTGCGGGGGGGCTTTTTCCACTGCCACAGGCTTCCCGGCCTTTGCAAATGCCGTCGTGATCATGGCGACGACACGTTTCAGATTTCTGGCGATATCCTCTTCGCTGATCGGGACATTGGGATTGTTCAAATCGGCGGCCAGGTAATTTTGCGCAAGCATCCTGTCATGGATGGAAACGAAATCGACCTGATCCGCATAGGAAGTTGCAAAAAGGTATTGGTCGGGATTGTCCGCGCGGACGCCAAGTTTGAATCCCTTGTGACTCCGCCTTAAATCGGTCTCCTCCAAAAGATCATGGGCGATTTTTAAATGAGTCACGTCACGGACATCGGTGAGTTGTATCAAAATGTTGTCAATGCCACCTCTCCGCGCCTCCTTCACCGCCTCAAACTCCCAGCGGAGAAGAGTCCGGTATTCATCACTCGCAACATACCGGTAAAATCCTCCGAAACCGAGGGGGGTGTTTTCTTCCTTCTTGTCAAAAACAGTTCCATACCGAAGGGAAAGATATCCTTCGCTATCCAAATCGCTGGTCTGATACACAAGCTGCTCGCTCTTTTTCGACGAGACCGCTTTGGCAAAGAACGCAATGAGTTGGGTGCGGTAGTAATCCTCCGCTTTGATGAACCCCTTCTGGCCGATAAGCGTACGAAGGGTGGTCTGAATCTTCCGGATACCTTCCAAGTCCCTATTCAGTCTTGTGAGGAGTGCCGCCTTTTCATTGGCTATCTGAAGAAGTTCAATCCTTTTTTGCTCCTGCCCATCACCCAACGACTTGAGATTGCGTTCGGCAGCAATTCGATCTTCCCTGGTTGTTTCAATTTGATGCAAGATTTCTTGTTCGATCTGATGGAGTTTCCCGCTGTCATAATAAAGGAAAGCGAGGGGGTGAATTTTCAGGATGTCACGGTAGAAATCGGAAGCCCGTATCGTCTGGATCTCAAGCCGCTCCGCGGCCACTTCTCTTTCGGGGATTTCGATGGCGTCAGGCGTGGTCACCTCTCCACGGGTCAAAGGAAGTCTCCCTTCATAAATTTTTCCGGTCTTAAAATCAGCAGTAACAATTTGTCCTTCCTTCAAGTCTCCTCGGATACCGACGAGGACCGGTTTCCCTTGCGCTTCAGCTTCTCGGAACCAGGGACGGTCAAGGTCTTGGGCCTCAAAGAAAAATGCCCCCGCTTGATTGACAACACCGTTGGGAACGGCGATCCTTTCGGAACCCTTTCGAAATAGAACAAAATCGCCGAGTTGGATCCGACGGAGATCTTCCGGATCTTTGACCACGACCATGTGACGGTCCCCCGCACCCTGTGTGGCAAGCGTTTTCCCAAAAGCGACCTCATGCGCTTCACGAAGGGATGCTTCTGAAATGGAAGAAAGATTTAATTCCGCCTCGGAAATCAGTTTGACGGCTGCAAGGAACCCACGGACGTCTGTTCCGGTTGAATCAAGGAGTACGGCAATCTCGCGGGCCGCCTGAAGGTTATACCCCGGTTCGCTCGGATTGGTGAGTTTGATGATCGCCTGACCGCAGAGACCGCAGGTAAACTTCACGTTGCGCCTCTGGCGTGCTTCACGTACCGCATACACCACATGACGGATGCTATTGACGATAGCAGGATGCGATTCTTGGAAAAGGGCTTTCACCAAAGGTTCTTCACGCCCCGCGCGGCGTGTTGTTTGTGTTAAGTCATTGGTTCCGAACGAGAAAAAAACATCCTTTCCGGTTTCCTTCGCGTATTGTGCCAAAAGATCCGCAAATTCATCCGCCTGAATCACGTTTGAAGGGAGCTCAACCATCATGCCGACGGTATGAAGCGGCATTTTGACTTCCTGGAAGCGTTTAAGACCTTTCCGGAGTTCTTCCGGCGTCCGGACAAAGGCGAAGAAGGCCCCAATATTGGTATAACCGGCCTCGTAGACCCGCTTGAGCGCTTCTAATTCCAAACCGAGAACTTCACGGTTCTCTTCCTTTAATAGCCAACCTGTTCCACGGTCTCCCAACATCGTTGCGCGCTCACGGGAACCGAAGACACCGCCCCCTGTAATCTGGAGAAGCTCGTTCTGTTTGAAATCGTTGAATCGGTAGAGAACTTTTTGATGAATCCCATTTGCCGCCGCCATAGAGGCGAGACCTTCATAGAATTTTCGGACGTAATATTCACGGGCACTGGGATAACCGGCCACACGCCTCTCGATTTGCGCAACCAACTGGGGATGGGCACGGAGTTTTTCAACGTCTCCGCGCTCATCCATAGTCAGGGAGGTGTTGGAATCTTTTTCGAGTCCCTTCAGATTGTCGTAGGCGAGGATCGCCCTCGGATGAATTCCGACGCCGACAAGAATAAATTCTGCCCGGGCAAGACTGATCCCGTAAAAAGAAGGGTAAAGGGCAAGGTTGGAAACTTCCTGCATCGCCCGGGGATTTGCTACAATCAGTCCCGGTTTTGTGAAATGGGTCTCCGGAAGTTGGTCCACATCGATCTCAACCTGCTCGGTTTCGATGGGGAGTGCTCCTTTGTAAATCCTCCCCGTATTGGCATCGACCGTGACCCAGTCATCTTCGGTAAAAAGATAGTCCCTCGCCTCCCTGTAGTGCGAAGGGGCTTCCTGCCGAAGTCTTTCCAAATCTCCATTAATTCCGGTGATCGTCGCCAGATTCAACTCGCGGCTCACAATTGCGGCATGAGAGGTGTCTCCTCCCTCTTCAGTAATAAAGCCGCGGACCCCCTCGGTTTTCATGAGCGGTTCCTGTCCGGGGGTCGTAAAGTCTGTCACAATGATAGTATCCTCCCCAGACTTTCGGAAGTCAGCGACTTTGTTGCGGATACGGTCCTCTTCCCGGGCATAGTCTCCCTTGAAACTCCTCGCCTCGCGATCCAGAACGATGACCCGTCCGGTAAACGCATTCCGCCCCTGAACGCCTTTGACCAAAAGTTTCCCTGCCCCTTCCGCCTCCTCCGCCACCTCCTCCGGAACAAAAGTTCTTTTAATGGAAACATTCCGCGCCCCGATGTCGGAAGGGGTGGTAACGGCTCGCGACTGCACAAGACCCACGGCGGAGCGTTCCATCGCCCCTTCCATATCGCGGATCCCTCCGTAAAAATCGGTAGCCGCTTTGAGTTGTCGGGTAATTTTGATGATCTCTTCGTCGGTTGCAGCGAATTGATTTCTTTTTTCAGGAGGGACATGGGTCCAAATGAGCCGCTGTTTCGGATCTTCGAGAAGCGCATGGATCGCGTGGGTCAGTTGCAAAAAGTTTTCTCGCGGAAGGACAAGATGTTTTGAAACGGCTGCCGGTAGATGAAGTCCCTCTGCAATCGCCTTCTCGGCCCTCTCTTCAATCTCCTCGTGGATGCGCACAATGGTCCGAAGAAGGGGAGCGATCTGATTCCCGTTATAAATCTTTCCAAGGAGTTCAGGGGAAAGGGCGACCCCCCTCGGCTGGAACTCTTGCGCGATATAACGGCGGACCGCTTCCATGAGTTGTGCAAGCTCCTCTTGGGTGATTCCCGCCTTCTCAAGAATCTCCTCCAGATACACCATTTGAGTCCGCTTCGCCCCAAGCTCTGCTTCAATGATATTGACATGTTCCCGACCCTCTGCATCCGTGAAGAGATGAACTTTGTAGGCGTCTGGAACCACCATTCCCCCCACAATCGCTTCTCCCAACCCGTAAGAAGTGGTAATCCGGAAAATCCGTCCTTCGGTGAGTCTTTCTTCGGGGGTATCCTGAAAGCTCCTCGCCGTGAAACCGGTGGTCCGATCGAGGCTGAAAGCCACAAGGGAGACGTCGCTTCGAATCATTCTTTGAATGGGAACTGCAAGAGAAAGGCGCGTTGGATCAATGTAAGGCTTTCCCGCTTCTTCCAAAAGTTTCAAGAAACGGTCCGCAATCCTTGGGTGCCCGGTCCGGATTTCCACCAGGGCGTTCCGCATCTTTGCATGGGGAACATACGTTCCCTTTTCAAGATTTTCGCCGATTTCCCGTACCTGTTGCCGCGGCGTCTCCTTCAATGCCGAAACAAGCTGAGAAAGATCCTGCGGGGTTTCAATGGCGCTGATGAATGCAAGGAAGATTTGCGTATCCCGGTAGCTGATGGCGTTCGGTCTAAAAAGACTTGCCAAGACATCCCGATATCGCTCGAGGACAAGGGAGTACCCCCTCACATTCAAAAAGGTCTCCTGTTGCCCGGCACTGGAACCGGAGGAGATCTCCACTTTCAACCCCGAGCGGAGCGGCTTGGAAGGATCAATCTCCACATCTTCGACGGTGCCGGAGCTTCGTACGGCGACAGGGAGATTCATATCGGGATAACTGTTTTCCCGGCTGAGGACCATATAATTTCCGACAACCTCCTGTTCAAGATCTTCCGGCATCACCGCCTGCTCAATCGCCTTTTGAATCGCCTCTGAAGCATCCTTGAGGGCATGAGGGTCGGTGACATCTAAATCGGAAAGGAGCCGACCGATGGTATCCCTGATTTCAGGATTTGCATCGAGGAAACGCTGGTATCCTGCTGCCGTGACAATGAATCCTGGTGGGACAGGAACCCCATGACCAAACATTTCCCCAAGATTCGCACCCTTCCCGCCCACAATCGCCATATCATGACGCCCTACCTCTTCAAACCACACCGTCAGTCTTTGAGAAATATCTTCAGCCCTTTTGCCTTCGCCATCTCTGGCCGCGAGACCCCATTGTTCTCCTCGGGGATGGTTTAGAATGCGCACTTGCGATAAAGTCCTCGGCAGCCTTCCGAAAGCCACCTCATTGACAAGTTGAAATTCGGCCTTCGATTCTCTATGGTCGATTTCAAACTCTATCACCCAAGAGTCTGCATCCGCTCTTCCCATTTCCCGTAATGCGATGCCCCGATGATGACCTTCCGCGATGAAGAAACGGGCCCGTTTGGGTTCCGGCTTAATCACAATAAGCGCTTCACCTTCGCCCTGTTTAATTTCTTTTTTACGTACCTCAATTTCTTCTCGAAAAGCGGTTGGGGCGGCGGGCGCCAACACACCTAACGAGAGTGTACGACGATAAACCTTCATGGGTACCCCATGAATTCTTTCAAAATCTCTTGCTAACCGGTATGCCAAATCTTTGGAGTAATCCGCAACGGGAATTCGGTAAACGCTTCCTCCCGGACGGATTCCCAGTATGATGCGGCGGTCGCCAATATACAAAGAGACCGCATCATCACCCTTAAAGTATGTGGGTTCATGAATAAATAGTGCGGAGAGCGAGGGATCCTTCGCCCGCGCCTTTTGGAGTGCACGGAGGAGACCCCATCGGCTGGCACCTTTCTTCTTCGCGCCCGTGAGAATTGTTGAAACTTTTCTTAGGAGGGGGCCCGAAAGCTCGTTAAAGAGTTGTTGCTCGCCTCCGTCCTTTGCGCCGATGACGCTGTGGGTGCGAAGATGTGAAGAAGAAGTGAAGATATCCTGCAAGGCATGTGCAGGCAGGGTATTGGTACAAAGGAATGCTTGAAGAATGATCCAACTCGAAACTTTAATCCAAGTTTTAGACTTCATGTAAATGTTCCCACGTTATAATCCCTTGAAGACCTTAGAGACCGCGGTTTTCGCGATAGAACTTGTCAAACTCTTCGAGTTCCTGGCTAACCGGCTGAAGAATGACTGTAAATTCTCTTCCTCCGCTTTGAAGAAGTGCTTCTTTAGCCACTTGATCCATCCCAAAGATTTCAACCATTTCACGGAGGGCCAAGGCCCCATTGGCAACTCCTGATTCACCCTTTGCTGGATTTCCAGCAACGAGATAAGCGTAGAGGCGAACCCCTGCTCCCCGATAGAGAGCGACAATCTCTTTCGGAGCGATCAACTCACGAAGTGGGGAGCCCTGGAATTCCAATTCCTCAGCCACAGCTACAGGATCTGTGACATCGACCTGATCTTTGGTTAAAGTCACCTGGAATGCCCCACGAAGATCGACAACGCCATTGGAATCCTTAAAGACCCCTGCAACGACCGCGTTTCCAGATCTCCCTGAGGTTGAGATGAGACTAAATCCAATTTTGGAACCTGAACGCTTCAGTTGACCGGCAAGATGCGCAATCTGTCGAGCGATTGTGAGATTATTAAGCGCCTCTTCGTAGACGGCCACCGTCCCCAGTTCTTGAGACTGGAGAATGGCGGACGACAAAGGTTGTGACAATGACGGGAATGTTCTCGTCAAAATATCCCTCACGGACGCGACATCCGTTCTTGTACTTCCATCGGCAACAGCGATTGGTGAAGCCTGAACCTCCGCATAAGCCGGTGTCGCCATCGGCGTCGAAACAGGTATGCCAGCCGGCACACCCGAAAGAATGTGGAGCCAATTCGTCTCATAGACAGGCTGATTTGGGGAAAACGCTTCATCAAGACGTACCGCTACTTCATTCGCCCGCTGTCTTTCTTCTGTGGTCATCTGACGTAAGATTTCCCCTACGGCATCCCGCACCGGCAAATCTACTCCTGAATTTTGAGAGGTAGTAAGAAGAAGTTGTGCAATATCGGAATCGCTACGCGGTTTGACCCCTGCAATAGCCTTCACCGCGTCCACACTTTGAAGCGGCTTCGCCTCTTTCCGCCCACCGTCCATCACTCCCGCGAGTTTCTTTGCGATATTGAGAGGCGTGTCAATCATATACTCCCTAAAATCAGGGCCGCGGAAGGCCATCGCCCCCGCTGGCGGTACTCCCATCCCCACAAGCCGCTCGTAGGCGCGAGTGACCCTTTCGATATCGACCCCCTCTTCTTTCATCTTATTGACCACTTGGCGAGCTTTTTCATACTTGACTTCCTCCGCGGCAATCATTTCGAGGCGCTCCTGGGCATATTTCGTAAGAGTTGCATCGTCGTCTTCCGAAAGAGGTTTAAGGATCCCCTTTACAATATCCGCCACGGACCCGCCCTTTTCCACCTTCCGGAAAGTCTCCTTGTACTGACCTTTAAACCGGTCATCGAGTTCTACCAGGATATTCATCGCAAGTCTTCTGGCGATATCCTGCTGGGGGGTGAGCGTCAGGGAAAAAGTATTCAAGAGTTCATAACTGGTTCCGGCAAAGAGCCCTTTCTGCACCACGTGTCCTTCGCGCGCCACGTCCACCATTCCCGTTTCCTGAAGATGGGTGTCGATTTCATCCAGAATCTCAAGGACCTTGTCGAATTTCGCATAGGCCGAATAGAGTGTGAACAAATGATCAAACACAGTAGCCATGAGGACTCCGGAGAGAGAATCATCCATCATGGGAAGAGGAATAACGATAGTAGCACTTTTGCGAATCCGTTGGTCATTGGCAAGAGATTCATCCACAACAGCAATAACATTTCCTTGGGATCCTCCTTTATCCAGAGGTCCGATACGATCGCGAATTTCCCCGAGAGCCTGAACCATCTGTTCCGTGTAACTATCTTTTCCAATATAAAGGATAGTGGTCATCCCGGGTTTTAATTCTGCATAAGGGCCATGTTTCCCGACATTCGCAGGATAGTTTTTGACCCGTTCATGACGGAGCACTTCCTGAAGTTTCAAGCGGCTTTCTGAAGCGACGACCGCGTAGGAACCCAGCCCCTCAAACCAGATAAAAGGATTGTCTTCTCGACCAAAAGTGGCTTGGACCGCAGTCATTACTTTTTCAAGAAGGTCGGGGTTCACTTTTCCTCTGTCATCAATAAAGATTTTGCTCTGGAGGGCATCGACAACGTCATACAGCCTTTTGACGATGACTCTTACCTGATCCTCTGTGACGCGGTTTGTCTTAAGCATGAAGTCAGTCAACTGAAGGGTCATTGCGATGATTGCGCCTGTCAGCGATCCTGTCGCGGCAACGGAATTTTCAAAGGTGTTGATCGTGTGTACGCTGTGCGGCGTCTGGTCCTGGGCGCGGGCTAAGTTATCGATCGGGCTTCCCGGTACGTTGGTAAGTACAGAGACCAGGATGCGATCTTTGGGATTCTCAACTTTTACATTGATGTCTTGAATCATTTGAAGCGCCTGCTTTGTTTCTTCGGTCGCTCCACTATTGGAGACACCGATCACCAGATGGCGAGGACCCTGGTGATCGGCATTCTTCAAAAAATCCTCATAAGAAGCGAGTTCCTTGGGAGGAGAGACCTTGAAATCAAAACCGTTTCGGGGGTGAATGGGAACTTCAAGAACTTTGTCGAAGATAGAAGCAATCGTCTCGGAGAGATGGGCGCTTGTTCCAACACCGACGAGCCAAATATGACGGATGTTCTTGAGGTCCTCGGCGCCGTAGTTCAGCTGATGAAGGTAAGGCAATCCATTTCGCGTCAGAGAATTTAATGTTCTCCTCCAAGCGACTCTTTGTGCAAAAATTTCCTGTTCAAGATAAGTGTCCCGCCCGCGCTCGAGACTTTCAAGATCCACCTGCGGTGTTAAAGTAGGAGGGATGATCGGATCGCCTGTGATATAATTTTTAAATTGGACATCGGTCCCTTTCACGGTGACAATTTGTTCCCGGCCGACGTCACGGACACTGACAATTCCTCTTTTCCAATCCCGGAGTTGCTGAGACAGCTCGTGCTCAGGGTCTTCTGGAGGGGCAACGGGGTACGGTTCCCCCGTGATACCCGAGAAAGCACGGTTTTCGGACGCACCATAGAGTGCACCTTCTTTAGGAAGAGAAATGGTGATGTCTCCTCCCTCCTGGCCACGGGCCAATACGATATCAAACCCTGCGTTTGAAACGGCGGCAATAGCAAACGTTGAGGCATTCCCACCCCCATAAAATTCCTTTTGCGCCTGGTTGACGAGTTTATTTCGGTCGATAGAAGAGGGGAGCTTCTGTGAAACCTCCTCCAAAAGCCTGTCTCGGAAACGGATATACTTTCCATCATAGTGGTCTGGATGTCGCAATCCGTCTTTGATCAGATCAAAGTTATGCTGCCGAACTGCATCCAAGGTTTCTGTCTCTTCGAGAACTTTTAAAGTTTCCCGGACCAACTTTTCAGCAATGCCCCGCACTGCAGCAAAGGTACTATCCTGGGAGATCAGGAGGCCATGGGTATTATGCCAATCTTCATAATCCTGAACGATCCGAAAGGCTCTCTGCACCGCTTTCGTCAAATCAACGGAACCGTCAGACTCCCTCGTCGCCATAAGTGCTACCAAATTTGCAAAAATTTCAGAGTCGGTCTGCCCTTTGAAATCGGAAGCGAGGCGAAAGGGGCTTTGGGTCCCCGGTCTGGTACTATTCAGCATGCGGTCTTTAAAAGCATCCGCCCCTAAGAAATTCCCATTGTGGACAAGTGCAACTTGAAATCCGATTTCATCATTGCGCGCCAGAAAAGGATGGGCATTTTCATCAGAAATCACACCAACAGTCGCCCAACGGGTATGCCCGATCCCAACCTGTTCAAACTTCACAGTCTCAAGATTGCCGCCCTGCTGTGTAATGATAGCCTGATCTTTTCGTGGGTCGATAGAGACATTGGAAGCCGGAACATGGTAGAGCCGGGCAATGTCACTTTTCAGGCCCTGATGGAGTTCTGTGCGGATTTTTTCCCTGAGGACCTTCGCATTCCCGGCATACTTGGAAACATGAACAAAATAGGCCGCTTTCCTGTCCGGGCCGGGGATTTTGGTTACAATTGCCTGACCGTATCCGTCGTAACCGCCACTTAACAGTTTTTCAGTCTGTGTCTGAAGCACTCCAATGGTATCCTGCACGCCAGTGACAAAGCAGAGACGGCACTCTACAGGAGATTTCCGTAGATTCAGAATGTCGTACCCCCGCGCCAGTGATCCGAACCGTTTTGCGAAGTCTTTCGCGAGCGGCTCCTCAAGAGAAACGCCTCTTAATTCATCGATTAATTGTTTGCGGTTTCCGTCCTGAGAGTTCATGAGGGTTGGAGTCCGGAGATGAGAAACTGTGTGGGGGCGAGAAGCCCATGCAACAGTAGAAAAGGTATTGGAAAAAAGGAAAAGTTGTACGGTAAGCACTGCGACGATTTTCATCTCACTCACCTCCAAATTCGGCTGGGGGTCTTTTGGGTCTCCACCTCTCACCTTGGGAAGAAGGAAGCCAAAGCCCCCGTCGCCGAATCGAAATAAAAAACCAGGTTGCCCTGTTCCTTTAGGCAACCCGGCTGTCTATTCTAGATCCAAGGTTTTGCAGTCCCACCCTCACGGATGGTTTGCTCTTATCTAGTGAACCATTCGGCTAAAAACAAATTCCGTTTCAAAAGAACTAAACTTATTAACCATTTAAAAAGGCTTAAGTTACGAACGAAAAAAAATACATGGACTCGTTCCCTTTTGTAACAAAGTATACCATTCAACCCGTAGGTTGTCAAGGGAAAATATCTACCTATTGCGTCAACTAATAGGGACGCTTTCGGATGCGTCCCCTGGGGACGGATTAGAGCCGAATTGGAAAACGTCCCTAATGGTGGACTCGCCCGCCGGTCTCGATCGATTGGAGGAGGTTCTTAAGGTAGGTGATTTCATCTATCGTCTTGCGGATCGTCTTGGCAAGCGTTTTCTTCTGGGCGGGGTTGTTCTCTAAGTAATCCCATTCCTTTGTATAGGCCTCCAAGGAGAGGTGGCGCGTTTTCATTTTTGATTCAACCTCCTTCTTGGCTGAAGCAAGTTCCGCTTGGAGTGCCGAATCCTTCGTCCGTTTCTCCTCTTCTATCTTTTCCTGGATTTCAAAAATCTCCGCCGAAAGCGCGGGGTCTACCTTCGTTCTCTCTTTCTCAGGGGCGGGGACTTCAAGGTCAAGGAGATATTCAACCCGTGCGACCAGGTTCTTTAAGGTTTTATAGGCGTCGTTGAGAAGAGACGTTTTTTCGAGGCTATAGCGTTTCTCTTTGTCACTTTTCCCTTGAAAAAGATCGGGGTGGAATTTCCGACTTAATTCATAAAAAGTCTTGTCGAGAAGGGAACTATCAAGTTCCATCCCCCGAGGGAGCCCAAGGAAGGAAAAATAATCTTTTGTAGAAATCGGTTGGATTTTCTGGCAATGCTGACAGAAATGACTCGGACCCGGATCGTTCTGACAAGACCAGCAGAGAGAAGTTGTCATAGGCGAGAACTTGTAAGGCCTCTCATCCCGCATAGCGGGATTCGAGGCCATTTTGCCACATCTTGCGCCATTCAAAATGGCGGTCCCGACGAGATTCGAACTCGCGATCTTCAGATTGACAATCTGACGTGTTAGACCGGGCTACACCACGGGACCTCGCTCGCAAATTCATGGAGAGCGCATTGCTCGCTCTCCAATGGGGAAAACTACGTTTTCCCCCTATGGCGTCCGCCAAAGATCGTTGGCGGACTGTTACCCCCTTTCCTAAACATAGAACAGTTTATAACAAAATCCGAGAGAATCGAATAATTTTTGACATGCTCAGCTTAGTAAGTAACCAATGGTGGGCGAAACAGGACTCGAACCTGTGACCCCGTGGATGTAAGCCACGTGCTCTAACCAACTGAGCTATTCGCCCGTTCGTTTCAGTTTAATAAACTCGTAGGCGAGAAGTCCAATATACGTGCCGAAGAGTCCTAAAAGCCCCGCCCGGCGGCTCACCCATTTGGCGCTCACGATAACAAAAATTCCGGCAAAAAGCAAAAGGTATCGGGACGAGAAAGCCAGAAGAAAAGAAAGGTTCGGTTTGCGAAGGCTCCCTAAACGCATGACCCACTTTTTAAGGAGAAAAAAATTAAAAAAAGAGAGCCCCGCCCCAAAGAAAAGTCCGCCTAAAGAATAGATCGGTTCAGGGAACATCACCGGCTGAGTCCTCGACTTCCCGGCTTGGTCAAAGGGATCTTCTCCCTGCAGAGGGGGCATTCCCCTTTTGAAAAACTTTCCACCTGAAGTCGTAAAAGTGGCTCAAAGGGGACATCATAACGGGCTTCGCCTCCACTTCGATCGACCAAGGCCCCCACGCCAATCACTTCTCCCTCCTCCGAGCGGGCAAGTGAAATCACCTCCTGTGTCGACCCTCCAGTTGTGACCACATCTTCCACGACAAGAACCTTTTCCCCTTTTCGAATTTCAAAATTTCGACGAAGTCGGAGAACCCCATTTTCCCGTTCTGTGTAAAGGGAGCGGGCCCCCAGCTGCCGCGCCACTTCAAAAGAGACGATGATCCCTCCTACTGCGGGGCCAATGACAACCGTCGCCCCTTTTCCCCGAAACCTATCCGCAAGCATCTTGCAAAGTTTCTCTGAAAGTGCCGGATGCTGAAGAAGAAGGGCGCACTGAAAATAAGCACCGCTATGCCGACCGCTCGTCAGCTCAAAGTGCCCCGTAAGATACGCCCCTGTTTCTTTAAATAGTTGTAAGGTGTCTTCACTCATTGTATTTCCTTAAGAATAAGGTCTACCATCTCCAACGGATTTTGACTCTCAAGAATGGGGCGGCCGACTACAAGATAATCTGCGCCTGCCTCTATCGCTTCTTTCGGCTGGCTCACCCGCACCTGATCATGAAGAGGTGATCCAAGCGGCCTGATGCCGGGCACGACAATAAGAAAGTCTTGCCGAAGCGCCTGCCGCACCGAGTGGACTTCTGGGGGGGAACAGACAACCCCATCCAGGCCATTTTCACTGGCAATCCTTGCGAGATGAACGACCTCTTCTTCCATATTCCCTGTAAGATCCCACCCTAAATGACCGAGCGTTTCCCTCCCCAAGTGCGTGAGAAGAGTGACTCCAAGAAGAAGGGACTTGCGTAATTTTCTCTGGGAGGCCTCTTCAGTGACCGCGGCCACACTCTCTCGAAGAACCCTCTCCCCCCCCATGATATGGAGCGTTAACATAAAAACACCCAAACGGACCGCCGCACGGCAGGCCCCCACAACCGTATTGGGGATATCATGAAATTTAAGATCCAAGAAAACCTCTTTGTTCTTTTGGCGGATCATTTCAATGACCGGCGTGCCCGCCGCTGTAAAAAGGGTGCTTCCTACCTTGAAGAGGTCTACTTTGGGAGAAAGTCTCTCCACCCACTCCTCGGCCTCCTGAAACGTCAACACATCAAGTGCCACGATAAGTTTTGAAGGACTCATGCAACCACCCCCACGATGTCACTTAAACGCTGAAGTCTCTCTCTTTTGGCATAGGCTTGAAGGCCCCCCAAAATTTCAAGAGGGGCTTTCGGGTTGACGAAATTCGCCGTGCCGACCTGGATCGCGGAAGAGCCGACCATCATCATCTCGATCGCATCTTCTGCATTCATGATCCCCCCGATCCCGACGATGGGGCACTTGAGTGCCCGATACACCTGCCAGATCATCCGAAGCGCAATCGGTTTAATGGCGGGGCCGCTCAAGCCGCCGGTCACCGTCGACAAAACCGGCCTCCGTCTCTGAACATCCACCGCCATGGCCAGAAAGGTATTGACGAGGGAGACAGCATCACTCCCGCCCTCCATCGCCGCTTTGGCCATGGTAACGATGTTGGTGACATTCGGCGAAAGTTTCGTGATGACCGGAAGGCGCGTTTCTCTCCGGACCCTTCGGACGATTTCCGTAATGCATTTTGGATTTGTCCCGAACTCAAGCCCTCCCTCTTTCACATTAGGACAAGAAACATTCAGTTCAAATCCAGAAATTCCTTTCGCGCCGCTCAAACGGGCGGTAAGCGTGGCGTAATCTTCAATCCGTTTGGCGGCGATATTGACAATAACGGGAACCTTCTCTTTCCTTAAAAAAGGGAGCTTTTTGCGAAGGAATTCATCGACGCCCACATTTTGAAGACCAATGGAATTAAGCATGCCGGAAGGGGTCTCAAGGACGCGGTAAGGAGGATTCCCTTGGCGAGGTTTTAAGGTGATGCTTTTTGTGACAAAGGCGCCGAGGCGGTTTAACGGAAAAACACGCGATTGTTCTTCTCCGTAGGAAGCGGTCCCGGAAGCGACCATGACCGGATTCTTCAGCTTCAGCGGACCGACTTGGACAGAAAGGTCTACATTAGACATAAGACTAAAGACCCAAGACAAAAGACTCTCGAGAAAAACAGACTAATCCCATACAATCTCCTTTGCATCAAACACAGGTCCATCGACACACGCCAGCTTATAGAAAAAGTGGTTTTCGCTCCCTTTTCCTTGAGGGTCTTGGGTCTTAGGTCTTTGGTCTTTGGTCTGCACCTTCACCGCGCAGCCGAAGCAAATCCCATATCCACACGGCATGTGGGCATCGATGGAGAGTTCGCAGGGAATTTTAAATTTTTTTGAAAGTTCGGAGACCTTACGAAGCATTAATCTTGGGCCGCAGGCGTACAGTTGCGTCGTGCGTCGTTCGTCCCTCGTCGCTCGTAAGTGCTTCGCAAGGAGTTCCGTTACAAGTCCTTTGAATCCGTAAGACCCATCGTCGGTGGCGACTTCAAAATGCACACCGAGTCTTCTAAAATCCTTTTCGCAGAAGACCCTATTTTTGTTTCTCGCCCCCAAAAGGATGATTACATCCTCTTTCCTCTGTTTGCCCCGTTTCGGATCAATGAGCGCTTCGGCGAGGTCGTAGAAAGGAGCAAGCCCCACCCCCCCGCCAACCAAAATGGACAGATGTTTCGGCCGCGGGTAAGAAAAGGTCACCCCGAGAGGTCCGAAGAGATTTACGACATCTCCTTTCCGGGTTTCGGACAACATACGTGTCCCACGCCCGACTACCTCATACAGGATATCCAAGATCCGCTTCTCCCGCACACGATAAATACTGAAAGGACGGGGAAGGAGAGGGTCGTACCTGGGGATGCATCGGATCTGCACAAACTGCCCCGGCTGGATCGTCTTTGCAATCGAAGGGGCCTCAAGGCTTAGGATAAAACTTTCCTCCGCCACCTTCGCCTGCTCGATGACCTTGGCATCGAGTTGAAAGATAGGGTTCACCCCGTTAGACCTCCCAGACAAGCGATGATTGATTAAAGGTCTAACGGGGTTCATGATACCACTTCGAGTTTTTCTTTAAGAGAATGGTGATATTCCTGAAGACTGCACACTTGAAGGTCTCCTGAAAGAAAGGCCTCGATGCCCCGCACAGACGCGGCGGCACCGGGGATCGTCGTAATACAAGGAATCCCCCGCTGGACCGCGCGACTCCGGATAAACGCCTCGTCTGATTTTGGCTTTTTCCCCGTCGGGGTATTGATAATGAGATGAATTCCATTCTCACGGATGAGATCTAAGGCATTTGGGCTCCCCTCTTTGATTTTTAAGATCTTACGTGCCGGAATCTGGTTTTCTGAGAGAACCTTGTGCGTCCCTGCTGTTGCGACCAAGGCATACCCGAGTTCAGCGAGGCGTTTGGCGATTGGAAGGATCGCTTTTTTGTCCTTATCCTTGACGGTGACAAAAACGGTCCCCTGCTTCGGAAGGATCTGCCCTGCGGCAAGCTGCGATTTGATATAGGCGTGGCCAAATTCGGAGTCAATTCCCATCACCTCTCCTGTCGATTTCATTTCAGGTCCCAAAATGATATCGACGCCGTGGAATCGCGTGAAAGGAAAGACAGATTCTTTCACAGAAATGTATGGAGGGATTCTCTCCTGGGTGAAGCCGAGTTCTTTAAGAGTCTTCCCGACCATGATCTTGGCTGCCAGTTTTGCAAGAGGGATACCGATTGCTTTACTCACAAAAGGAATCGTCCGTGAGGCGCGGGGGTTGACCTCAAGCACATACACCGTCCCATTTTTTACGGCAAATTGGATATTCATGAGGCCGACCACCTGGAGTTCTTTGGCAAGGGCATGGCTATTTTCTCGGATCTTGACGATCGTCTCGGATTTGAGCGAAAAAGGAGGCAATGCCATGGCGCTGTCCCCTGAATGGATCCCCGCCTCTTCGATGTGCTCAAGAACTCCCCCGATGACCGTCGTCTCCCCGTCGGAAATAAGATCCACGTCGACCTCGATCGCATCTTCAAGGAATTGATCAATGAGAACCGGATGGTCTCCCGAGACAAAGACTGCCCGTTCCATGTAGCGCTCAAGGTCTTCTTCATCATAGACGATCTCCATCGCCCGCCCTCCCAAAACATAGGAAGGACGGAGAAGGACCGGAAACCCGATCTGTCGGGCAACCTCTTTTGCCTTTTGGAGGGTGGTGGCGGTTCCGCTCTCCGGCTGCACCAGGTGGAGTTTGTCGACCACCTCTTTAAACCGTTCGCGATCCTCTGCCCGGTCGATCGCATCGGGACTTGTCCCGATAATCAGCACCCCCGCCTTTTCAAGAGACTTGGCAAGATTAAGCGGCGTCTGCCCCCCGAACTGAACGATCACCCCCTCCGGTTTCTCACATTCCACAATATTCAACACGTCCTCCCGGGTGAGCGGTTCAAAGTAGAGTCGGTCAGAGGTGTCATAATCGGTAGAGACCGTTTCAGGGTTTGAATTCACCATAATCGTTTCGTAGCCGATCTCCTTCAAGGCAAAGGCGGCATGGACGCAACAATAATCAAATTCGATCCCCTGGCCGATCCGGTTCGGCCCTCCGCCGAGGATCATGATTTTTTTCTTCGAAGAGGGCTGCGCCTCGTTTTCAATTTCATACGTGGAATAGTAATAAGGGGTGAACGCCTCGAATTCTGCAGCACAGGTATCCACCAGTTTAAAGGTCGCCTCGACCCCCTCTTTCTTCCTCAGCTGTCGCACCGCCTCTTCGTTCATCCGCCAAAATGAAGCGAGTTGCACATCGCTAAATCCATATTGTTTCGCCTTTTTTAATAACACTGCACTCGGTTTGGAGGTGGTAAGTTCTTTCTCCATCTCGCAAAGTTCCTGAATCTGATGTAAAAACCACGGATCGATTTTGGTGAGGCCGTAGAGCTCATCGATCGAAAAATGATTTTGAATTGCGGCGCGGAGGTAAAAAATCCGGTCCTGGTTCGGAGAAGAGAGTTTTTTCCGGATTTCTTCCTTATCTTTAATGGAAAAGTCTTTTCCATCCCCTCCTAATCCAAACCGCCCAATTTCCAACCCCCGCACCCCTTTCTGAAGCGCTTCCTTAAACGTCCTCCCGATCGCCATCGTCTCCCCGACCGATTTCATTTGGGTCGTGAGGGTGGGATCAGCGGTCGGAAATTTTTCAAACGTCCAACGGGGGATCTTGACCACGCAGTAATCGATGGTCGGCTCAAAACAGGCAGGGGTCTTGGCGGTGATGTCGTTCGAAATCTCATCAAGGGTGTAGCCGACGGCGAGTTTTGCAGCGATCTTTGCGATCGGGAACCCGGTGGCCTTCGAAGCAAGGGCGCTACTTCTTGAGACCCGCGGATTCATTTCGATAATCACCATCCTCCCGTTTTTGGGATCGACGGCAAACTGAATATTGCTTCCTCCCGTCTCTACCCCGATTTTCCGGATGACGGCGATCGCCTGATTACGCATGAGTTGATATTCTTTATCGGTCAAGGTCTGTGCGGGGGCTACAGTGATTGAGTCTCCGGTATGAACCCCCATCGGATCGAAGTTTTCAATGGAACAGATGATGACGACATTGTCTTTCCTGTCGCGCATGACCTCCAGTTCAAATTCCTTCCACCCGATCACCGATTCTTCGATCAGCACTTCATGCTTCATGCTCAAATCAAGGCCCCGGGCGGCGATTTCGTCAAGGTCCTCGAGCGCATAAGCAATGCCTCCCCCCGTCCCCCCCAACGTGAAACTGGGACGGATCACGACGGGGAAGCCGATCTCCTTCGCAAACGTGCGAGCCTCTCCGACGCTGTGGGCGATGCTGCTTCGAGGAAGGTCCAGACCGATCTCTTGCATCGCTTTTTTGAAAAATTCCCTCTCCTCCGCCATCTTGATCGCTTGGATATTTGCCCCCAGAACCTCCACGCCGAATTTTTTCAAAACGCCTTTTTCGGAAACTTCCACCGCGACATTCAAGCCCGTCTGGCCTCCCAATGTCGGCAAAAGCGCGTCGGGCCTCTCCCGCTCAATAATCTTTTCGATGACCTCTGCCGTGACCGGTTCCAGATAGGTCCGATCCGCAAATTCCGGATCGGTCATGATCGTAGCGGGGTTAGAGTTGACCAAGACCACCCCATACCCCTCCTCTCGAAGGGCCTTGCAGGCCTGGGTTCCAGAATAATCGAACTCGCAGGCCTGACCGATAATGATCGGTCCGGATCCGATGATAAGAATCTTTTTGAGTTCCGTTCGTTTAGGCATGGTTAAAAAAGTTCCAGCTGCTTATCCTTCTCCTGCGCCGCTTCCTCTCCTCCAAAAATCTCTATTTTCCCATATTCTCCGTCGTAGCCGGGATGGATCTTAAGCCTCCCCTCCCGAACACGGAGAATGCCTTCGGCGACTTTGGGAGGCGCTTGTTTTCGAAGAGCTTCTCCTGACGCCTCAAAGAGGATCAAAAACTCGTTTCCAAATTCCTGAATAAGTCTTTGATATTCCCTCTCAACGGCCTGGGAAGCAACGCCAACTCCCAGCGCTTCAGAAATAATTTCATCCAACGGAACCATGTTCCGATAAGGAATCGCCCCTCCCAGCCGGAACCCCTCAGGTCGATCCGCAAGCGCATCCACCCGATGCATGACCCCAATCGTGACAGGCTTCCCACAGGTCGTGCAGCGCCCCTTGTGCGATTTTGTTTCCGCAGGAGACCAGACGACGTTGCACTTCCGGTGGCCGTCAAAATGATACTTTCCCTCTTCCGGGAAAAATTCGATGGTGAAAAGAAACCGTTTTGGATCTTTTCTTTGAATCGCCTCCGCGATCTCGCCATAATCCAGTTCACAGTCAAAACAGTTCGCCTCCCGTCCGAGCCGGCGGGCACTGTGACAATCGGAGTTAGAAATAAGCGCATACCGATCCAGACGGCTCAAACGCCAATTCATTGCGGGGTCACTGGAGAGCCCTGTCTCGAGGGCGAAAATGTTTTTTGCTTCCTCTTCGTAACATTCCTCGACGGTATCAAATCCTGACTGAGACCCAAAGATCGCGAAATGGGGCGTCCAGGCATGGGCCGGAATAATCAGCGCACGGGGCTCCACTCCCAGAACGATCTTCACCAGTTGCCTCGCTTCCATCATGAGAAGCGGTCTTCCGTCACTCCCCAGGTCTCCAAAAGAGGCGAGTTCCTGATTCATCTTCTCGACCGACTCCAGGCTCGGTGAAAAAATAAGGTGGTGGATATTCTTTGCCTTCCCTCCACGATAGAAAAGGGTGTTGACTTCCGTCGTCAGGATAAAATGAACGCCATGGTATTCAAAAAGCCCGCGTCCTGTCGGGGCAAGATCTCTTTTCAGCCCCTCAAACCACAACGGATGGGTAAAATCGCCGGTCCCGATGAGCCCCACTCCCTTGAGTCGAGCCCACTTGCTCAGTTCCTTAAGATCGAGTTGGTTGCTCGTCGCCCGGCTATATTTGGAGTGAATGTGGAAATCGGCAATAAATTTCATAATGTTTTTAGAATTTGTGAAGCGCGCTTCCAGTGAGTCGCCGCCCAGTAAAGACGCTTACACGAAGGACATTGAGAAAAATCCTTTTGGGTTTTAAACACGTAAGGAGGTACTTTCCTTCCAACCTTTTCCTTGGCAATCCGTTTCACAGGGACATTACAGAGGAGGCATCGCAAAAAAAGCCGCTTCATTGAAAGACGGATACCGCATGATCTCCGAAGTTCCTTGAGTTGCTCGCCGAATCGATCGTGCCGGATAAGCCAAACCGGTGTCCCCCGATGACCTCTAAGGGCCAAGTGCCTTGTCAAAATGATCCGCTCATCCGCCGTCGCCTTGGCCAAGAGATCCGCAATGCGCCCCTTGAAAATCTCAGCGTCGTACCCAACAGCCCTAAGCCACTTGGCTAACCGCCCGAGTTCTGGTGTCAGCAGAAATTTCACTTTGCCATCACCCTGATAAATTCGTCGAAAAGATATCGCGCATCATGGGGACCCGGTGAAGCCTCGGGATGATACTGGACAGAAAAAACAGGAAGTTTTTTATGGCGCATCCCTTCGACGGTTTTGTCGTTCAGATTGACATGCGTCAGTATCATTTCCCTGTCCGGGATTGAATCAATATCGACGCAGAATCCATGGTTCTGGGCGGTAATTTCCACTTTTTGACTCGCAAGATGGAGAACCGGATGGTTCCCCCCATGATGGCCGAACTTGAGTTTAAAGGTCCGCCCGCCGAATGCAAGACCCAGAATCTGGTGACCGAGGCAGATCCCGAAGATCGGAAGTTTGTCTAAAAGATTCCGCACCGTCTCGATGGCATACGTCACTGCTTCTGGATCACCCGGACCATTTGAAAGGAAGAGCCCAGCCGGCCGATAAGAAAGAACTTCGTCGGCGGTCGCGGAAGCGGGGAGTACCGTGACGCGGCACCCAAGTGCGGTGAGTTGCCGCAAAATATTCTGCTTAATGCCATAATCCATCGCGACCACAGGATACGGGCTGGCCGCCTCTTGAGGGTTCCAGACATACGGTTTTTCACAAGTCACCTCTTTCACAAGGTCCCTTCCCACAAGGCCTGGAGACTCCTGCACTTTCTTAAGGAGTTCTTTGGGATTGTGTGTTGTTGTGGAAATGATTCCCTTTTTTGCGCCCTGTGTCCGAAGATGCTTGGTGAGCGCTCTGGTATCGACCCCCTGAATCCCCACAATCCCATATCGCGTTAAATACTCCTTAAGACCCCCCTCGGCGCGGTGGTTACTTGTGATTTGACTGAGTTCCTTGACCACAAATCCCTCGACAAACGGCCGTCGGGACTCAATATCTTCCTCATTCACTCCGTAATTCCCGATATGCGGATAGGTCATGGTGACTATCTGACCCTTATAGGAAGGATCCGTAAGGATCTCTTGATAACCGGTCATACTGGTATTAAAGACGACCTCCCCAAAGGCTTCCCCTTCCGAGCCGATCGACTCCCCTTCCAGCAAAAAATTGTCTTCCAGGCAAAGGGAAGCCTTTTTCACGGTGAGGAATCCTCCTTTAAAATAAGCCTCATTCTCTTTTCCATCTCTTGGGTAATCTCAACGAGTTTCACATGCTCCGGCCGAAATTCAAATTCCTCTTCTAAAAGTTCCAAGTTCGGTTGAATGTCCCAAAAATGCTGTCTCATGACCTCCTGACCCGATGCGTCGTACAGGACAAGGTCCTGAAGGAGCCCATGTTCATCTGAAATTCTCATGCGACAGAGCGCGGGGGTAAGCACCCCTTGATGCCGAATCGCCTTTTTGGGAACCCCTTCAAAAAGGTATATAGTTTTGCCATCGATTCTCTCTTCATCCAAAAACTGAAGCGTCTTCGTCTCTATGAGATCAAAAGGATTCTGAAGATTAAGAAGATCCTGGGATGCAAAGGCATCCGGATATTTCCCCCGAAGGACTTCTTCCTGCTGGCGGAAGGCGATCCTCGCGGAAGGGAGATATTGCCAAACAATCCCCCCCTTCCAATAGATGACCTGACTCAATTCCTTTGAATCACGAAGGGACATCTCGGTCCGAAGCATCTTCGGCCATTTGAAAAGGGTGACCCCTGTTAAGAAAAATTCTTTCCCATCGGCGAGGAGCCAAAGATCAAAATTGGCTTTGTAACTCTGGACACCGAGTGCCTTCTGTTCAACTCGTGAAGCGATATGACTTCCAAGATCTTCTGCCCTCACCATGAAGGAAAGGGCCGACATCCCCACGATGCCGACGGCCACGGCTCTCAGAAAGGAGAAGTTAGTCACCCTTTGTAATTTTCCCATCTTTCATCACAATCCGTCCGCTGACCATCGTGATCTTTGCGCGTCCTTTGAGCGTCCGGCCGACAAAGGGAGAATTCTTGCTTTTTGATTCAAAGTCTTCGCTCCGGAGAGTCCATGTCTCATCGGGATCAATCACAGTAATGTCCGCATCCATCCCGATCGACAACGTCCCCTTTGGAAGCCCGAGGAGTGTGGCGGGGGCTAAAGACATCCGGCTCACCAGTTCTGAAGGGGTCAATACTCCCGTATGCACAAGAGACAGACAAAGCCCGAGGGAACTTTCAAGGCCGATAATCCCAAACGGTGCCGCGTCGAACTCTGTATCCTTCTCCTGCTCCGTATGAGGGGCATGGTCGGTGGCAATGCAATCAATCGTTCCATCCTTAAGGGCCTTTTTCACCGCTTCCACATCCTCCTCCGAGCGGAGAGGTGGATTCATCTTAAAATTGGCATCGAAACAGGAGATGTCTTTATCTGTTAAGGAAAAATAATGGGGTGCGGTTTCGCAGGTCACGGCCAACCCTTGTCGCTTCGCTTCACGAATGAGTTCGATCGAGCGTTCGCTACTCACATGCGCGAAATGGACTTTCCCTCCCACGAACTTCACAAGTTCGATGTCCCGTGCCACCATAATGCTCTCGCAGACTGAAGGGATGCCGCGAAGACCAAGAACCGTCGACGTATACCCTTCGTGCATCACCCCTCCTTCAAAAAGGGACGGATCCTGTTCATGGGCGATGATTGGAAGCCCAAACATGGCGGCGTACTCGAGGGCGTGGCGCATCAATTTTGCATTGTGAATCGGTTTTCCATCATCGGAAAGGGCCACACATCCCACGCTCGCCAGTTCCCCGATTTCTGAAAGTTCTTCTCCTTTAAGCCCCTTGGTGACCGCGGCAACCGGAAAGACATTCACAAGGCCTACCCGTTTTGCTTCCGAGAGGAGAAATTCAACTGCCCCCCGGTTATCCACCACCGGGTCCGTGTTCGCCATCGGAAGGACAGAAGTAAATCCTCCCTTGGCCGCTGCACGACTCCCCGTCAGAATCGTTTCTTTATCCTCTCGGCCCGGCTGCCGGAGGTGGACATGCATGTCCATGAGCCCAGGCACCACCCATAATCCGTCGGCATCGATAACCTGTGAGCCGTTTGGAGAAAGATGCTTCCCGACCTGCACAATCTTTCCCCGTTCAACCAAAAGATCACACCGCTCATCCCGTTTATTCTTCGGATCAATGACCCGACCCCCTTTAAACAGAAACTTCATCGCGTTCCTCTTTCGCACGATTCACCTGGGAGACGAGAAATAAAACCGCCATTCTCACCGCGACCCCGTTGGTCACCTGATCGAGAATGACAGAGTAAGGTCCATCGGCCACTTCCGGCGCAATTTCAACCCCCCGGTTCATGGGGCCGGGATGAAGGATCAGAAGATCTTTTTTTGCCTTCCGCAACCGCTCGGGGGTGATGCAAAACTTTTGCGCATACTCACGAATAGAAGGGAAAAGACACCCCTGCTGCCGTTCCAGCTGCACCCGGAGAATGTTGAGGACATCCGCACCTGCAATCGCCTCTTCGAGGTCGCAGGTGGTCCGGGCATTGAGCCGCCCACACTCCACCGGGAGAAGCGTCTTGGGTCCGCAGAGGGTGACTTCGGCTCCCAACTTCAAAAGCCCCCAGAGGTTGGACCGTGCAACTCTCGAATGAAGAATGTCCCCGATGATGCTGACCTTGAGCCCCTCAAGTTTCCCTTTTTTCTCCTGGATCGTCATCATATCCAGAAGCCCTTGTGTCGGATGTTCGTGGGAACCATCCCCTGCATTCACAACGGAACTTTTGAGGGAGCGCGCAAGGAGATGGCAGCTTCCCGGCGACGGGTGGCGCATCACAAGAATATCCACCTTCATCGCCTCGATGTTGCGCGCCATGTCCTTCAAGGTCTCTCCCTTTGCAAGACTGGAGCCCTGTACAGCGATATGCATCGCATCGGCACTTAAGCGTTTCGCAGCGAGCTCAAAACTGACCCGCGTCCTTGTCGAAGGCTCAAAAAAGAGGTTCACCACCGTCTTCCCCCGAAGTGTCGGTACCTTTTTGATGGGACGGGCAGAAATTTCTTTAAAGGAGCGGGCCGTTTCCAAGACAAGGCGGATCTCCTTTTCGGAAAGTTCCTCGAGCCCCAAAAGATCTTTTCGGGTCCATCGCGTCATCGCTCTGTCTCCTCGATCACGACCTCATCGACCCCATCCGTTTCTTGAAATCGTACCTGTACAATCTCCTGTAGAGAGGTGGGAAGATTCTTGCCGACGTAGTCGGCTCGAATAGGAAGATCCCGATGCCCTCGATCGATAAGAACCGCAAGTTGTATGGTGCGGGGTCTCCCGAAATCGATCAGTTCATCTAAAGCGCAGCGGACGGTGCGGCCTGTAAAAAGAACGTCGTCCACCAAAATAACTTTGCGATCGGTGATGTCAAAATCGATCCGCGTCTCATGCACCACAGGGCTTTGGGCCACCTGGGTGAGGTCATCCCGATAAAGGGTGATGTCGAGGGCGCCGAGGGTCAGCGTTGTGTCATTCATCTTGCGGATCGCTCCACTCAACCGCTGGGCAAGAATCACTCCTCGCGTCATGACCCCGATCAACACAAGGTGCCCTAGGTCCTTCTGGTTTTTCTCGACAATCTCATGGGCAAGACGGATCACCACTTTTTCGATCCCCTCGCTGTCCAAAATTTTTGCCTTCTCTCGAAAGGAACTCATAGGTACTTTCTTAAAAAGAAACCCTCCGGAACCGAATGTGAAAGTAATTCGGCCAAGGAGGGCAAAAAAATAGCCCACCCCGTCATGGGTAGGCTTCGCTTTCCAAAAACCTTCATGCCTGCTCCTTTACCAACCTCACGGGGTTAGTTTAAAAGGTTGCTTGTTGAAGAAGTATACCTTCCCCCTCACCCTTTGTCAAGGATTTTTTATGTCTCCTCAGAGGAAGTTTCTCTTTCCATACCGATCTCTTTTAAATGAAAGAGGATAACAAATTCTCCTTTCACCCCTTTTTTTTCGAAATGCGCAATCTGTTCACCCACTTTTTTGCGAAGTACCTCTTCAAATTTCTTGGTCATCTCCCGGACGATCACAACCTCGATATCCCCCAGAACCTCCAAAATATCTTTGAGACTTGAAAGAAGTCGATGCGGCGCCTCATAAAAAATGACGGTCCTTTTTTCGGAAGAGAGCCGTCGTAACTTTCTTTGCCTTTGCCCCCTCTTGGGGGGAAGATATCCTTCAAAGACAAAGCGATCCGGCGGGAGTCCTGAGAGAACGAGGGCTGTGATCGCAGCCGTGGGCCCGGGAATCACGGTAAAGGGGATCCCTTCCCGGATCGCTCCCTGCGTCAGAAAAAATCCGGGATCTTGAAGCACGGGGGTCCCCGCATCCGAAATCAGCGCCACATCCTTGCCTTCCTTGAGGCGCTTCAGGATTTCATCTGCACGGATCCGTTCGTTGTGATCAAAGTAACTCATGAGGGGAGCGGTAATCCCATAGGCGGAGGTCAATTTTCGGGCGTGGCGGGTGTCTTCGCAAGCAATCAAATCGACCGACCTCAAGACCTCCAAGGCCCTGAGACTAATATCTTTTAAATTTCCGATAGGGGTTGCAACAAGGTACAACACCATTACTCTACCGTGACACTCTTTGCCAAGTTTCTCGGCTGATCGACATTGCATCCGCTTTCAATCGCAAGATGGTAGGCCAGAAGCTGCAAGGGGACAACAACGAGGATTGGAGAAAAAAGTTCGCTCACCTCAGGAATATAGAAAACATGGTCGGAATACTTGGCAATGGCGGGATCTCCTTTTGTCGCAACGGAAAGGATAATCCCCCTCCGCGCGCGCACCTCCTGAATATTCGACGCCATCTTGTCATACGTCTCGCTCCGGGGTGCGATGCAGACAACGGGAAGCTTCTCATTGATGAGCGCAATCGGCCCGTGCTTCATCTCCCCCGCCCCATACCCTTCTGCATGAATATAGGAAAGCTCTTTAAGTTTGAGCGCCCCTTCAAGGGCGCTCGGGAAATTGACCCCCCGCCCGAGAAAAAGGAAATTGGCCGCCGTGTGGTACCGTTTCCCACATTCCCTTGCCACCTCTTGAATGTGCCGGTCTTTGATCACCTCCTCCAATCTGCGGGGAAGTGAAGCGAGTTCCTTTAAATACGCTCTCTCCTCCTTGGCGCCCAAGGCCCCCCTCAACCGACCCAGGTAAACCGAGAGAAGATAAAGAGCGGTAAGTTGTGACGTATACGCTTTCGTCGACGGAACCGCGATCTCGGGGCCGGCATGCGTATAAAGAACTGTGTCCGATTCCCGAGCGATCGTGCTCCCCACCACATTGCAGATCGAAAGGACCTTGGCCCCTTTTTCTTTCGCCTCCCGAAGACTCGCAAGGGTGTCTGCCGTTTCCCCCGATTGGGAAATCGGAATAGCCAACGTATCTTTTGCCACGATCGGATGGCGATAACGGAATTCGCTTGAGATATCGACTTCCGAGGGAAGCTGGGCAACTCTCTCAAAAAGATACTTCCCGATAAGAGAGGCGTGCCAGGCGGTTCCGCAACTGAAAAAAATCACCCGTCGGATCCGTTTGAGCAAAGAGGAAGAAAGTTTTTTCTCAAAGGAGAGTGAAAGTTTTTCTTCCTCAAGCCGACCCGCCAGAGTCCGATGGATCGCCTGGGGTTGTTCATGAATCTCCTTAAGCATGTAATGAGGAAAGCCCCCTTTTTCCGCCAAGGAAACATTCCACTCGATCCGATGAAAATTTCTATGGACTGGCTTCCCCCGAAAATTCTGGATGGCAATGCGGTTCTTCCGTAAGGTGACGATTTCCCCATCATCCAGATAGAGGACTTTCTTGGTATAGGTAAAAAAGGCGAGGACATCACTCGCAAGAAACTGTTCTCCTCCCCCAACGCCGACGACCAGGGGACTTCCTTTCCTCGCGCCGAGGATCTGGTCCGGATGGTTCTTATGGAGGACGACGATGGCATAGGTGCCCTCAATCTCCTTGAGCGCCCGGCGCACCGCCTGCACCAGATCCCCTTCGTCGTAACATTCGATCAAATGGCTAATGACTTCCGTATCGGTCTGCGAACGGAAGGTGTGCCCTTGTTGAATCAGTTGCGTCTTAAGGGTCCCGAAATTCTCAACGATCCCGTTATGCACAACAGAGATTTTCCCGGAACAATCGAGATGGGGGTGAGCATTTTTTTCATTCGGGAGACCGTGTGTCGCCCAGCGGGTGTGGCCTATGCCGAGGAGCCCTTGAAGGGGATCGGAGCGGAGAGAGGCGTCCAGCACTGAAAGTTTCCCTTGGCGTTTTCTTAAGGACAGCTTCCCCCCCGAAAGGACCGCGATCCCTGCCGAGTCATACCCTCGGTATTCAAGGGTCTTGAGCCCCTTCAAAAGGACAGGCACCGCATCCCGCTTGCCGATATAGCCTACGATACCGCACACTTTACACGTTTCACCTTTCGCTCAATTATTGACCCCGACGGGATTCGAACCCGTGTCGAGAGCTCGAAAGGCTCTTGTCCTAGACCAGGCTAGACGACGGGGTCGTAAACAAAAAGACCTTGGACAAAAGACCCGAGACTACAGACCCTGAGGGTCTTTGGTCTTTAGTCTTTGGTCTGAGGTCTATAATTTTATCAAACAGTCTCCTCTGCTTCCCCTTCAACCTTCGCGACGGAAGTCACCTTATCTTTGGGATCAAGGCGCATGATCCGGACACCGATGGCGCTTCGACCGACGGTCCGGATGTCCTTCGTAGGGATCCGAACGATCATCCCGTTCTGAGTCATCACCATAATCTCATCGTCGTCCTCAACCGTCGTAAGACTCACGACCTCCCCGTTTTTCTTGGTGGTTTTAATGTTGATGATCCCTTTCCCACCACGTCCCTGAGTGCGATATTGATCCAGACGGGTACGCTTGCCAAACCCCTGCTCGGTCACGGTGAGAAGTGTGGCCTTCGGTTCCGCGATCTCCATGCCGATGACCTCATCATGCTTTTCGAGCCGAATGCCGCGCACCCCTTTAGCCGACCGCCCCATATCCCGCACCTGTGTTGCTGCAAAACGGATCGCTTTCCCTTTCCGCGTCGCGAGAACAACCTCATCTTTCTTTGCGCCGATTTCCGCTTCGACCAATTCATCCCCCTTCTCGAGGGTAATGGCGATAAGGCCCCCCTTCCGGGGGTTGCTGAAGGCGATGAGGGGTGTTTTCTTCAGGGTCCCCAGTTTCGTCACCATCACGAGGGAGGTCTCTTCTGAAAATTCGCTTACCGGAATCATGGAGGTAATCGTTTCGTCTTTAACCTCAAGGACATTGACAATCGGTTTCCCCTTGGCGGTACGGCTCGCCTGAGGAATTTCATGCACTTTGAGCCAATAGAGCCGACCGCGATTCGTGAAGAAAAGGATATAGTCATGCGTCGAAGCGGTAAAGAGGTGCTCGATGAAATCCTCTTCCCTCGTCTGCGCCCCGGTTACCCCCTTCCCCCCCCGTCGCTGGCTCCGATAGGTATCCACAGGAAGCCGTTTGATGTAGCCCGCATGGCTTACCGTAATCACAACGTCTTCTTCCTGAATCAGGTCTTCAATGTCAAGATCGATCTCTTTGGCGACAATCTGCGTTCTTCGCTCGTCTCCATATTTCTCTTTCGCTTCTTTAAGTTCCTGCTTGATGATCTCGAGGACCTTCTTCTCGCTTTTCAAAATCGATTCGTAAAGCTCGATCTTTTTTAAGAGTTCCACATACTCCTGATCGATCTTCTCCCGTTCGAGACTCGTGAGGCGTTGGAGTTGAAGATCAAGGATCGCTTGGGCCTGTTCGGCGCTGAAATCGAACTTTTCCATGAGCGCCGTCTTCGCCGTCTGTGGGTCCTTCGATTTTTTGATCGTCTCGATCACCCGGTCAAGATTCGCAAGGGCCTTCTTAAGCCCCTCCAAAATATGGGCACGGGCCTGTGCCTTGTTGAGTTCAAAGGTGGTTCGACGGACAATGACTTCTTTCCGATGCCGGATGTATTCCTCGATCATCTGTTTGAGGTTTAAGACATGCGGGCGGTTATTCACCAGTGCGAGCATAATGACACCGAAGGTCGTCTGCATCTGGGTGTGTTCATACAGCTGGTTAAGGACGATCTGGGCGTTCGTATCCCGCTTCAGTTCCACGACGATCCGCATCCCCTCTTTGTCCGATTCATCCCGAAGGTCCGAAATCCCCTCAATCTTTTTATCCTGAACCAATTTTGCGATCTGCTCAATTAAAGTGGTTTTATTCACCTGATACGGGATCTCGCTAAGAATAACCGCCTCGCGGCCGCCTTTGATCTCCTCGACGTCGGCCTTGGCATAGACCCGGACGTGGCCCCGCCCCGTGAGATAGGAAGATTCGATCCCTTTTTTCCCTCGAATGATCCCGCCCGTCGGGAAGTCGGGACCCTTGATGAAGGACATCAGTTCCTTCACAGAGATGTCGGGGTTATCAATCGCGGCGGTAATCCCATCCACCACTTCCCCCAAATGATGCGGGGGAATATTGGTGGCCATCCCGACCGCGATTCCGCTTGAACCATTCACCAAAAGATTGGGAAGGACGGAAGGGAGAACAACCGGTTCCTTGAGGGTGTCGTCGAAATTGGGGGTAAAGTCAACCGTCTCTTTATCGATATCGGCAAGCACCAGCTCCGAGATGGAGGCCATCCGCGCTTCGGTATACCGCATCGCAGCCGGCGCGTCTCCGTCGATGCTCCCGAAATTCCCCTGACCGTCCACGAGGGGATAACGCAGGGAGAAATCCTGCACCATCCGGACAAGGGTGTCGTAGACCGCCGTGTCCCCGTGGGGATGGTATTTCCCGAGCGTCTCGCCGACGATACGGGCCGATTTTTTGTACGCTTTGGTGTGTTCAAGCCCCAGCTCCCGCATCGCAAAAAGGATCCGACGGTGTACCGGTTTAAGACCATCCCGCACATCCGGCAGGGCCCGACCGACGATGACACTCATCGCATAGGAAAGATAAGAGGCCTTCATTTCATCGTCGATCCCGACCGGGATCACCCGCTCAACCGCTTTTGTTTCCTCTTTCTTTTTATCCGCCATTAAATATCCAGGTTCCTCACTTCAAGGGCGTGCTTTTCGATAAATTGACGACGGGGCTCCACTTCATCCCCCATAAGAACGGTAAACATCTTTTCCGCAGAAAGGGCGTCCTCCAGTGAAACTTTTAAGATGGTTCGCTGTGCAGGATCCATGGTCGTCTCCCAAAGCTGCCCAGGATTCATCTCCCCAAGTCCCTTGTACCGCTGGATGGTAAGGCCCCGCTTCCCTAACATTTTGATATGGCCAAGGACCTCTTTCAAATTCGCGAAAAAGGTTTCCCCCTTTTCATCAATCACCTTGTAAAGTGGCTTGGATCCCTTTTTCTCTTCCGGCTCACCGAGATACTCTTCCAGCCCAAGGCTTAACTTTTCGAGCTCCTCCGAGATCGTTTCGAGGTCGGAGGCTTCAAAGAACTCAAGGACATCTAAGGTCTTTTTGGAGATCGGTTCCTTGTCTTCCTTCTCGTGGATTTCAAGCTCCTCCCCCCTCTTTTTCTCCTCCTCCTTAGCAAGCTTTGCGAGCTCTTCGTCACTGTATAAATAATGGGTGTCATCCTCCACTTTTACCCTATAAATTGGGAGTTTTTTGGTCTTTTTATTCCTAAAACTGACATATTTTTGGATTTCTACTCCCTTTTTCTTTAACCCATTCACAAGTTGCTCAAGTTCTATAAGAATATCCAAAATTTTCATTAACTCATTGTCTTTAAAAGACTTCTTGTCTTTTAATCTAATAAGTTGAACCTCTTCTGTCCCTAATTCAAGCAGGAGGGCATTCATCTCCTCATCCGTCTGGATATACTCTTCCCGTTTCCCCCGTTTAATCTTATAGAGAGGGGGTTGTGCGATATAGACATGACCGTTTTCAAGGAGGCTTTTCATTTGGCGATAAAGGAAGGTCAGAAGAAGGGTCCGGATATGCGAACCATCCACATCCGCATCACACATGAGAATCACCTTGTGGTACCGGAGTTTGGTGAGGTCAAACTCTTGCTCAATCCCTGTCCCGAGCGCAGTAATGATGGTCCGGATTTCATCGTTTGAAAGGACCTTGTCCAGCCGCGACTTCTCGACATTAATAATTTTCCCTTTAATCGGAAGGATCGCCTGAAATTTTCTGTCCCGTCCCTGCCGGGCGCTCCCGCCCGCACTGTCTCCTTCTACAATATAGATTTCACAGAGGGCGGGATCCCGTTCCTGGCAATCTGCGAGTTTTCCTGGAAGAGAATCCCCTTCCAAGGCCCCTTTGCGACGGGTTAGCTCCCTCGCCTTTCGTGCCGCTTCCCGGGCGCGGGCCGCAAGGATTGTCTTCTCGACGACCTTATTGGCAACAGAAGGGTTCTCTCCGAAGTAGGTAGATAACCCCTCGTTCACAATGGAGGCGACAATTCCTTCTACTTCGCTATTTCCAAGTTTTGTCTTGGTCTGGCCTTCAAATTGCGGGTCTGGCATCCAGACGCTAATGACAGAGGTGAGGCCCTCCCGTACATCCTCACCGCTAATCTGCGGATCTGTTTCCTTCACGACCCCTTTCTCCTTCACATACTGATTGATCGCGCGGGTGAGCGCCGATTTAAATCCGGAAAGGTGAGTCCCACCCTCCACCGTATTGATGTTATTGGCAAAACTGAGGATGTTCTCGGCGTAACCGTCGTTATACTGCATGGCGATTTCGATCTTGAGCTTGTCCTTTTCCTTACTCAAATAGATGACCTTTTTGTGAAGTGTATTTTTATTCTGATTGAGGTGCTCGATAAAGGCCTCGATCCCGCCGTCATATTTGAAGGCTTCTTCCTTGTCGGTCCGTTCGTCCTTAAACTCGATTTTTAAGCCGCGGTTTAAGAAGGCGAGTTCCCGGAGACGGTTGGAGAGGATTTCGAAGCTAAAATCGATCTTTTTACCGAAGATTTCCTTATCCGGCTTAAAGGTAACGCGCGTGCCGGTCTTGGTGCTTTTCCCGATGACGGTGAGCTTGCTCGCGGTCTTCCCCCGCACATACCGCTGGTGATACATCTTTCCGTCGCGGCGCACTTCCACTTCCAGCCACTCCGAGAGGGCGTTGACCACACTCACCCCGACGCCGTGAAGGCCTCCAGAGACTCGGTAGACCTGGTGGTCAAATTTTCCTCCAGCATGAAGCATCGTCATCACGACTTCAAGGGCCGGCTTCTTCTCCGTCTTGTGCATATCGACCGGGATCCCACGGCCATCGTCAATCACTGTCACAGAGTTATCCGGGTGGAGAATGACATCGAGATTCTGGCAAAATCCCCCCATCGCCTCGTCGATGGAGTTATCCACCACTTCATAGACGAGATGATGGAGCCCCCGCGACGCAATATCGCCGATGTACATCGCAGGCCTCTTACGGACCGCCTCGATCCCCTCAAGGACCTGGATGCTTTTTGCGTCGTATCGCTCTGTCTTCTCTGGTTTCTCTTCTGCCTCTGTTCTGGCCATGTCCTTTATTCAATCCTTCCCAGTTGGAATCGGATCTCTTTGAGGTCTTCCGTCTTAAGATGCCTCTTGAGTTTCTTGAAAATTTCCTCTTTCTTCAGCGAAAGTTCGTACAAAAAACTGGAATTGTCCACCCAAACGGTGAGCACCCCCCCTTCAAGCGCAGAGACTTTTGTGTGAGCCCCCCTCTTTGCTCCGATGGTCCTTTCCCATAGGGTAACGAGATCCTTCTGTTGCGAAGCCCTTCTCCTAAATTGCCCAAGGAGGGGGAGGATGATCTCGCTCACGGGGATTGGCCTCCCTATTCCTCGGCGGGTTCTCATGGCCCTATGAAGAAATCTGCATCGGGAGAACAATGTAGATGTAATTGTCTTTGGTGCGAATCACCCCCGGCTTTTCGGGTCCTTCCAACTCAAAGGCGACGTCCGCCTCCGAAATATTCTTAAGGCCATCGATGATGTAAGTTGGATTAAAGCCGATCGTAAGTTCCCTTCCCTTATACTCGGCCTCGATCTCCTCCCGCGCCTCACCCACCTCTGCGCTCGTCTTGGAAACCACCACCTTGTCCTTTAATAAATCGAGTTTGATGGATTGAGATTCTTGGGAGGTGAGAAGGCTCGCCCTTCGTGCGGCCTGGAGAAATTGTTCACGGTTTATCCGGATCTTCTCGCGACCCTCTTTGGGAATCACCTGTTTATAATTGGGGAATTCGCCGTCGATGAGTCTTGAGATGATGGAGGTCTCCCCAAGGTCAAAGAGCACCTGGTTTTCTTTTTTGACAATCTTGATCTCCCCTTCTTCTTGGAGGAGACGATTGAGCTCATGAATGGTTTTGGTGGGGACGATCATCCCATAAGGCTGCTTCCAAATTGTCTCGAGCGCCTTTTCAATATAAGCGAGCCGGCGGCCATCCGTAGCAACGAGGGTTAGGGACCTCTCCCCTATTTCAAACAAGATCCCATTCAATACATACCGGGTTTCATCGTGAGACATGGCAAAGGAGGTCATCCGGAGCATGGTTCTGAGCGTTTCTTGGGGGAGTAAATATTTTAATTCGTTCTCAAACGTAGGAAATTTCGGAAAATCATCTTTTGAGAGACCGGGGAGACGGAAGAAACATTTCCCGCACTCGATAGTAACCATGTTGTTCTTCTTGGTAGAAAGAACGCATTCCTCTTCCGGAAGCTCCTTAATGACGTCTCCAAATCTTTTTGCAGGAAGCGTAATGGCGCCCTCTTCCTCAATCTCTACGTCGATCTGTGTGGTAATTCCCACGTCCAAGTCGGTCCCAGCAAGATAAAGTTTCTTCTTCTGGGTTTCAAGAAGAATGTTTGAAAGAATGGGTAGGGCTGTTCGGGTTGAGATAATGTTTTGGACCGTTTGCACCCCTTTCAGTAAAATGTCTTTTTCACATCGTATCTTCATTCTTTCCTCTCTTTCTTTCTAAATAAAGAATCGAAGTAATAAAAGTAACTGTGTGAAGATGGGGTATAACTTTCCAACCCCACTTCCTTTAAGCCTTAATCTCCAAGATGAGCTTGTGGATAAGACTTCGAGTTGATTCGTTCTTTTCCATCTCCCCGCGAATACGACTATACGCATGGAGGACCGTGGTGTGGTCTCTTCCTCCAAAGAATTCCCCTATCTCCGGAAGAGAGTGCTCCGTCAGCTCACGCACTAAATACATCGCTACTTGCCTTGGATAAGCGATTGCCTTACTTCTCCGCTTAACCTTCATATCCTGCAAGCGGATATCAAAATAGGCCGCGACTTTCTTTTGTATAAGATCCACCGTAATCTTCTTCTCTTCCTCAAGCAGCATCTCCTTTAAAATATCCTTTGCCAGATCCAACGTGATCTCTTTTTCAAAGATTGAAGAATAAGCCACGACCCGCATCAAGGCCCCCTCCAACTCCCGGATGTTGGAGGTAACCTTTTCTGCAATGAATGTGGTGACTTCATCGGGGGCAGAAAGACGGTCAGTCTCACTTTTTTTCCTTAGAATGGCAATCCGGGTTTCAAGGTCGGGTTTCTGGATGTCGGTAATCAAACCCCACTCAAAACGGGACACGAGCCTTTCTTCCAACCCCTGAATCTCTTTGGGAGATCGGTCGCTTGAGAGAACAATCTGTTTATGGGCGTCGTAGAGCGCATTGAACGTATGGAAGAACTCTTCTTGCGTCGCCTCTTTACCAGCAATAAAGTGAATGTCATCAATGAGAAGGACTTCCAAGTTTCGATACTTCTCTCGGAAGGCAAGGGTCGTCCGATTTTGGATGGCGGTAATGAGCTGGTTGGTAAAGCGTTCGCTGGAGATATAGAGGATTTTTGCGTCTCGATTTTTCTTAAGAAGAAACTGTCCAATCGCCTGCATGAGATGCGTTTTCCCAAGCCCCACCCCCCCATAAATAAAGAGCGGATTATACGAACGGGCTGGGCTTTCAGCCACGGCCAAAGAAGCCGCGTGGGCAAAGCGGTTGCTCGGTCCCACTACGAAAGAGTCGAACGTATAGCGGGGGTTTAAATTTTCCCCCTTGCGAGGGGCCTCCATTTTCTTTTCCTCTACGATCAAGGCGTCTTTTCTTTCTTCGAGTTTCTCTTCGGAAACGACGACGCCCCCTCCCGCCTCCACCACGAACTGGACCTCCATTTCCTCAGAGCCAGCCTTCTCAATCACCTCTTTCACGATGGGGCCATACTTATCCTCAATCCAGTCTTTACAAAACTTATTAGGGACCGCAACCGTAATCGCCCCTTCCCGAAGAGCGATTCCCCTTGTCCCATGGAACCACGTTTCGTAGCTACGAGGACCTAATTTGGACTTTAGGAGAGGCAAGGCCTCCTCCCAGATCTCCTGTGCCTTTTTTTGCATATTATCCTTCCAATTCACAGATTATCCACAGCCGTTCCCCATCCTCGGGAGACAAAAATTCACCTTTCTTAACTTTTTGTCGTTAGGAGGAATTGTGTTCGGGATGGAGAGGTGATTAATTACTCACAAATTATCCACAAGAAGGATCCGGGGAGCTTTCCCCCCCTTCCCTTCTCTATGAAAGGTAAAAATTCCCGATGACGGAGCCTATTATAACAACGAGGCAGAGCCCTTTCAAGGAAATTTTTCAAAAAAGTTTTCTCTTGACGAAAAAAGAGAATCTCCCTATAATTTGGTCACACTTCGCCATGAAGAAACGACTGACGCGGAAATCCAACTTACGGAGAAAGAGAACTCATGGATTCCGCCGTCGCATGCGGAAACGGGGCGGCCGCCGCCTCTTTGCCCGACGGCGCCGGAAGGGCCGCCGGGTTCTTTCGCGGTGAAGGAAGAAACTCCCCCCTCCCACACTTCTCGAGGAGAATGGTTCGCCCTCTCTGCACACCCTCAGAAAAGAATGCAGGGCAGCATTAAAATTGCGGTTCCGCGGGCCCTCTTTCCACTCAGTACGGCGCGTAACCGTTTAAAACGGCAAATTCGTGAGGCGATCCGCCTCTCTCACCAAGAGAAGGGGAAAGATATTTTAATCGTTGTCAAGAAAAGGGGTGCACCCTCATTCGGCGCGATTCAAAAAGAGCTATGCGCGCACCTTAAAAATTTGGGAATCCTTCGGTGAAATCTCTTATCCTTTGGCTCATTACACTTTATCAGAAAGGGATCTCCCCTTGTCTGCCCCGGAGATGCCGTTTTTATCCTTCCTGCTCACAGTATGCCTGGATGGCGGTTCAGGCAAACGGGGTCTTTTGGGGGCTTCTTTACACATTCAAACGTCTATTACGCTGCCATCCCTTTTCAGACGGGGGAGCCGATCCTCCTCCCATCGGTTAAACGCGCTAAGGAGCTCTTATGGAAAGAAGATTCTTACTCGCTTTTGCCCTTTCTTTTGCCATCCTTTTAGGATACCCATATCTGATGGCGCGTCTTTACGGACCCCCTCCCAAACAAACACCCCTTTCGTCAATTTCACCACAAGAGAAACCTTTACAAGAGGTTGCAGAAAATGAAGCTATTGCTGTCCCCACCCTCTTTCTAGAAACCGACAAAGTTAAAGTTGGATTTCATCCGGCCGCCGGCTCCATTCAACAGGTCATTTTAAAGCAACATCTTGATGAAATCAAAGCAGAGCCTCTTGAATTGGTAAAAGTGGAGGATATAGAAGGTTTAATTGGCTCAATATGGATTGAGAATCCCAAATTAGAACCAATTTTTTATGAGATAGTGGAGCATAGTGCTCAAAAAGTCAAATTTAGAGCGGAATTACCTGAGAAACTGGTTGTTGAGAAGGCCTATGAGGTAGACAATGAATCTTACACCCTCCATCTTTACCTAACCTTTAAAAATGAAACGACCTTTTCCCTTCCCCTTTATTACCGCCTCCTCGCCTCCTCCTCCCTAAAACTTCTTAAGAAAAAAGAGGAAGAGCGGTTCTTCGAAGTTCTCACTTCGGTTCAAGGCAAGAGGAAAAGAATTCATTTGAATCAGGTCAAAAAGGCCCCTTTCTCGTCGGAGGAGAAGCCGGGATGGGTTGCTTTAAAGGAAAAATATTTTAGCGCCATTCTGAAGCCGGAGACACCCTTCACTCGATATGGGGTCTTTGCGATCGATGAGAAAGAGAACATGGCCGTTTCGGTCTGGGCAGCCCCTCAAGACATCCCCCCAGGCGGGGAACTTCGAGCCCATTATCTATTTTACTTTGGGCCAAATGATCTCAGAGAACTACGAAAGGCAGGTCCGTGGGCAGAAGAAACGATCGATTATGGAATGTTCAACAGCCTTGCAAAATTTCTTGTCTGGGCTCTTACAGCCACTCAAGGGGTGGTGAGAAGTTATGGTCTTTCGATTATTCTCCTTACCTTTTTGATCTCGATATTGTTTCTGCCTCTTACAGGAATAAGTTATAACTCTATGAAAAGAATGAAGTTACTTCAACCAGAAGTGAATCAGATTCGCACTTTGTATAAGGGCAAACCGCAGAGACTGAATAAGGAACTCATGGAGCTTTATAAGCGGCACAAAGTAAACCCCCTTGGGGGCTGTCTCCCAATGCTGATTCAGATGCCGATTTTTATCGCCTTTTATCAGGCGCTCGTCCATTCGATCGAACTGAAAGGAGTTTCTTTTCTTTTCATCAAAGATCTCTCCCTCCCAGATCAGGCGATTCCTCTCCCTTTTCATGTTGGCCCTCTCGGGGACGCGGTTAACCTTCTCCCGATTCTGATGGCGATCGCGATGTTTATCCAACAAAAAATGACCACCCCCATGGCCTCCTCGGCCTCTGAGGCTGAAACCCAGAAGATGATGGCTTTCATGCCGCTCCTTTTCGGCTTCATTTTTTACGGTCTCCCTTCCGGCCTTGTGCTCTACTGGCTTACGAACAATATCATCATGATTGTGAACCAGAAACTTATTTTCAAATAACCCTGTTTCACGTGAAACATGTTTACCTACGATAAACAGTACGACATTATTGTAATAGGAGCGGGTCACGCAGGATGCGAAGCGGCCCTTGCGGCAGCCCGGATGGGGTTCCAGACACTTCTTCTTACTATGAACCTAGACAGCATCGCTCAGATGTCCTGTAATCCAGCGATCGGCGGCCTTGGGAAAGGCCATATTGTGAGGGAAGTGGACGCCCTGGGAGGCGAGATGGCAAGGGTGACCGATCGAACCGGGCTTCAGTTCCGGATGCTCAACACCAAAAAAGGGCCGGCCGTTTGGGCTCCACGGGCACAAGCGGATAAGAAACTTTACCAATTCACCATGAAGCATGTTCTGGAAAAGCAAGAACGCCTGGATATCATGCAGGGGGCTGCAGAAGAGATTTTGATGGAAGGGGGAAGGGTTTGCGGAATTGAGACCGAGATGGGAGTTCGATACCTTTGCCGTGCCGCGGTGATCACAACCGGCACTTTTCTTAAAGGACTTATCCATGTTGGGGAAAGTCAAACTCAGGGGGGGAGGATGGGAGATCCGCCGAGCAGGACACTTTCAGATTCTTTAAGACGGCTCGGGTTTGAGATCGGAAGGCTCAAGACCGGGACCCCTCCTCGGGTCAACCGTCGCTCGATCGATTTTTCAAAACTTGAAGTCCAGCCGGGGGACCCTCATCCTCTTCCATTTTCTTTCTCAACGGTCAAAATTCGCCAGAAGCAACTGGTTTGTTACATCGGATACACGAACGAGAAGACACATGGGGTAATCCGAGCAAACCTTCACCGCTCTCCGCTTTATGCGGGGAGGATCAAAGGGATTGGCCCCCGATATTGTCCTTCGATCGAAGACAAGGTGGTTCGATTTCCTGAGAAAACGCGGCATCAGATCTTTTTTGAGCCGGAGGGGAGAAACACTGAAGAATATTATCTAAACGGCCTCTCCACAAGTCTTCCTCCCGACGTCCAGATCGCTTACGTCAGGACGATAGAAGGGTTGGAAGAGGCTCAAATCATGAGATTTGGGTACGCGGTGGAATACGACTACGTGCCCCCCACGCAGCTTAAAGAGAGTCTTGAGACCAAGCGGATCGAAAATCTCTTTTTTGCAGGTCAGATCAATGGAACGACAGGGTATGAGGAAGCGGCTTGCCAAGGCTTGATGGCAGGGATCAATGCAGGACAAAAGTTGAAAGGGAAGGAACCGCTCATTCTGGGCCGCCATGAATCTTACATCGGGGTTCTGATCGACGACCTTGTGACAAAGGGGGCGGATGAACCGTATCGGATGTTTACTTCACGCGCAGAGTATCGATTGCTTCTACGCCAAGACAATGCCGATTTACGACTTATGAAGTACGGACACGAGGTGGGTCTCATTTCGGACGCGTATTATGAGGAATGTCTCAAGAAAAAAGAACAGATTCGGGAGATGATGGACTACTTAAAAAATCAGAAGGCAGGGAATAAACGGTTTGATGCGCTTCTCCGTCGACCAGAGGTAGGGATTGAAGAACTTCCATGGGCCCCAGGCGAACTTCAAACGGTTCCTGAAGCAATCCGCTCCCACGTGGAACTCGAAGTAAAATATGAGGGATACATTCAGAAAGAGATCGTCTCAGCCAGAAAAATGGTCCGCCTGGAGGAGCGGAAAATTCCTGAAGACTTTCCGTTTGAAAAAGTGAGGGGGCTTAAGAAAGAGGCGTATGAGAAGCTTGTGAAAATAAGACCCCGCTCGATCGGACAGGCGGCAAGGATCCAGGGGATCACACCCTGCGACATTTCGCTTTTGATGGTAGAACTTGTGGCGGCAGGGAAAAGCCTTGACAGATACGATGAGAACACATAAGGTTGACTTAGGAAGCCAGTTGTGTTAAAATGTTCCACGTGAAACAATTTTGAGAACCGTCAGTATTTTTTATAACTAATTGAAAATAAAAAACTTATGAATGAAATCATTGCGGTTTGTAATCAAAAGGGGGGAGTAGGGAAAACAACCACCGCCATTAATCTCACCACTTATCTTGCGATGGCTGGGAAAAAAATTCTTCTTGTGGATATTGATCCCCAGGCGAATGCAACAAGCGGTCTCGGGATCGACAAAACTTCTGTAGAAGAAGGAACCTATCAGGTGTTGTTGGAAGAGGTTAGACTTGAGAAGATCGTGCGGCCCACTGAAGTGTCAGGTCTTTTCATCGCTCCTTCGAATCAGGATCTCATGGGGGCAGAGGTAGAACTGGTCGCGGAACTTGGGAGGGAGGGGAGGCTTAAAAAAGCGCTTCTTCCTTTTGTGGATCAGTATGATTTTATTTTCATCGATTCTCCACCTTCCTTGGGGCTTTTGACGGTGAATGCCCTCGTCGCAGCGCATTCGATTCTCATCCCGATGCAATGTGAATATTTTGCACTGGAGGGCTTAAGCCAACTCATGCAGACGATTCAGTTGGTGCATGACCGGCTGAATTCATCGCTGCATTTACGAGGCGTCCTTTTGACAATGGCCGATTTTCGGACGAACCTGACAGAAGAAGTGATCCGAGAAGCGAGAGATTACTTTAAAGAAAAGGTGTACCAGACCGTCATTCCTCGCAGCATCCGTTTGAGCGAAGCGCCCGGGTTCGGGAAGCCGATTGCACTTTATGATAAAAGTTGTCCTGGTGCACAAAAATATGAAGAATTGAGTCGAGAAATTTTGGCGATGAAAGTGGAGGCGGTCTAGTGGCAGAGCGAAAAGTGCTGGGTCGTGGGTTGCGGGCGCTGATTCCAGAAGCGGCAGAAGGAAAGGAAGTGGAACCTTCCTTTTTGTTGCGGATGGACAAAATTCAGTCGAACCCGCGACAACCCCGTCAAATTTTCAATTCCGAAACACTCGCAGAACTCACGGGCTCGATCCGGAAAAATGGGGTGGTACAACCGATCCTGGTCAGGCCCAAAGGAAACGGGTATGAGGTGGTCTGCGGGGAGCGCCGATTTCGCGCGGCCCAGGCGGCCGGGCTTACGGAGATTCCCGCCGTGGTGCGCCCCATGAGCGACGAAGGCGCGTTCGAGTGTTCCATCGTCGAGAATGTTCAGCGCAGCGACCTTAACCCGATTGAAGAAGCGAAAGCGTATCAGAGACTCATGAATGAATTTACAATGACGCAGGAGAAGGTTGCGGATGTGGTCGGGAAAGATCGCTCCTCCGTCGCAAATACGATCCGCCTTTTGGGGCTCCCAAAGGCCATTCAGGATGAACTGATCCGCGGACGCCTCACCATGGGCCATGCCCGTGCGATCCTTGCGGTTTCCAGCGAGGCAGAACAACTGGCCCTTTGCAAACGGATTCTCTCTTCAAACCTTTCTGTTCGGGAAACGGAACGGATGGGCCGTGCTAAGGCGGGAGGGAAAATTTCCCGACGCGATGAAGCGGTGCGGCATGTTGAGGAGGAACTCCAACACCTGTTAGGGACCAAGGTGCGCATCACCGACCGGAAGGGAAAGGGGAAGATCGTTCTGGAATACTTTTCTCCGGCGGAGCGGGAACGGCTTGTCCGTCTCTTAAAAGAAAGGACACGGGGGTGATCGTGGCGGAGCAACAGACCCTTGTACTCATCAAACCGGATGGTTTGAAAAAATCGCTCACAGGCAATGTGCTGACGCGGCTTTCCGAGACGAAGCTGACGATTATAGGCGCTAAGATTGTGAAACCGACAAGGGATCTTTCCGTGGCGCATTACAGTCATATGAAGGATAAACCTTTTTTCGAAGAACTCATCCGGTATCTCATGGGAGAGTTTCATACCCCAAGGGTCATGGCGCTCGTCTATCATGGCGAGGATGCGATTGAGAAAGTGCGGGGGATTTGCGGTTCGACCAATCCTGAGGAGGCCGATCCGGTATCGATCCGCGGGGCGTATGGTCGGATTACCACCAAAGGGGTTTATGAAAACGTGATCCACGCCTCTACCAATGAGGAGGAGGCGGAGCGGGAAATTAAACTCTGGTTTAAGCCCGGTGAACTGATTCTTGAACCTTATCCCGTCAAAGAAGAAGTGGCTTCAAATTACAGAAGGAAAGTGTGGGCATAGAAAATGACAGTAGTGGCGCAAGCAGGAACAACCAATAAGCATGTGCTTCTCTGGATAGAGGAGATGGTAAAACTGTGTAAGCCGGATCGCGTTCATTGGTGCAACGGCTCGGAAGAAGAGAAGGCAGAACTTCTCAAAGAGGCGGTCCGGGTCGGGGACTTCGAGGCCTTAAACCAAGAAAAACTTCCCGGCTGTTATCTGCACCGTTCAGCGCCCAATGACGTGGCACGGACGGAACACCTCACTTTCATCTGCACAAGAAATAAGGACGATGCGGGTCCGACAAATAATTGGATGGAACCCAAAGAGGCCTACCAAAAACTGGAGGCGATTTTCGACGGGGCCATGCGGGGCCGCACCCTTTACGTGGTACCATTTATCATGGGGCAGCCCGGTTCTCCTTTTAGCAAAGTAGGGATTGAAGTGACGGACAGTCTCTACGTCGCCTTAAACATGCGGATCATGACGCGGATGGGGAGTGTTGCTTGGAAGCAGTTGGGGGATTCCAACGATTTCACACGCGGCCTTCACAGTAAGGCAGATCTCAACGAGAACCGCCGCTACATCTGTCATTTCCCAGAGGACAACACCATCTGGAGCGTTGGTTCAGGATATGGTGGGAATGCCCTCCTCGGGAAAAAATGTTTGGCCCTTCGAATTGCCAGCTGGCTCGGAAGGCAGGAAGGGTGGATGGCAGAACATATGCTCATTATTGGGGTGGAAGATCCGCAAGGGGAGGTCACTTATCTGACCGGCGCTTTCCCGAGCCAGTGCGGGAAAACGAATCTGGCGATGCTTATTCCTCCCGCTTCTCAAAAGGGGTATAAGGTCTGGACGGTCGGGGATGATATTGCATGGCTTAGGATCGGTCCTGATGGGAGACTTTGGGCAACGAATCCCGAAGCCGGTTTTTTTGGAGTCGCCCCAGGAACAAATACCCTCTCCAATCCGAATGCGATGGCAACGATCCGGCGGGATACGTTTTATACCAATGTCCTTAAAAAACCGGATGGGACCGTCTGGTGGGAAGGGATGGACGGAGAAACGCCCCGAGAGGGGGTCGATTGGCGGGGGAACCGTTGGACCCCTGATTCGAAAGAGAAAGGGGCCCATCCGAACAGCCGTTTTACTGCACCGGCATCGCAATGCCCGTCGATTTCACCGCAGTGGGAGGACCCCAAGGGGGTACCGATTAGCGGCATCCTTTTCGGAGGACGACGTGCAAAAGTTGCGCCGCTTGTAGTTCAGGCGCGCAACTGGCAACATGGCGTTTTTGTAGCGGCCACAATGGCCTCTGAGACAACGGCCGCTGCGACAGGGAAAGTGGGGGTCATCCGGCGCGATCCGATGGCGATGCTCCCATTTTGCGGTTACCATATGGGGGATTATTTTAGTCATTGGCTTGCGATGGGGAAGCGCCTTGCCAACCCTCCGAAAATTTTCCATGTGAACTGGTTCCGGACCGGAGAGGATGGAAAATTTCTTTGGCCAGGATATGGTGAAAATCTCCGGGCACTCCGGTGGGTCGTAGATCGTTGCCAGGGACGGGGGGAGGCTGTTGAGAACCCGATCGGATTTCTCCCTCCTGCTTCTGCAATCGACAGGACCGGTCTTTCTTTGACGGAAGAAGCCCTTAAGGCATTACTGAGTATTGACCGATCCTCCTGGGAAGAGGAATTGCAGTTACAATCCGAATTTTTTCATTCGCTCGGCGAAAGGGTGCCGCAGGCGCTTTGGGAGGAGCATGCCGCTCTTTCGAAACGTTTGGACCTGTAACGGAAGGGGAAGATATGGCCGTTAGCATGACAGGGTTCGGGCGGGGTGAAGCGAAAGGAAAGTGGGGGACGATTGTTATCGAGGCCAGAAGCCTCAATCACCGCTATCTGGAGGTGAGCAGCCGTTTACCTTTAGTACTGGTCTCTTTGGAAGAACGGATCCGCGAGCATGTCTCGAAGAAAGTGAAAAGAGGCCGCATCACTCTTTCAGTTTCATTGGATCGAGATGGAGAGCTCGGGGGACTTATCCGGGTCGATGAAAAACGGGCCAGACGGTATTATGAAGTTCTTCTTTCCTTGAAAAAAGAGCTGGACATGGGAGGGGAAATTCGGATGGAAGAAATCCTCTCCTTGCCAGATGTGGTGAAGGCTGAAACGACTCCGTCAGAACTCGAAGAGATCTGGTCGCAGATGCGTGAGGCCCTTGAGAAAGCGATGAACCAGTTAGTCGAAATGAGGGAAGCGGAAGGAAAGGTGCTCACCAATGATCTACTCCGTCGGGTAGCCCTGGTCGAAAAGGAACTTGCAAAGATCGCGAAACGCGGCCCTTCCGCGCTTAAACATTATCGTACGCGACTGTTGGAGCGAGTGAAAGAGCTCACGAGCGCCGAAAAGGTGGATCGGGATCGTTTAGAGCAGGAAATCGTCTTTTTTGCGGAGAACTCAGACATTACCGAAGAGGTGACCCGCACCAAATCGCACCTCGAGACCTTCCAGAAGGCTCTTTCGATGAAGGAAGAAGTGGGCCGCAAACTCGATTTTATCGCACAAGAGTTACAGCGGGAGGCGAATACCATCGGACAGAAGTCTCGCGATTTCGAAATTTCCCAAAGTGTCATCCAAATGAAAGGGGAAATCGAACGGATGCGCGAACAGGTTCAGAATGTTGAGTAACCATGGGGCTCGTCGTCAACCTCGGGTTTAATAATATTGTCATGCGGGATCGGATCATCGCCGTGGTGGCCTCTGAGGCGGCACCGATGAAACGGATGCGGGAGGAGGCACGGCGGAGCCGGAAGCTTATTGATGCGACGCATGGGCGTCGGACGCGGGCCATTGTGATTACGGACAGTGATCATGTGATCCTCTCAAGCGCCCAACCCGAGACGATTGTGCAGCGGATTACTGAGAAACTTTGATGCGGGGGCGTCTTTATATTCTTTCCGCACCGTCGGGGACCGGGAAGACAACCCTCTGCAATAGACTTCTTCACGCAACGCCAAGACTGGTTCGATCCGTGTCGGTCACGACCCGCCCTCCTCGGCGGGGGGAGGCGGATGGAAAAGATTATCTGTTCATTTCGCCGGAGGCCTTTCGACGTCTTAAAAGGACCGGTGGACTTTTGGAGTGGACAAAGTACGCTCATGCATTTTATGGCACACCCCTTTCGCCGTTAAAGCGTTTCCTGGCTGACGGGAAAGACGTCATACTCCTCTTGGATGTCCGGGGTGCGCGCGAGGTCAAGAAACATTTTAAGGAAGCAACGACCATTTTTCTTCTTCCCCCTTCGTTTGAGGATTTGAAGAAGAGACTTTCAAGGCGTCGGACCGAGAAGGGGGTAGAAATTGAAAAGCGGTTGCGTCTTGCAAAACGGGAAATGACGCAGGTGGACTGGTACGATTACGTCATCGTCAACGACGATCTTCGTCAGGCCGTACGTGCGTTAAAAAGGATTATCAGAAAGAGTGGATAGAAACTCATGATCAACATTCCTATCGAAGAACTGTCCAAGCAGACAGGGAGCATCTATAAGCTGGTGGTTCTCGCCGCTCGCAGAGCAGCGGAACTGAATGAGGGGGCCGCCCCGTTGGTTCAGGTGAGTTCGAAAAAGGTGGCAACAATCGCCCTAGAGGAAATTCGGCAGGGACTGGTCACTTACAAACAAAAAGGAAAATAGATTGGCAAAGCCCAAAATCCTCCTTGGCGTCACGGGGAGCATCGCTTGTTACATGGCCTGCGATCTTGTGAATCGTCTTGTCGAGGAAAAACTTCAGGTCCGGTGTGTGATGACCCAAGAGGCGCAGGAGTTTGTGCGCCCCTTGTCCTTCGAAGTCCTTTCTGGGCATGAGGTTTATACGGATCTTTTCCGCAGCGGTCAGGTGGAGGGGCCGCTCCATACCGTTCTTGCCCAATGGGCGGATCTTATCCTCATTTCACCCTGTTCGGCGAATGTGATCGGGAAGCTCGCCCATGGCATTTATGATGACCTCTTGACCTGCATCGTCTCTGCTACCGAGGCGAAAGTCGTGCTCTGTCCTGCCATGAGCGAGGTGATGTACCAAAAGCCGATCGTCCAGGCCAATATCGCTTCGCTTAAAAAATGGGGCTGTCATTTTGTCGGTCCGATCAAGGGCCATCTCACCTGTAAGATTGAAGGAGTTGGGCATATTACAAAAACGGAAGAGATCGTAGCCGCTGTGAAAAGGTTGATTCGGTGACATGTCGATCTCTCGGAAGAAACTCCACATCCTTGTCACCCTCGGTCCCACCTGGGAATTCATCGACCCTATACGATTTATTACCAATCGCGCGACCGGTATACTGGGGTATTTTATTGCTCAAGAAGGACTTCGCCGGGGGCATCGGGTGACCTGTGTGGCGGGTCCTTCGGCCCTCTGCCCTCTTCCGGGCGCCCGTTGGATGAATGTGGTGGGGGCAGAAGAGATGCGTAGGGCGGTGCAAGTGATTTTTCCGAAGGTGGATGCGTTGGTGATGAGTGCGGCGGTGTCTGATTATCGGGTAAAGAAACCTTTTCTCTCGAAACTAAAACGGCGCGGTCGGTCTTTCCCCCTTTTCTTAGAAGAAAACCCGGACATCCTCGATGGGGTGAGCCGCGGGAAAGGGGGTCGGGTTCTCGTCGGATTCGCTCTGGAGACCGAAAATCTCATCAAAAGCGCTTTGAAGAAACTTAAAGAGAAGAAACTTGACCTTATCATCGCCAATCTGGTCAGTGGCGATAAGGATCCCTTTGGCAACCGGAAGGTCGATGTCCATTTTCTCTGGAAAGATGGGCGCCAGCGATTTTATGTCGACATTTCGAAATCACAACTTGCAAAAGTGCTCCTCGACGCTGTTGAGGATCTCGCCCTCACAAGGATTTCGGAAAGGTAAAAGAATTGTTGTTTTAGGTTTTCCCCATTGGGGAGTGAAGGCCGAGCAGCGACATCTCTTGTTGTTATCTATTTGGTCGCGCGGAGGCCGAAGCGACGGCGACGTAGCCAAATGGTAAGGCGGGAGTCTGCAAAACTCCTATGCGTCGGTTCGATTCCGACCGTCGCCTCCAATTCAGCATATGCCATACGCTATTGAGGGGCGAGTGGCGGAACGGCATACGCGACGGACTTAAAATCCGTTGCCGAAAGGCTTGAGGGTTCAAATCCCTCCTCGCCCATACGTTCGGTGTAAAGTGAAAAGTGTAAGGGGGGCTCATAGCTCAGTTGGTTAGAGCGCTTCCTTGACATGGAAGAGGTCAGAGGTTCGAGTCCTCTTGGGCCCACCATCACTTCAGTGTAAAGTGAAAAGTGTAAGGTGTATGGGAAAGAGATGGATCCGAAACTTGAACGGTTAAGACATTCCGCCAGTCACGTGATGGCGCAGGCCATCAAAAGGCTTTGGCCTGAGACGAGACTGGACGACGGCCCTGCGACAGAAGAGGGATTTTTCTACGACCTCGACTGCCCTGTAACGATTACCGAAGAACATTTTCCTCAGATTGAAGCGGAGATGGGGAAAATTATCAAGGAAAACCATTCCTTTACGCAATCGTTTATGTCGCGGAAAGAGGCGGCCGAGTTTTTCAAAAAGCGGGGGGAGATCTACAAAGAGGATCGGATTTTAAACCGCATTCAAGACGACCGAGTTTCCATTTTTACCGATGGGGATTTCATTGATCTGTGCCAAGGGCCCCATATTGCCAAAACAGGAGAGGTCGCTGCTTTCAAGCTATTGAGTGTGGCGGGGGCCTATTGGTACGGCAAGGAATCGAACAAGATGCTTCAGCGTATTTACGGAACCGCTTTTGCATCACAAAAAGAACTGGATCAATTCCTCAAAATGAGAGAAGAAGCAAAAAAGCGTGATCACCGTAAACTCGGGCCGGCCCTCGGGTTTTTTACCATCGAGGAGGAAGCGGGGGCAGGACTTGTTTTCTATCATCCGAAGGGGGCACTCCTCCGGAAGATGATCGAAGATTATGTAAGGGAACAACACCTTGCCCGGGGCTACCAATTTGTCGGCACACCCCATCTTTTGCGGAGTAACATTTGGAAACAGTCGGGGCACCTCGATTATTACAAAGAGCATATGTTTCTTTTTGAGGTCGAAGGGCAGTCCTTTGGAGTAAAACCGATGAACTGCCCGGGGCACGTTTTGATTTACAAGTCGCGTCTACGGAGTTACCGGGAACTCCCCATCCGCTTTTTTGAACTTGGCACCGTCTATCGCAATGAGCGGGTGGGGGTCTTACATGGGCTCCTTCGGGTTCGCGGGTTTACGCAGGACGATGCGCATATTTTTTGTGCGGAAGATCAGCTGGTCGGGGAAATCGAACAAGTCCTTTCATTTACCTTTCAAGTCATGAAAGATTTTGGATTCCGCGATTGGGATATTGAACTTTCCACCCGTCCTGAAAAATTCGTGGGGGAGATTCAAGATTGGGACAAGGCAGAATCTGCCTTGACCGAAGCGGCCCGAAAAAAATTTGGTGAGATGAAGATCGCCAAGGGGGGAGGCGCTTTTTATGGACCGAAGATTGATATTAAACTGAAAGATGTATTGGGACGACTCTGGCAGTGTGCGACCATCCAGTGCGACTTCGCTCTTCCGGTCCGTTTTAACCTTTCCTATGCAGGCTCGGACGGAAAGGGGCACCGCCCCATCATGATCCATCGCGCCATCCTTGGGAGTCTTGAGCGTTTCTTGGGCGTTTTGATCGAGCAGTATGCAGGGGCGTTTCCCCTTTGGCTTTCACCCGTACAGGTTGTGGTCATCCCCATTTCAGAGGACCAGATTCCTTATGCGAAGCAATTGACAGAAACCTTCAAGACGCATGGGATTCGTGTTGCGCTCGACGACCGGAATGCAAAAATGCAGTATCGGATTCGAGAGGCACAGACCGACCAGGTTCCTTATATGGTGGTTGTTGGAACAAAAGAGGCGCAGGAAGGAGTCCTCGCCGTACGCGAACGGAGGGCTGGCGATTTAGGGAAAATGACGCTTGAGGCGTTCATTCAGAAGTTGAGAAAAGAAGTTGAGGAGAAAACGTGAGAGAAAGGCGGTGATGTCCAATTATTAAAAGAGTGAGGGTCAATGAGAAGATTCGAGTAGAGAAGGTGCGGTTGATTGGAGCCGCAGGGGAACAATTGGGTGTGGTCGATATGCAGGAAGCGCTCAAGCGCGCGGTGGAAAGCGGGTTGGACTTGGTCGAAGTGGCCCCGCAGGCAGCGCCCCCTGTTTGCCGCATCATGAATTTCAGCAAGTTTAAATATGATCAGGAAAAGAAGGAAAAGGAAGCCCGTAAAAGACAGCGGGTGATCCATGTCAAAGAAATTCGGCTTAAGCCGAAAATCGGAGAGCACGATTATCAGGTCAAACTCCACCAGGCGCAGAAGTTTTTAACACGCGGGGATCGGATCAAGGTGAGCCTTGTCTTCCGCGGTCGGGAGATGGCTCATCAGGAATTGGGTCGTTTCGTACTCGATCGGTTTGCGAAGGAGATTTCCGATATCGGTGAGATTGAAAAAGGGCCCTTCTCCGAGGGGCGCAATATTATTTTGATTGTTCGAGCGAAGTAAAAGGGGAAAGCGATGCCGAAATTAAAAACGAGAAAAGCCGTTGCGAAACGGATTAGGATGACCAAGCGTGGAAAACTTAAAAGGTTCAGGGTCGGCACCAGCCACCTGTTGGGGCATAAATCCTCGAAGCGGAAAAGACAGCTTCGACGAAGCGCTTTTGTCTCAGCAGCGGACAGGAAGGTGATTATAAAACTCTTACCTTATGGGAGGGGATAAATGCCAAGGGCACGTCATGGAGTGACCGCTCACAAGAAGCGGCGCAAGTATCTTAAGCAAGCGGAAGGAACGTGGGGAGGCCGTCACCGTCTTTATACGGTAGCCCGCGACACCGTCAAACGGAGCATGGCCTACGCGACACGGGATCGCAAAACGCGCAAGCGCGATTTCCGGAGACTATGGGTTGTGCGGATCAATGCCGCCTGCCGCGCCGAAGGGCTCTCCTATTCCAATTTTATCAAAGGACTCAAAGAGGCGAAGGTGTCTTTGGACCGGAAGGTCCTCGCGGACATTGCGCTACATGACGCAGGGGCTTTTCAGGAATTGGTGAAAACTGCTAAAGCGAGTCTATGAAAGAATCTCTTGAGGCATTGGAGCGATCTGCCTTCTCAGCCATTGAAGAGGCGACGACCCCCAAAGATCTTGAGGGGCTACGCATCAAATTCCTCGGTCGGCAGGGGACCATTGCTTCTATCCTCAAAGAGATCGCTACCCTCCCTCCCGAAGAGCGGCCCCTCGTCGGGCAGAAGGCAAATATCCTTAAAGAGAGAATCAAATCGCAGATCGATGAGAGATTAAAGAGTCTCGGGAGTCCGTTGGGGGCAAAAGCGCACCGGGAAGACACCACGTTACCGGGAACCTGTGGGGCCACTGGGAGACTTCATCCTTTGACTCAAGTGATTCAGGAGGTCTGCGACGTTTTTCTTTCACTCGGCTTTCGGGTGGTCGAGGGGCCTGAAATCGAAACCGAGTATTATAATTTCGATGCGCTCAATATCCCGAAATCACACCCCTCACGGGACACCTTTGACACCTTTTATCTTGATACGACCCATCTTCTCCGGAGCCAAACCTCCACCGTTCAAATCCGCGTGATGGAAAAAGAGAAACCTCCGTTACGGATCGTTGCACCGGGGCGGGTCTTCCGGCCGGATGCGGTGGATGCGAGTCACTCCTTCATGTTTCATCAGGTCGAAGGACTCTGTGTGGATTGCGACGTCCGTTTTTCCGATTTAAAAGGAACCCTTTCCCTTTTTTCAAAACAGTTCTTCGGCCCCAAAACGAGAACCCGTTTCCGCCCCCATTTTTTCCCCTTTACGGAACCGAGTGCAGAGGTGGATATCTCCTGTATATTGTGTGATGGGAAGGGATGCCGTCTCTGTAAGCAAAAAGGGTGGATCGAAGTTCTGGGAGCCGGGATGGTCCACCCCAATGTCTTCCGCGCCGTGAAGGTCGATCCGAGCCGCTACCGGGGATTCGCATTCGGTATGGGGGTGGAGCGGCTGGCGATGCTGAAGTATGGGGTTGACGATATCCGGCTCTTTTTTGAGAATGACTTGAGATTTTTGAGGCAGTTCTAGGTTAAGGCAAAACGTAAAACGAAAAAGGTAAAAGTGTGAAAGTTTCGTTAGAGTGGCTTAAAGAATTTGTCTCGATCCGCCTTCCCACCGCATCACTCGTGGATCAGCTGGCGATGGGCGGTCTTGAGGTCATTGCGATTGAAAAAAAGGGGAGAGACACCCTCCTTGAAATCGAAATAACGCCCAACCGCCCTGACCTTCTAAGCCATATCGGGATCGCCCGTGAAATTGCGGCACTGACAGGCGTCTCGATGAAGTTACCGAAGCAACCGGCCACTGGCAACCGGAAAACCCATATCACAAAACTTCCCCTTCGGATTTCTATCCAGGACCGATCCGGTTGTATTCGATACATGGGACGGCTTTTTGAGCATGTGCAGGTCGGACCCACGCCTCCTTTTCTCAAAGACCCTCTTGAGCGGCTGGGGTTTCGTTCGATCAATAACGTCGTCGATATTACCAATTACGTCCTTCTTGAAATGGGACAGCCCCTTCACGCCTTTGATGGCGACCGCATTGAAGGAGGCGAAATCATTATCCGCTCCGCCCGACGGGGGGAAACGCTTTTGGCGATCGACGGCACGAACTATTCTCTTCGAGAAGAAGACCTTGTGATCGCAGACGCCAAAAAACCGATCGCCCTTGCAGGGGTCATTGGAGGAAAAGAGACCGAAGTGGGCCCCACAACGAAACGGATTCTTTTGGAAAGTGCTTTTTTTAACTCGGTGAGAGTCCGCCGGACCTCTAAAAGGCTTGGGGTCACCACTGAATCTTCCTACCGATTTGAACGGGGGGTTTCTTTGGAGGGGGTTCAAGAAGGATCTGAAAGAGCCCATGCGTTTCTTTCAGCATCGGCAGGAGCCGCTTTTGTCTCTCCCCTCATCGATCAAGGGCGAAGAGGATCTTCGACGAAAAGAATTTCCATTTCCCTCCAAGGACTGAACGAAACGTTAGGCGTTTCTATGCCCCCTCAACGGGTTAAGTCTTTCCTTTCTTCGTTGGGTTGCCGAGTTGCGGGGCAGAGGTTGCTTCACGTCATTCCTCCGCATTTCCGGAAGGATCTTCAGATTCCTGTCGATCTTGTCGAGGAGGTTGGGAGACTTTTGGGGTATGACAAGATTCCGGTCACTACCCCTCCGATGGAACGGACTCCTCTCGAACAAAGGACTGTTTCCGATGCTCCAGAACGATCCCTTGAGGAAAAGGTCAAAATGCTTTTGGTCTCACAAGGTCTTTTTGAGGCGGTGACCTATAGCCTTTTAAGCAAGGGGCTTCTTAAAACATTTTTTGGGGACAGACCCATTGCCATTCCGATCCGAAATCCGATCAGCCTTGAACAGGAACTGCTACGCCCCTCTCTGGCCCCCCGGCTTGTAGAAGCCGCGTCGTATAATTTCCGCCGGAAATCGGAGGGAGTTTCCTTTTTTGAGCTGGGGTCGGTGTATGAGAAAGAAGGGAACCGGTATCGCGAAAGAAAAAGTCTTGCAATCTTCTTGGCTGGGAAGGACGCCGGAACGTGGAAGACAAAGCCCTCTTCGTACGACTATTTCGATCTTAAAGGAAGATGCGAACTTTTACTCAAAACGTTTTGTCCTTTTATCGAAATCGCTTATCGGTCGGCATCCCTTCCTTTCTTTTCCGCAGGAGGACTTTCTGTAGAACTTTTGGGGGGAGGGAAAAAGATCGGCATCCTTGGAGAACTCTCCACTTCCATCGTCTCGCAGTTCGATTTAAAGGGGAGGGCTTATGTGGCGGAACTGAACTTCTCTGAATTTTCAAAAATCGCTTCTCTCTCGAAAAGGGTTCTTTCTGTTCCAAAACACCCCTCGGTAAGGCGGGACATCGCCCTCATTGCGGATCGAAGTATCTCATCCGAGGAACTGGTAAAGACGATGCGTGAACAGGGTGGTGAGGGACTTTCCGAGGTTTCTCTTTTTGATACCTATTCAGATCCCCGTATCGTTCCGGAGGGATCGCGGGGGCTTGCCTACCGGATCGAGTTTCTCCATCCCGATCGGAGCTTGACCGATGAAGAGGTGAACGAAAAGTACCGATCGATTCTCGAGGCGCTTAAGAAAAAAGGGGTGCAGATCCGCTCGACTTAACGGTCGCAGGTTGCATTCTTCCTCCTGTTGTGCTATACTAAAGTTGTCCCTGCCTTGTTCGTGATGAGTAGGTAAGTTTGACCCAACACCAAACTTAAGGGAGCCCGAGGCAAGAGGCGTTCTTGGACGCATCTTCGAGGGCACCCACCTGCTATTGCGGGATCAAATTATCGGATCACACGGCTATGGCGGGGATTTTCTTATAGTACAAGGTACAAAGTAAAAGATGGACCTCTTTGAAGGCCCCTCCAAAACAAAAGGCCCAGAACCACTCGCCCTCCGGATGCGCCCCCGCACCTTTGAGGAATTTATCGGCCAGACCCATATTGTCGGCGAGGGGAAACTCTTTCGCCGTGCCATTGTTGCAGGGCGACTCCATTCCTTAATCCTCTACGGTCCTCCCGGCGTCGGGAAAACCGCCCTTGCCTATTTGATGAGTCATCTCACCCATTCCCCTTTTGAACGGATTAATGCGACGACGAGTAATGTTCAAGAACTCCGAAAAATTATCACGGCGGCCCAAAAACGGAAAAAATCCGAGGGGAAGGCAACGATGCTTGTCATCGATGAAATCCATCGTTTTAACAAAGCCCAACAGGATGTCCTCATGCCGGATGTGGAAGAGGGAACGATGATCCTCGTTGGGACCACAACCCATAACCCTTTTTTCTCGATTGTCTCGGCACTCCTTTCTCGATCGATCGTTTTGGAATTTAAACCGCTCACCGAGGAAGAAATCCTTTCCGTGCTTAAGCGCGCTCTTTCAGACAAGGAAAGGGGACTTGGAACATGGAAAGTCAGGATGGAGAAAGAAGCACTTCTCCATCTTGCAAAACTTTCTGAAGGAGATGCCCGTCGGGCGCTTAATGCTCTTGAAGTCGGTGTTGTGACCACAAAGACGGAGAAAGATGGGACAGTCTATTTTACTTTGAAAGTCGCAGAAGAATCGATTCAGAAAAAGGCGGTCCTCTACGATCAAGACGAAGATGCCCATTATGATCATGCCTCTGCCTTTATCAAAAGTATGCGCGGTTCCGATCCGGATGCTGCACTCTATTGGCTTGCAAAAATGCTTTATGCCGGAGAGGACTTAAGGTTTATTGCCCGGCGGATTGTCATTTGCGCCGCGGAGGATGTAGGGAACGCCGATCCTCAGGCTTTGGTATTGGCGGTTTCGGCGCAACAAGCGGTTGA
>JACQQV010000033.1 GCA_016206785.1 Candidatus Omnitrophota bacterium
ACACCCCGAATTTTTTCTAAAGAGGAAACAGGGGTGTCCCCTAGGAATTTTAGCGTAAGATGAATTTTTTCTGGATCGACAAATTTGGCGTCGAGTTTTAACGCTTTCAGTTCCTTCTCAAGCGCTCTGATTTTTTCGGTAAGAGATTCTCCGATGGGAAAGGCGATAAAGGTGCGGAGCGCTTCTCCACTCATTTGAGGAGTTCCCTTCGCAAAAGATCGAGGGCCACTTTGACGACTCGCTCCCGAATGATCTCTCTTTCGCCAACGAAATTAAATCGATGACAGATCCTTTTCACTTGAGAGGCGAGGGCAATATAGACAAGCCCGACCGGTTTTTGCTTCGTTCCCCCTCCCGGCCCAAGGATTCCTGTAACGCCGATGCCGAAATCGGTTTGACCGAGTCGTTTCGCTTGCTCCGCAAGAGAACTTGCAACCTCGGGACTTACCGCCCCGTGAAGACGGATGAGTCGATTTGGAACTTTAAGGAGAGCATTTTTCGCTTCATGACTGTAGGCGACGACCCCTACCTTGAAATGTCGTGAGCTCCCCGGGACTCTTGTAAGAGCCTCTGAAAGGGCCCCTCCGGTGCACGACTCAGCGACAGAGACCCACTTTTTCTTTTTCTCAAGGAGGCGAAAGACCGTCTCTTCAAGGGTTCGGTTTCCTTCTCCGTAAAGGAAAGGTCCCAGACGCCGGCGGGCTTCTTGAGCCACTTTTCGTAGAATCTTCAGGTCTCGGGGGGAATCCGCCAAGAGTTTTATATCGACAATTCCCGGATGGGCGTAAAAGCCAAAGGTGATCTTCTTTTCTTTCCGGATAATCTCTTGAAGAAGTTCATTCACACGGGATTCTGCAAGCCCTGTGGTTCTCAGGAACACAGAAGGGGAGGGGGAAAGATTTGGAAAACGGCGCATAAGGAGAGGGCGGACACTTTTTTCAAACATCGCCTGCATCTCTACCGGGACACCCGGTAGAGAAATAAGAATTTTTTTGTTCACCTCCATCAAAATGCCGGGGGCACTCCCCAAAGGATTCGGAATCGCTTGAGCCCCTTGCGGAAGATACGCCTGTCTTTTATTGATTCTTGGCATCACAAGATTTCTTTTTTTAAATCGTTTAAGAATTGCTTCGAGGAGAGGGGGGTGGAAAATCAGTTTTTTCCCAAGCGCCTTGGCGATCGCCTCACGGGTCACATCATCCTCCGTGGGGCCGAGCCCCCCGGTAAGGATCAAAAGGTGGGACCTTTTGAAGAGGGTTTGAAGGGTTTGAACGAGCCAAGAGTGGGGAAAATCGGGTAAAACGGTGACCCGTCGGCACTGAAGACCCAGTTTCGAGAGTTCCCGCGAAAGATAGGGGGAGTTATTGTCTTCATGCTCCCCTTTAATCAGTTCTGAACCGATTGAAAGAAACTCTACGATGACCTCTCTTTGAGACATTTCTTCTTCTTTCGTAATCCCATGTCACCCAAAAAGTTACGTTTCTCCCTATTATATGGAAAATCAGGAAAAAAGACAACAATTTTTCCTTTACAAAGGGGGTCGTATTCTTTATAATTGTTGAGTTGCAATGGACTTAGCGAAACAGGGCACAAGGGGCTAGAACGGTCCATCACTCTAGACCCTTGTCTCGTTTAAGGGAACCAAAGAGGGAGCCAGAGGGAGGAAAAGGTGGTAGAGAAAGAAGTCAAAGAAATAGACAAATCAAAGCAGTCTCGGCTAAAAGCGCTGGAAGTAGCCGTAGCCCAAATTGAAAAAGAGTTTGGAAAAGGGTCGATTATGCGGTTGGGGCCGGAGTTTAGGGTGGATATCCCCGCCATTCCAACAGGGGCCCTTTCGCTAGACCTCGCTCTCGGTGTGGGGGGAGTCCCTCGGGGCCGCGTGATTGAGATCTTCGGACCGGAAGCGAGCGGCAAGACGACTCTTTCCCTTTCCATCATTGCGGAGGCGCAGAAAAGAGGAGGGGTGGCCGCCTTTATCGATGCGGAACATGCCTTTGATGCCGATTATGCCAAAAAACTTGGCGTCCTATTGGACGATCTTTTGATTTCTCAACCGGATACCGGTGAACAGGCCCTCGAGATTTGCGACCTCCTCATCCAGAGTAACTCCGTCGACGTCGTGGTCATCGACTCTGTGGCAGCCCTTGTTCCCCGTGCCGAACTCGAAGGAGAAATGGGGGATCAACATATAGGACTTCAGGCCCGGCTCATGAGCCAGGCGCTTCGGAAACTGACAGCGGTCATTTCAAAATCGAAGACCTGCGTCATTTTTATCAATCAGATCCGTGAGAAGATCGGGGTCATGTTCGGAAATCCGGAGACCACACCAGGCGGACGGGCGCTCAAATTCTACTCTTCGGTTCGGCTCGATATTCGGAGAATTGGTTCGATCAAACGGGGTGAAGAGGATGTGATCGGAAACCGGGTCCGGGTGAAAGTCGTTAAGAATAAAGTAGCCCCTCCTTTTAAACAAGCGGAGTTTGATCTCTTTTACGACGAGGGGATCTCCCGTTCGAGTAACATCTTGGAGGTTGCGGAAGAGACAGGGATCATCCAGAAGCAGGGGGCGTGGCTTTCCTTCGGTGAGGAACGGATCGGACAGGGAAAAGAGAATGCCAGACTTTATCTCAAAGAGAATCCGAAAGTCCTTGCAGAGATTGAGAAGAAGATCCGCGAAAAACATACCTTGGCACACGTCTAGGAGGAAAATGAAAGGAAAATTCTTTTTCCTTCTCCTCGTGTGGGGAATCGGCCTCGGGGGCATCCTCCCTCAGGCGAATGCCGAGAGCGCCGAAAACCTCGAAGAAGCGTTTGTGAGGGTGGCGGGAATGGTGGGGCCATCGGTCGTAAGCATCACCACCGTTCATACGGAGAAGGTGGGGCTTCGTCGTTATTATTATGGCGGGTCTTTTGGAGGCCGCGATCCCTACGATGAGTTTTTCGATGAGTTTTTCCGTGATTTTTTTGGAGAGATGCCGGAACAGGAATACCGGCAGCGAGGGCTCGGTTCGGGGGTGATGATCGATCCGAACGGATTTGTCCTGACGAACGCCCATGTTGTCGAGGGAGCAGATACGATAACGGTCACTCTTCCAGACGGAAGGGAGTTTGAGGGGACGCTTAAAGGAACAGATCCCCGTTCAGATTTGGCCATCGTCAAGATTGATGCCAAGAGTCTTCCTACGGCCAAATTGGGAGATTCGGATGAGGTGAGAATCGGCCAATGGGCGATCGCTATTGGAAATCCCTTTGGGTACGTTGTCAATAATCCCAAACCGACGGTTACCGTGGGTGTCGTGAGCGCCTTGAATCGCTCCCTTCCTCGGACGAGCCGGCGAGATCGTGATTACACCGATCTCATTCAGACCGATGCGGCCATTAATCCCGGTAATAGCGGGGGGCCCCTTGTCAATCTGAAGGGAGAAGTGATCGGCATCAATGTCGCGATCTTCACAACCACCGGCGGTTATCAAGGCGTTGGATTCGCCATTCCTTCAAATACTGCAAAGGGGATTGTGAACCAGCTGATCGAGGGGAAAAAGGTCGTTTATGGCTGGCTCGGGGTGAACGTTCAAGATATTGACGCGAATCTCCAGAACTATTTTTCACTCCTCGACCGTCAAGGGGTCTTGGTGGTGAAGGTGGTCGACGAGGGCCCTGCCGCAAAAGCAGGAATCAGGGATGGCGACATCATCCGTTCTTTCGAAAATATGCCGGTTGAGAATGCACAGACGCTCATCAAAAAAGTAGGACAGTTGCGGGTCGGAAAAAAGGTGAAAATCGGCGTACTCCGGGACAATAAAGAACTCGCCTTTGATGTTGAGATTAGCCAACGACCCGAGGAGGTCTCATCCCTTGTCGCGGAGCCTAAACAGGTCCCCAAGGCATCTTGGAGGGGGATCAAGGTGCAGGAAGTGACTCCCAATCATGCGAAACGGTTGGGTCTTCAAGACGGTCATGGGGTTATGATTGTGGAGATTGAAGCGGGGAGCCCGGCGGAGGAGGCGTCTCTTCGGCGAGGGGATGTTATCAATCAGATCAACCGGACCCCGATCACAAACCTTGCCGGTTACGCGCAAGCAATTCAACAAGTTCGGGGAGATTGTCTCATCCGCACCCAACGGGGGTTTGCCGTGTTAAAGGAAAAAAGAAGGGGAACGCCATAATCCAATCCTATGAAAAAGCGCTCAAGGCAGCGACGCGACTCCTTCGATTTCGTCCCCGAAGCGTACGGGAACTTTCCCTCCGCCTGCGACAAAAGGGGTTTGGCGAAGAGACCTGTCGCCTCGTGGTCCAGAGTTTAAAGGAGAAAAAGCTCCTTGATGATTATGCCTTTTCGAAATTCTGGATTGAAAACCGTCTTCAGTTTAGACCCATGGCCAGAAGGCATCTTGTTCAGGAACTTTTGGCCAAAGGGGTGGATGGGAAACTGATTCAAGAAATCCTCCAAGAAACCGTCCCCCAAGACGAGAAGACCTTGGCCGCAAGGCTCCTTACCGCACGATTTAAGCAAAGGAATCCGAAGGGCCCGCAAGATTACAGGCGGATGTATGGTTTCTTAAGAAGAAGAGGATTCGCACACGAAACCGTTTCTGAACTTTTGGAAAGAAACACTTTGACCCATGATGACGACGAATGAAATCCGGAAGCGCTTCCTGAAATTCTTCGAAGGAAAGGGCCACACCCTTTTTCCGAGCGATGCTCTGGTGCCGCAGTCCGATCCGACGCTCCTTTTTACCGGGGCGGGGATGAATCAGTTCAAGGAGTATTTCCTGGGATACAAGAAGGAGATACGCCGGGCGACGAGTTGTCAGAAGTGTCTCCGGACCGGAGATCTCGATCAAGTGGGACATACGCCGCGTCATCATACCTTTTTTGAAATGCTCGGAAATTTTTCATTCGGGGATTATTTCAAGGAGGAGGCGATCGCGTGGGGGTGGGAATTTTTAACCGGCGAGATGGGCATCCCACCTACTTCCCTTGCCGTGTCCATTTATCAGGAAGACGGTGAGGCGTACGACATCTGGCGGAAGATTATCAAGGTACCGCAGTCGAGAATCTTTAAATTTGGCCCCAAAGAAAATTTCTGGCCCTCGAATGTACAGAAGGAAGGTCCGAATGGCCCCTGCGGGCCCTGTTCGGAAATCTTCTTTGATTGGGATTCGAAAAATCCTAGCACGACTTATCATGAGGAGCGTTTTACAGAAATTTGGAATCTTGTATTTACACAATTTGAACGACTTGACGATGGAACACTTAAACCACTTCCTACAAAGAACATCGATACCGGTATGGGGCTTGAACGGGTTGCGGCGGTCATGCAGAAGGCGCAGACCAATTTTGACATCGACATTTTTCAGGGGATCGTTTCTTTTATTTTGAAATCGGCGAAAATGACCGGTCACGAGAAAGAGAAAAGGGCGTGGGTCAACCGAATTGCAGACCATGCCCGCGCCGTCTCATTTGTCGTCCTGGATGGGGTGATGCCGTCCAACAAAGAGCGGGGGTATGTACTCCGCACCCTCATCCGACGGGCCAGTTTCAGTGCGAAGACTTTGGGGATTAAAACCCCGTTTCTCCACAAGGTTGTTCCCTTTGTCGCGGAAGCGATGCGGGAACCTTACCCCGATCTCTGGAAATCGCGGGATCGGATCGGCCAGGTGGTCTTGAATGAAGAGGAATCCTTTGAGCAGACGCTGGAGCAGGGGCTTTCCGAGGAAGAACGACTTTTGGAAAAGCATCTTAAGGGGGGAAAAAAGGTTTTTTCAGGAAAGGACATTTTTTACCTCTACGACACCTTGGGTCTTCCTTTGGATCTTATCCGCTATGCCGCCGAAAAGACGCAGATGGCACTGGATGAATCGGGCTTTCAGGAAGAACTCAAAAAGCAGAAGGAACGTTCCAAGAAGGGGAGCGCCATGAAGGGGGATATTTTCGGGGGGGATGTACTGAAAAAGGCCCAACTCGGACTGAAGACAAAATTTGTCGGATATGAGACGTGTCATCTCGACAAAACAGAGGTCGTGGCGATTTTCAAAGAGGGTGAGAAAGTCAATGAAGCAAAAGAGGGAGAGGCCGTGGAAGTCTTCTTGAAAGAGAGCCCCTTTTATGGAGAGCAGGGAGGGCAGATCGGCGATTCAGGGTACCTTCAGTCCGGCTCGGTCCACGTTCGCATTGAAGATACGCAGCATCTTGGGGAGACCCTTGTCCACCGAGGGAGGGTGGGAAAGGGAACGTTACGGAACGGAGAGTGTGTGGAAGCGATTGTCGATGAATCACGTCGGCGGAACATCATGAAGAATCATACGGCAACGCACCTTTTGCATAGCGCGCTTCGGGAGGTCCTTGGTCCGCACGCCCAACAATCGGGTTCTTGGGTAGGGGAGGAGAGACTCCGGTTCGATTTCATGCATCCGAAACCGCTGACCCCTGAGGAGATCCGGCAAATAGAAGACTGTGTCAATAAGCATATTTTAAGTAATGATGAAGTTGAAGTGCATGAGATGCCAAAAGGAAAGGCCCTCCAAGAAGGTGCGATCGCCTTCTTCGGCGAAAAATATGGGGAGGAGGTTCGTGTTCGGAAAATTTCTGATTATTCAAAGGAATTGTGTGGGGGGACTCATGTTCAATCGACGGGTGAGATCGGTTATTTTCGCATCGTCAGCGAAGGTTCTGTGGGAAGCGGAGTCCGCCGAATCGAGGCAGTAACAGGTTGGGGAGCCGACCGTGAAGTACGAAAGCGCGAAGAAGGGTATCGGAGGAAAATAGAAGAATTACAAGCCGCGTTAAGAAAAAAAGAGCGTGAAAATCAAGGACTTAGGGCCACCAAAATAAAGGCAGATGCTGAAAAACTTGCACGAGCTCCAAAGAATATTAATGGAATAAATTTTCTAAATATGCCACCCACGATTCCTGACAGCGAGGAAGCAGTGACAACCATCGATTTTCTGCGGAAAGACCCAAAGATACAGCCGTGGGTTTCTGTTTTGGGAGGGTCAGATAAAGAAGGGTCTTTATTTTATGTCGTTGGGACAGACGGAACGATTAGTGCTAAAAAAATATCTCCTGAGGTCGATGAAATTACAGGCAGTCATGGAGGTGGGACCGACCTTCTGGCCAAAGGGGGGGGTGGCGATCCGCAGAAATGGGATGACGCCATGAAGGCCGTTGAAAAAAGGATTAAAAAGGAATCGGGAAAATGAAGATCATTCGCATCGGAAGCCGCGAATACGAGAAAATCATCAACCGAAGCGTGAACCGGAATCTCCGGATTGAAAATCGTGTCCGGCAGATCATTGAGGATGTTCGATTACATGGAGACGAAGCGGTTCTCCGGTATACGCGGCGGTTTGATCGAGTGAAATTAACTCCCAAAATGTTTCGGGTGAGCCAGGCAGAGACAAGCGGTGCCTATCAGAACATCAGTCCAAAACTTGTGAGCCAGTTGAAGGTGGTGATTGAAAATGTAAGCCGCTTCTACCGTCGACAGACCGCGCTTCAGAGATCGTGGAAAATCCGGGACGAAGACGGAATGATGCTTGGAAAAAAAATCTCGGCCATTGATACGGTCGGTGTCTATATCCCATCAGGACAGGTTCCGCTGGTCTCCACCGTTTATATGACGGTCATACCGGCTCAGATTGCGGGGGTACGTCGGATTATCATGGCGACTCCCCCAAAACCGGACGGGAGCGTGGATCCTCATATTTTAGTAGTAGCGAACCTTTTGAAGGTAGACGAGATCTACAAGAGTGGTGGTGCGCAAGCGATTGCGGCTCTTTCCTTTGGGACCAAAACGATCCCCCGCGTCGACAAAATTGTGGGGCCGGGGAATGATTATGTGACAGAAGCGAAGCGACAACTCTTTGGTGTGGTGGATATTGATATGGTTGCGGGGCCGAGTGAAGTGGTGATTGTGGCGAATGACTACAGTAATCCTACTTTTGTCATGAGCGATCTCTTGGCTCAGGCGGAACATGCAATGGGACTTGCGATTCTGGTCACGACCTCCAAACGGCTTGCCCGATTTGCAAAGAAAGGAGAAATGCGTGGCTACATCATCGTGGTCCGAAACACGGATGAGGCGATTGAAGTGGTGAATCAGATCGCTCCCGAACACCTTGAGATTCTCATTAAGAATCCGAACAAATGGGTGAAAAAGGTTCGGCACGCAGGGGCCATCTTTTTGGGCCCCTATTCGCCTGTGGTCGTCGGGGACTATTATGCCGGCCCGAGCCATGTCCTCCCCACACGGGGGACGGCACGGTTTTTTTCAGGGTTAAGCGTCTCCGATTTTATGAAATCGAGTACGGTGATCTCCCTTTCGCGACGGGCCCTTGAGAAGGCGGTCGGCCCGATCGAAGAAATTTCAAAACTGGAGAGTCTTAAAAAGCATTACGAATCGGTTAAAATCCGTTTTGACCAAAAAGAGGTGGGAAAAGTTTCATGAGAAAAGCGAAAATTGTCCGGAACACACGCGAGACCCAGATTACCCTGACGCTTTCGGTGGACGGCCAAGGCCGCTCCAAGATTCAGAGCGGCATCGGCTTTCTCGATCACATGTTGGAAATCTTTTCCAAACATGGACTTTTTGATCTGGAGCTTTTGGCCAAGGGAGATCTCCATGTCGATATTCATCACACCAACGAGGATATCGGGATCTGCCTCGGAGAGGCATTTAAGAAAGCACTCGGGGCTAAAAGTGGTGTCCGGCGGATCGGCAGTTGTGCCTTTCCTCTTGATGAAGCGGTCACGCGGGTGGTCATCGATTTGAGCGGAAGACCTTATCTCGGAGTGCATGACCCGAACGGTCTTTCAAAGGAGAAAAGGGTGCATCCACTCTCACAGTCGGAAAAGTATTTTTATTCTTTCGACGACGCCGTTGATCTTTGGCGCGCCTTCACGCTTCATGCGGGCGTGACATTGCATATTTGGATTGAAAGTGGCGAGGATGCACACCATATCATTGAGACCCTCTTCAAATCGATTGCACGGGCCTTGGATCAGGCCGCACAGATTGATCCGAGGGTGAAAGGAGTCCCGTCAACAAAGGGAATTCTATAATTCAAAATTCGAAACGAAAAAGGCAAAATTGAAATTAAAAATTTTAAATTTTGAATTGCAGTTTTGAATTTTTCCTTTTGACTTTTGCATTGGATGAGGTTGTATTTCCATGATTACTATCGTTGATTATGGGATGGGGAACCTCCGGAGTGTGGCGAAGGGATTTGAACGTTTGGGGGTAAGCGCACGCGTCACACAGGATCCCCAAGAAATCACCTCGGCCTCCAAACTGGTCCTCCCCGGCGTCGGGGCTTTTCAAGATGCGATTCAACACCTTGAACAATTTCACCTTACGGAGCCGATCCGTACGTTTCTTGAGAAGAAAAAACCTTTTTTGGGAATCTGCCTTGGACTCCAACTACTCTTTGCAGAGAGTGAGGAGGGAGGACTCTCCAAAGGATTCGGAGTTTTGAACGGGCGTGTCAGACGTTTTCCGGAGGGACCCCTCAAGGTGCCACACATCGGTTGGAATAGCATCCGGCGTGTGGGGGAGAATGCTCGCGGTCAGGAGTGCCCTCTTTTGGAGGGGATTCCGGAGGGGTCTTATTTCTACTTTGTCCATTCTTATTACGTCGATCCCGTCGATACGTCGGTGATTGTGACTCAGACCGATTATGGTACTCCGTTTACATCCATGATCTGGAAAGAAAACCTGATCGCAACCCAGTTTCACCCTGAAAAAAGCCAGCAATGGGGTCTTAAACTCCTTGAGAATTTCGCGAGGTTCTGATGCAGATCCTTCCAGCGATTGACCTAAAAGGGGGAAAGGTTGTCCGTCTCTTAAGGGGCGATTTTTCGAAAGAGACGGTCTACGAGGAAAATCCCGCCGCTGTGGCCAAGCGGTGGGAATCGGAAGGGGCGAAGTGGATTCATGTCGTCGATCTGGATGGGGCCTTCCAGGGGGAGCCGAAGAATCTCAAATGGGTGAAGGAGATCGCCCAGTCTGTCAGCTGTTCCATTGAGTGCGGGGGTGGGATTCGGACGCCGGAGACGATCGAAGAACTTTTGTCTTATGGAGTGAAACGGGCGGTCCTGGGGACAAGAGCGATTTTAAGTGAAACGTTTCTCCGCGACTGCATCAGGGACTTCGGATCCCACATTGCGGTGAGCATCGATGCGCGGGAGAATAAACTGACGACCCATGGTTGGACCGAGACGGTCTCTATGGATGCACCGACCATGGCGAAGCGGCTTGAGGAAATGGGACTCGCGATCGTGATCTGTACCGATGTAGGGAAAGATGGAACCCTGGAAGGACCTAATCTTTCTCTTTATGAGAGACTCGTGCAGTCGACATCGATTCCTTACATCGTATCGGGGGGAATCTCATCGCTCAACGATATCGCCACCGTTTTAAAATTGAAAGGTCGTCGACCGTGGGGGGTTATCGTTGGCCGCGCCTTTTATGAAAAGCGATTTTCACTCTCCGAGGCGATGGCGTTATGTTGACGAAAAGAATCATCCCCTGCCTCGATGTCAAAGAAGGTCGTGTCGTTAAGGGGGTCCATTTCGTCGGGCTTCGGGACGCAGGAGACCCTGTTGAAATCGCCGCCCGCTATGAATCGGAAGGGGCGGATGAACTCGTCTTTCTCGACATTACCGCAAGCCATGAAAAACGGCGGACGATGATCGATGTGGTCCGTCGGACGGCGGAGGTCGTTTTTATGCCGCTCACGGTGGGGGGAGGAATTCGGGAGGTCGAGGATATTCGGGAACTTCTTCTGGCAGGATGCGACAAGACCTCCATCAATACCGCTTGCGTGGAAGATCCTACGCTCATCACACGGGGAGCGAAGCGATTCGGGAGTCAATGTATGGTCGTTGCCATCGATGCCAAAAGGGTCGCTCCTTCGCGCTGGAAGGTCTACACCCATGGGGGTCGGGTCCCAACGGAGAAGGATGCGGTGGAGTGGGCAAAAGAGGCGGAAGAGCGGGGAGCCGGTGAGATACTTCTCACCAGTATGGACAAAGACGGCACCCAAGAAGGGTACGACATCGAACTGACCGAGGCGGTTTCAAGCCAAGTGAAAATTCCGGTCATCGCCTCGGGAGGGGCGGGAAAACCGGAGCATCTCCTTTCCGCCCTCCAGGAAGGGAAGGCGGATGCGGTCCTCTGCGCCTCTATTTTTCATTTCGGGGAATATCGGATTCAGGAGGTTAAGAAATTTTTAAAACAGAAAGGGGCAGAGGTAAGGGTGTGACCTTTCCAAGAAAAGTGAAGTTTGATGAACATGGTCTTATTCCTGCCATTATTCAAGATGCCTCGTCGGGAGAGGTGTTGATGCTTGCCTATATGAACAAAGAGGCGCTTCAAAGGACGCTTAAAACCCGGAAGACTCACTTTTATAGCCGTTCCCGGCGAAAACTTTGGCTGAAGGGGGAAAGTTCTGGACATATTCAATCGGTCCGTTCGATCTTTTACGATTGTGATTGGGACACCCTCCTTCTTAAAGTTTCACAAAAAGGAGGGGCCTGTCACGAGGGATACCGCTCCTGTTTTTTCCGTCGCGCCAAAGGGACGAAGGTCCAGATTGTTGGCCGAAAAGTTTTTGACCCCAGAAAGGTGTATGGAACTTAAATTTTATCCCACAGAAAAGGAATTTAAACGCCTCGCCCGGCGCGGAAACTTGATCCCTCTCTTTGCGGAAGTTCAGGCGGATCTTGAGACGCCGGTCTCCGCCTTTTTAAAGGTCTGCAAAGGAAGCTACGCATTCCTCTTAGAGTCCGTCGAGCAGGGCGAGAAATTGGGCCGTTACTCTTTTCTGGGGGATAGACCCAAAATGATTTTCCAGAGCAAAGGATGCACCATTGATCTACAGGATGGAAAGGGGAGAAAGAACTTTGTGACGGCAAAGGATCCCCTCGAAGAGTTGCGGTCCCTTTTGCAGCCTTTCCATTTTGTCCCCCTTGAGGAGCTTCCCCGTTTTTGCGGGGGGCTTGTCGGATTTGTAGGATATGACATGGTCCGATTCTTTGAAAAGATTCCGAACCGGCATAAGGAGGATATCTCTTTTCCCGATAGTTTCTTTCTTTTCGTTGATCATTTCGTGATCTTTGATCACCTGAAACGGTCGATGAAGATCGTGGCCCTTGCCCATATCCAAGGAGACGCCTTGAGGGCCTATCGGAAAGGAAAGGCGGAGATTCAAGGGATGCTCGGAAGGCTTTCTCAACCGCTTAAGTCCCTTTCGCCTCTTTCACTCAACGGACTCCCCATGGGGGAAGTGCCCTCCAATATGACGCAGAAAGAATTTGAGAAAAAGGTGAGGCGGGCAAAAGACCATATCCGCCGGGGAGACGTGGTCCAGGTGGTTCTCTCTCAGAGATTTGAAATTCCTTTTTCAGAGGATCCCTTTGAGGCGTACCGGGCTCTTCGCTCGATCAACCCCTCTCCGTATATGTATTATCTCAAACTGGGGGAGGTTACGCTCGTCGGATCGAGTCCAGAGATCTTTGTACAATGTGAAGAGAGCCGGGTCAAAGTGAGACCGATCGCGGGGACACGCCCGCGGGGGAAAACGGAGAAAGAGGATCTCCTTCTTGAAAAAGAGCTTCTGAGGAGTCAGAAAGAGAGAGCGGAACATGTGATGCTGGTTGACCTTGGCCGCAATGACATCGGTCGTGTCTGCCGACCTGGAACGGTTCAGATTGAGGAACTCATGGTGATTGAGCGCTATTCCCATGTGATGCATGTGGTGAGCGAGGTCTCGGGAGTTCTCCGTCGAGGAGAGGACCGATTTGGACTCTTACGCGCTACCTTTCCCGCCGGTACGGTCACCGGCGCCCCAAAAATTCGGGCGATGGAAATTATTGATGAACTGGAAGAATGTCAACGGGGTCCTTACGCCGGCTGCGTCGGCTATTTTAGTTTTTCTGGAAATTTTGACAGTTGCATCACGATCCGGACCATGCTCATCAAAGGCAGAAAGGCTTATATTCAGGCAGGGGCGGGGATCGTTGCAGATTCCAAACCCCGTTCGGAATATCAGGAGACCGTGAACAAAGCCCAGGCCCTTTTTCAGGCGATCGCCTGCGCCAAAGGCGCAGGGGGACGATTCGGAAAACGTCCCTAAACGGACAAACGGAGGAGGGACGTTTTCCAAAGCGTCCCCAATGCACATGATTTTGATGATCGATAATTACGATTCCTTTACCTATAACCTGGTTCAATACCTTGGTGAATTGGGACAGCATCTTGAGGTTTTTCGAAATGATCAGGTCACGCTGAATCAAATCGAACGGTTTAAGCCGAAATGGATCGTTATCTCTCCCGGCCCCGGCTCACCGAAAGATGCAGGAATTTCCTGTGAGGTCATTCGGAAGTTCGGCGGAAGAATACCTATTCTCGGAGTCTGTTTAGGACACCAATGCATGGGGGAGGTGTATGGAGGAAAGGTGGTCCGGGCGAAGCGTCTCATGCATGGAAAAACCTCACCCATTCACCACAAGGGGACAACGATTTTTAAAGGAATCCCTAATCCCTTCGAGGCAACGCGCTATCATTCCCTCATTGTCCGCCGGGAGCATCTCCCTTCCTGTCTGGAGGTCACCGCCTGGACAGAGGATTACGAAGACCGCGAAATCATGGCTTTGAAGCATAAACGGCACCCTGTTTGGGGAGTGCAGTTTCACCCCGAGTCTGTCTTGACAGAACCGGGGAAAAAAATTCTCAAGAACTTCTTAACGTGTGGTAGAAAGGCGTGAAGCGCATGGTTGTGATGAAGTCTCTCATTCCTGTGAATTCACTTGTGCATGAAGCACTCCTCAAAGTGATGGGGGGGAAGGATCTTTCTCCGCAAGAGATGATGAAAGCCTTTGAACAGATTATGCGGGGGAGTGCGGGAGATGTGGAAATCGGCGCCTTCTTGACGGCACTCCGCATCAAAGGGGAAACGGTAGAGGAGATCACTGCAGCAGCGCGCGTCCTGCGTCAATTCGTGAAAGGGGTTCCCCGTCTGGAGGGTGACCGCCCGATCGTGGATACCTGCGGGACAGGGGCTGATTTTTCAAACACATTCAATATTTCGACGGTGAGCGCATTTGTCGCAAGCGGGGCGGGAGCCCTTGTCGCGAAACATGGGAACCGCTCTGTGTCCAGCCGGTGTGGTAGCGCGGATCTTCTTGAGAAACTGGGGATCGACATTGAAGAGGTGGGTCGGAGGGCAAAAGAGTGTCTGCAGCACTCTGGTATCGTCTTTCTTTTTGCACCTTATTTCCACGAGTCGATGCGGGTCGTTGCACCGGTCCGTCGGGCACTCGGGATTCCAACTCTTTTTAATCTCCTCGGTCCACTCTCGAATCCACTCTTCGCCAGACATCAACTGGTCGGTGTCTACGACGGCTCACTCACCTTAACCTTCGCGAAAGTTCTTAAGATGCTCGGCTCCCGGCATGTCTTGGTCGTACATGGAAGGGATGGACTGGATGAAGTGACAACGACCACAAAGACGCAAATTTCAGAACTCCGGAACGGTCGCATCCGCACTTTCCAGATCGATCCGAAGCAGTTTAAACTTTCCCGGGCAAAGCCTTCAGACTTAAAGGGCGAGAATCCTGATGTGAATGCGCAAGTTGCGCAGGAGATCCTTTCGGGCAAAAAGGGGCCAAAGCGGGACGTCGTCGTATTGAATGCGGCTTGTGCCTTGTACGCCGCAGATGTTGTAAAAACGATCTCCAAAGGGATCGAACGGGCGATCGATGCCATCGATTCCGGGAAGGCGATGGAGAAACTCACCCTCCTCCGTTCTTTGAGTCACAGAGAGATGCCGGATGTCCATGCTTGAGAAGATGCTCGACGCCAAGCGGAAGGAAATTGAAGAAAGAAAAAGACAAACTCCCCTTTCTCTTCTTCGAAAGCATCTTGAAACGCGAAAGCCGACACGGGATTTTAAAGCAAGCTTAAGGGGGAAAGGAATTCAACTGATCGGTGAGATCAAAAAGTCTTCCCCCGTCCGCGGTTTACTTCGGAAAGAGTTTCAACCGGTCACTTTGGCGCTCGCGTATCAAAATGGAGGAGCAGCAAGCCTTTCTGTTTTGACCGATGAACCCTTTTTTGGGGGGCATCTCTCCTATATCCAGGAGATCAAGTCCTCCGTAGCCCTCCCCATTTTACGAAAAGATTTTATTCTTGATGAGTATCAAATCTATGAATCGGCAGGGGTCGCAAGCGACGCGGTTCTTTTGATTAGTGCCATTCTCTCGGAGGAGGCGCTTCGTCAGTTGATGCAGAAATCGGTAGAATTAGGGATGGCAAGTCTTGTTGAAGTTCATTCGGAAGAGGATCTCAAGAAGGCACTTCAGTCGGGGTGTGAGATCATTGGGGTGAACAATCGGGATCTTCGCACCTTTGCAGTGGATCTCTCGACGAGTGAACGTTTAATCGGTCGGATTCCGAAGGGAAAGATCGTGGTCTCGGAAAGCGGAATTCAAACTCGTGAAGAAGTGAGGCGTCTTGAGGCGCTCGGATTTCATGCGGTCTTGATCGGCCAGGCCTTTATGGAACGCCCTGACTTGGAAGAGGCGATCCATGAGGTGATGGGGCGGTGAGCGTGACAAGCCTTTCAGGGTTGCCTCCGCTTGTCGCTCGCTCGGGAGTCGCGCCCTCGCTCGCTGTGGAAATGCTCGCCACGAATTTGAATGGCGCGTTTGTGTGGCTCGCATTTGACAGTCGCTCCGGCAATCCCTGAAAGGCTTCTACGATGAAATGACGCTCGGTCGATCTACATGCGGCTTAAGGCAAAGGCCTCTTGGCTTTTTTAAGTTCTATCGTTCTTTGACACATTTTTTAAACGGAGCCACTCAACACTTGAAGTAGGAGGTTAAAAGTGAAAGAGTTGGTTCCTGTTCAGAAAATTGAGCAAGTAAAGCGAAATCGTGAGCGTTTTCTGGAAGATTTCATGTTTCAATTGACACATGACGAGAAACAAGAGGTGGTCGCAATTTGCGACCACCTCCGTAACCTAAAGTTTTACAAGGGCTTACCGTATGCTTTTACAAAACATGGTGCCCTTATGGCCGCGAATGTGCTCAATTCTCGAAGATATCAAAATTACGGGACCCAATCGTGCTCGTGCTGGTGCGCCGGTGAGGAAAGTGCGTTTGGTTGATCGTTCATTTCTTGGTCAGTCTCTCCATGGTTGTCGTTATGGGAGCAGAACTTTACGAAAGTCAGGTGAAACCAGAAAATTTGAAGAATACGTGGACGGGTTTTGTTGCATCAAACTTGGTTCCAATTGAAGTTATTAAATAAACTGGTATGTAATTCAAGGACACGATGCTTAACTCGGGGAAAAGAAATTAAGGAGAAACGTGGGACCGGGTTAAGAAAGGACGATTTGGGGAGGATGCCGAAATGAGGTTGGATCGGGGACAGATTGAAGTGATTGACGAGAAAATGGCTGAAATTCTTCGACGAAAATCGCCTCAGCAACGACTTCAGATCGGCTTCGAGATGTGGGAATCGGCGCGGGAGATGATTCGCTCTTATCTTTCTTCGGAGCACCCTGAGTGGTCTGAGACAGAGCTTGATAGGGGAGTGGCCCGGAGGCTCTTGCATGGGGCCGCATGACCTTTTGAAACATATGGTGAAAGCATTTGAGTCGCTCCAGATTCCTTATCTTGTAACGGGGTCTGTGGCGTCGATGCTCTACGGCGAGCCTCGGTTCACAAATGATATTGATGTTGTTGCTGACATCTCCCCTGAGAAGGTAAAGGAGATGAAAAGGTATTTTCCTGAAAAGGATTTCTATTTTGATGAAAGGATGGTGCGCGATGCCATCACGAAGAAAGGCTCATTTAACATCATTCATCCCGCTTCAGGACTCAAGGTAGATGTCATGATTCGTACCTCTTCACCCTTTGACGAGAGCCGGTTTAAGCGGGGGAAGCGATTGCCTCCTACAAAAGGATGGGAGGCTACCTTTGCCGCACCTGAAGATGTGATTGTTAAAAAGATGGAGTTCTATAAAGAGGGCGGTTCCGAGAAACACCTTCGGGATATTACAGGGATGTTAAAAACATCCGGCAAAACAATTGACACTGTCTACATCCGGCAGTGGGCAGAAAAATTGAATCTTACTGAAATTTGGGAGGCAATTTGTCGTCGTCTTGAAGAAAGTAAGGAGAAACGTGGGACCGGATAAAGAAGGAAAGTTTGGAGAATTTGGAGGGGTCTTTGTTCCTGAGACCCTCATGGTCTGCCTTGAGGAATTGGAGAGAGAATTCCAAAAGGCAAGACGAGATCCTTCTTTCCAGAAGGAGTTGGACCGTTATGACCGCCTTTATGCAGGGCGTCCCACTCCTTTGTATGAGGCGAAGAATCTTTCCAAGCGGCTCGGCGGCGCACGCATTTTTTTAAAACGGGAAGACCTTTGCCATACCGGAGCGCATAAAATTAACAACACCTTGGGGCAGGCCCTTCTTGCCAAACGGATGAAAAAGCGTCGCTTGATCGCCGAGACCGGCGCAGGACAGCATGGGGTTGCAACCGCCACCGTCGCAAGTCTTTTGGGATTTGACTGCGATATCTACATGGGGGAAGAGGATATCCATCGGCAGGCCCTCAATGTTTTCCGGATGGAACTCTTGGGCGCAAGAGTCATTTCGGTCAAAAGTGGCTCTCGCACTTTGAAAGATGCCATTAACGAAGCGTTGCGAGACTGGGTCACAAATGTCCGGAGCACCCATTATGTGCTCGGTTCCTGTGTGGGACCGCACCCTTATCCTTTGATGGTTCGGGAATTCCAATCGGTGATTGGAAAAGAGACCCGTCGGGAAATTTTAAAACGTGAAGGGAAACTTCCAAACATTCTTCTCGCCTGTGTCGGAGGGGGGTCGAACGCGATCGGGCTTTTTCACCCCTTCTTTAACGACCGTTCGGTAAAGTTTATTGGGGTTGAGGGGGGAGGAAAAGGTCTTGCCTCGGGTCATCATGCGGCGACACTTGTCACAGGGGAACTCGGTGTACTTCACGGCTCAAAAAGTCTCCTCTTGCAGGATAGGGAGGGACAGGTACAAAGCACCCATTCCGTTTCAGCAGGGCTCGATTACCCCGGCGTCGGGCCTGAACATGCTTATTATCAGAAAATCAAAAGAGCCCAGTATGTCTCTGTGGGCGACCGGGAGGCGCTGGAGGGTTTTGGGCTCCTTGCAAGAACAGAAGGGATTATTCCGGCACTTGAGCCCTCCCATGCGATCGCGTATGCCAAGAAAATTGCACCGAAACTTTCAAAAAAGTCGATTCTTATCGTGAACCTCTCCGGCCGCGGGGATAAGGATGTGGAACTTGTCTCTCGGATAAAGAATAAAAAATGAATCGGATCGACGTAACATTTAAAGCCCTGAGGAAAAGAAAACGAAAGGCGCTCGTCGCGTTTGTGACGTATGGGGATCCGACGCCGAAGGTGACGGAACGGCTCGCCCTTGAGTTTCAGAATCAAGGCGTGGATCTATTGGAACTCGGGTTTCCTTTTTCCGATCCCATCGCGGATGGGCCGGTGATTCAGCGTGCTTCTCTGCGCGCCCTGAAGCACAGCGTGACGCTGAAGAACCTTTTCCGTTCGGTAAAGAGTCTTCGGAAAAAAGGGTTTTTGATTCCTGTCATTCTTCTAAGTTATTACAACCCGATTTTCCGGTACGGGGAGGCACGTTTTGTAAAGGAAGCGAAGGAGAACGGCCTCGACGGGGTGGTCATCCCAGATCTTCCGATAGAGGAGTCTTCTCCACTCCTTCGTCACGGGAGGAAAAGGAGATTTCATCTTATCTTTCTTGTGGCACCCACAAGCGATGCGAAGAGACGGCGACGGATTGTACAGGCGGCCAAGGGTTTCATTTATTATGTCTCGGTCACGGGAACAACGGGGATCCGGAAACATCTTCCAAAAGATCTGACAAAGGATGTCCGGTCGCTCAAACGGATGACTCCTTTCCCGGTCTGCGTCGGTTTTGGTGTTTCAACGCCCGAAGAGGCGCATCGCATCTCCCGTGTGGCCGACGGGGTGATTGTTGGAAGTGCCATTGTGAGGAAAATTGAGGAGGGGATGAAGGAAAGGGGATTGGTGGAGCGTGTTGGGCGTTTTGTTTCCTCTTTGAAGAAGGAGGTGCACCGGTGACCTATGGGATCCTTTTGGCGGGAGGATCGGGAGAGCGGTTCTGGCCAAAGAGCCGCAAAATTTATCCCAAACAGTTTCTGACGATCGGTGGGAAGGAAAGTCTCATTGAACGTACCATCCGTCGCATTTCCAAGAGGATTCCTCGGAAAAACCTGCGCATCGTGACCCTCAAGGAACAGGGGAGAGCCTTTCGGAAACTCTGTCCTTCCCTTAAAGAAGGCCAGCTTTTTTTGGAACCTTTTGGAAGAAATACAGCCGCCTCAGTCGCCTTAGCCGCTTTTGAAATTCGAAGAGAGGATCCCGATGCAGTCCTCATCGTTTTGCCGTGTGACCAATGGATCCGTGATGAGAGAAAATTCCTTGAGAGCTTGAGGGAAGTGGAAAAGGTCGCAAAGGGCTTTGAAGGCATTGTCACCCTCGGCGTCCCTCCGACCTATCCGGCAACCGGTTTTGGATATCTCTGTCATGCCACTCGGGCGGAAAGATACGGGAAAGGGAAGGCCTACCCTATTGAACGGTTCGTTGAGAAGCCGAATCTTAAAAGGGCCAAACGTCTCTTGCGTCAAGGATCGGTCCTCTGGTCGATCGGCCTCTTTGCGTTTCGAATCCCAGTCCTTTTAAGAGAACTTCAAACCCATATGCCCCATCTTTACAAGGGATTTCTTCGGATCGAAGCTTTGAAAGACCGGCAAAAGCGTGCGAAGGCCCTTCGAGGAGTTTATCAAAGCCTTCGGCCCATTTCTTTTGATTACGGGATCTTGGAACATGTCCGCAATCTCTCAGTGGTGGCGGGACGCTTTGGATGGAGAGATTTAGGCTCGTGGCGCTCCCTGGAAGCCCTTTATCCTTCCAAAAATGGGAACCTCCTTCTCGGCGACGCGTATGCCGAGGATGGAAAGGGGAATATCTTCATTTCGGAGAAGGGTCATCTCCTTGCAGGGATCGGCGTTTCCGACATGATCGCTGTCCATACGGGCGACGCAACGCTCATTTGTCCGAAAGGGCGTGCGGAAGAGGTGAAGATCCTTCTCACCTCCCTCGCAAGACAGAAAAACTTTTCACAGCCGTATCTTTAAATGAGAATTTTAGGGATTGACTACGGACTGCGACATGTCGGGCTGGCTTTGAGTGACGTACTGGGGATTGTGGCGCAGGGACTCGAGACCTTTCATTATGCTGGCTCAATCGATACCCTTGTGCAGAAGATTCAAGAAGTGGTCAAGCGTCACAAAGTCACCGAAGTGGTGATCGGTCTTCCTTTAAATATGAATGGGACAAAAGGGGAAAAGGCCAAGGAAACAGAAAGTGTTGCACAGCGGCTCAAGGAGGCGACGGGTCTTTCCATCCATTTGTGGGACGAACGGCTCACCACCGTCGGAGCGACCCGGGAGCTTTCCCGGTGGAGACTGGGTATTGAGAAAAAGAAGAAACTCCTGGACCGGCTTTCTGCACAACTCATCCTTCAGAGTTACCTTGATTTCCAAAGGAGTAGAGCAGCCTCATGACCCTCCGATACTTGAAACAGAGACTTCCGAACGGTATCACCATTGCAAGTGCCAAACTTCCAGGAATGGAATCTGTTTCCTTGGGAATCTGGGTCAAGGCAGGGGGCCGTTACGAAAAGAAAGAGAAAGCGGGGATCTCTCATTTCCTGGAACATCTTCTGTTCAAGGGAACTGAAGCGCGATCTTGTACAGACTTGAAACAAGCGATTGAGGGGATCGGCGGTTCCTTTAATGCATTCACAGGCGAGGAATTTACCTGCTACCTCGTGAAGGTATTGGGAAGATATCTTCCCATCTCCGTCGACATTCTGTCGGACATGGTTCTCCATGCGACTCTTCCGGAGGAGGAAATCGAGAAGGAGAGGAGGGTGATCCTCGAAGAGATCAAGATGGAGATGGATATGCCGATGCATTTTGTGAATGAGCTGTTGAACGGTCTTCTCTGGCCTAGGCATCCTTTGGGGATGGAATTGGCAGGGACGCCGGGGACGGTCCGCGCCATTCAAAGAACCGACCTTCTGGGGTACCGGGACTTTTACTACCATCCCAAAAATCTTTTTGTCATCGCCTGTGGCGCCATCCGTCATCAGCAGTTGGTCGAGGAGGTACGGAAACATTTATTAAGGATTCCCGGGAAACGTCCCAGCTCTTTTAGGAGGGTGAATGCTCATCCACCGAAGGCGTCGACGAAATTCGTTTTCAAAAAGACGGCCCAAACTCACTTAGCCCTTGGCCTTCCCGGGCTAAACCGAGATCATCCGGATCAGTATGCGTTGAGTCTTTTGAACGTTGTGCTGGGGGGAAATATGTCCAGTCGCCTTTTCCATGAGGTGCGGGAGAATCGGGGACTCGCCTACGAGATCGGTTCGCATCTGCGCCGTTTCCATGACACCGGGGCCTTTGTGATCAATGCAGGGGTCGATGCGAAAAAAGCCCCCGAATCGATCGAGGTCATTTTGAGAGAGCTTGAGAAAGTCAAGGAGGAGGAGGTTTCAAAAGAAGAGCTGCACCGGGCAAAGGAATATTATATGGGACAACTGTGCCTTGCCCTAGAAGATACGTCGGATCACATGCTTTGGATAGGGGAGTCTCTTGTCACCATGGGACGTGCCGTTCGCCCCGAAGAAGTCTTAAAGAAGATCGAGGGGATCGAGCCGGCTGAATTAAAAGAGGTCGCCCGTCGTCTTTTCCGAAACGATGTCCTCCAGTTTGCGTTGATCGGTCCACAGAGCGAAAGAGAACGCAATCGCATGAGAAGGATCCTCAAGGGATGAAACAATTAAAAATCGCACCGAGTCTTTTGGCCGCGGATTTTAGCCGTCTTGCTTCCGAAATTGAAAAGGTGGAAAAGGCGGGGGCAGATCTCCTCCACGTCGATGTGATGGATGGTCATTTTGTTCCGAATCTGACGATCGGTCCCATCATCGTGAAGGCGATCCGTGCACTGAGTACCTTGCCTCTGGACGTCCACCTCATGATGATGGATGCCGAGAAATATCTGGAAAACTTTGCGAAGGCAGGAAGCAACATGCTCACCATTCATGTCGAAGCGACCAAAGGGAAAACAGCCACTCTGCTCTCTCGCATCAAGGAGATGGGGCTTCGGGCAGGCCTTGCCTTAAATCCCGGTACCCCCCTTTCCGCGGCAAAAGAGTTCTTTTCGAAAACCGATATGATTCTCCTCATGACCGTTCATCCCGGTTTCGGGGGTCAGAAGTTTATCCCGGATGTCCTTCAGAAAGTGGAGGAACTCAGGAAAACGTATGCCGGAGACATTGAGGTGGATGGAGGGATTGATCCCCAGACGGGAAAGCTCGCGGTCGCCAAGGGGGCGAATGTCTTGGTTGCGGGAACCTACATCTTTCGCTCGGAGGATCCGAAAGAGGCGATCCAAGCGCTACGACAATGTCAGTAATCCACTTCGGCACGGACGGCTGGCGCGGGAGGATTGCACGCGAATTCACGTTTGAGAGGGTGCGGGAGGCTTCTCAGGCGATCGCAGAGTACCTCTCGAAGCATTCCTCCTCTCGCGGATCTCTGGTTGTCGGCCATGATCGCCGTTTTCTTTCGGAGCAGTTTGCAAGGGCTTCTGCCGAGGTGTTTGCCGGTAACGGTTTCAAGGTTTATCTTTTTCCAAAACCTGTTCCGACCCCCCTCATCAGTTTCGCGGTTGTTCAGAAGAAACTCCTCGGCGGCATTGTGCTGACCGCCAGTCACAATCCTCCCGAATTTCACGGCCTTAAATTCAAGGAGCCCAGCGGCTCTTCAGCCTCACCCCGGACCACTGCGGCCATTGAAAGATCCCTCGGTCATTCGCGGATCCTGAAGGTTCCTTTCCAAGAGGCCCTTCAAAGGAAAAGGATCGTCTGGCTTCAGATGGACCGAGTCTATATCGCTTCCTTAAGAAGGCGTGTCGATCAGGCCCGGTTGAAGAACAGTCGCCTCAAGGTATTGGCGGATGGCCTCTATGGTTCTGCGGCAGAATATCTTCCTCTCGTTTTATCACTCGGTTCCGTCAGGGTGGATGCCCTTCATACGCACAGAGACGTTCTCTTTGGCGGTCTTTCTCCTGAACCGATCCCCCCAAATTTAGGCGAATTGATTCAGGGGATGCGAAGGGGTCTTTACGATGTCGGCTTTGCGCTGGACGGCGACGGCGACCGGTTTGCCGCTATCCTCCCCGGAGGTCATTTTCTTCCGCCGACAAAGATCTTGGCACTTCTTCTTCTCCATTTTGTCGAAAACAAGGGACTCCGGGGAAAGGTGGTCAAGACGGTCTCTTCTTCTTCCCTCATCGACCGGATCGCAAGCGCCTTTGATCTGGAGGTCTTGGAGACACCCGTGGGCTTCAAGCATATTTCGGAAAAGATGGTCGCAGATCCCGACTTTTTGATCGGCGGAGAAGAATCGGGAGGGATGGGGTTTCGGGGCTCTCTTCCAGAAAGAGATGGACTCCTCTCCGCACTTCTTTTCCTCGAGATGATGGCCTTTCGGAGAAAATCGATCACCCGGCTTCTCAAAGAACTTGACCAGCGATTCGGATCCTCTGAGACGGATCGCATCGACCTCCATTATCCGAAAGAGCGTTGGGAACTTCTCGTCCGTCGAGTCCGAAAGGAAGGGGAGAAACTTCTTTTAGGCGATTCCCTTCTGGACCTCAAGGGCTTTGATGGGCTCAAGCTCATCGGAAAGAAGAGCTGGCTTCTTTTCCGGATGTCCGGTACGGAGCCGCTTTTGCGGATTTATGCGGAAGGCCCTTCGCTACCCCATGTTCAAAGGCTTCTGAAACAAGGGCGCTCTCTTGCGCTGAAGGAGTCCCGAACGTGACGGATCAGAGTTATATCCGAAACTTCTGCATTATTGCCCATATCGATCATGGCAAATCGACGCTCGCGGACCGGATTCTCGAGATGACAGGGGCCATTGAGAAAAGGGATTTCCGGGACCAGGTTCTGGATGACATGGATCTGGAGCGGGAAAGGGGCATTACGATTAAAGCGAGCGCCGTTTCCCTGACCTATCATGCGTCCGATGGGAAGGCATACCTTCTCAATTTAATCGACACCCCTGGACATGTTGATTTTACCTTTGAAGTCTCTAAGTCCTTAGCCGCCTGCGAAGGGGCGCTTCTCCTCGTGGATGCGGCGCAGGGCGTTGAGGCCCAGACCGTGGCAAACCTCTATCAAGCGATTGAAAGGGGACTCACGATCATCCCGGTCATCAACAAGATTGACCTTGCCCATGCCGACACTGAAAAAGTGAAGCGGCAGATCGGAGAGATTCTTCATTTGGGAGGGAAGGAGGCCATTCTTGCCAGTGCGAAAGAACGGATCGGCATCGACGCGGTCCTGGAAAGGATCGTCCGCGAGGTTCCTCCCCCAAAAGGAGATGTCCATGCCCCTCTTCAAGCGCTCATCTTTGATTCCAGTTTTGATCTCTATAAAGGGGTGGTCGTCTACGTCAAAGTGGCGAACGGAAAGATAGGACCTCATATGCAGATTCAAATGATGGCGCAGGGGACGACCTACGAAGTATACGAGGTGGGGGTGTTTCGTCCCCGTCCCACTCCTGTCAAGGAACTCGTCTGCGGAGAGGTGGGGTATCTGACGGCGAATATTAAGACTGCGAAGGAGGTGGCGATTGGGGATACCGTCACCAGTGCCCTTCATCCCGCCGTAACTCTTCTTCCGGGGTATCGTCGGATGCAGCCGATGGTCTTTAGCGGCATTTATCCTGTGAATAGCAAAGATTTTCCTGCGCTCAAGGAGGCGATTGAAAAGATCCATTTAAGCGACGCCTCTTTTGTGTATGAACCGGAAAGTTCAGCCGCCCTGGGCCCCGGATTCCGCGCAGGCTTTTTAGGTCTTCTTCATATGGAAATTATTCAGGAGCGGCTGGAGCGTGAATACGATTTGAATCTTTTTGTGACGACGCCCAGTGTCGTGTACGAGGTTCGTAAAAAGGATGGAACGGTCATCAGGATCGACAATCCGACCCGTTTTCCGCAGGAGACTGAAGAAGTCCGGGAGCCGTATATCCGTGCCATGGTGTTGGTCCCTCAGGGTTCCATTGGAGAAATCATGACTCTTGCCACGGAGCGGCGAGGTCGTTATATCAGTAGCGAATACTTGGATGAGGACAAAGTGAAACTTTTTTTTGAGATGCCGCTTGCCGAGGTGATCGTCGATTTTTACGACCGGCTGAAGTCGGCCACGCGGGGATATGGGTCGCTCGACTATGAAGTCACCGGCACCCTGCCGTCCGATGTGGTAAAATTAGATATTTTACTGAATGGGGAACCGTGTGAGGCCCTCTCCGTCATTGTGCACCGCTCCAAGGCCTATTCGAAAGGGAGGAGCCTGGTACTCAAATTAAAGGAACTCATCCCGAGGCACCAATTTAAGGTCCAGATTCAAGCCGCCATCGGATCCAAGATCATTGCGTCCGAGAGCCTAAGCCCCATGAAGAAGGCGGTCACCGCCAAATGTTACGGAGGGGATATCACCCGAAAGCGGAAATTGTGGGAGAAGCAAAAAGTTGGGAAGAAACGGTTGAAACAGTTTGGACGGGTCGAAATTCCGCAGGAGGCGTTCTTGGAAGCGCTGAA
>JACQQV010000034.1 GCA_016206785.1 Candidatus Omnitrophota bacterium
AACGGCACAGGATATCTTAGGGCTTCTGCTTAAGGGTTATGGAGAAAAGGAGATCTGTCAGAAACTCTCTACTAGGTATGAAGTGGAAAACTCCGAGGCCTTCCGTAAAGAGATCTCCTCTTTCTGCGATCAGTTGCGATCCACAAAACTTCTTAAACCCCTCCTTTCTTCCTGAAAAGAATTTCTTAGGAAAGAAATGACATGCTCATCAGGAACAAATGCCAATTCATACGTTGGAATCTGGGTGCAGAGATCGAGAGAGAACTCTGCAGAAAAAAAGAGACCTTCTCGTAACCAAGGGGTCACATGCATTTCTGGAAGAAATTGTTCAAGGGATTTCTTGGGTGTCAAGCGCCTTAGCCGATTCTTTTTACCGTGGGTTAAAAAAAGGATCGCCGAAAGCGATGTCCCTTTGGGGGAGCATGAAGGAAAAGAACTGGCAAGGGGGGTCCCATAGATGCGAATTCCCTTTTTCTCTCTACAGACCCCAATATATTCATCACCCAGGACAAGGGCATTTTTCTCCTGTCCAAAAAGTCTCGCCATTGTGCTCTTTCCTGCACCTTGAGGACCTACAAAAAGAAATCCTTTCCCCCCATCGCGAATCCCTGCCGCATGAACAAAAAGTCCGCGTCCCTGATACAAAAAAGAAGAGAGGAGTGGGAAAACATAAGACCAAAAGATGGGAAGAGAAGGCATCCGTCCATTCCTGGATTCTAAAAAGAAGGTTGCTCTTCTCGCACAAGAATCGAGTAGAATCGCCTTGGGAGGATTTTTAGAGAAAGAGGGATCGATCTCCATCAAGGTTCCCTCCGGAATTTGATAAAATCGAGAGATGTTTTTGAATTGGAAGATAGGACTACCCTTTTTGAAGGAGGGAGGTCTTGAAAAAGAACCCTTTACAATAAGAAAGGGGGGATTTTGAGTGACAAAAGGAGAAAGGGATTTTTCGAGAAGGAGTCTTTCAGCCTCAAAGGAGATAGCGATCCCAGCGATCTCTAAAATCACCTTTTGTGTTCCGGTCACAAGAACCTAACAATCCATCATCCTTACGGCCCAATAGGAGTAATAGCTGTCCGTGCCGTGATCTCCATATCGACTCGGCGAAGAGTCGGCTTTTTATAACGCTTCTTGGAAGAAATTTCTTTTTTCACCTTGCGTCTTTTTGGGTCTGTCATGAAGTCCTCCGTATGAGTCCTTCTTTTTGAAGTTCCTCAAGAAAAAGAAGGATCTCTTTCCCTGCCCGTTTTTTCTTCACACGAAACTCTGAAACCATCTCCTCGATAATTGCTTGGCAATTCAGACGTCCATCTACAAGTTCCCAAATCCGCCCCTCCACTCCTTCCATGAAATAGAATCTCCCTTTTTTCTCTTTTCTGGGCAGGATCGGAACAAGGATCCATTCGCCATCCACTTTTCGATGAACGATGTCCGGATCCTTTGTGAATCGATCCTCTAAATGGATCATCTCTCCCCCCCTATTTTTATCTTATCATGACTCACTCACTATTGCAAGCCGCTCAAAAGCCACACATTGACGCCCTCACAGGCTTTTGTTAGACTGACACCAATGAAAAAAGGGTCTTTTTTTTGGATTCTTCTTGCCGTTGTCTCGATCTTCCTCCAATTTTACCAGTTAGGGGAAAGGAGCCTCTGGGAGGATGAGGCCCAAGTTGCGGGCAAGGCCTCTTGGAAACTTAAAGGGATTCTCCTCTATCAAAAAAATGCCCTCTATAACATCATTTTATCCTTTTGGGGCCGTTTCGGAAAGGACGAATTTTGGCTGAGGATTCCCTCGGCCCTTTTTGCCCTCTTTTCTCTTGTCGCCCTCTACGAATTAGGGAAAAAACTTTTCTCAAGGAAGGAGGCCTTTCTTGCAACGGTCCTTCTAAGTACATCTCCCTTCTTCCTCCTCGGATCCCGCCAAGTCAAAATGGAGAGTCTTGTCCTTTTTCTATCCCTCGTGAGTGTTATTTTTTTAACTCAATTCGTCGAAACGGGTCGTCTCGGAAAACTTCTTGGGTATATCGGGATCTCTCTCATGGCGATTTTAACGCACTATATGTTTTTCCCGCTCCTTCTTGCCCAATGCATTTTTGTCGTTATCTCGTTAAGAAATAAACCGCATCTCATCCTCCGCTATTTTGCGATCTGGCTTCTTGTTTTTCTTCTTTTTCTCCCGTCCTTTCCAAATCTTATGAAGCGCCTCGCCTATCTTCAGGGGGTCTACCTCTCTCCAAAAACCCCGGAGACCCTTTCTATGCCCTTCGGTTATTTTGGAAAAATGGCTCTGGTCTATTATCTTTTCACGGCGGGTCCGACGATCGTCCCCTGGAATCTTCTCTGGGTCGTTCCTGCCACCCTTCTCTCAGGAGTCCTCCTCCTTTGCTCTTTCAACGTCTGCTTGAGGAGATCTTCTCGGCTCATTCCCCTCGCTTTTCTCTTCCCCATTCTCTTCTTATCAGCGATGCGAAACGCACAACCCCGCTACTGCTTTGTCTCTCTCCCGTTTTACACCCTCCTCCTTTCCACAGCCCTTTTTTCCCTCCGCCCCCTCTTAAGGAATCTCTTTCTATCCTGTCTTATTGTTGTGAATACCTATGGCCTTGTCAATTACTTCGCGGGACGTCAATATCTCTTCATCACCTATTTAGAACCTTACCGACAAATCGTTTACTCTGTTCAAAAGGCGTTCGCCCCGGGGGACTTTCTCCTCCACACCCAAGAGAATCCCTCCTTTGATTATTACTTCCATGGATTGTTTCAAAAGGACGCCCCTCAAGGAAAACTTCACACGGTCGACCGGGAAAGGAGAATTCATGTAGTGAGTTGGGAAGAATTAAAAAACAAATTTCCTCCCAGCATCAACCGCCTCTGGTACATTGAACGGACGCCGGGCCAATACGTAGAGGCAACCCCCATTTCGGATGCCGAAAGGATCTATCGTGAAAATTTATCTTTTCGCTCATGGCTTGATGAGCACTTTCGTCTTTTGGATCGAAAAGCGTATCTGAAGGATTTAGAGGTGGGGAAAAAAAGAAAGATTGTTTCTAAGCTCTATCTTGAAGAAAGAATTGTCGTTTCCCTCTACGACCTCAAGAACACCCCTTAAGACTTTTCGTTCTCGGCTTCTTTCTTTAACTCCTTCTTCATCTCATCCGAATAGTATTTCCGGTAGCGGTAATAGTAGGAAGAAGTCGATTCGATTTCGACGGGCTTAAAATCATTAAACACAACCCCCAGAACCTTCGCCTGGGCCGTATCCAAGAGAACCTTGGCCCGTTTGAGGGCGTTGCGAGCGGTGCGTCCCGCCTGGTAGACGAGAATGACGCCGTCGAGTTTTGGGGCAAGGATCAAGGTATCTGTCACGGGAAGAATAGGAGGAGCGTCAAAAATTAAAATATCGAATTCCACCAAAAGAGATCGAATGAGTTCGCCCATTTCCGCGGAGTGAAAAAGTTCCGGAGGATTGGTAGGAAGATGTCCGGCGGTCAGGAAGTTCAGATAAGCAAGGTGCGGTGTTTTGAGCGCTTCCTGCCAGTGGGCATCTCCCATGAGGAGATCCGTAATGTTTTTCAGGGCGCGGTCGTGGCTCACGGTTTTCGTCAGCACTTCGAAGAGGCCGGGGCTTCGGTCCATTTTAAAAAATTGATGGATCACCGGCCTGCGGAAATCGGCGTCGATGAGAAGGGTCTTTTTCCCGATCTGGGCTGAGGCAATCGCAAGATTTGCGCTCGTAATCGACTTACCTTCGCGGGGTGCAGTGCTGGTGATACCGATCGCCAGTTTCTCCTTTTGAGGCAACACCGAGTAGATCGCTGTCCGAAGCGTATGATACGATTCCGCCTCGGGAGAGCGGGGATCAAATTGAGTAATGAGCCTCAACTGTATCGATCTTGCCCTTTCCTCCTGGTTTTTAAAGGGGGAGGAGAAAAGTTTCTTCTTGCCGGACTCTTTCACGATATGGGGAATGACCCCCAAGACTCTGACCCCCAAAAAGGACTCCATCTCTTCGATTGCACCGATAGAGGTATCCAATCCCTCCTTAAAGAAAGCGAATACAAACCCCACCAAAATTCCCAGTACGGCACTGAGGGTAAGGCCCATCGACCGGTTCGTCCCGAAGGTAGGCCGGGGGGGAGAGGCCCCCTCAATAATGTTTAAATCTGTTACATTTTCTGCTTCTTCGATGCGTGCTGCGTTAAATCTCTCTCTCAGTTGAGAGACAACTTTTTGATTGCTCCCCACCTCCTGCGTCAGCCGAGAAAACGTCAGTTCTTCTTGAGGAAGTCTTCTGAGTTCTTCTTTCGCGGTATCGAGCTGCTGTTGTAACCGTTCCACGTCCGGATGTCTCGGTGTGGCCCGAGCAAGAAGATCCTGCAGCTTAAGCTCTAACGAGGCGATCTCCTCCTGGAATTGCCCTGCACGACTCGTGTGAAGGGTCCCCTCTTGAAATCGCTTTAAGGCTTCTTCGGAGGCCTTGAGCTTCTCCACGGCCTTTTTTAATTCTCCTTCGATAAACGCACGGACAGTGGTGATGGTACGACCTTTTTCCTCTTGATCGAAGGCGAGATACGCCTTTGCAACGGCTTCCACGATTTGTCTCGCCGTTTCAGCCTCAGGGGTGGTTGCCGTGATGCGAATGACGCTCGTCTCTCCAATCTGCTCGGTAGCGATGGCTCGCTTAATCTTTTGAATCATCTGATCGATTTCGCGGGGATCAGAGAGTCCCTCAAGCCAACCGAGAATTTTTGCTGCGCGCTCCGCGACAGGATGACTCTTAATGATCTCCAGATGGGTCTTTATAACATAGTCTGCGGGTAGGGCACGACCGTAGACCATCCCCGTAACGGGAGCCTGAAAAGTATACTGCACCTTGATGGAAGACTGATACACGACTTTCTGGGAGGAGAGGTAATAATAAGCACCCCCCATCACCATGCAGAAAATGAGAAGGATGGTCACTTTCCTTCTTCTAAAAATACGATAGTAATCTCGTAGGTTTAGGTCGTATTGAGCCATGTCTTATCCTTTGCCGCCTCAAGAATATCGACAGACTTCTTAATGTGTAGAAGGGGTTCCTGTGCCAGATTGACCCGCTTGATCTCCGGGAGGCGATCCCCACTCGCGTCCAGCCAGACGTCGATAACGGGTAGAAGCGGAAAATTTTTGTTGACCCTCACCACCTGGCCGATCTCTTTGGTGTTGAGCTGGATAAAACTTCCCACCGGATAGATGGAGAGCTCTTTCACCAAGGCCTTGAGGATGCGAACATGCTCCCCTTTAAACTGATTCCCCATGGAATAGGCGATCATCTTCATCGCTTCGTCCTGCGTGTACCGTTTTCGATAGGGGCGGGGGTGGGTAAGCGCTTCATAGACATCCACGATGGCGATCGTGCTTCCAAATTCACTGAGCTGTTCTCCCTGGAGTCCTGCGGGGTACCCGGTTCCATCTATCCGTTCATGTTCATGCAGAATTGCATCCAACATGGTGCGGTCTAATCCCTTGGTTCCTTCCAGAAGTTCGACGGTGTAAATGGGATGCTTCTTCACAATCGCCAGTTCTTCTTCGGACAAACCGCCTCTTTTCTCCACCAACTCCCTGGGCACCTTGGCCATTCCCACATCATGGATGAGCGCTGCAACTCCCAACTGAATAAGTTCCTGTGGCCGGTAATGGAGCCCTAACCCGACTTTGATGGAGAGGATAGAAACATTCACGCAATGGGAATAAAGATGGTATCCTTCTTTGGGGGTGGCAGCTAACGTTAAAAGGGACTCCCCACCGCCGGTAAGGATCTTAACCATCTTTCCTGCAATTTCCATGCCGCCGCTTATCTCAGCGATCGAGCCGCTTTCTGTCTCCTTGAATTTCTTCGTGACCCACTCGATGGCTTCCTGATAGATGAGACTTGCTTCTCCCCGTTCTGGCTCCGCCAAAGGAGGAATTGTTTCTTGGGGAGCGGTTTTTCCCTGCGGCGCCTTCTCTGTTCCTTTTGAAGAGGGTTTCAGACTTCCATCAGGCCCTAAGACATCTGAAAGGCGTACCATTAACTCCGCCCTTCAACGCTCGCCATCGCTTCTTCCACAATGGGACGATCTACCTGATCTCGCTTCTGGACATATCCTGTAAAAAGACACATGTCGCATATTTGATTGATGCGCCGTGGAATTCCCCCTGCTCCCTCATACACCAATTGGATCGCCTCCTTGTTGAAAAGGGGATCGGTTCTGCCGGCAACCGAGAGGCGGTGGGAGATATATCGCTCTGTTTCTTCTTCCGTGAGGGGACCCAGATGAAATCGTATGGAGATCCGCTGGGCAAAAGCTTTGTTGATATCTACCTGATCCTGCAGTTCCGGCTGTCCAATGAGAAGGAGGGTCACCAGGAATTTCTCTTCCATTTGAAAATTGAGAAGGAGTCGTATTTCTTCGAAGATGTCGGGGTCTTGGATGACATGCGCTTCATCAATCACCACCACCGTCTCATGGCCATCGCGGCTATTGTTTGAGAGTAGTTCCTGGAGATGAAAAAGGACATCACTTTTATGGAGGGGAGGACTTGAAACACCTAATTCGTAGAGGATCATGCGAAGCATCTCTAGAGGATCCAGACGAGGATTGGTGATAAAGGCGATCCGGTGGCCCGATTTCTGGAGTCCCCGGATGACGGCCCGGGCCAGGAGCGTTTTCCCGCATCCAAAAACCCCGGTCATCATCCCAGCCCCCTTCTTGCTTCTCACCACATAGAAAAGCCTCGTGAGCCCCTCTTCATGCTGCTTGGAAAGATAAAGGTAGCGGGGATCGGGCGTATTCTCAAAGGGGGCTTCTGAGAGGCCCCAGTGGGTTTCATACATGGTTAACCGACGATATCCTCTCCACCGTCTACCCCGATCACATTGCCGGTCATCCAATGGGACTCTTCGAGGCAGAAAGTACCGATCGCCTGGGCCACATCTTTGGGTGTCGTCATCCGGCCCGAAGGATTTCTATCCAGCGCGATCTGGATCATCTTTTCATTTCCCGGAATCTTCCGAAGGGCAGGGGTATCGGTCACCCCTGCACGAACACAATTGGCGGTGATGCCAAAGGGTGCTAACTCAAGCGCCAGTTGACGCATGTGAGATTCGAGTGTCGCCTTTGCGGCAGAAACCGCCCCATACGTTGGCCAAACCCGCGTACCGCCGGACGAGGTCATCGCGAAAATCCGACTTCCCTTTCCCAAGAGTCTGCGCTGAACCAAATCCTGAACCCAGTAGACGAGGCTGTGGGCCATGACGTCGACGGTCATCTCCATTTGGGGTTGCGTCATCGCTTCATGGGGGTCTGAGGCGATGTACGGTTTGAGCGTTCCGAAAGCGAGTGAGTGAAAAAAGACTTTTACAGAAGGAATAGCGGATGCATTTAACTTTTGTTGAACCGCGTCGAGTACCTCCTTTCGTTTGAGAGGGTCTGCGGCGTTCACATTAAAAAAAAGGGCCTGCCGACCCTTCGATTGAATGGTTTGGACGATCTCTTCGACATGCGGGAGTGTGTTCTTCCGATCCAGATGCACTCCGAAGATATTCATCCCTTTGCTGGCAAGTTCCAGTGAAAGGGCCTCCCCAAAGCCGCTGGAGGAACCTAAAATAAGAGACCATTCCTTCTCAAAGTGAGGAGAATTCGAAGACACAAGACCTCCTAACCCTAATTTCCACTATAAATTAGATATTATACTAAAGAAAGACAAAAGTGTCAACGGTTTTTGCCTAAACCCGCTTAAAGACGAGGGTGGCGTTGTGGCCACCGAAGCCGAAGGAGTTGGAAAGGGCCACGTCCACCTTGGCCCTGCGCGCAGCATTGGGAACGTAGTCAAGGTCGCATTCAGGATCTTGGTTTTCGTAATTGATCGTGGGATGAATGATCCCCTCCTGAATCGTGAGCGCGCAGACTACCGCCTCCACACCTCCCGCAGCGCCCAAGAGATGACCGGTCATGGATTTCGTGGAGGAGATCGGAATTTTTTTGGCATCCTCTCCAAAGACCTGTTTGATGGCGACCGTCTCCATCTTGTCATTGAGAGGGGTGGAGGTCCCATGGGCATTGATATAGTGGACCTCGGAGGGAGAAATCTTGGCGCGCTCCAGGGCTTGACGCATCGCGTTCGCAGCCCCCATCCCGTCTTGAGGGGGGGCGGTCATGTGATAGGCATCTCCTGTCATGCCGTAGCCGACGATCTCGCAATAGATGTGGGCTCCCCGTTTCCTGGCACGCTCATATTCTTCAAGAATGAGAATTCCGCATCCCTCCCCCATGACGAACCCATCCCGATCCCGCTCGAAGGGACGGGATGCCCTCGGAGGATCATCGTTTCGCAGAGAGAGCGCTTTTAAGGCGCAGAATCCGCCGATGCCCATCGGGGTAATACAACTTTCTGTACCGCCCGCCACCATGGCATCGGCATCTCCCCTTTGAATGATCTGAAATGCATCCCCCACCGCGTGGCTCCCAGAGGCGCAGGCGGTCGCCACACACGAATTGGGACCCTTGAGCCCAAGGCTAATCGATACCTGTCCAGGGGCCATATTGACAATCAGCATCGGGATAAGAAACGGAGAGATCTTGCCTGGGCCTTTTTCAAGAAGGATCTTATGCTGCTCTTCAATAACATGGAGGCTTCCGATACCGGAGCCCAGAAGAACTCCAAAGCGGTAGGCATCCTCTTTGGAAAGGTCGACCCCGGAATCTTGAATCGCCATCTTGGTGGCACAGACTGCAAATTGAACAAAGAGCTCCATCCGCCTCTGGTCTTTTGCGGAAATAAATGGGTTAGGATCGAACCTTTTTACCTCTCCGGCAATGCGAGACTCATAGGCCGACGCATCAAAAGAGGTGATGCCTCCTATGCCACTTTTCCCTTCTACGAGCGACTTCCAGAAGTCTTGGACTGTATTCCCTACAGGAGTAATCACGCCGACTCCTGTTGCTACAACCCGTCGTCCCACATCCCCTCCGTCTGTTTTGGAAATCCCCTTTGCTGAAAAGGGCGCCCGCCAAATCCTTTAGCGAACGCCCTTCTCTTTAATTTAATGAAAAATAGGTTTAATTGCCGGTGGTCTTCTTCTCAATATATTTAATGGCATCCTCGACGGTGATGATCTTCTCCGCATCCTCATCAGGAATCTCTACACCAAATTCCTCCTCAAGGGCCATGACCAATTCGACGGTGTCGAGGGAATCCGCCCCCAAATCATTGACAAAGGATGCGGTCGGCGTGACCTCTTCCGGTTTGGCACCTAACTGTTCTACGATGATCGCCTTGACCTTTTCAGCAACGGACATTCCTTCCCTCCTTTAATGCGCTAATCCTCACGAAGTGACTATCCTTAAAGAGCTTCCGCGGTGATTCCCGCATTGTTGACCAGTATATCAATCGTTCCAAATTTGTCAAGGGTTTTCTCCGCCAACTCTTTCACTTGGTCAGGCTTAGAGATATAAGAGTTTAGTCTCTTCAAGGGTTTCTACATGAGAACAGGCAACTGTCGGGTCTATTTTCCGTAGGAGTCCTGTCAAGACCTTCCCCGGTCCAATTTCCACAAACTGGCGGATCCCTTTCCCGATCAGAAACCGCATCGATTCCTCCCAGAGAACCGTTTCACTCACCTGCCTTACAAGACCTTTCCGAATCTGCGAGGGGTCTTCCTCGAAATGAGCCGTCACATTGCTGACAAAAGGAACTTTGGGCGGCTTCAGAGGAAGATCCTGGAGAACTTTCTCAAGGGCCTCTCCTGCTTCTTTCATGAAACGGGAATGAAAAGGACCGCTCACCTCCAAGCGGGTCACTCTTTTGGCTCCAGCCTCCTTCGAAAGGGTCATGACCCTTTCGATATCAGAGACGCGGCCTGAGACAACGATTTGGTCGGGACAGTTGAGGTTTGCCACTTCGGTTCTTGTTCTCTCACAAAGTTCCTTGACGGTTTGAAGGTTCAATCCGAAGAGGACAGCCAACGTCCCGGGTGTCTTTTTGGACGCTTCCTCCATGAAACGTCCCCTCGCTGCGACGGCGCGAAGGGCCTCCTCAAAGGAAAGAACCCCGGAAGCGTAAAGGGCCGTATATTCTCCCAAGCTGAGTCCACAGGTTGCCTGCGGCTGATACGGATTTTTCGAAGTGTGGGTCAGTGCAGCAAGCGCAGCCGCACTGGTCACAAAAATAGCAGGTTGACTATTCTGGGTAAGGGTCAGTGTCTGGAGGGGTCCTTCAAAACAGAGGGCGGTGAGTTTAAATCCGAGAAGCCTATCCGCTTTTTCGAAAATGGCTCTGGCGTCTTTGGAGTGCTCGTAGAGCTCCTTCCCCATTCCTACGAATTGGGCTCCTTGGCCGGGAAAGAGGTAGGCGCAGACTACCATCGAACAAGACAGGAGCCCCAGACAAGTCCTCCCCCCACGGCGACGAGGACCACGAGGTCGCCCCTCTTCACCCTTCCCTCTTCCACCGCTTCACAGAGGGCGGTCACCGTCGAGGCGCTCGACATGTTACCATAACGGTTCAAATTCAAATAAATCTTTGAAAGGGGATACCCTAACCGCTCGGCCATCGCTTCAATAATGCGCACGTTGGCTTGATGGGGAATAAGACAAGTGATTTGATCCATCGTGAAACCGTTTTCCCGGACTATCCTTTCCACCGATTCTGTCATCGCCCTTACAGCCAATTTGAAGACCTCACCCCCATTCATTCTCATATAATGAAGCCCTTCCCGAATCGTCTTTTCGCTGGCCGGAAAACGTGCTCCCCCTCCTGGAATCATCAGAAGTTCTCCATAACCCCCGTCGGATCCAAGGTAGGTGGAAAGAATCCCTCCTTCTGAGACAGGGGCCATCACCGCTGCGCCTGCCCCGTCTCCAAAAAGGACGCAGGTATTCCGGTCCTTCCAGTCGACAATGGTGGAAAGGGTCTCGGCGCCGACGACGAGGGCGTTCTTGTAGGTCCCTGCTGCAATAAACTGCTTGGCGATAGTCAAGGCATGGATAAATCCTGAGCACGCTGCGGAGACATCAAAACAGGCGGCCCGCTTTGCGCCCAATTTTTCCTGGATAAGACAACTGGTGGCGGGAAAAGGCATATCGGGGGTAATGGTAGCGACGACGATGAGATCCACCTCTTCTGGACGAAGACCCGCTCGGGCAATGGCCGCTTCCGAGGCCCGCGCCCCCAGATCACTGGTGACCATTCCGTTGGAGACGACCCGTCGCTCCTTAATGCCTGTACGGGTGGCGATCCACTCATCCGAGGTATCGACCATCCTTTCAAGGTCGTGATTGGTGAGAACCTTCTCAGGAAGATATTTTCCTAATCCGATAAAACCGACGGGGAGGAGTCCTTTCTTATCTTTGGATTCAAACATAGGTTCCCTTCTTTCCTAAGGTGGCCTGAATTTTTTCATTCAGTTGAGAACTGACGAACTCCCCCGCGACCCGGATCGCATTTTTAATCGCTTTTGCAGAAGAAGCCCCGTGACAGATGATGCAGGCCCCGTTCACCCCCAAAAGGGGCGCTCCTCCGAATTCAGTATAATCCAATCGTTTTTTAAGGCGTGAGAGGGTCGGTTTAATGAGGAGTGAGCCCATTTTACTCAAAAAACTTGACATGAGTTCCCGACGGAGAAGAATATTGGTCGATTCCGCGAGGGATTCTGTGACCTTGAGCACAACATTTCCCACAAACCCGTCACAGACGACCACATCGATTTTTCCGGAGAAGATGTCCCTTCCCTCAATATTCCCGACAAAGTTCAGACGGCTTTCCTCGATCAGTTTGTGGGTTTCCTTCATGAAATCGGGTCCCTTGGACTCTTCCTCCCCAATATTCAGAAGACCGACGCGAGGCTCTTTCTTGTGGAGGATGAGTGACGCATAAGTGGATCCCATCACGGCATACTGGAGGAGGTGCTCCGGCTTGGCATCGATATTGGCGCCGATATCGATGATGACCGAATGTCCATTCAGGGTGGGATAGGCGATGGCAATCCCAGGCCGCTCGATCCCCTCCAATAGACCAAGGGTCAGCGTCGTTGCGACGACGGCCGCCCCGGTGTGCCCAGCACTCACGACCGCGTCCGCTTCTTTCTTTTTGACAAGTTCCGCGGCCACGACAATGGAAGAGTCCCGTTTTTTCCGAACCGTGACCGCCGCAGGTTCCGCCATATCGACTACTTCCGAGGCGGGCCGAATCGTGACACAAGAAGGGACCGGTTTAAGTTTCGCGAGTTCCTTTTCCAAAAGGTCTTGCCGGCCCACCAGGATCACCTCGATGCCATAGGCTCTCGCCGCGTTTACCGCTCCTTCAACAACGACACGAGGGGCATGGTCTCCCCCCATTCCATCTACAGCGACTCTCGCCATCTCAGGCCTTCACCTCTTTCTCCTTCTTTGCCCCTTCCCCCATCGCCTTGACCTGTTTTCCAGCATAATAACCACAGGAAACACAGAGGCGGTGGGGCCTCTTCAGGGCCCCACACTGCGGACAAGGAACGAGGGTGATCGCTTTCAACCGATCGTGGGTACGCCGTTTCGCCTGCCGCTGTCGTGAATGTCGTCTTTTGGGTAATGCCATTTTGCCTCCTTAAATCTAGAAATTAAAAAGTCAAAACGCAAAATTTAAAAGTACAATTCAAAATTAAAAACTTTTGAATTTTGAATTTCAATTTTGCCTTTTTCGTTTTACGTTTTGACTTCGTTGGAGCAGCTACATGTTGCTTCATTGAGGTTCTGCCCACACGCCCCGCAGACCCCTTTGCATCCTTCCTGACAAAGAGGTTTCATCGGGTACTCCAAGAGAATTTCTTGGCGGATATCATCCGTCAGATCGATGACCTTGGCCTTCTCGATAGGATAGGTCAGTTCGACCTCTTTGACAAGGGGAGACTCATAAAAGGCAAGGCAACGACCACATTGGAGTCGCATGACGTAAGAGAGCGACAGATGAACAAACAGATCCCCTCCCTCCCGGTAAAGTTGATAAGAGATCTCAAAAGGGGAGAGGACCTGAACATCTTCTGTATCGAGATCATAAGGAATGGCACTCAGCGATTCCTTCGCCGAAAGCCCCCCCTCCGGGATTTGATTGGGATACACTTTCATACGGACTTACTTTCGACGAAGCTTCTCCTTCAAACGCCTCTCTACGAAGGGAGGAACAAAATCGGAAACCCTCGCCCCCAATGCTGCCGCCTCTTTAATGAGACGGGATGAAAGATAGGCATAATTTTCAGAGGGCATGAGAAAGATCGTCTCAACCCGTCGATCCAACTTCCGGTTCGTGAGAGCCATCTGAAATTCATACTCAAAATCTGAGATCATCCGGAGCCCCCGGATTACCACCTTCGCTTTCTTTCGCCGTACATAATCCACGACCAGCCCGTCAAAGGGTTCCACCTTCACCCTTTTCATCGAACGGGTCGCCTGTTGCATCATCCCCAACCGTTCCGAAAGGGTAAAAAGAGGTTTTTTCCCAATGTTCTTCGCGATGGCGACCGTCACCCCATCAAAAATGCTGAGCGCCCGTTTGATGAGGTCGAGATGACCATAGGTGACAGGATCAAAACTTCCCGGATAGACCGCGTAAGCGTCGTTCACGATGAGTCATGCTTCCTCTGGTAGAAAGAAAGGGTGGTCTCTCCATACCGCTTTTGCCGGAAAAGGGAAAGAGCCCCGACCGCAACCGGTAGGTTCTCCTTTTTGGAGTGGCGGATCACCAAAATCGCATCGGGCGTTAGTATATCATACTTGTCCACCTGACGCAAGCACTTTGTTGTAACCCCTTTCAAATAAGGTGGATCCATAAATATGATATCAAAATTCTTCTTTTGTCTATAAAGTTTTCCAAGAACCTTTAAGGCATTTTCCTGAAGACAGATAACCGGAGAGGCGCCCCGGAGTTTTTTGAGATTCTCCTTTAACAGTCTCATACAGAGAGGGTCCCATTCCACACAGGTCACCTCCTGCGCCCCCCGGGAAAGGGCCTCGAGGCCGAGTGTGCCGCTTCCTGAGAAAAGGTCGAGTACCCGGCTTTCCTCTAAGTGGGCCCCCAGCATGTCGAAGAGGGATTTCTTCACCCGCTCCTGCGTGGGACGAGAGAGGGTTGGATGGGGGTGTTTGAGTGAAAGGCCTTTCCAGACTCCTCCAAGAATTTTCATCGTTATCCGGTAACAACCAGTTCGCTTTTGCTTCTAAATTTCTCAATAAATTTTTTACGGAGCGCGGCGTGGGAGGGGTGAGTGAGTCGAGGATCCTCCTCCAGAAGATGGCTCGCTTCCCTTTTGGTCTCTTCCAGGAGTGCGACATCCCGAATGAGATCAGCAATCTTCAATTCAAGTGCACCATGCTGGCGCTTTCCAAAAAAATCGCCCGGTCCCCGGAGGAGAAGATCCTCTTCAGCGATCCGAAAACCATCTAGATAACGAGAGAAAATGGTGAGTCTTTTCCGTGCCTCTTCCGTTTTGGGGGTGGACAAGACAAAACAGGAGGCGGGGTAACGGCTTCGTGCGATCCGGCCACGGAGTTGATGGAGCTGACTCAATCCAAAACGTTCCCCATGTTCAATCACCATGACCGTCGCGTTCGGGACATCGATCCCCACTTCCACGACGATGGTGGAGACAAGAAGCGAGAGGTTTCCTTTTCGAAATTCCCTCATGAGTCGCTCTTTTGTGTCGCTTTTCATCCGCCCGTGCAAGAGCCCCACCCGAAATTCCGGAAGGACCTTTTGAAGGGTTTCCGCCATCTGGGTCGCCGCCAAGAGGTCCAGCCTTTCCGATTCTTCGATAAGGGGATAGACGACGTACCCCTGACGACCGGCTGTCAGTTCCCGACGGAGAAACGCGTAGATCTCCTCTCGTTTCTCCTCTTCCATCCAGCGGGTCTGAATGGTCGAGCGTCCTGGTGGCATTTCATCCAGGACCGAGATGTCCAAATCTCCGTAAAGGGTCAGCGCCAGTGTCCGGGGAATGGGGGTTGCTGTCATCACCAGGACATCCGGGTTTTCCCCTTTCTTACGCAAGAGGGCCCTCTGGACCACGCCAAACTTATGCTGTTCATCAATGGCGACGATTCCCAATTGTTTAAAACGGACCCCCTCCTCGACCAAGGCATGGGTCCCGATCACAAGATCAATTTGTCCCCTCTCGATCTGTCTTAAGATACGTCTCCTTTCAATCGCCCTTCCCCCTCCTGTAAGGCTAGCGAGCCGGATGTCCAACGGTGCCAAAAACTCTTTAAAGGTTGATGCATGCTGCTCGGCCAAAATTTCTGTCGGAACCATGAGTGCCGCCTGGAATCCATTTTTGATCGCGAGAAGCATCGCATAAAGAATCACAAGAGTCTTTCCGGAACCGACATCTCCCTGGAGGAGGCGGTTCATCGGGATGCGATTTTCCATATCGCGACAGATCTCCCCCATCACCCTCCGCTGGGCGCTGGTCAAAGAAAAAGGGAAAAGACGTTCAAACGCTTCTACGGGATAAAGGTCCCCCTGGGCCACCTGCTGTTTGGGGTTGGCACGGCTCTTTGTCCGACGGTAAGCGATGCTCAGTCCAAAGAGGAACAGTTCATTGAAAACCAGTTTGCGGCGTGCCTGTTCCGCCTCCTCCATCGACTTCGGAAAATGGACGGCACAGACCGCTTCTTGGAAAGAGGGGAGGCGGTATCGCTCGTGGGTCTCCTCGGGAAGGGGATCCACAAGAGACCGCCCATACCGAAGGATCCCTTCATGCACCACAGACCGAAGCCACCGCTGGGAGATCTCGGCGGTGAGTGGATAAATCGGAACGATCCGGCCGACATGAAGCGAAGAAGCGTTTTCCTCTCCCGGTTCCACCCCTTCATGTTCCGGCTGATTCATCTGAAGCGAGTGAAACCGTTCCACCTTTCCATGGAGAATGATTTTTTGGCCAGGCGAAAAAAGGTATTTGAGATAAGGTTGGTTAAACCAGACGGCGCGAAGGATGCCGGTCTCATCCTTAAACGCCGCTTCCACGATCGAAAGTCCTTTTCGGGTTTTCCTCTCCCCCACCTTTAAAACAGTTCCCACCGTCGTCTGAATCTCCCCCACCTTGAGGGAACGGATGGGAGAAAGATGGGAGCGGTCTTCATACCGCTTGGGAAGAGTAAGTAAAAGGTCCTCAATGGTCGTAATCCCCAAGCGAGACAAAAGCTCCGCCCGCTTGGGTCCTACCCCTTTGAGGTAACGGACGGGGATCTTTTGGGGATCCTTTTTCTCTTGATGTCGTCTTTCAAATGTGATAGGTTGATTAAACGACATGCCTTTATTATAACATGGACAAGCGGGACTAAGTCCCAAAGATGGAGGGACTTAGTCCCTGTGAAGACTTCAAGGAGAAAAAGATGGCAAGGGTTTGTGAGATTTGCGGCAAGGGACCTGTCGCCGGCCGCGTCATTTCCCGACGGGGTATGGCGAAGAAAAAAGGGGGCGTTGGAAAAAAGGTGACAGGGATCGCCAAACGCCGTTTCTTTCCGAACCTTCAAAAAATCCGGGCCACCCTGCATGGCGTCCGGAAGACCATTCAGGTCTGTACCAAATGTCTGAAAACAGGAAAAATTGAAAAGGGGATTTTTAGGATCCGGCCGGAACAAGCCTAGAAGGAGCGAAATCTTTGATATGTAAACAAGGTGTCCCTCTTTCCTCGTTCTTCTTGTGAACCGGATGATAAACCAGATCGATCGGCTGATCGAGAAAAGGGGTCACTTCTCTTGCGAGTTGCGAAGAGAGGGTGGCCTCAAAAGAAAGATCTCCTTTGCGCTCGCTCACCTCACCCCTCACTTCCCCTCCCTGTTTGAAGCAGTTCCGCAGCAAAAGCCTTTTTGAAAGGAAAAGAGGTTCCGGATTTCCTGGCCCGAAGGGCTGAAGTTGTTTGAATTCTTCAAGAAGCGACGCTTGAAGTGTACCGAGGGGAATCTCCATATCCACTAAGAGGGTTGGAACAAGATCCTCCGCGTCCAACGTTTGAGAAGCGATCCGATTGATCGATTCTCGAAACGGCTGAATATTTTCTTCCCGAAGGGTCACCCCACAGGCGAACTTGTGCCCCCCGAATTCATCCAGGTATTCCTTGCACTGATCGAGAGCGGCCGGAAGCGGAAATCCTTGAATCGATCGGGCCGAACCGCGTCCGATCCCTCCCGTGACGGCGATGACAATGGTGGGTCGATAAAACCGATTGAGGATCCGTGAAGCGATAATGCCAACGACTCCCGGATGCCATCTTTCATCCTGAAGGACGATGACCCGCTCATGCTTAAAATTAATTTCCCGCTCGACCTTTGCGATCGCCTCTTTGAGCATCTGGGTCTCGATGCGACGGCGGTTCTTGTTTCCTACCTCCAATTGTTGAGAGAGTCGCCCTGCCTCCTCTTCATCGTCGGTGAGGAGAAGCTTGAGGGAGATCTCTGCAGAACCGAGTCGACCAGAGGCATTAATCCGAGGGGCCACAATAAAGCCGATGTCCCTTGGAATGAGCGTTTGTCGACGGATCCCTCCCAGGGAAAGGAGGGCCCGGAGCCCCGGTTTTTGTCTCTTCTCGAGCATCCTCAATCCATGGTGAACCAAGATGCGGTTCTCCCCGATCATCGGCACCACATCCGCAACAGTCCCCACGGCAACAAGATCCAAATGGGCCTGAATTTTTTCTTCCATCTCTGGTAAAACCGTCTTTGCCACCGCAGAAGCAAGTTTATAGGCAAGCCCCACGCCGGAAAGAAAACGGAAGGGATACGCACATCCTTTTTGCAGCGGATTAATGATCGCGTACGCCTTCGGAAGTTCCCTCTTCGGCTCATGATGATCGGTAAGGATAATATCCATCCCCAATTCTTTTAAATGCGCCACCGCTTCATGTCCGGCGATCCCTGTGTCCACACTGATGATGACTGCAACCCCCTTTTTCTTCGCAAGGGTCAGAAACGTTTTATTGAGACCGTAGCCGTCGGTCAAACGGTTCGGGATATGGTGAAGGGTATGAAACCCAAACGCATTCAGACTCCGCACAAGAAGAGAGGTGCTCGTGACACCGTCGACGTCGTAATCACCCCAGACGAGAACCTTTTCCTTCTCCTTCAAAGCCCTTTTGAGTCTCCCGACCGCTTTCTCCATATCTTTAAGGTTAAAGGGATCGTGACAAGAAGAAAGGTCGTGGGAGAGAAAGGCGCGGGCTTGAGAAGCGGTCTCAACGCCTCGATGGATCAAAAGTTGGGCCGTCACTGGATGAAGATGGAGGGCTTCTGCCAATTCTTCCCGCAATGTCGGATTGGGAATTCTAATCTCCCACCTTTTAAGGGTCATCGTCTTCGACCGCTCCACGCAATGACAAGAGGGGATGCGATATAGACCGTAGAATAGACGCCGGAGATAAAGCCGACCAAAAGACTAAAGGAAAAATCATTAATCACCTTTCCGCCGAAAAGGAAAAGGGCGAGCACGGACAAAAGGGCCGTAAAGGAGGTGAGGAGTGTTCTGGAGAGCGTTTCATTCACACTTAAATTAACCACTTCGACAAGGGTGGCCTTCCGCATCGTCCGAAGTTTCTCGCGAATCCGATCGTAGATCACAATGGTATCGTTGATTGAAAACCCTGCAATCGTGAGGATCGCCGCAAGAACGGTAAGATCGACTTCCCGATGGGTGACGGCCAACATTCCCAGCGTGACAAAGACGTCGTGAAAAAGGGCAATGATGCCGGCTACGGCAAATGCCGCATTCTTAAACCGAAACCAGACATAGATGAGAATCCCCCCCAACGCATAGAAGAGGGCCAAGGTCGCTTGAAACCGGAGACGCTTCCCTACCGAGGGACCCACTTTTTCGACTCGGAGGATTTCAACGGGATTGTTTGGAAAATCCTTTTTGAGTTCCGAAGAAACCTCCTTGGCGGTGTCTCCGGAAGTCCTGATGAGAAGGGCATGGGTTTCCTGAAACTGTTGGAGGGAGACATCCGCCAGTCCGATGTCCGAAAGGGAAGAGCGGACCTGTTCCGCCGAGAGAGATTCCTTAAACCGATACTCCTGAATCTGGCCCCCCGTAAAATCAATCCCGTACGCTTTGTCTCCCTGCAGCAAGAAATAGATCATCCCTCCTAAGATCACAACCAGAGAGAGGAGGTAACAGATTCTCCGCTTCCCGATGAAGTCGATTTTTGTTGGGCCGATGAGTTGGAACATCCGAATGTTTTTCAAGAGCTTTGATTCGACCAAAAGATCGAAGAAGACACGGGTCACATAAATCGCCGTGAACATACTCGCGATAAGGCCCAGCGTCAGCGTCACCCCAAACCCGCGGATAGGTCCTGAACCGAACCAGAAAAGGAGAATGGCGGCAATGAGTGTCGTCACATTGGAATCAAAGATGGCGGTAAAAGCTTTGTGATAGCCGGTCGTGATCGCGTTCCGGATCGGTCTTCCTCCGCGAAGTTCTTCCCGGATCCGCTCATAAATGAGGACGTTGGCATCGACCGCCATTCCGACGGTTAAAATCATCCCGGCAATACCAGGGAGAGTGAGTGTGGCATGAAGGAGAGCAAGTCCCGCCAAAATCAAAAGAAAATTGAAAATGACTGCAAGGCTCGCAACGATTCCCGCCAGAAGATAATAGAGACACATAAACAAAACGACAAGAACACCCCCCAACAGAGAGGCCTTAATCCCTGATTGAATGGAATCTTTCCCCAACAAAGGGCCGATCGTCCGTTCTTCTTCAATGTGAATCGGCGCGGGGAGTGCTCCTGCCCGGAGCACAATGGCAAGGTCTGAAGCTTCCTCCATACTAAAACGCCCTGTAATCTGGGCGTGACCTGAAGGGATCCGTTCCTTAATGACCGGGGCGGATTGGACTTTCCCATCCAGAACAATGGCGAGGCGTCGTCCCACGTTGTCGCGGGTGATTCTCGAAAATTCTCGCCCGCCCTGGGCGTTGAATTCGAGAGAAACATACGGTTCGTTAAACTGACTCTGATCGAATGAGACGGTGGCGGTCACCAGCGCCTCCCCTGTCAAGGCAGCTTTTCTTTCAAGGAGGAGCTGTTCTTTTTCGTGAGGAACGAGTTCATATCCCTCCGGGGCTTCCCCCGATTTCGCCTTTTCCAAAAGTCCCAGATCATCTGAGACCAGTTTAAATTCAAGGTGTGCCGTTTTCCCAATGAGATCGAGCGCCCGTTCCCTATCCGTGATCCCGGGAAGTTGAACGACGATTTCGTCTTTCCCTTGCTGGTGAATGACCGGCTCTTTCACGCCAAATTGGTCGATCCTGTTCCGGATAATCTCAAGGGCCCTCTCCGCAGCATCCTCCGCCTGCTTCTTGTTAAGGCCCGTCGTATCAACCTTTAAAATAAGATGCATCCCCCCTTGAAGATCGAGCCCCAAATTGATCTTTTGAGAAAGAGGATAAATGCTCCACAATGAGCCGAATAAAATGGCGAGAATCAAAAGAACTTTCCACTTGAGTTGACGCCCCATGTCACCCCCTCTTCGGTTCGATGCCCTGTTCCTCGGTCCGAGACTTCTGAACCTTGGTGATGGCGCTCCGCTCCACCTCGATCTTCACATTCTCCGCAACGCGGAGGAGAACGCTCTCCTCTTTCAAGCCAACCACCGTTCCATGGATACCGCCACTGGTAACGACCTCGTCATTTTTACTGAGATTTTTGATCATCTCTTGATGCCGTGCCTGCTGTTTCTGTTGCGGCCGGATGAGAAGGAAGTAAAATACAAGAAACATAAGAAGGATCGGAAAAAATGAGAAAAGAGGGGAAGGTCCTTGGTTCATGGATGTCTCCTGACCCATTGGTGAATCTGGTCTTTATAGTCGTTGAACCGCTTCTGCGCAATCGCCACTCTCGCTTCCCTCATCAAGCGGAGATAAAATGAAACGTTGTGAAGTGTCGTCAGTCTTACTCCCAAGATCTCCTTTGCATCGAGAAGGTGGTGGAGATACGCACGACTGTATCCCCTGCAAGCGAGACAGTCACATCCTTCTTCAATGGGCCCGGACTCTAAAGCGTAGGAAGCGTTCTTGAGGTTTAGTATACCATAAGAAGTAAAAACTTGACCATTTCTTCCATTTCGGGTTGGAAGGACACAGTCAAAAAGATCGATCCCGAGCGCAATCCCTTCCAAAATATCTTGCGGCATCCCGACTCCCATCAGATACTTCGGTTTGTCAGGAGGAAGATGTCCCGCACAGACGGCGCTACTCTCCCAAAGAAGCTCCTTCGACTCTCCGACACTTAACCCGCCAATGGCATATCCATCAAATCCGATGGCCACAAGAGTCTCGCAACTTTCTTTTCGAAGATCCCGATAAGTCCCCCCCTGAACGATGCCGAAGAGAAGCTGCTCCTTGTTCGTCGTTCGTCGTTCGTCGTTCGTGATGCGTCTGAATTCCCTCTTCGAACGCTCGGCCCACACATGGGTCCGACGCATCGCCTCCTCTGTCTCTTTTCTCCCGCTCGGATAAGCGGTGCATTCATCCAGAACCATCGCGATGTCACTTCCGAGAAGGCGTTGGAACTGAATGATCTTTTCGGGAGTGACAAATTGTTTCGAACCGTCAATATGAGATTGAAAGGAGAGACCTTCATCAGTCACTTTTCTCAAGGGGGCAAGGCTAAAAATCTGGAAGCCGCCGCTATCGGTCAACATCGCACCTTTCCAGTTCATAAAGGCATGGAGGCCCCCAACGTTTTGAAAGATCTTCTCCCCTGGCCGTAAATAAAGATGATACGCATTGGAAAGGATCATCTGCGCACCCAATGTTTCGAGTTCTTCACTCGAAAGGGCCTTGACGGTCCCTTGGGTGCCGCATGGCATGAAACAAGGGGTTTCGATTTCACCGTGAGCCGTCTGGAGTTTGCCTATGCGCGCTTTCGTCGCAGTATCGTGGGAAACGATCTGAAAAGGATTCTCTATGGTTTGGTCTACGGTCCTCATAGAATGAGCATTGCGTCTCCATAACTGTAAAACCGATATCTTTGTCGAATCGCTTCCTCATAGGCCTTTCGGATAAGGTCGATTCCTGCAAAGGCAGAGACCAACATGAAAAGGGTCGATTTCGGCAGATGAAAATTCGTGAGAAGCGCATCGGTGCCGAGAAATTCATAGGGAGGATAGATAAAAAGATCTGTCCATCCCCTCATTGAACAGAATGGAGGTGGCGACTGGTTGTGGTGAGAGGCATGTCGCGAGCCTGAGCGGGCACGGTCACCCCCGCCGAACAGGCGGGGAGGAGCGAAGGCGAGCGCCAAGCGCAGCGGCGCACGCTGGGCGCCGCAAGCGGTGCCTCGAACCACACCAGGAGCCACGACCCCCTTGATGCTGGTCTCGAGCACGCGACAACTTGTTGTACCGACCGCGATGATCCGACCCCCCTTTTTCTTTGTCTCATTCAAAATTCTCGCCGCTTTCGAGGAGAGTTCGAAATATTCCTCATGCATTTTGTGATCTTCGATCTCCTCACTCCGGACCGGCTCAAACGTCCCATAACCGACATGAAGCGTTATGCCGCAAAGGCAAACCCCCTTTGCTTCGATTTTTCGAAGAAAGGGCTTCGTGAAATGGAGCCCGGCGGTCGGTGCGGCGACCGCTCCCTCCTTTCTGGCATACACCGTCTGGTAACGGTGGATGTCTTCCCTGTCCGGAAGCCGCCGGATATAAGGCGGCAGTGGCGGTGTCCCCTTCTGTCTGAGCCACTTCATTACATTTCCTTTTTGGAATCGAATCGTTTTCACGATTCCATTACCGCCGACGACTTCCGCTTCCCTATGCTGATCAAAAAGAATCCGACTTCCGATTTTCGATGCGGAAGGATTCAATAGGGCTTCATAGGTCGAGGGAGAAACACTTCGGAGAAGAAGGGCTTCTATCCTTCCCCCTGTCTCTTTTCTTCCAAAGAGTCTTGCCCGTCTTACTTTTGTGTCATTCAGGACGAGTGTATCCTGTTGATGGAGAAAGTGGAAGAGATCTCGAAAAGTTCGGTGCTCGATCTCTCCACTTTCTCGATGAAGAACAAGGAGACGGGACCGATCCCGCTGCTTAAGGGGATACTGAGCGATGAGTTCCTTCGGAAGGGTGTAATCAAATTCGGATAATTTCACTTCTTATGCCATGGAATGTTTGGAAGGTCGCGAATTTCGCTTCCGGGATAATAGAAAGTAAGGATCTCTTCAATGGAGAACCCCCTCTCGGCCATCTCATTTGCGCCCCATTGGCAAAGCCCTGCCCCATGTCCCCACCCAAATCCTTCAAAGGTGACTTTTCCCTCCCTCACCGTCAGATCAAATTTAACGCTCCGGAGATCCGTGGGGCTTATGGCCAGACGGAACGCCGTCGCAGGAATCTTAAGAACGGTGTCCTCACTCTCCACCACCATCGTCTTCACCCGCCCTGAAGCGGTCTTGTCTTCGGCGTGGAGGTTCACCACTTTTTTGACGGCATAGCCCGCCTTACGAAGCCGGTAGGCAATATCTTCCAGGGAAAATGACCGTTTCCAACGGTAAAAGGGAGAATGCCCACAGGTGGTACAGCGTACACCCCCATGGAGTGGAAAAAGACTTATTTTCCAGAGACCTGCCACAACGGCATCTTCGGTCTGCCCCCCACACGTCGAATGATAAAAGGTCGGAAAGAGTGTTCCCTGATAGGTGAGAATCTTTCCAGCCGTCCGATCCACGGCGCGCCGAGCCCGACGTTTTTCCTCCTCACGCCCCCCATAGACCTGCGAGAGGACGGTGGCCTTGACATCGTAATCCTCGTTTTGATGTTCCACCTTTTTAAAAAGGGCGTACGTTCTTGCGAGGATCGCCTGAACCTCCAGCATCTCCTCTGACCAGTGGTGAGGCACTTCGTGCGGAAGGACGCCGTACAGATATTCTTCGATGTCTAAGTGATTGACAATGAGAAGGGTCGTATCGGCCTGCCGGAGGATGTCGACCCGGCCGCGAAACCGTCTCCCTCCAAGAGAAATAGCGGCCTCCCGTTTGGGAATGATGCGTACACCGTAAAGTTTCAAGGACTCTTCCCCTAATCGGATCCCCTCCGGTTCCGGGGTCAACACCGTTTCCAGGGATCGTCCTTCTTTGAGGAGAACTCCGGTATGAAGTTGGCGGATTTCGTAAGGACCGAGCACTTTGAGCGACACGCTTTTTTCTCCGTTCACCACAGCGACACGAAGGGACCGGCTTTCGTCGAGGAGGGGATAATTCCCCATGGCCCAAAGAGGATTCGACCCCAATAACAAGAACGAAACCACCCATAAGGAAAGGTGTGGTAAGGTCATTTTTTCCCAAAAAGGGAAAAGAGGAGGGTGAGGAGTAAGCTGAGGAGAAGAGACGTGGCGAGGGGAAAATAGAAGTGAAAGTTCTTTTTTTGGACCACAATATCCCCCGGCAGGTGGCCCAACCAGGGAACTTTTCCAGTCAGAAGGAGAAAAGTTCCAATCAGGAGAGAAAAGATTCCGAAAAAAATGAGGATCTTTCCAAGTTCAGGAAGGGGATTCATGATTTTTGGAAAAGTTCTTTTTGAGGTTCTTTCGGATAGGCCTTTTGAAAATGCCCATACGCAAGGCGGGTCGCCTCGCGTCCCCGCGGTGTCCTCTTGAGATATCCGATCTTCAAAAGATACGGTTCCACCACATCCAGAAGAGTATCGGTCTCTTCATTCAACGTTGCAGAAAGGGATTCCAATCCTACAGGGCCTCCGTCGTAGAAATCGATAATCGCCCGAAGAACTCGTCGATCCACATCATCGAGTCCGACCTCATCCACTCCCAGCGCAGAAAGCGCTTTTTCCGCCACTGACTGGGTAATCTTTCCCTTTTCTTTGACCTCGGCATAATCCCGAACCCGGCGGAGAAGCCGATTGGCGACCCGCGGCGTCCCGCGGGACCGCCGCGCAATCTCATAAATTCCTCCTTCATCGGCAGTTAATTTTAGGATCTTGCAGGAGCGGCGGACGATCTGCGAAATTTCTTCCACTTCATAAAAATGAAGGTGGTGAAAGATCCCAAACCGCTCTCGGAGGGCGGTGGTAAGAAGTCCTGCTCGGGTCGTTGCCCCGATTAGTGTAAAGTGCTTCAGGTTAAATTTGATCGTTTTGGCATAAGGTCCTTTGTCAATCACAAAATCGATCTGAAAACTTTCCATGGCAGGATAGAGGAATTCTTCCACCACTTTCGGGAGGCGGTGAATCTCATCGATAAAGAAAATGTCCGCGGCTCCGAGGTTCGTCAAAATTCCGATGAGGTCCCCCGGCCGACTGATCGCAGGTCCTGAGGTCGATGTAATCCGGCTTTCCGTCTCATGGGCGATAATGTGGGCAAGACTTGTTTTCCCCAATCCGGGCGGTCCGGAAAAAAGGATATGCTCGACAGGCTCCTTCCGCTTCCGCGCCGCCTTGAGCGCGACCTGAAGATTCTCAATCACCTCTTTCTGGCCGATGAATTCTTCGATCTGACCGGGCCGAAGGGAGATATTGAGAATTTGGTCCTCTTCGGTGTCCTCACTGGAAAGAAGCGGTTTCTTTTCAGAGACCATTATTTTTTCCCCACAGTTCGCTGTCGGTACACTTCATTGAGCAGATCCTCTGCGCTCTTCGGCTTCGGCTGTCTCGCCAGGGCCTCTTGGATCATCGCCATCGCTTCCTGACGTTTGTATTGAAGTTGAAGAAGAACCTCCAACGCCTCCGAGGAAACGTCTCCGTCCAAAGACCTCACCCCTTGAGGCATCTCCTGATCTTGAATGAGACCAAACTTCCCAACTTTCCCTTGAAGTTTTGCGATAATCTCTTTTGCCCTCTGGATTCCGATGCCTGGAAGAGACTCCAAAACGGACTGGTCTCCTTCATCAATCGCACGCGCAATGATGGAGATGGGAAGACTCAACGCCCTGCAGGCCGCTCTGGGGCCGACGCCTGAAACGGTGATGAACTTCTCGAAGAATTCACGCTCGATCTCTTTGAGGAAACCGATAAGAACCGGAATGCCGCGGGAAGGTTCTACCTGCAAATAATGATAAGTGATCAGTTCAATCGCATCGCCTTCTTTCAGAGGGTCCTGTTCGATGGCCTTCATCACCGCAACCGGCACGAGAATCTCGTACACGAGTCCCTGAACATCGATGAAGAGACGATCTTCCTTTTTCCGCTTTAGTTTTCCGCAGACGTGGGAGATCATGGGAGTCTATTTCCTAAATAGACGTAGCTCATCGCCAGGGCGAGGGCATCAAAGACGTCGGTAGGACAAGAAGTTTCTTTGAGACGGAGCAACATCTTCACCATCTCCTGCATCTGCCCTTTTGTTGCATTTCCATTTCCCGTGATCGCCTTTTTCACCCGCTTTGCTGGGAAATCGACCACGGGTAATTTCTTCTCGGAACAGGCGGAAAGCAACACCCCGCGGGCATGACCCATCAGGATTGCGGTGCGAGGATGCTGGGCGTGCGAGTAGAGTTCTTCGACAATCACAATTTCAGGCTGGCAGTTTTCAAGGACCTGACGGAGTCCCCGACGGAGCCTTTCAAGTCTTTCTGCAAGGGGTTTGTTTCTCGGAGTGGAAACGACCCCGGCTTCAATCAGTCGAAACGATTTCCCTTCCGTCTGAATCGCCCCGTATCCGGTACTCTGGATGCCCGGATCGACTCCTAAAATCCTCAACAGAGTACCTTTATCCTAACCCTCCTTAGAGGAAGCCTGTAAAATTTCATCAGGGATGTCAAAATTCGCATAGACGTTTTGGACGTCGTCATGGTCTTCCAAAAGTTCGACAAGTTGCAGGACCTGCCTGGCCGTTTCCCCTTCTAACTTGACAGAACTTGTCGGTATTTTGGTGATCGCCGCCGTCTGAATTTTTACCTTATTCTGCTCGAGGGCTTTTTTGACCGCTTCGAATTCTTTAGGGTCGCAGGTGACTTCATAAACGCCCTCTTCCGTCTTCATGTCCTCCGCCCCGTTTTCCAGTACAATACCCATCAGTTTTTCTTCGTCGATGCCGCTCCGTTCTACAAGAAAATACCCTTTCATCTTAAAGATCCAGCTCACCGACCCGGAACCTGCCATGCTCCCACCCTTCTTGGAAAAAATATTTCTCACTTCCGACGATGCCCTGTTCTTGTTGTCGGTTAAAGCCTCCACCAGGATCGCGACTCCACCGGGACCGTATCCCTCGTAGAGCACCTGCTCGTAGGAAACCCCTGGGAGTTCACCCGTTCCCTTCTTGATGGCACGATCAACATTCTCACCCGGCATATTCGCCTCGCGCGCCCGCTCAAGGGCAAGACGCAATTTCGGATTGTTCTCCGGGTGACCGCCTCCTTCACGTGCCGCGACCGTGATCTCCCGGATGAGTTTCGTAAAAATCTTTCCCTTCTTGGCATCGGCCGCCGCCTTCTTATGTTTTGTGGTGGCCCACTTAGAGTGACCTGACATATGAGAGTTAATCCTTATCAAATCACCAATAACCAAATTCCAAGCTCCAAATAAATTCCAATCACCAATGACTGAATAACCAAACCCCCGTTGGGTGATTGGTTATTGGGTATCGGTGATTATTTGGTTATTGGAATTTGGTGTTTGGTTATTCCTATTCTACCGCCTCCCTCACCGGGACCTTCGCATGCTGTATAATCTCCTGACTAAATCGTTGAGGAACAATTTCATAATGAGAAAATTTCATCGTGTAAGAACCCCGCCCGCCGGTAAGGCTCTTCAGGTCCGGGGCATACTTCAATATCTCTGCAAGGGGAACCTTTGCATGGAGAACTTCCGTTTTTGTCTTCATGTCCATTCCAAGCACCTTTCCCCGTCGGCTGTTCAAATCTCCTGTGACAGCACCCATATACTCTTCCGGAATGGAGACCTCCACATCCATGATCGGTTCAAGAAGAACGGGAGATGCTTCCAGCACCGCTTTGCGCAGCGCCATCGCTCCCGCAATCTGAAAGGCAAGGTCCGAAGAATCGACCGGATGAAAAGAGCCGTCGTCTACAGTCACCTTGATATCGACAAGGGGATAGCCTGCCAAAACCCCCTCACCCATCGCCTGTCGGACCCCCTTTTCCACAGAGGGAATATAGTTTCGAGGAATCGCCCCTCCCACAACCTTGTCTACAAATTCGAAATTGGCGCCGCGCGTAAGGGGTTCGACCTGAATCCAGCAATCCCCATACTGACCATGTCCGCCGGACTGCTTTTTGTATTTTCCCTGCACCCGCACCTTTCTGGTGATGGTCTCTTTATAAGCAACCTTTGGCGTTCCGACCTCCACCCCCACCCCAAAACGGCTCTGAAGCCGACCGACCATCACGGTCAAATGCAAATCCCCCATTCCCGAAAGAATCAGTTCCTTGGTCTGGGCATCGCGCGTCATCCGAAAAGAAAGATCCTCTGCCGTCAGTTTTGAAAGGGCATCTGAAATCTTGTCCTCGTCGGTCCTGGTCTTCGGTTTCACAGAAACCGAAATCGCCGGTTCCGGAAATGGGATTGTTTCAAAGAGAATCGGATGCTTTTCATCCGCAAGCGAATCTCCCGTGCGGGTCTCTTTTAATTTTGCGACGCCGACGATCTCTCCCGCCTCCGCCTTCTCCTGAACCGTCTGGGACTTTCCCTGGAGGAGAAAGATCTTTCCGATCCTCTCTCTCGTCTGTCGCGTCACATTGTAAAAGGTGGCCTCCGGAAGGAGTGTCCCTGAAAAGATTCGAAAGATCGTGAGCTGCCCAAGATAAGGATCCGAAATCGTTTTAAAGACCTGGGCGCTGAAAGGCTCCTTGGGATCCGCCTTCCGTTCCTGGTCCTCTCCGGAGGCAGGATCCTTTCCTTTGATCGCCCCCCGTTCTGAGGGAGAGGGAAGATAGGCGACGATCGAGCGCAGGAGCATTTTGACAGCATCTCCCTTGGTCGAAGAACCACATAAAATGGGGGTGAGTTTGCTCGACATCACGCCAGAGCGCAAACCCTTCTGAATGTCGGCGACGTCCAAAGTTCCCTTTTCGAGATATTTTTCAAGAAGCGCATCGTCCTGTTCTGCGATGCCTTCGACCAGTTTATCCCGGACACCTTGGGCCCCTTCGGAAACCGTTGTCCCTTCGACCAGATCCGCGACCGCCCCAAATGAAGCACCCTCTCCTTCTGGAAATTGGATCGGAACGCAATTTCTCCCCAGCTGTTCCTGGATGGCGGCGAGGGTTTTGGCAAAACTGGCGTTCTCTTTGTCGAGTTTATTGATGAAAAGGAGGTGCGGGATCTTTCGCGATTCCAAAAGTTCCCAGACCCTTTCCGTGCCGACCTCTACACCCGTCCCTCCGTCGAGTACCACAATCGCTCCATCAATGGCATAGAGAGGGGCGATCGTCTCGCTGATAAAATCGGCATACCCAGGGGTGTCGATGAGGTTGATCTGGCATCCCTCCCAATGACAGTGAAGGATACTTGCATTGATCGAGATCTTACGCTCGATTTCGTCGCTACTATAATCGCTTAAAGTGGTCCCTTCGGGAACAGAACCGAGCTTTTTTGTGACACCCGTATGGAAAAGGAGGGCTTCTGAAAGCGAGGTCTTCCCTGCTCCTGAATGGCTCAGAAGGGCGATATTTCGGATCTGCTTGGCCATAGATGGCTTAGACCTTCTTTATACTATAAAGGATTTTGGGTTTTCTGTCAAATGAAGCCCGAATGTCTCTTTAGTTAGGGCGCGATGCCTCTTGGATTAAAAGGTGGGTCACTTCATCCACGAGGGACTCAAGATAGGCGTTGGAATTTTGGGAAGGAAAGGGGGTCACATCCTTCTCGGCGAACCGGTGCACCGGTGCTTCACAGAAAAGATACCCCACCCCACGCATCCGGACGAATTTCATCTTTCTCTCTTTGAGTTCTCCCACATGGTAAGCAATTTCATCCACTTCCAAGGAAGGGAGAAAGTGGGAGATCAAAGAAAGTTGTCTTTCCGTCAAGGGGGCGGCAAAGATGTGGTGAGACTCCATCAAACGGTGAAAGGCGTTCATCGGAAGAGTGTTGACATCATACGCACAGAGCGCCTGCATCGCCATATTCCCGAGCAGGCCATGCATTTTCTCTTCGTAGCCAAGGAGCTCTTCGAGACTCTCCCCTTTGACCCTTTGAAAAAGGGAACCTCCGTCCCCAATCACCCGCAAACCCGCATATCCCTCTTGGATCGCCTGGGCCATCGTTTCTTCATACTTCTTTTGGGAAGAGACCGCATCAAATTTTCCGCCGGCCAAATACCAATCGGTGCTCGGTAGCACATCGACCTTTCCCGGCGGAATCCCGCCGCTATTCAAATAGATGCGGACCTGACTTGGGAAATCATCCATCGAAAGATAAAGGCACTTTTCATTCTTTGCAATCCCATCCAAAAGGAAGGGGATAAAGACTTGCATTTTACTAAAGGTGTCTCGATAGAAAAAGAGGAAGTGATTGAGGTGGGTCTCCGGAAGAAGCACAGGACCGCTCCCCAAAAAAACTTTCTTTTCTAAAGCGGCGATATCCTTTGCCACGAGTTCCGGATAGATGTGACAACTTTTATGTTGCCCCCCTCCCCCGCAGTAGTAATACGCCTTGTCTCGATTCTCATCCGTGAGGTGGGTCACATAACACTTATCGTAACCTGCGTTACTGTAAGGACATACCATAAAGGCCCTGCAGGCTCCTGGTGAGGGGTACCCACGGAAGTATACCTTTCCTAAATTGTTTTGTCAAGATCGCGAAATCATCCCTTCAAAAACCCAAGGCCAGAAAGGTTCGCTGAACCGAATCTTTCCTTTTGTTAATACAATAAGATTCTATCGTAGTGGAGGCCGGGTTCGTCAAGATGAGGAAGGGAAAGACAGAGGCGGCATGCTTTTTATTTTGACACACGCACCCGAATCTTTTAAGATGAAGGAAGGGTGGAGACGTGATTTCGATTGTCCTTCCGACCTATAACGAAAGAGAAAATATTTCCCAACTTGTTGAAGCCATACTCCACTCTGTTTCCGAACCCCTAGAACTTCTCATTGTCGATGACAACTCCCCCGATCGGACGTGGGAGGTTGCAGAAGCGCTTGAAAAGCGGTTTAGAGGAGTCCGTCTGATCCGACGGATGGAAAAGAGAGGACTCACCGCGGCCCTGAACGAGGGCCTTTCCCGTTCAAAAGGAGAAAAACTCCTCTGGATGGATGCGGACTTTTCGATGCCTCCCGAGTCGATTCCTCATCTCCTCGCGGCCCTTGAGCAGGCCCCTGTGGCGATCGGCTCCCGTTATGTAAAAGGAGGAAGGGATTTGCGCGATGCGCGAATGGCCGTCCTTCTCAGCGGGTGGTTCAACCGTCTCGCCACGTTTCTTTTGGGAAATGTCACCGATTACACATCCGGATTTGTTGCAATCCGAAAGGAAGTTTGGGAACAAATCGGTCTTTCTGGAAGGCATGGTGAATACTGCATCCGCCTTCTCTACGAGGCAAAACGGGCCGGCTATCCGATCAAAGAGATTCCCTACGCATGCCGCCCCCGAAGGAGAGGACAATCAAAAACGTTCGCCTCCCCGTGGGAAGCGTTTCGCAACGGGAAAGAATATCTATGGACACTTCTATCACTCTGGCTAAGACGTTAGAAACGCAAAAAGAGGTCGCAGTCCTCCTCCCCAAAAAGGAGCCTTCCCTTTGCCCGGGCCCTGACGGAAAAATCATTCCGGTCTGCGAACCGAGACTTTCAGGACGCGAGGGAGAATATCTGGCGGAGTGTCTAAAGACAAACTGGATTTCCTCCGGAGGCCCCTTTGTCCCTGCCTTCGAAGAGGCCTTTAGCGTCCAATGCGGTTGTCGATATGGAATCGCCTGTACCAGCGGAACCACTGCCCTTCATCTGGCGATGGCGACGCTGGGTTTGGGTCGCGGCGATGAGGTCATCCTTCCCACTTTCACGATGATCGCTACAGCCAATGCAGTCGCTTATACCGGTGCCAAACCGGTCCTCGTCGATTCGGAACCGAAGACCTGGAACATTGATATTGAGCAGATAGAAATGAAAATCACGTCGAGGACGAAAGCGATTGTGCCGATTCATACGTATGGGCACCCCGCAGATATGGACCCTCTCGTTTCGCTTTCCCAAAGAAAGAACTTGGTCGTCATTGAAGACGCCGCCCATGCCCATGGCGCCGAATACAAAGGGAAAAGGGCCGGGGGTTTCGGCCAGGCCGCCTGTTTCAGTTTCTATGCCAATAAAATCATCACAACGGGCGAAGGGGGAATGATCACGACCAACGACGAAGCGTTCGCCGAGAAGGCCCGAATGCTCCGAGACCACGCTTTCTCAAAAGAACGCCATTTTTGGCATAAGGTTGCGGGATTCAATTACAGAATGACCAACCTTCAGGCAGCCATCGGACTGGCTCAAACAGAACAGTTTGATTCCCTCGTGGAAGCGAGAATCAAAAATGCAGAGATCTATGAGGCCCTCTTGAAAGAGACCCCAGGTCTTACCCTTCCCCCACGAACACCGGGAATCAAAAACGTTTTCTGGATGTACGCGATTCTTGTAGAAAAGGAATTTGGTATTTCCCGCGATGCGCTCCGTCAAAGGCTCGCTTCAAAGGGAATCGAGACACGCACTTTTTTCATACCGATCCATCTTCAGCCGATTTACCGACGTAAATACCGGCGGGAATTCCCGGTTTCTGAAGAACTCTGCGAAAAGGGCATGTACCTCCCTTCTGCCCCCACGCTGACAAAAAAAGATATCGAAAGAATCGCCTTAGAAATCCGAAGAGCCAGAACCAGAAAGGGATGAGGTCGTTTGGAGAAAGAAGGCTACCGTCAACATTTTGATCTTGAAGAAAGCTTCTGGTGGTTTTTGGGCAGAAGAAGGGCGCTTCAGACTTTCTTGAGACCTACGGTCAATGGGAAAGAGAAATCAGAAGCCAAACGACTTTCCATCCTCGATGCTGGATGTGGAACAGGAGGGATGTTCCAACTTTTTGAAGCCTTTGGAGAGGTTTGGGGCCTTGACCTCTCTTCAGAAGCACTCCATTATTGCCAAAGACGGAATTTGACCGGACGCCTCATTCAGGGGTCAGCCCTACATCTTCCCTTTCCTGAAAAGCAATTTGACATTGTGTCTGCCTGTGATCTTCTTTCCCATGGTGGGATAAAGGATGATCTCGAAGCCTTAAAAGAGTTACACCGTGTCTGTAAAAGGAATGGGCATCTTCTCTTGACCGATTCCGCTTTTGAGTGCTTAAAGAGTTCCCATGACCGATTTCTCTACGGAGTCCGTCGTTATACTGCCCGGTCGCTTAAACGTAAGATCGAAGAAAGCGGTTTCTCAATCAAGCGTATCTCCTACATGAATATGACTCTTTTTCCTTTGATTTACATCTGGAGAAGACTCCGGCGAAATTCCACCGGGTCCGATTTAAAACCTATTCCCTCCCCTTTGAATCGCTGTTTGACCTGGCTCTTCTCCAGCGAGGCCCCATTGCTCAAACAGTGGAATCTTCCCTTCGGCACTTCCCTCATTTGCTTAGCCAAAAAACCGTAACCGATTCCCCAAAAGGATACGCAAGATGGTCAGCGCATCCAAAGGTCTAAATTTTTTACCCCTTTTTCTAGCCGTGTAATGAATGGGGACTTCGTAAATGGCGATTCCTTTCTTAAGGAGCTTTGTGGTGACCTCTGGACAAAAACCAAATCCGCCGGATTGAAACGTTACATCGGAAATGGCCTGGCGTGTAAAGACCTTGTAGCAGGTCGCTTCATCGGTGAGATGCGATCCATACAGGAGGTTGGTCAGAACTGTTCCGAGTCTATTGGCGATGAAAGAAAGAAGGGACATTTTCATGGGGATGCCCCTTTCCATGAAACGTGAACCGTAGACCACTTCTGCTCCTTTTGTCACGATAGGATGGACCAATCTGGGATAATCCTGCGGGTCATACTCCAGGTCGGCATCCTGAATCAGAATGATCTCCCCTGTGGCAAAGGCCAAACCGGTACGAATGGCCGCTGTTTTCCCTTGATTCCATTTGTGCCGGATCAATCGAATATTGGCAAAGGGACTTACCCGCCGAGCGGTCTCATCCGTCGATCCGTCGTCTACCACGATGATTTCTTTCTCAAGGTGAAGGCCTGTGAGATCCACATTCAGAATTTTTTCTAATAATTCTCCCACCGTTTCTTCTTCGTTGTAAGCAGGAATAATAATGGAGATTTTCATGCTCACAGACCTAACGCTTCTCTAACCGATAAAGTTGAACACCGTTTCGAGAGGCTATTTCTTTAAAAGAAAATTTCTCCTTCAGTAGAGCGCATTCTAAGGAATAATTTTGACAACTTCTTTCATCGATGTAGATCGGATGTTTAGAGGCGATCAATTTTTCGATGGATTCCAGTTCTTGAGGTGCCACAAAGAAAGAAATCTTCCTCTTGGGATCCGGATGAAAAGGTTCGTGGACATACTCCAGTTTTTTTGAAAGAGGCATATAGCGCCTCTTTGTCCCTTCCTGAATTTCATGAGAGAAGGAAACGGGATCCCACCCTGTAATGACAGAGGCATTTTTCTCGGTATTGTTTCGGATCAAATCAACGTAGCTCCTCCTCGCAGAGGAGGTACCGCTGATCTTCCACAAAACGAATGGGCTTGCGATAAGCATCGCTCCTGATAAAAGGAGAATACTGCGCTGTAGCGTGACAGGCCATCGACTGAAAAGATGATCAAACCCCACTGCCGCGACGATGAGGAGTAACGGGACAACCGGCATGAAGTATCTCACGTTTTGGGCATAATAGAAACTAAAAAAAATGTAAAGAAATCCCGTTGCAAGGAAAGTGAACAGTAAAAACTCCCTGTTTCTTTTCTTCTGCGAACCGGCCTCCCGAAGAATCTTCCAGACCCCAACGCCGATGAAAGGGGTGAGAAAAAAGGAATAGGGATTCCAATCCCGCGGGAAAACAATCCCCAAGAGAAATTGACCAAAAACAAGTAAACTGGGAAGCGGCGCGTGGGCAGGGAGTGGAGGGCTCTGAAAGGCATGCCGTGTTGAGAAGATATTTTCCCATCGAACCCATTCTGGCGTCCAGAAGGAAAAACCTGTTCGAAAAGGACTTCCAAAGGTCCGTTGGTTATAGAGGAGAAGCGGGATGAGAGAGACGATCATCCCAGAGGCAAAGGAGATTAGACTAGACAGTTTCTCTTTTACCTTTCCCCTTCGTAATAAAAGAAACAGGGCACAGATGGGAAAAAAGAGGAGATTAAGATACTTCAGCCAAGCCGCGACACCGATAAGCATTCCTACCCCAAAAAGCCGTTTGGGTTTGATCTCTTTCCCCAACAAAACCCCGACGGCCGCAAGAGCCATGAAGCAAGAAGGGACATCGGCCATGATGACGCGGCTCCAGTAAATATGAAGGGGGGACAAGGCCAAAAAAAACGTTGCCCATAAGGCAACTTTTTCTCCAAAAAGCTTTCGGGTAAGAAAAAAAAGGAGAAGAAGGGTCCCCATGCTAAAAGAAAATGTACAAAAGACACCATTCCCCAATTTTTCGCCGAGAAAAAAATAAAAGGGGGCTAAACAGAGCGGGTAGCCAAATGGATAATACCTTGGCGGATAGGACGCCCCATTGATGACAAGGACATATCCCATCCCCCGCACGAAATTGACGGATGAAACAGCATATTCAAGACCATCGGGAATGATGAGTCTCTCCTCCGCTTGATCGGGGGAGATCGCGCGCAGAAGTGCTGCGCCGAGGAGTATCATCCAAATCAATAACTTATCTAATTTCATAAACGAGATAGACCGGTTGACCATTTCTCTGAAAAAACTCCTTGACCAGATGAGGAGTTTTCTTGAGCGATCGGACAGCCTCAACAAAATCATCTGCGTCCACATAGACATGAAACTTTTTTGAGAAAAAGAGATAATAACTGTCCTTCGCCCAACTTTTCTGCTGTAAAAGAGCGGTGAGGTTCTCTCTTGAGGCCTGACCCCAAATTTCCGAAAAACCTTCAAGGAGTCCTTCGTGATCCGACAAGGTAGCCAGGGTCGCTTCAAACCCCCAATCCGCCAGGATGATCTGTCTTTCAGGGTGTTCCTCCAGAAATACCTTTAAAGAATAGATGCTGTCAGAGAAGTGACCTATACCGCCTGTCTCCTTTAAAAGTGCATGCGTCTTTTGGACAAGTAGAATGCTGCTTCCTATCGAAGTAAAATATAAAACCATCCCAAAAATGCCAGAGAGGCTCTTCGCCATCGATGGCCTCCCCTCCTTCCTCCTTCCCTTTACGGTCTTACTCAACACCCAGCCACACACTAGCTGAGGAAAGGGGTAGATCATCAAGAAATGATGACCGGTACGCCCACCTGGAATTCCGAGTAGCAAAAATAATAGAACAGATAGGGAAACGAGAATGAAGAGTTCTCTGCGGGGGCTGTTTTTCCATCTTGACCACAGTTTCCACAAGAAATATGGAACGCAGAGCCCCCACAAGAGAAGGAACAGGTCCCCTGGAATGACCTCTTCCTTGCCTAACATCTCAAGGGGCAAATACCGCCCATTGAGGATTCCCTTTAATAGAAGGATTTTTCTCGATCCTGTATTTTCAACCAGCTTGAACTCTCGTGCAAGAAAGAAGGTAAGAAAGAAATAATAGAAAAATATAGCCAGGACCAAAAACCCAAAAAGAAGAATCACCCTTCGTTCAGAACGGACCTTCTCCACCAGTTTCTTCGGGGAAATAAGAAATCCACAAATCCCGAGGGGAATAACGTGACCCAGAAAAAGCATACGGTCATACATACCAAATAGCATCATGATCAGGCCCCAGATGAGGTCTTTTCGTCTTCCCAAAAGCCACCAGCGGGTCAAAAAGAAAAGCATCGCCATCGCGAAGAAAATTTGAAGAAGAATTGGACCTGCCTCGCATCGGGAATAGAAGACGAGGCTCGGCGTCACGGCAACCAAAAGGGTCGTTAAAAAAGCTACTGTACGTCCAAAAAGATCCTTTACCCATAGGAAAACAAATACCAAAAAAAGCGAACCGATCGCAATGGTTATTCCCCGAATCACAAACATATTCGCACCAAAGAGTGCAAAGAAGGGTACCAAAAGGTAAGATTTCAACGCACCGGAATAACTGTTCATTCCAAACGGAAAAGAAAAACCCTGAAGAATCGTCTTCGCCTGTCTTGCATGAAGGGCTTCCTCATGATAGAAACCAGGAGACAGAAGATTTTGTAAGCAGAGGAGGATAAAAATGGAGAGAGGGACTCCAAAAAGAAATGACGTTCTTTTCATGGGGATTGGATGTGAGCCGTATAGGCCACAGAGACGGGGTCTCCCCCCCTATCACGAAAAACCTGTTCCAAGCGTATTTCTCTGGAAATTTCCTGAGCGACTTTTCTCAGTTTCGGGAGGGTGCCCCCCGCCGGCTTGAGCAAAAAGAGCGTGCGGGGGGAAGCCTGTTGAACAACCTGTAACAGGATTTCTTGCTTCACCCTTTCATCCGCTGGAATACCCCACAATGGTTCAGTGAAAAGGAGCTCCCCTTTTGTGAGAAGAAAAAGGGGCCGACGAAATCCCCAATCCAAACAGACGACCTTTTCCCATTGCCCCTTTTTGAGGGTTTCTGCGATAGCATACATCCCATCGCTCCAGAATCCCTTTCCTCCTGTCTGACGAATCTTCTGATCCGCTTCTTGTTTTAGAAGAATCTGGCCAGAGACGGAGAGGAGGGCGAGGAGGAGGATGCCGGAGGAAGCAACCTTTAGCCAGAGCCGTTGACTTTTGTAATCCTTAAGAAGTTGGAGACTCTGGGCAATG
>JACQQV010000035.1 GCA_016206785.1 Candidatus Omnitrophota bacterium
CAGATTAGCGACTTTAAAGATCACACCCGTGCGTTCGTGAAGGTCCAGGATGGGTGTGACTACCGGTGCAGTTTTTGCAAGGTGTGGGTGGTCCGGGGGAAATCGGTCAGCCGTCCTGCCTCAGAGATTGTAGAGGAAGTGAGGAGACTTTGCGGGAGGGGATTCCGGGAGATCGTTCTCACCGGCGTTTCTCTCGGTCTGTATGGACGGGACTCGGAAGAGGGTTTGGACATGATGGACGTTGTCCACCAGCTTGAAGGGGTTAAACTCCTTGAGAGGATCCGTCTAAGCTCCATTGATCCTGTCGATGTGGGAGAGGTCTTTATTGAGAAATTGCTGGACAGCCAGAAATGCTGTAGACATCTTCACCTTTCTCTTCAGAGCGGGGATGATGACATCCTTGCAAGGATGCACCGCAATTACACCGCTTTAGAGTACCGTTCCATCGTCTACAAACTACGGAAGAAAGTCCCTGATTTTTCAATCACAACCGATATCATCGTCGGTTTTCCAGGAGAGACAGAGGCGCAATTTGAAAATACCCTCCGCTTGGTTGAGGAACTTCGTCTCACCCGAGTCCATCTTTTTCCCTATAGCCACAGAGAGGGAACCGTTGCCTATCGCTTTAAAGATCTGGTTCCTTCCGAGGTCATCCGATCACGGATGAAACGGATTGAGAAGGTGGCGCGGGAGGCCTCTTTTCAATACCGGCTTCCATGGGTGGGGAAGGAACTTTTAGTACTGGTGGAGTCCCCCGAGGAGGGGGGTTATTTGACAGGGTATACAGAGGGGTATGTCCGGGTCCTTTTCAAGGGGGAAAGGGAGTGGGTTGGCAAAATGGCGGCGGTTCGTATTGAAGAAGTAACACCTTATCAGACAATCGGTGTTTTATGCTATACTATATAAAGGGATACGCATATGGCGATGATACGGACAGAAGATTTAAAGCTCGGAGAACTTCTGCTGCGCCAGGGGATCATTAGCCGAGAAAATCTTGAACAGGCCCTCCGGGAACAGAAGGCTGTGGGGGGATTCATCGGACAGCTTCTTGTCCGTCTCGGCATGGCGACCGAAGAGCAGATCCTTCCGATTCTCTCCAAACAGTTGGAGATCCCTTACGTCTTCGTCAAGGAGCTCGAAATTCCATCCGCCGTGATCGAAAAGGTACCGGCAAAGTTCGCTTCCCATTATAAACTCCTACCGATCGCCTTTGAAGGGAATGTGCTGAATTTGGTGGTGACCGATCCTTTTGACGTTCAGATGTTGGATGACCTCCGGATCCTTTTGGGATGTGAGGTGAAGCCGGTTTTAGGGGGTGAAAGAGACATCTCGGATGCGATTCGAAAATATTACGGCGTCGGCGCAGGGACGCTCGAGGAGATGATGGACCTTGAGGGAGAAGAAAACGCCGCGGTTCGCGAAAAGACGCAGACCCCGGAAAACATTGCGGATCTGGCAGAAGACGCCTCCGTTGTCAAGTTTGTGAATCAAATTCTCCTTCAGGCGGTTCAGGACCGTGCCACAGATATTCATTTTGAACCTTTCGAGAATGACCTTCGCATCCGGTACCGCATCGACGGCATTCTCTACGATATTCATTTTCCTCCTACCATCAAAAATTTCCAGTCCGCCATTACCTCCCGTATCAAGATCATGGCAAACCTCGACATCGCTGAGCGCCGCTTGCCTCAAGACGGACGGATCAAGATCAAAATAAACGATCGGGAATTAGACCTTCGCGTTTCGATTCTCCCCACCCCCTTTGGGGAAAGCGTGGATGTAAGACTGTTATCGACGAATATCCTCTTTGGGTTAGAGAATCTGGGTCTTTCAAAGCATGACCAGGATCTCCTGGAAGTGGTCATCAAGAAGCCCCACGGGATTATCTTTGTCACAGGCCCGACCGGAAGCGGGAAGACAACCACCCTTTACGCATGCCTCAACAAGATCAACACCACTGAGAAGAAGATCATTACCATTGAAGACCCGATCGAGTACCAACTTCGCGGGATCACGCAGGTTCAGATTTTTCCTAAGATCGGACTCACCTTTGCCAACGGCCTTCGAACGATGCTTCGTCACGATCCGGATGTGATGATGGTCGGAGAGGTGCGAGACTTTGAAACGGCCGAGATCGCCATCCGGATTGCGCTGACAGGACACCTTGTCTTCAGTACCCTTCATACCAACGACGCCTCAGGGGCGGTGACCCGTCTTCTCGATATGGGAATCGAACCTTACCTCGTTGCCGCTTCGGTGGAGTGTCTGATCGCGCAACGGTTGGTGCGGACCATCTGTCCATCGTGTCGCAAAGAGTCCTTGCTGGATGAGAAACTCCTGGGACTGTTGGGGGTAGTCCCTTCCGGAGAAAAGGTGAAGGTGTACCAAGGAGAAGGGTGCGAGGCATGCAAATTCACCGGCTACCGGGGACGGACGGCTATCTATGAAATGCTGATCATCGACGGAGAGATCCGGGAGAAGATCGGCTCTTCGGTGAACGCTTCCGACATCAAACAAGTCGCCCTTCGGAAGGGGATGCGCACCCTCCGTCAGGATGGATGGGATAAAGTGTTACAGGGGATCACAACCCCTGCTGAAGTGATCCGCGTGGCCCAAGAAGGAGTATAGACATTTCTTTATGCCGAGATTCGCGTATCGTGCCAAGGGGGGGCCGAGAGAAGTGCTTCAGGGTGTGATTGAGGCGGAGTCCCAGGAGGCGGCCCTCCGTCAGCTGGATCGGCTGGGATATTACCCTTTGAGTCTCGAGGAGACGCGGTCTACCCCCTCCTCACAGACTCTACCCCTTTCTTTCCGAAAAAAAATTTCTTCACGCGATATCACCCTTTTCACACGACAACTTTCTGATCTCCTGGGCTCAGGGGTTCCCCTTGTGCGCTCCCTGGATATCCTTTTCCGCCAGACAGAAAATGAGTCCCTCTGCAAGGTCATCGAAGGTATTCAGGGATTTGTGCGAGACGGAGGAATATTTTCTCAAGGTCTGGCCCGGCATCCCAAGGTCTTTTCCTCGCTGTACACAAGCCTTGTGGAAGCGGGGGAAGTGAGTGGGGCCCTTGAGGGGGTCTTAACCCGGCTCGCCGATTTTGGTGAGAAGGAAGAGGAAACACGGATCAAGGTGGCGCAGGCGCTCACCTATCCTTTTCTCATTTGCGGCGTCGGATTGCTCACCGTCATTTTTTTGCTCACCTTTGTGATTCCCAAGATTGTAGGGCTTTTTCAGGATATTCAGACGACCCTCCCTCTTCCGACCCGAATCCTCATGACGGTTTCTCACCTCCTTTCTTCCTACGGGTGGCTCCTCCTCATTGTTTTTCTTATCCCTATTGTCCTTCTCAGGCGGGGAAGAGTCCCTCCGGGAACCTTCATCGCGCTTGACCGGATGAAACTTAAAATTCCTCTCTTGGGGGATCTTGTCCGGAAGTCAGAGATCGCCCGATTTGGAAGAACGTTAGGAACACTTATCGCAAACGGCATCCCTGCGCTCCGGGCGATCGAGGTTGTTTCGAAAACGGTAGGCAATCAGGTGCTCCGACAGGAGGTAGAGCGGGCGTGGCGAGAAGTGAGGGAAGGTGTGCCCTTGGCAGAAAGTCTCGCTCATGGGACACAGTTTCCTCCTTTTGTCACCAACATGATCGCTGTCGGAGAAGAATCGGGATCTCTGGAGCGGGCCCTGTTTAAGGTGGCCGACGCCTTTGACCGGGAAGTCGACCGCGCCACCAAACAGATTACAACCCTTCTCGAACCTTTCATGATCCTTCTTGTGGCCGTTTTGGTTGGTTTCATCGTCGTGAGCATGTTATTGCCGATCTTTCAACTTCAGGGGATTATCCGATGAACCCCGTTAGAAATGTTATGCTAGCGGGATCGAGAAAGGTATGTCAGGGATGAGACCAAAAACATTTGCCATTTCTAACGGGGTGAACGAAAAGGGATTTACCTTTATTGAAATCATGGCGGTCGTCGTTATCATTAGTATCTTGGTAGCCTTCGTGGCGCCGAGGCTCATCGGTCGTACGGAGGATGCGAAACGGCAGGCGGCCCGGGCAGACATAGAAGCCAATCTTGCCCTTGCCCTCGATCTCTACGCCTTGGACAATGGAGGTTATCCCACCACAGAACAGGGACTCGCGGCCCTTCGTGCCAAACCGGCCACTCCGCCGATCCCGGAAAATTGGAAGGGTCCCTATTTAAAGAAAGGGTTACCCAAAGATCCTTGGGGGAGACCCTATCTCTACCGTTATCCGGGGGAATTGAATAAAGAAGACTACGACCTTTATTCCTATGGGACGGATGGTGTCGAGGGGGGAGAGGATGATATTGTCAACTGGGAAGTGGAAAATCCATGAGAAGAAAAGGGTTTATCCCGTTAGAGATGAAATCTCTAACGGGATTTACCTTCATCGAGATCATGATGGTGATCGTCATCCTTGCCATCTTTGTCTCTCTCACGACCCCTCGCTTCCGCACGACCTACCTGGACCTTGAACTTTCCAATCATGCCCGGCGCCTGGCAAAACTTTTGAACTACGCCCAGGAGAGGGCGGTGATTGAAGGGAAGACCTACCGGTTGCAGGTCGATCTGATAGAGAAGCGTTACTGGCTCACCACGGAATCCGCGGTCGAAGAGGAAGGAAAATTTGAGCGGCTCGCAGGGCGGTACGGCCGGACCACACAACTCCCTTTTGGAATTTCCCTTGAATTTGAGAAAGAGGAAATTTTCTTTTATCCGGACGGAAGTTCAGACCCTTTCACCCTCTCTTTAAGAAACGAGGAGGGGAAACAACTGATGCTCAAGGATGGAAAACCGTTTGGCTATGTACGCGTTGAAGAGAGACCACCGACCTAACAGAGGATTTTTACTCTTTGAATTGATGGTGGCTGTCATCGTTTTGGCGGTCGCCCTCACCGTCGTCTCTCGCTCTTTCATCAGTTCCCTGGCAGCCCTCCGCTTGTCCGCGGATATTTCGAAAGGAGGACTTCTCCTTGAGCAGAAGGTGTGGGAATTCGGACAAAAGGGGTCTCTTTCTCCCGGCCAAGAAGAAGGAACCTTCGAGGAGTTTGGAGGAAACTTTCATTGGGATGTCGAGGTGAAAGAGGTCAAGGAACTTCCCCTGTATGAAGCGGACATCACCGTTCGATGGACCTCCTCAGGCCGGGAAAGGGACCTTACCGTAACGACCTACCTCCCGAAACAGGATGAAGAGACGTAGTCGCATTGGATTTACACTTCTTGAACTTCTCATCGCCCTCTCCCTTTTTTCGGTGATCATGGTGGTTGTGAGTTCCGTTTTTAGCACGGGAATTTTGGCGTGGAGAAGGGCTGAAGGGGAGTCCGAACAGTATCAAGAAATCCGCCTTACCTTCGACCGAATGGGCGTCGAACTCCGGAACACGATTCCTTTTCAGGGCATCCCCTTTGAGGGAAAGGAAGATCGCCTTTCTTTCCTGCAAGTCCGTTCCTCCCGCTCACCTTCCTCTTCGCCGGAATGGATGGTTGTGACCTATGAGGTGAAACAGACTCCCCAGGCGGTTTCATTGGTTCGCCGCGCGAAATTCCTTTTAAATGAGAAAGAAACAGAAGATGTAGTCCTTTCTCCTCTTTCTGGAGTCCGCTTCTCCTATCCCTCTTTTGATGAAAAAGGAAAATGGGACTGGAAGGAAAGTTGGGATCCGGGAGCGCTCAAAAAGTCCATTCCCCCTTTTCTCAAAATGGCCCTTTCGGTCAGAGAAGGGGAGAAGTGGGAGAAACTCTTTTTGATTCCAATTTTGATTCCAACGGAGGTCGGAGAAGCAGTTTCTCAAGGCGGATCAGAAACCGATGAAGAATAAAGGATCTGTCGTGATCGTCACCCTTTGGGTTCTGGCGATCCTTCTTCTTCTGGCGGTGGGACTCGCCTACCGGGTCGGTCTGGAACTCAGAATGGCCCATTATACCGAGGACCGGCTGAAAACATTTTATATCGCGAGGGCGGGCATGGAACGTGCCGCAGCAGTCCTTTTAAAGGAAGGCTCTGCAGGGGCGATTGATTATTTAGGGGAAGAGTGGAGCCAAGAAGAATCTCTTTTTAAGGAATTCCCGGTGGGGGAAGGTCTCTTTTCCGTCACCTATGCGACCGTCGAGGAAGGGGGAAGAGAGACAAAGCACCACGGCATGGAAGATGAAGAATCTCGGATTCCGTTAAATCGCGCCACCGCAGAGATCCTTCAGAGAACGCCGGGGATGGAAGAAGATCTCCTCCTGAGTATTCGGGCTTGGCGGGGGGATGAGGACCTTTCCGCCGAAGAGATCGCTCGGGAAGACAACGCGTATGTCACACTGGGGAAGCCTTATTCCAGAAAAGGGAAGCCGTTTGAAACCATTGAAGAACTCCTCCTGGTGAAAGGCATGACCTCCTCCCTTTATGATTTCATGAAACGTTCTTACACCGTCTATGGCTCCGGAAAAGTGAACCTGAATACCGCACCTGTCCAGACCCTCGAGCAACTCGGTATCGATCGAGAGATCGCCCACCGGATTTCGGAGATCCGGAAAGGCGAAGATGGGATGTGGGGGACAGAGGATGATCGTTTTTTTAAAAATGTTTCAAATCTCACCTCTTTAGAAACCTTCGCCCTCCTCGGTCTGGATCAAGATCAACAGATCGCACTCGTTAATTTTCTCACAGCCTCTCAAGATCTCCTGACCGTTCAATCCACCGCCTTCCGGATTCAGGTAGAGGGACGTCTTTCTCAAGGGAGCGCAAGGAAGAGAATCGTGGCGGTGGTGGATCGTTCGAAAGAGAAAGGGATTATCCGTTATTGGCATGAAGAATAAACCGAAAAAAGGATCTCTTCTGATTGAACTCTCTGAACGGGTGGTGAAGGTCCTTCAGGTGGCAGGGGAGGGATCCCAACGAAAGGTGGTTTATTTGAATGCCCTCGAAGTCGCTTCTCAAGACGAGGAAGAGGTTGCAAAGCAGCTTTCAACTCTTTTGAAACAGATCCCTCTAAAGTCAGACCGTGTCTTTGCTTCCATTCCACGCTCCCAGGTGACGACGCGAACGCCTGTATTGCCCTCTACCCAACCGTCGGAACTTCTGAAGATCGTCGAATTTCAGATTGAGAAACTGATCCCCTTTCCGAAAGAAAAGATTATTTTTGATTATCGAATTCTCGAAACGACGCCGGAAGGATATTCCCGGCTTCTCCTCGTCATTGCCGGAGAAGAAGTGATCCGCCGGGATCTGGCCATCCTCAAACGGGTGGGGTTGAGTCCCGAGTCGATCTTTTTCTCTTCAGAAGGGCTTGTCGCGTGGCTCAATCTTGTGCAGGGAGAGAAAAAGGAAGATGGCATTTTCTCCGTGCTTGTCGATGTGGACCTGTTCACCACCCATGTGGAGGTGTTGCGTGGAGGAGAGCTTTATTTTACCCGGAGTTTTTCGATCGGTTCCCGACAGTTGGGACGAGGAAAAGAAGACCCTTCCCAAGAGGCCTTTTTTCAGGAACTCAAGCGGACCTTTGTCGCCTTTAAAAAGGAATTTCCCCCCGGCGACATCCACCACCTTTTTTTAAGTGGCTCCGCTGGCATTCTTCCTTCGGTCCAAAGGATCGTTTCTTCGCAATTGTCCATCCCGATCGAGGCGATCGATTTCAAAGCACACTGCCCTCTTGAAACGTCGGTCCTCCCAGAGGAAGGGTTCCTTCAGGAGGTCTCCTTTTCCTCGTCGGCAGGTCTTCTTCTGAGAGAGAGGAAGAACATCGACCTCATTCCTCATTCGATCAAAGAGGCGAGGGTCCGCCGGACATTTCGTCGGACGGCGACGCAATTTTTTGCGTTGCTTGCAGGTTCATTTTTTCTTTTGAGCCTCATGTTCGGAAGGAGCTTGCAGTCCCGTCGTCAAACCCTTCTTTCCCTCGAGACCCAACTTCATGAGGTGGAGCCGGTCGCGACCCAGATGGAATCGATGCATCAGCAACTCGAGGTTCTTAAAGCCCGCTCTGCCCAGTCCGAAGCGATGTTGGAACTTCTGCGGGAGCTTTATCGGCTGATTCCTCAAGAAACCTCCTTGACCTTCCTCCTCCTTGAACCGGGCCACCTTTCGCTTCAAGGAGGGTCGAAAGATCTTGCCCCCGTCTTTCAGTTCGCGAAGTCGCTCGAATCTTCCCCGCTCTTTAAATCGGTCCAGGTGAAGAATGCCACGCGCCGCACCCTTTCCGAGGGGGAAATCACTTATTTCCGCATCGATGCCCTTCTCGAAACGAAGGAGGTGAAGAAAAAATGATGGCCTTTCTTTCACCACGGGAGAAGAAAGTGTTACTGTTAACGGCGGGAATCGTTTCCGTAACCGCCCTCTACCACTTCTTGTGGAATCCTTTTTTCAAAGAATGGAGAGAACTTTCTGGAAATATCCAATTGGCTGAGGCGCGACTTCAGAGAAATCACTTTCTTCTCAAGAAGAAATCCCAGATCGAAGGTGACTTTAAGAAAATGATGGGGGCCTCTTTGAGTGTAGGAGAATCGGATGAAGCGGCCACGGAAATGCTTCAGGAAGTGGAACGGCTCGCCCAAACGCATCTTCTCAAAATTCTCGAAATGCACCCCTTGCCGGCAAAGCAGAAAGAGTCCTTTAGGATACAGGGCCTTGAAGTGAGCGTTGAAGGAACGGCCGGTCAGTTTGCAAAATTTATCTACGCCCTCCAGAGTGCCCCCGGTTCCTTGGCCATTGAGCGGCTGGAATTAAGTTCAAAATCTGGACCCAATCAACAGTTAAGGGGGGTCATACTCATCACCACCCTTCATCTCCCTAAGCAGTTGAAATAAGATAAGAAAAGACTTGACATTTTTGTAATTTCCTGCTATACTCTCTGGTCAGAGAGTAACTCATAGGATAGAGAGTGGTGGAGAAAAAGGCGGTTTATCTGGTTAAGGATGTTGCACGGAGCACAGGGCTTTCGATTCACACGGTGAAGTATTATCTAAAAATCGGTCTATTGCGCGAGGTAGGACGAAGCCCCGAAACCAATTTCCGCTATTTCGACGAAACGACGATCGATCGTGTCCACCAGATCTGTGCGTTTCGGCGTCAAGGTAAAACGATTCGTGAGATTCAGTCTCTGGTGAAAAAGAATTCATGAGTTATTACGCGTCACTCAATCTCCATAAGGAGCCTTTTTCAACAAGTCCTGACCCTGAATTTTTCTTCCACTCCTCAGCCCACACCACGGCACTCCAGCGCTTAGAAATTGCCATCCGCCTGCGTCGGGGTTTAAGTCTTATCCTGGGAGATGTGGGAACCGGAAAAACCACATTGAGTCGCACCCTTCTCCAGACCTTGACCGAAGAAGAAGGGTTCTGTTTCCACATGATCTTGGACCCCACCTACAAATCGGAGTTCCAATTTCTCTCTCAATTGGTCAAGATGTTTTCGGTACGTCCCTTGAGCCGTTCTACCCTCGACTATAAAGAGGCGATCGAAAAATATCTCTTTCAAAAAGGGGTTGAAGAGAATAAAACATTGGTCCTTCTCATCGACGAAGGCCAGAAACTGTCGACCCCCTTCCTCGAGATTTTAAGAACCCTTTTGAACTACGAAACAAACGAGTATAAGCTCTTGCAACTCGTGATCCTGGCGCAAATGGAGCTTTTGCCGAGGCTGCGAAAGATCAAGAATTTTATGGATCGCATCAGCCTCAAATATATCATCAATCCCTTGGATGAGGCCGAGACGAAGCAGATGATCGAGTTCCGCTTATCCCAAGCAGGATTCTCCGCCATCCGCCAAAGGTCGTTGGCGGATGGCGGGAATTCAAATGGAACCCTCTTCACCGACGGGGCGATCCGGCAAATCTTTGAGGTGACCCAAGGGTACCCGCGTCGAATTTCCATCCTTTGTCACAACGCCCTTGAGGCACTTGTGATGGAAAATAAACCGATTGTGGATGAGAAAATCATCAAAACATTGGTTCAAAATGAGGTGAGGTAGTTTGGAGAACCCCTCTCCCGAGGAAAGGCTTTTAAGGTTGATTCGGAGAAGACGGCCGAAAAAGGAAGAGCCTGTCGCGCCATCGCCCGAGAAGCATGCCTCTTCCGAGAAGCCTTCTTCCTCTCCGGAGAAGCCTTTACAAGGCACTTCTCCTTTCGAAAATTTGGAGCGCGTCTTTTCTTCAGGACTGGGGAGGGAGAAAACCTCTTACCTCCTTGCCAAGGCGAATCGACTCCTCCGGTTTGGGTTCGGAGCGCTTTTCTGCTTTTTCCTTCTCATCCTCTTCTGGGAGCATTTCTCCAAGAGAACAAACGCTATCCCCCTGAGAGTTTCCGGGGAAACGCAGTCGACGACCCCGACCGCTCCTTCCCAAGAAAGTCCCCGAAAGCCCTTCGCGTATTATGGGGAGGATATTGAGAAACGGGACATCTTTCGTCCCTCCTTTCAAGTGGCCAAAGACATTGTCGGCGGAACCGAAACACTCAAGGAATCTGTTCAAGACCTCAATCTTCTCGGCATCGTCACGGGAAAAAATCCCCAAGCCATTATTGAAGACAAAAAAGGGGGCAAAACCCATTTCGTAAACAAGGGGGATACGATCGGCGCTCTTCGGGTTGAAGAGATTCAGGAAGAGAGGGTCATCCTCAATTATCAGGGAGAACAACTTGATCTCACGCTCTAAGGTCCTTCTTCTACTCCTCCTACTTTTTCTCCTCCCGTCGATTGTTTGTCTTGCCCAGGAGGTTTCCCAGGAAACTCAAAGCCTTCCCCAACAAGGCCAGGTGACGAAGGGATCCGCCGGCACCATTTCCCTGGACCTCAAAGGGGTCAATATCCTGGATGTCTTGAAGCTTATTTCTAAGGAAAGCGGTCTCAACATTGCCGCGGGCCAAAATGTGAGGGGGACCGTGACCATTTTCCTCAAGGATGTGGATATTTGGGATGCCCTCCGGATCGTCCTGGAGACCAACGGCCTTGCCTACGAGCGAGAAGAAAACCTTGTCAAGGTGATGACCGATCAGGATTATGAAAGAATTTTTGGAGAACGGTTTCATGAGAAGACCAAGATTCATGTACTTCCCCTTCAATATTCTGATGCCTTAAGTGTCAGCCAGTCCTTGAATCAAGTGAAGACGCGGGTCGGCCGGATCGTCGTGGATGAACGGGCCAATACGCTCATTCTCATCGACATCCCCGAGCGGATTGACCAGATGGTCCGTATTGTTCATGAGCTCGACGTTCCTGCGGAGACGCGGGTGTTTGAATTAAACTACGCAAGCGCCGAAGAGACGAAGACGAAATTAGAAGAGATCGTCACCAAGGGAGTCGGCAAGATCCGTTTGGACAAAAGAACCAATAAGATCGTCGTGACAGATACTCCCAAAAAATTGGCGGAGATGCAAAGGATCATCGATGCTTTCGATGAACGGGCCCGCGAGGTTTTAATCGATGCCAAGATTGTCCAGATCGAATTGGACGACGAATATTCTCTCGGGGTGCAGTGGGATGCGATTTTTGCCGGTATCGACGCCCATTCAGGGGGGCACTTTAGCGTGATCGGAGACGTCATAGGAGCCTCCTCGCCGTCCACAGGGACGGCCGTCACCATGGGCACCCTTGATTCACAGGGATACAAACTCCTTTTTGAGGCGCTTGAAACGATCGGTCGCACCGAGGTTGTATCGAGTCCTCGGATCGCCGCCATGAATAATCAGGAAGCAAAGGTCCTCGTGGGCACCCGTCAGCCGTTTGTGACAGAGACGACGACCACACCCGCCACGGGAGCCAGTGTGACGGCAGAAGCGGTGACCTTTGTGGATGTCGGCGTGAACCTCACGGTGACCCCAACGATTACCAACGATGGCTATGTCCTCATGAAGATCAAGCCTGAAGTTTCAAGTCTTGGGACGCCGATCAAAACGAGCAAGGGAAATGAGATTCCTGTGGTGTCGACGTCTCAGGCCGAGACGAATGTCTTGGTGAAGAATGGAAATACCATCGTGCTGGCGGGTCTCATTGAGAATCGGAAGACACAGACGGACAAAGAGGTTCCTCTTCTTGGGCGACTTCCTTTGGTGGGGAGTGCCTTTCGAAGTCGTACGATCGGATCGACAAGCCTTCCGGAGAAAAAGGAGCTGGTCATCTTTTTGACCCCCACCATCATCAGTGGCGCTCATGAAGCGAAAGAATGGAAAAGTTTTTCCGCCACCGTCGAAGAGGGGCGGGCAAAAGCCTCCTTTCGATTTCGAGGGGAAGAAGAAAAAGCAAAGAGGAGTGAGGATAAAAAAGAAACGCCTCGATGGACGAGCCCCGAAAAAGCACTCTTCCTCTATTCTCGCCTGTTGAGTGAACGGATCGGCCAAAAATTAAGAGCAAACTATTTGAAGCGAGCCCAGATTGGAGAAGTCCATCTTGCCTTCACCCTTTTATCCAATGGGGAATTGGTGGAGGAGCCGGAAGTTCTCAATACCATTGATGAGACCTTGAAAAAAGCGGTGCTTCTCAGTGTGAAAGAAGCGAGCCCTTTTCCGCCGTTTCCAGAAGGGATCGCTGGGACCCAACGCCGCTTTAAACTGGTGGTCTCTTTTGAATAGTTTCAGATCGGGAAAAAGGGATTTTGGTACAACTTGATAGGTCTCGGTTTAGTTCTATATTAACCTATTTAGATACAAAGAGTTATGGATGTTAGACGATTATAAAGTTAAATAAAATTATTTTTGGGCTCCCTTGACAAAAGTGAGGTTCAATGGTATACTTACATGAATTCTTCTCTAGCCTTTTAAGGGGGACAAAGGACTTTTTATCACATCTCAATTGGGTGGATCTCATTGTCCTCATTATTGTTGTAAGAACTATCTATATCGGATTTAAAAAAGGATTGTTCATTGAAATCTTTAAATGCTTCGGGTTAGGGACCAGCATATTCTTTGCGGTCACACAGTATCAGGCGTGGGGGGGAGTTTTTTCGGAAAAATTGAATTGGCCGCTTCAAGGGGGAGAGGTTCTTGCGTTCGTTTCCTTTTTTGCCGCCTGTTATCTGTTGTCTGTTCTTTTGAGAATCCTTGTTGAGAAAATTGCAACGGTCCAAATTCGCGGCGCATGGGATCGCGTCGGCGGAGGAGTCGTTGGCTTAGGGAGGGGGTGTCTCTGGGTCATTTTCTTGGAAGCGATCGCCCTCTTCCTGACCTCAGGATATCTGGCGCAAAGCATTCAAGAAAAATCTTTTTTTTCGCCCCACCTCCTCACGGGGGGAAGAGCGTCCTATCAGATGGTTCATCGGGTGACAAGCTCTTTTGCAGTGAACGGATTGGAAGAGAAACTTCACAGTCAAAGAACCATCCCACCCCCACCCCGACGGAAATAGTGATTGATGAGTATTCCTCAAGAGACCTTAGACCAAATTCAAGAGCGGGTAGATATTGTAGAGGTCATTTCAGTCCATCTTCCCCTCAAACGGGCGGGTCGAAACTTCCGTGCCTCGTGCCCTTTTCACCATGAAAAGACCCCTTCTTTCATGGTGAGTCCCGAGAAGCAGATCTTTCATTGTTTTGGCTGCGGGGAAGGGGGGGATGTCTTCCGGTTCCTGATGAAGATGGAACGCATCGAATTTTTGGACGCAGTTCGTTCTTTGGCAGAGAAAGTAGGAATTCCTCTTCCGAAACGGGGGGATGCCTCGACGGAAAGAGCCTCCGAGAGCGTGCGTCTTTATGAAGCGAATGCCTTGGCGCAATCCTATTATAGGGAGTGCCTTTTGGGGAAAGAGGGAGAGGAGGCGCGGCGGTATTTTTCTAATCGGGGTCTTGAGGCGAAGACGATCGAAGTCTTTCAGTTAGGATACGCCCCTTCTTCTCCAAATGCATTTTTAACCCGTGCCTCCTCCAAAGGATTTTCGGAACAGGTGCTTCTCCGGGCAGGGCTGATTCTGAAGGGGGAGGATGGGCGCTTGCGAGACCGTTTCCGCCATCGCCTGATGTTCCCGATCGGAAACGTGAAGGGTCGCGTGCTCGGCTTCGGAGGGCGAATACTTGATCAGGGAGAGCCAAAGTATCTGAACTCTCCCGAGACGGAGATCTACAGCAAGGGACGCGAGCTCTACGGACTGTCCCTTTCCGGAAAATGGATCCGTGAAAAAGAGATGGCCATTGTCGTCGAAGGATATATGGATCTGATTACTCTTTTTCAAGCGGGGGTTCAGCCGGTTGTCTCGACGCTGGGAACAAGTTTTACCCGCGAACAGGCGCGACTTTTGAAACGGCATACGCATGATGTGGTCGTGGTCTTTGATCCGGATCAGGCGGGTGAGGCGGCGAGTCTTCGGGGGCTCGATCTTCTCCTTGAAGAGGATCTATCGGTCAGGGTGGTCACCCTGCCGGGGGTAGATCCAGATGATTTTGTGCGGAAGAAGGGAAGTGCAGCATGCTGGAAGGAAATCGACGGTGCCAAGCCACTGATCCCTTATCGGTTGGATCGTCTCGCCTCAAAAATTTCTTTAAAGACACCGGAAGGGAAGGCGAAGGCCTGTCAAGAGATTCTGCCGAGCATCGCCAAGATCGGGAACGCCGTGCTGCGTTCCGAATATATTCGGGAATTGGGGGAGAGACTCTCCCTTAAACAAGAAGACCTTTTGAGCGAGCTCAAAAAAGTAAAGGAACCCTCGTGGGGGAAAGAAAAGGAAATCCCAGGAAAGAACATTCAGACTCCTCCACCTCCCGCGGAGGTCATGCTTCTTCAACTTCTTTTGGTCGATGAAAAATGGATTCCTTTTGTCTGGGAACGGCTCGAGACGGATGAGCTTTCGGATGGACGGACCCAAAAAATTCTTAGCACCTTGTATGAGCGCTCTAAAAAAGGGGAAAAGACGGGTGTTGCACGGCTGGCCAGGGAACTCAGGGAAATCATGGGAGGAGGTTTCTTCTCCGAATTTATCGGGGACTCTCTAGACCTTTTGGACAAGGAAAAAGCACTTACGGACTGTGTCTTAAAGATTAAGGCCACGCAGAAAATTCAGCGGCTCGATCAACTTGAGGATGAAATTCGGCAGGCGGAGCGGTCAAAGGAAGAGGGGCGGCTCAAGGCACTCATGGAAGAATTTTTGGCGGTGAAGAGAGGTGTGGTATTGACTCAAAAGACAAAGGAGAGAACTTAGACTTGAACAACGAAAAAACTCCGATTCTCAATCTCGATAAACTCATTGCGCTGGGAAAAGAAAAGAAGCGACTCACCTTTGACGAGGTGAATCATATCTTGCCTGAAGAGGTCGTCTCTTCTGAACAGATTGATGAAGTGCTTTCTATCTTGGCGAGTGAGAACATTCAACTCGTTGATGGGGGAGCCCCCAAGGCCCTTCCCAAGGAAGAGAAGGTCGAGGAAGAGGTTGAAAAGGAAGTGGCCGAGGTGAAGCCCCTGGTGAAGGAGACTGAAGAGGCCGCCGAAGAAGAAGAGACCCTTGTTCGGGCCACGCAGATGGATGACCCTGTCCGGATGTACCTGCGTCAGATGGGTCAGATTTCGCTTCTCACGCGAGAGGAAGAGATTGAGCTGGCCAAACGGATTGAACAGGCGGAGAACAAGTACCGCGAGGCAGTCTTTTCGTCCAAATTCACGCGGAAGTATGTGCTGGAGGCGACCGCAAAGATCCTGAAAGAGGAGATGAATCCTGAAGATGCCATCAATGAAGATTTGAAGGATGATCGCCCAAAGACCCTCCGACGACTACGCACCCTTTTCGAAAAATTGAAAAATGGCCGGAAGACGGCGACGCTTATTCCGCTCTTAACTGAGTTTCACTTGACGATTTCCTTTGTCGAGGAGATCTCCTCAAAAATCAAAGAGAGTCTCAAGCAGACCGAGCGATTTGATCAAGAGATCGAACGACTCCGGCGCAAGAAGATCCGCGGGCAGATTCAAAAGCTGGAGCGCAAGAAGAAACGCTTCATCGCCGAATACGGTCTCTCTTACGACGCCGTTAAAGAAGAGATAGCGCTTCTGCGGCGCCGCGAAAGCCGCTTTAACCGCGAAAAGAGGGCTCTGGTCGAGGCGAATTTGCGGCTTGTGGTCAGTATCGCGAAAAAATATACCAACCGAGGTCTCTCTTTCTTGGATCTCATCCAGGAGGGGAATATCGGGCTCATGAAGGCGGTCGAAAAATTTGAATGGCGCCGTGGATACAAATTTTCGACGTATGCGACCTGGTGGATCCGACAGGCGATTACGCGGTCGATTGCCGATCAGGCACGGACTATTCGCATCCCTGTCCATATGACCGAGGCGATCAACAGGATCCTGCGGATTTCACGGGCCCTTGTCCAGGAGAATGGGAAAGAGCCGACACCGGAAGAAATTGCGCGGGAGATGCAGATGCCCGTTGAGAAGATTCGGGGGATTCTCAAGATCGCCCAAGAGCCGATTTCACTTCAAACCCCCATCGGGGACGAGGGGGATACTCATTTCGGCGATTTTATTGAGGACAAACGGGCTGTTTCTCCTTCGAGTGCGACAACCTATTCAATGCTGAAGGAACAGATGGAGTCTGTCCTTGATACACTGACCGATCGGGAGAGAAAAGTACTCATGCTTCGGTTCGGGATTGCGGATGGCTATCCCCGGACACTCGAGGAGGTCGGTTCGATGTTTAATGTGACCCGTGAGCGTGTGAGACAAATTGAAGCGAAGGCGCTTCGGAAACTTCGGCATCCGACCCGGAGCCGACGACTCAAGAATTTTCTCGATATCCGCTTCAGCGAGGAGAAGGAGTATTAATAGACACCCGTTCAAAAGCGGGTGGTTCTTAGGCCGCCAGTATGCTATAATACGGGCGGCCTTTTTGTTTTGGGCCCATAGCTCAGTGGGTAGAGCAGGAGACTCATAATCTCTTGGTCGGAGGTTCGAATCCTTCTGGGCCCATTCAAGCGATTCGCGAGCGAGGGCGGTTAGCTCAGCTGGTTAGAGCGTACGGTTCACATCCGTAAGGTCACAAGTTCGAGCCTTGTACCGCCCACCATTCAAGCAGTGTAAAGTGTCAGGGGCAAAAGGGTATGGCTTCTACGAAAACGATTACTGAACAACTGACCGCGCTTCTACACCTTCAAGAGGTGGATGCCCAGATCTACGCCCTCATGCGGAAGAAAAATGCGAAGCCGATCGAGCTTCAGGAATTTCAAACGGCAAGAGACCTTCAAAAACAGAGACTTCTCGCAGAAGAAAAGCTCCTTACCGAGTTGCAGCTGAAAAGAAAAGACAAAGAAGTGGATCTTGAAACAAAAGAAGGGGTCATCAAAAAATATCAGGTCCAACTTTATCAGATTAAAACAAATAAAGAATACCAATCTCTCCAGCAGGAGATCGAATCTCTAAAGGCGGATAATTCTGTTTTGGAGGAAGAGATTTTGAAGATCATGGAGGAGGTAGACCAAAGGAAGGCGGCGGTCGCTTCCCTGAAGGAGGTGTTAGCGGCCGAGGAAGCAAAACTGGCGAGGGAGCAGAAAAGGATTGCCAAAGAGATCGAGGAGATCGAAGAAGAGATGGCCTCGCTCAAGGAGAAGCGCCAGACCCTTGTGGGTGAGGTAGAACCACACCTTCTCAGCCGCTACGAAAGAATCCTTGTGGCGAAGGAAGGTCTTGCCCTGGTATCGATCGATGAAATTTCCTGTTTAGGGTGCCACATGGAACTTCCGCCGCAGGTGATCAACGAGGTACGCCTTAGAGAAAAGATCATTACCTGTGAAAACTGTGCCCGTATTCTCTATGATACTGGAGAACCCTCATGAGCTACGAAGATGAATTTGTTTCCCTTTTTATTGATGGGGCCTCCAGGGGGAACCCGGGTCCAGCAGGGATTGGGGTGGTTTTCCGAAACGGCACAAACCATACCCTGAAAGAATTTGGAAAATTCATTGGGGAGACGACCAACAATGTCGCTGAATATACGGCGCTCATTTATGGGCTTCAGGAAGCGCTCATCCAGAAGGTGAAACGGGTGACCGTCTATACAGACAGTGAGCTATTGGCCCGGCAAATCCAAGGAAAATACAAAGTGAAGGAACCGCATCTTAAGGTTCTTCGTGATCAAGTTCGGTATCTGATTCAGGGGTTCAATCGTTTCGGAATTCACCATCTACCCCGTCGAGAAAATCGCCAGGCGGACAAACTGGCGAATCAAGCGATTGATGCCATGCAGTTGTAGAATAGGCCCGGTGATCGCCCGCCAACGATTTTTGGCGGGAGGAAAGTCCGAGCTCCAGCGGGCAGCGTAGCGGGTAACACCCGCCCTCATCTTGAAAGAGATGAGAGGATTTCCGCCATAGGCGGACCCGCCAATCTTTTTGGCGGGAGAGCAACAGAGACGAGTCCCCGCCACCGTTTTGGGCGGGGGGTGAAACGGGCAATCTCTACGCGGAGCAAGACCACATAGACCCCGCCCATTCCCATAAGGAATCAAGGGTGGCCCATCCGAATCCCGAAAGGGGGGCGAGGCGGGTTGGTCGCTAGATCCCGATGGCGACATCGGGGCAAGAGAGATGATCACCCTCGACAGAACTCGGCTTAAGGGTCTATTCTACTTTATCCGAAAAGGATCCGTGACAAGATCAAAAATTCTTCTGTGGGGGTTGGTCGGTCTCTACGTCTTTCTTTTCTCATGGGTCTCCCTCTCGAAATATTTTTCCTATTCTTTTCATGATTTTGACCTGGCGGTCTATGCGCAAGGTCTCTGGAATCTCCTCCATGGTTCTCTGGAAAGTTCGCTGGTGGGCATTCCACTTTTTGGCAATCACTTTACACCGATCCTTTTTTTGATCGCACCCCTCTACGCCCTTTTTCCATTCCCTCCCACACTTCTTATCCTTCAGAGCTTGCTTTTGGGAGGAGGGGCCTTTTTTGTCTACCGCATCGCTTTTCGGAAGCTCGGAGACCCCCTGGCCCTCAGTTTTGCCTTTTCGTATCTTTTTTATCCGGCCTTAGGGTATGTGAATCTCTTTGAATTTCACACCGTCTCTCTTGCCATTTTTTTTCTTCTCGGCGCCCTCGAGGGGTGGGAGAGCTCCTCCTATCGGCGTTTTCTCATTTTCTTAGGTCTCGCGTGCCTGTGCCAAGAGGATGTCAGTCTTGCACTCGTGGCGATCGGTCTTTACTCCTTTTTGAAAAGAAGGCCTTGGAAATGGGGGGCTTGGCCGGCCCTCTTCGGGGGAGGGTACTTTGTGGGAGTCGTCTTTTGGGTGATGCCGCACCTTAATCCAGAGACCGTTAATTTTAGTCTCCTCTATTCCCATCTCGGGAGAACCGTTCACGAGGCCCTTTTTTTTGTCGGAGCCCATCCTTTTCAGGTCGCCGCCCTTCTTTTGGAAAGTGCGGAGAAAAGAATTTTTGTCTTTCAGTTACTGGCCCCCCTCTCTTTTCTCCCGTTTCTGGATCCAAGGAGTTTTCTTTTGAGCCTCCCTTTTTTTTTGGAACAGCTTCTTTCCCGAAGGGTCAACCAGCATCTCCTCATCTATCATTATACGGCCCTGTTGATTCCTTTTTTGTATTACGCAGCCATTGAAGGTGCTGCGCGGCTCCTTTCTTGGAGAAAATTTTCTCTCTCGCCCCGATCGCTTTTTTTCATTGTCTTTTTCGCTGCTCTGGTGATGAATGCGTGGACGGGTCCCCATTTTCATTTGGGGAAGGTCTTTTACGAAAGTCGGCGGGATCTTCTGGATGAAAAGAGAGACCTCCTCGTTCGTCAAATTCCAGAGGCGGCCCCTGTGATGGCCACCTTCGAATTCCAGCCGCATCTTGCCCATCGAAAAGAGCTCTATTCCTTTCATCATGTGTATACGAGAACCTACACCCTTTCGAACGCGGAGTATCTTATTCCGGAAACCATTCAGTATCTTCTTGTCGATTTCAATGACCCCTTGACCCATGGGGCTTTCTATTTTTCCACCCCCAACGGGGATCGATATGCAAAGGAATTTTTAGAAGAAGGCCCTTTCCGTGTGGTTCGGGCCTTTCAGGACATCGTTCTCTTTGAAAGGGGACAAGGGGAACGGCTCTTTCGCGTTGAAACAGGAGGAGAGTCACCTCCTCTTCTGTTCAAAGATCGGGAAGGAAAGGTGGGACTTTCCCGTTGGAATATGGCAAGGGAACTTGGCTCGGGCGAAGCGCTCCCGATCACTTTTGAATGGCACTGTCTTCGCCCCGCTCCCCGGCGGTACGGCATCCTCTTGGATATCCTCGATGGGGAAGGGAAAAGGATACGGCGGCAATATCATTCTCTCTGTTACCGCCTTTATCCGACAGAACGGTGGAAAAAAGGGGAGAGGATCATCGAAAAATACATATTGGTTCTCCCTCCCTCCGTGGACGGAAAAAGAGCTCTTTGGAAGATTGTCTTCCGTTTGGTCGATGAGCGGTTGGGGAAGGTGCTTCCTTCGACGATTTCTCTTGGAACGGTAGAGGCAAAGCGTGAGTCTCTTTAGAGAAAGAAGGGTAGAAGGGGTCTGCCCTGTTTGTAGAAGAGAGGAGCTACGAAGTTACCGTCGTCCCAAACAGACTTCCCAACCCTCCCATTTCTCCATCACCAAGGCCTCTTATGGTGCGACGCGCGCATTGGCCTGTTGCTGTCATTGTGGAATCGTCTTTGTCCATCCTTTTCCTCCCTCCGAAGCGGTAAAGCCGTTGTATGAGAGGATGGAAGATCCGGAATACCTTAAGGAAGAGAGAGAGCGGCGGGCGATGGCGGAGAGGGGCCTTGCCTTTATCGGGAAGTATCAACAGAAGGGGTGCCTGTTGGATGTAGGCTGTTTCACAGGATTTCTGCTGGATGAAGCGCAGAAAAGGGGGTGGAAGGTCATGGGTATTGAACCCTCCCGTTGGGCAGGAAGGATTGCGGAAGAGACCTTTCATCTTAACGTCGTCGGTGGAACTCTGGAAGAAGCCTCTCTCCCGGAGGCCTCCTTTGAGGTGGTCACATTGGTCGACGCCTTGGAACACCTGCAGAACCCCCGAGAGACGCTTCTCGAGACGCGGCGGATTTTGAAAGAGGAAGGAGTGCTTTATCTCACGACCCCCGATGTCGAAAGTCTTGTGGCCCGCCTCCTCCGCAATCGTTGGTGGGGGTTTCGGCCAGAGCATCTCATTTATTTTTCTCGGCGATCCCTCTCCCACTTGTTGACGAACGTCGGATTTTCTATCCTGGCCCAACGATCTTTCCAGCGCACCTTTACCATAGAGTCGGTCCTACGCCGGCTCAAAGAGGTGAGCCCTTTTTTTTCTCGGGTCCTTCGACCCGTTGGGGCACTCCCGGGTGTGGGGCCGTTACGGATTTCAGTGAATTTTTTTGACCAGATAGAACTCATCGCCAGGAAAGGAGAGCCATGAATAAAAAGAAAAAGGTCACGATCGTCCTCCCGGCTTACAACGCGGCGAAAACATTGAAAAAGACGATCGATGACATTCCACCGGGGATTGCCGATGAGGTTCTCCTTGTCGACGACCGCAGTCGCGATGAGACGGTGGAGATTGCGCGAAACCTGGGGATCCTTTTTGTGGTTCATCCTCGAAATCTCGGATATGGCGGGAACCAGAAGACCTGTTATGCATGGGCCCTTGAGCAGGGAGCGGATGTTGTGGTTATGCTTCATCCGGATTATCAATATGATCCGAAAGTGGTTCCTGAGTTGGTCAAGCCGATTTTGGAAGATCGGGCGGATGCTGTCTTTGGTTCCCGGATGATGAAGGGGGGTGCCCTGGAAGGGGGGATGCCCCTTTGGAAACACAATGCCAACATCCTCCTCACGGCGATTGAGAATGTGGTTCTCTCGACGTACCTTACCGAGTATCACTCAGGATTCCGGGCTTACAGCCGGAAGGCCCTGGAGCGGATCGCGTTTAAAAAGAATTCCAACGGTTTTGTTTTTGACACAGAAATCATTGTGCAACTTCTCATCCATGGCTTTAGGATCGAGGAGATTCCGATCAAGACCCGTTATTTTGATGAAGCCTCGACGATCGGTTTTTGGCCGAGTGTCCTCTATGGACTGGCAATCTTGAAAACCCTCTCGAAATTTCTTTTTCATCGTTACACCTTCATCAAATTCTCCCAATTCCGATGAACCCCGTTAAGAGTTTCATTTTCGTCCTTGCTTGGTCCTTCTGGGCTGTGTATGTGATGAGTTGTTTTTTGGTTGGGAGTTTTCTCACTTATCCCTATTTCTGGGGAAAAGATCTTGAAGAAAAGAAACGCTTTCTCGACGGAGAACTTTATGCGGCTGCAAAGGTCTGTGAGCGGAAGATCCCTGCGACCGAAGCCCTCTTCTTTTACAATCCCATTCCCGCGCAGAAGAAGCACGTGATGCACACGACCCCTTTTTTTCAGGAACATGACCGTCAAAAACTCTCCTATTATCTTTATCCCCGTCGTGTCTATTGGGAGAAGCAAAGGGTGAAGGAACCGATCCACTATGTCTTGGTGTATCATACTCAGCTTGAACTTCCGGATTTCGAGCGCCTCGTGACATTGAGCGATACCATCTATCTTCTCAAGAAGAGAGGGGGAAAATGATCTTTTTGCGGTTTTTCCTTTCTCTGGTCACTCCATGCTTTATCGGTTGGACGGCGGTGACACTCCTCCCTCGTCGCAGCGCCTCCTTTTCCAACATTGAAAAGGCATCCCTTTCCTTCGGACTGGGGTGGGGGATTTTAACCCTTGAGATGTTTTATGCCTCCCTCTTAAAACTTCCATGGAGCCCTTTTCTTTTATTGCTCCCTTGGTTTGTCCCTTTCCTTTTTTCTCTGAGAAAGAGGGAAAAAAAGATTGGAGGAATTCCTTCTGACCAAAAAATCCCTTTGAATTCTCTAGAGAGGAATCTTCTCCTTTTTCTCCTATTTCTTTTCCTCTATACCGTGATCGAGGGACTCACCTTTCCTCTGACCCACTACGATCTGTGGGACGCCTGGTCGATCTGGGGGCAGAAGGCAAAGGCGTTTGCCCTCCGACGCTCCGTCGATCTTTCTTTTTTCACGGACCCCTCAAGGTTTTATGCGCATCAAGAATATCCTCTCCTCCTTCCTTTATCGGAGAGCTGGATTTATCTGACTCTCGGAAAGATCGATGAGCAAACGGTCAAACTCCTTTTTCCCCTTTTCACCCTCTCTTTTCTCGTTCTTTTTTGGGGAAGTTTTCGCAGGGAAAAGAGCCGCCAGACGAGTCTTCTCCTTGTCACTCTTTTGGCGACCCTTCCGATTCTTTTGGAATATACCTTGCGCGCGTATGCAGAAATCCCTCTTACCCTTTACTACACCCTTTCCACACTTTATCTCTATTTTTGGTGCAAGGAGGGAAAAGGGACGGACCTTTGGATTGGCGTTCTCTTTTCCGCCTTTTCCGCCTGGACAAAAAATGAAGGAGGAGCCCTCTTTGCCGTCAATGCGGTTATCTTTGGGGCCACCCGCTTTTTAACCTCCTCCTCCCCGGTCAGAAGAAAGATTCTCGAAGGAGGAATACTTCTTTTGCCCCTCCTCCTCCTTTTGCCCTGGTGGCTTTTTCTTAAGAAACTCGGGATTTCTTCTTCGGAATTTTTCCCTCAGTTAAAGGGGGCGGTTCTTTCGACAAACTTCTCCCGTCTTCCCATTGTACTCAAGACTTTTTTCTGGAAACTCTTGGACATTCAGAGGTGGAATTTTTTATGGGTTGGGTTCTTTCTTTTCGGGGCGGTCTCTTGGCGGGAGCTCTTCTCTTTTCCGAAGGCGTCGCTCACGGTGGCGCTCCTTTGTCATCTCCTCCTTTACCTCTTCATCTATGTGATTCATCCGCTGGATGTCCTCTGGGCGATGAATGTGGACGACTCTTTCAATCGAATCCTCCTTCACGCAGCCCCCCTGGCCTTCTTTCTGTTGGGCTCCTCTTTGGAAAATCTTGACACCTTTTTGAAAGCAGTGTATACTGGAACAAGAACTTAAGAAAGGGGCAAGGCATGTCCATTACCAAAGAAAGAAAGGGGGAGCTGGTTCAGACGTTCCGTCTGCATGAAACCGACACCGGTTCCTGTCATGTCCAGATCGCCATCCTCACGGAGCGGATCAATAACCTCACTGAACATTTCAAGGTGCATAAACGAGATCATCATTCCCGTCGTGGGCTCTTGAAATTGGTTAGCCAGCGGAGGACTCTGTTGAATTTTCTCAAGGAGGAGGATGCGGAATCTTATCAGGACGTTGTCAAAAAATTAAGCCTGCGTAAATAATTTAAGACAATTCCTGCACAATAGGCTTACCTCACACACATGTCAGAGACCTTTAAAATACGATTCGGCAGAGAAGACCTTATCTTGGAAGTGGGAAAAGTGGCCAAACAGGCGGATGGCGCCGTCACCGTCCAGTATGGGGGAACTGTGGTGCTCGTGACCTGTTGCGTGGCCAAAGCATCCAAAGAAGAAGTCGACTTTTTTCCCTTGACGGTGGAATATCAGGAAAAGACCTATGCCGCCGGCAAGATTCCCGGCGGATTTTTCAAGCGGGAAGGGCGTCCGAGCGAAAAAGAGATCCTCACCTCGCGTCTCCTAGACCGGCCGATCCGTCCCCTTTTCCCCGAAGGATTTACGCATGAAGTTCAGGTGATGGGTATGGTCCTTTCTCATGACGGGTCGCATGATCCTGACGTTTTGGCCATGATCGGGGCCTCTGCAGCCCTTACTGTTTCCAACATCCCATTTTTGGGGCCGGTGGGAAGTTTACGGATAGGGCGGTTGGGGGATCAATTTGTAATCAATCCGACTTATGCCGAGGAGGATGAGTCGACGCTCGACCTTGTCCTCTCGGCCACCCGAGACGGCGTCATGATGGTTGAGGCGGGAGCCAATCAGGTCTCGGAACAACTGATGCTCGAGGCCTTGGAGTTCGGAGCCTCCCAGGCCCAGGCGCTCATTGCTCTCCAGGAAGAGATGATGCGTAAAGTCGGAAAAGAGAAGATGACTTTTGTTCCTCGGGAGATCGACCCCACCTTGGGTGAGAAGGTGAGGGGGCTCGCCCAGTCGGAAGTCGAACGGTTGACCCAACTCGGTCAGAAAGAAGAACAGGAAGAAGGCATCAAAGCGCTCGTCGACTCTCTCGTTGAAAAGCTTGTGACGGAGGACGGGGGGGTGACCGAAGCGCATGTTCGGGAAACCTTGTCTCTCATCGAAAAAGAGGCGATCCGGAATCTGGTGCTCTCAAAAAAGCGCCGCGTCGATGGAAGAGGTTATCTGGATATCCGACCCATTAGTTGCGAGATTGGCGTCCTTCCGAGGACCCACGGATCAGGGCTCTTTACAAGAGGGCAGACTCAGAGTCTTGCCGTAACCACCCTCGGTACGACGGCGGATGAACAATTGATCGATGCCTTAGAAGGGGAGACGTTCAAAAATTTCATGCTCCACTATAATTTTCCTCCTTTTAGTGTAGGAGAGGTGCGGCCTGTCCGGGGACCTGGCCGGCGGGAGATCGGGCATGGCGCGCTTGCCGAACGGGCGCTCCGGCCGGTGATGCCCTCCAAGGAGGAGTTTCCTTATACGGTACGCGTTGTTTCAGATATTTTGGAATCGAACGGTTCCTCCAGCATGGCCTCTGTTTGTGCCGGAACCCTTTCCTTAATGGATGCCGGCGTTCCGGTCAAGGCCCCCGTTGCGGGGATTGCGATGGGTCTTGTCCGGAAGGGAAACCAAACCGCGGTCCTCACGGATCTGTGCGGTCTTGAAGATCATTTTGGGGATATGGATTTTAAAGTAGCAGGGACGCGGGAAGGGATTACCGCGCTTCAACTCGACGTGAAAATTGTCGGAGGACTCACCCTCGACATTTTCCGGACGGCCCTGGAGCAGGCCCGCCAAGCGCGTCTTATCGTGGTGGATAAAATCACCCAAGTGATCGCTGCACCTAAGCCGAACCTTTCAGAATTTGCCCCCCGGATCGTGACGCTCAAAATCAATCCCGATAAGATCCGGGAGGTGGTTGGCCCCGGCGGAAAAATGATCCGTAAGATTATTCAGGATACCGGTGTCACGATCGACATTGAGGATGACGGGACGGTTCAGATCGCCTCCAATGATTCCGCGGCTTCTGCGAAAGCGGTGGAGATTATTAAACGCCTCACCGAGGAGGTGGAAGTAGGGAAAATTTATACAGGGAAGGTCAAACGCCTGATGAATTTTGGTGCCTTCTGCGAGGTCTTGCCGGGTAAGGAGGGGTTGGTTCATATTTCCGAACTGGCTGATCGATACGTTGAGAAGGTTGAGGATGTGGTTAAGATCGGCGACGAAGTGCAGGTGAAGGTTGTCGAAATCGACCAGCAGGGGCGGATCAACCTGAGTATGAAGCAAGCGCAAAGCTCCCATAAGGGAGAGCGATGACGCTCCTTGAGGCTGCCTCCGCGGGGGCACTTCAAGGAATCACCGAATTTCTGCCGATCTCAAGTTCGGGGCATCTTGTCCTTCTCCATCAGTGCTTCGGGTTTAAGGAACCCAAACTCCTATTTGATCTTTTCCTCCATCTGGGAACCGTCGCTTCAGTCCTGATTCTTTTTCGAAAAAAGATTTTTCTGTCTTTCACCAAGGAAAGGACGCTTTTCAGGTTTGTCCTCCTCGGGACACTTCCGACGGTCGTGATCGGCCTTGTATTGGGCAAAACCCTCGAATCGTTTTTTACCCAGCCAAGGATCGTCGGGTGGGGATTTTTAATCAGTGCGGCATGGCTCTTTCTGGGACAACGCTTCCGGCACCCACAGGGTAAAGGACTCTCGGTGGGGAAGGCGCTACTCATCGGGGCGAGCCAAGGCATCGCGATTGTTCCGGGGATCTCACGAAGCGGCGCTACGATTGCAACAGGACTTTTACTCGGTCTTGAAGGTTCCTTGGCCGTTCAATACTCTTTTCTCCTTTCTATTCCGGCGATCGGCGGGGCCTTCTTCTACAAGGTTTTTTTATCAAAGACGGAGGAGCCGGTGGCCCTTCCTTCCTTCTTAGGGGAGGAGGGGAGAGCGATGCTCGCGGGAACCCTCCTCGCTTTCGTCGTCGGACTTTTTGCGATTCGCGTCATCATGCGCCTTGTTTCAAAAAACAAACTTTATTTCTTCAGCCTTTACCTCACCCTGTTGGGCCTTTTGACCCTCGTGATCTTTAGAGGGAAACCATGAACGAAGATCGAATTAACGAAATCCTAGGGATTCTCCTATTTGCGCTGGCGACGCTTCTTTTTTTAAGCCTCGCCTCTTTTACCCCTGAGGACCTCTCCTTTTATACCTCTTCGCCGCATGCCTATCCTTCGAATTGGGTCGGCAAGGTAGGGGTGGCCCTTTCCGGATTTCTTTTCTTCCTCTTCGGTTTTAGCGGTTTCCTCATTCCGACGGTTGTGCTGATTTGGTCATTTCTTAAGTTCTTCGGAAAAGATCAAAAGATTCTCTCGATCCGATTGTGGGGAGGGGTGGTTCTTCTCCTTTCCACATGCGCCCTTTTAAGTCTTTTGACGCCGGGGAGTTCCTCCCTGCGCTTCAAGAACGGAGGACTTCTCGGTCTTTTTATTTCCGACCTCCTCACCCGCTATTTCTGGAAGGTCGGGAGCCTGGTGATTCTCGCCACCCTCTTTCTCCTCTCGGCGATTTTGGCGACGAATCTCCGTGTGTATCCGTTTCTTCTCTCCGCGGCCCGTTCTTTTAAAAGGGGGGCGGCCTCGTTACGCTCTTTCTTCCTACAATGGCGTCGGCGCCCTGAGAGAAAGAGTCCTCAAAGAGAATGGGGAGTCGCAGAGCCTCTTTCAAGGGAAGTGGCATCGAGAAGACTCAAAGTCAGAGAGGAGACTCGCATCCTTTCACCCCGAGTAGCTACTGAGAAGAAAAAGAGCGAACCGAAAATCGTTCCGATTCCCCGCCCTCAGGAATCAGGAGATTACCGCCTCCCCTCTTTAGACCTCCTCGCCTCTCCGCCCCCCCTTAAAGAGAGGCAGGTTCGGGAGAATCTCGAGGAGAACTCCCGCCTTCTGGAGGAGACGCTTCGTGAGTTTGGGATTGAAGTGAAGGTGGTGGCGGTAGAGCCGGGGCCTGTCATTACCCGTTACGAACTGCAACCTGCTCCCGGTGTGAAGGTCAATAAAATCACCGCCCTCTCCGACGATATCGCCCTTGTGATGAAGGCGCAAAGCATCCGGATCATTGCACCCATTCCGGGGAAATCGGCGGTCGGCATCGAGGTCCCCAATTCCACGACGACGCTCGTGGTTCTTAAGGAAGTTCTGGAGTCTGAAGAGTTCCGACACTCTCGCTCCAAACTCACCCTTGCTCTCGGTAAAGATACCGGAGGGACCCCCCTTGTTGCCGATCTTGGCGAGATGCCCCACCTTCTCATCGCAGGAACGACCGGATCTGGAAAGACGGTCTGCATCAATACAATTATTGCGAGTCTTGTTTTTAACGCCTCCCCTGATGAACTTAAATTTTTGATGATCGATCCCAAGATGGTGGAACTCGCCCTCTTTAACCATCTCCCCCATCTTATCGCACCGGTCGTGACAGAGCCGAAGAAAGTCAAGGGAGCCCTTGCTTGGGTCGTTCAGGAGATGGAATCGCGCTATCAACTCCTTGCAAAACTGGGCGTCCGCAATGTCGATATGTACAACGAACGTGTGGCACAGAAAAAGGATTTTCCGGAAGGGGAAGTCCTTGAGGCCCTTCCTTATCTTGTCGTTGTGATCGATGAGTTGGCGGATCTCATGATGGTGGTCCCGCAAGAAGTAGAGTCGGCGATTACACGGCTCGCTCAGCTTTCAAGAGCCGTCGGCATTCACATGGTATTGGCGACGCAGCGGCCGTCGGTCGATGTTTTGACAGGCGTCATCAAAGCGAATTTTCCAGCGCGCATCTCGTTCAAGGTCGCTTCAAAGGTCGATTCACGCACTGTCCTCGACATGAACGGGGCGGACAAACTGGTAGGGAAAGGGGATATGCTTTTCCTTAAACCGAGTCTTGCAAAACCGATCCGTGCGCAGGGGGCACTCATTCAGGATCAGGAGATCGAGCGGGTCACCGAATTTCTCCGTTCGCAGCGGGCCCCTTCTTATCATGAAGGAATCCTGCAAGAGCAGGAAAAACGGATGGGGACCCAGGTGGCCAAGGATGAACTGTATGAAGAGGCGGTGAGGGCGGTGTTGGAAACGCGGCATGCCTCTGTTTCTGTTCTTCAGAGGCGTTTTGGCCTCGGTTACAGCCGTGCAGCCCGTCTCATTGATATGATGGAGGAAGAGGGGATCGTCGGCCCCTACCGGGGGAGTAAGCCAAGAGAAGTTCTTGTGGAGAGTTCCGGGAGAAGAGGAGAAGTTTCAGAAGAACCTCCAAAGGGTGAATAATGGCATCCGTCGGGGCAAAATTAAAAAAAGCGCGGGAAAAAAAGCGGCTCTCTTTGGATGAAGTAAGTCAAAAGACAAGAATTCATCCGAAGGTCTTGGAAGCGATGGAAGAAGACCGCGCAGAGCAGAGGCTCAGCAAGGCCTACCTCAAGGGATTTCTAAAAAGCTATGCGCATCTGGTAGGTCTCGATGGGGAAGAGTTGGTGCGGGAGTATTTGGAAGGATCCCCCGCGGCGACGCTGCCCTCACTCCCTGCAGCCTTTGACACCTTTTTCTCCCTGGAAGAAGAAAGAGGGGTTTCCCCTTGGGTCAAGCGAAGTCTCACCCTTATTTTTCTTATCGGCGCAATTCTTCTCATCGGTGTCGGAGTTTCAAAAATAAGATTTAGCGAAAGTAAACCTTCTTTGAGAGGAACCGCTCTAAGCCGTCCTCTCCGCATTCCTGAAAGTGAGACCCTTAAATTGAAGCTCCGTGCCAAAGAGAATACCTGGGTCGCCATCACCTCCGATGGTCACCTGGTCTATCAGGGTCTCTTGGAAAAAGGAAAAGAGGAGACCTGGGGAGGCCAGCGTCGTCTGGGGATTTCTTTAAGCGACGGGGGTGGCGTTTCTCTCGAACTCAATCGAAAATCATTGGGTGTTCCCGGTGAAAAGGGAAGGCCGATTGAAAAACTTGTGATTACTCATGAAGGGTGGGGAGTTGAGAAGGACGAATGAAGATCGGCTATGTGAGTCTCGGTTGCGCGAGGAATCTTGTGGATCTCGAGGTCATGCTTGGGATGTTGCGTCAGCATCAATATGAACTCACCCTGGACCCAGAAAAATCCGATATCCTGATTATCAATACCTGCTCTTTTATCCAAGAGGCGGTGGAGGAGTCCATCGATACGATCCTTCAGGCAGTGGAATGGAAGCGAAAAGGGAAGATTCGGAAACTGGTCGTTTCAGGATGTCTTCCACAGCGGTATCAAGGGGATCTTCAGAGTGAACTTCAACAGGTCGATGCGTTTCTCGGTTCGGGAGAGCAGAACCGGATCGTAGGGGTTATTGAAAGCCTCGCCAAAGAAAAGGAGTCTCCCACCCAATGGCCAAGTCCCAAGTTTCTGTATGCTGAGACGTCTCCCCGGTTTCCGCTCACCCCTTCCCACACCGCCTATGTAAAGATCTCCGAAGGGTGCTTAAACGACTGTAGTTTCTGCATCATTCCCAAAATTCGGGGAGTCTATCGAGAGCGGCCGATCGAATCCATTCTTGAGGAAGTGAAACACCTTTCCAAGACAAGACCTCTCAAAGAAATTAATCTGATCGGCCAAGATACGAGTCTCTACGGCAAACGGCTTTATCGAGAAAAGCGCCTCCCGGAACTCTTAAGACGTCTTTCTCAGTCGAACCTTGTTCCCTGGATCCGGATCCTGTACCTCCATCCCGCCCACTTTACGGAGGGACTGATGGAGGTCTTTCGCACCGAAAAGAACCTCTGCCCCTACATCGATATACCGATTCAACATGCCAGTGATTCGATTCTCTCCTCAATGAAACGGGAGTGTACGCAGGACCAGATGCGCGCCAAATTTTTGCGCTTGCGGGAAGAGTTTCCCGATTTCATCCTGCGCACTTCAGTCATGGTCGGCTATCCCGGCGAGACAGAAGGAGAGTTTGAGACGCTCCTCGATTTTATCCGGGAGATCCGTTTTGACCGGTTGGGTACCTTCCTCTTCTCGAGGGAAGAGGGAACGGCCGCTTCTCTTTTACCCAACCAGATTCCCCAGGAAGTGAAACAGCGCCGTTACGAGGAAGTCATGTCCCTTCAGCGCGAGATCTCGAAGGAGCGGCTCACCCGTTTTGTCGGAAAAACGCTTGAGGTTCTCATCGAAGAGGTGGACCCGCAAGACGCAACCCTCTGGGTTGGAAGAAGCCGAGGCGATGCACCGGAAGTGGACGGCCAGGTCTTTGTTCACCCCGTTAGAGACGAAGTCTCTAACGGGGTACATGGAAACGCGTTAAAAATAGGGAAGATCGTCCCCGTTCAAATTCAGGACAGTTACGACTACGATCTTGTTGGGGATGCCGTGTGAAACTCTCGAACGGTCTCACCCTATCACGCATTCTCCTCGCCTTTCTTTTTATGATCTTCCTCTTTAAAGGAGGACTCCTCTATCGAAGTCTAGCGCTTCTGACCTTTCTCATCGCATCGGTCACCGATTTTTATGACGGGAAAATCGCCCGTCATAAAAGAGAAGTTTCTGACTTCGGAAAACTGATGGACCCGATCGCAGATAAGATCCTTATCCTCTCCGCCTTTTTGGCTTTTGTGCAGCTCCAACTTGTGCCTGCCTGGATGGTGATTTTGATACTCACGCGGGAACTGATGGTCACGGGAGTAAGACTTCTTGCTCTTTCAAAAGGGGTTGTCCTCGAAGCGGCAAGGGGGGGAAAACATAAGACCGCCACACAAATGGTGGCGGTGCTCTGGATTTTAGGAATTCTTCTCTTTAGGGAAAAAACACCCAGCATCCCTTTTTTCGATGACTCCATTTTCTTTGTGGCATTTTTCACCGTCTGGGTGACGTTGAGTTCCGGACTCCTCTACCTTTTCCGAAATCGGTCCCTCTTCCATGCGAAATAGGCGGAAAAAACTCGGAAGACTCCTCGCCTCAAGTTTTGGGGTCGGTTTTATCCCCATCCTTCCGGGAACACTTGCAAGCGTTGTGGGCCTTGTGCTTTATCTTTTCGTAAGAGTTTCTCTTTTCTCCTATCTGACGACCCTCTTTGTCCTTTTTGGGGTCGGTGTCATTTCCTCCCGAAGCGCCCTTCAGACGACTGAGGAGAAAGATCCGTCCTGGATCGTGATCGATGAAGTCCTCGGGATGATGATTTCACTTTTTCAAGTTCCCCCCAAAATCCCCTTCCTCGTTCTCGGATTTGTCCTTTTCCGCCTCTTCGATTCGGTGAAGTTCCCTCCCGTTAATCGACTCGAAGAGTTAAAAGGGGAATGGGGGATCCTCCTCGACGACGTCGGTGCCGGCGTCTACGCCAACCTCGTTCTTCAAATTATCTTAAGGTTTACTTCATAATCCTCTTGACAATTTCACCACGGATTGCTATAGTAACCCCTACCTGATGGGGGCCACGAGGAGTTTAACTTGAATGGCCTTTTAAAGTCAAAGACACTCACTCTCTTCACCCTTCAGTTTTTCCTCTTTTCCATCCTCCCGATCCCTTCCGCCCACGCCGGTGAGTTTCGTGTCTTTGGTCCAAAAAGTTACATTCGTGATACCTCTAGTCCCGATACAATCACCGATACCTTTCAAGTTCTAAATCCCAATACAGCCTACACCCTTCGTCTTACAAACGGAAGTCTGCAAGACTCTACTACTGAAAAGGTTTCAAGTTCTATCATCACGCTTAATGGGACAGAGGTCGTTACTCCCCAAGACTTCAATCAAAACGTCTCTTCTCTTACTGTTCCTGTCCAACTGTTATCCTCCAATGCCCTTTCTGTGGAACTTCGCTCAAAGCCCGGTGGCACCCTTCACGGAGAAATTGTCGGAATTGATAATGAATTGCCGGTCCTTCAAATCCTCACCCCTCAGCATGGCCAAGTTCTTGACACCGACACCATGGAGGTTCAGATCAATCTCTCGGATGGGATTTCTGGAATCAATCCTCAGAGTTTTCATGTTACTTTAAATGGCGTCGATAAAACCTCTTTCTTCACACTTCCTTCTCCCACGCTTTCTTCCTCTGTCACAGGAACTTTGACACTTCCTGAAGGACAAAACGCTTTAATCGCTTCTATTCAGGATCAGGCAGGAAATGCAACACAAGCATCCGTTACTTTTACTGTGTTACTCACTCCTCCTGTAACCCCTGCTTCCGGGTTTATTCATGGCGAGGTCTTTGATGCCTTAAGCGGAGCCCCTTTGGAAGGCGCGGTCATTTCGGTTCGGGGTATTCAAGGAATTGTGCGCACCGCTCCCGACGGGAGATTTTCCTTTCCGACCCCTGGAACAGGCGAATTCCTTCTCATGATTGAAAAGGAAAATTACACTGTTGCGCAAAGGCGTGTGAATGTGGTCGGAACGCGGGATGCCTCCGTCGACCCTGCATTTCTCACACCGCTTGATCCTCACACCACTGTCGTGGGGCCTCAAGGAGGGACGGCTACAACGTCGGATGGATCAGTTTCACTGGTCATTCCGCCGGGAGCCCTTGCGGAAAATGTCCCGATCCGGATGACCTCCATCACCTCCTCAAAGAGGCTTCCTTCCCCGTTTCCGGAAGGGGCATCCTTCGCCCATGCCCTCGATATTCAACCAGAAGTCACTTTAAGTCAACCCGCCCTTCTCCGGATTGCCAATATGCCCGGTTTTGCCCCCGGGACACCGATTCCGATCGCCCTCTACAACATGGAAACCCTTGTCTGGGAGAATTTTGGAATGGCGACCGTTTCTTCCGACGGTGCGTTTGTCGAAATTTTCATCAATCATTTTTCGCATTATGGGTGTCCTCTCCCTGCGCCCCCTCCTCAGGGGAGAAAACCGAGCGGTCCGGACGGAAGAAACTCAGCCCCAGAAAATTTAACTACGGATGTAAAAGATAGAGGCAGAGGATGTTCTTTATCCGTCGGCTCAGAGGTCGGCCTGCGGGATGGAGCCCTTCGCGTTGATTATTCACTTCCATCGGTGAGAAGACTCGACCAGTCACAACCTCTTACGTTAGTCTACGCATCCGATACAGTTAAGCCGGATCCCCTTATCGACACAGAAACTCTCATCGATCCCAGTAGTGTTCCTGGGGGAGAACCTGGGACCCTTGTTCCCATAACAGCCGGCTTCAAGGTTCTCGTCGAAGGAATTCAGAAGGAAGTAAAGTTTCAGGGAACCCAGGGATCGGCGACGCAGCGGTATCTATGGGATGGAAAAAATGGAAGGGGAGAAATCGTCCCATCCGGAAGTTATCCCTATACCGTTGAACTCACCCACGACTACCAGGCCAATTTCTTTACGAGTAACGGCGTCGGCGGAGAGC
>JACQQV010000036.1 GCA_016206785.1 Candidatus Omnitrophota bacterium
ACCTTCCCTTCTGGCGCCGAGCATGGGGCAGGCCTTTACTTCTTCTGCGAGCATTGGTTTGTTACAACCTACGACGGTGGAGGAGTCCCAAACGAACATCCTTCCATCGGCAAGCGAGGAGGATTCTCTTCTTGAAGAGTTTTCTGAATTCTCTATCGGAGGTTACTTAGAAGCTCTCACAACCCTCCTTCCAAGCGCTTATGAGGAAACACGCTCGTTCAATCACTTTGTGGGGCAGGAGTATGATGAGAAGTTCCTTGGGGTGCTCCATGCCTTCGGCCGCCATTCGATGAAGGCCCTCTCGGCGGAGATCGCCGTCTTTGAGGCGGAACTTGAAGGGAAAGCGGAAGAGGGAGAAACGCCTCAGAGAAGCGTTGGGGCCGCTCTTAGTGCAGGACTCGGCGAGGAAGTTTCGCCGACACCGCCGGTCGAAGAGATCGAACCGGTTGAAGACCCGGACCCTGAAGATGATTTCTTCGATTTTTCTGATTACGATGATATTTTTGGCGATCCAGATGAACCCCCTGGGCCGACGCAGATTTTTGAGATGGGGGGCTCGGCGTTTAACAGGGAACTCCGGGATGGAAACGGGAATCTCATCTCCAATTACCGAGAAACGATCGGCTACCAAGTCGCAGTCGTCAACAACCGCCTGATGATTGTCGGGAGGACGCGCACCTATACTTATACCAATGCGGATGGAACGCAAGGGATCGAAAAGGTCGAATGGCATTATACCTTTGATGAACATGGCCAGATTAACGGGAAAGAGACGACCACCTTCAAGGATGGTTGGGTGCCGGACCGCGAGAATAAAACCGCCCCCGTCTACTACGATCACGTAACGACCAAAGAGATGTCGAATGCCGAGCGGGATGAGAAGGGCCGCGTGGTCCGTTATGAAACGACCTATACCTCCGGCAATCAAGAGATTCATTACATTCTCGAAGTCAATAAATATGACTCCGCTGACCAGAAGGCAGAGTGGAAAGAGACGACCGAAATCCGGAACCTTAAGACCGGCGAAAAGATCATTCTCACCACCGTCGGAAATGCCACCGGCTACGATGAACAAGGCCGCGCCACCGGGTTCCATATCACGACGGATGTAAAGGGTGAAGGAATAGGCCAAGAAAAATTGGACCAGATCCTTCCGCAGGTCAAGGCGCACTCCGAGGCGCTCGGCAAGGCGTTCCAGGCATTCGTCGATTACATGAACGGGAAGCAGGGGAAGGGCATGGTGGATCTTATCAGTGATCCACAAATGAAGACCCTGATCGATACCATCGTTGTAGCCTATGAGGCGTTTGGAGAGGCTATTGAAGGACTTGGATTCGATGTGAGGGCCCTCGATTACCTCTTTAGCGGGGCGAAATCGACCGTTGATTTCCTCAAATTCTTCGTCGATCTTTTCTATGGCGATGGGGAGACGGGAGGACCAGCCCCTACCGATTATGAAACGTACCTCATGGAGCACTTTGGTACCTCAGACCTTTCCCAGGTCATTACAAAACTTCACACCGAAGGAAAAATCAGCAACGCCCTTTATTATAAACTTTCCCGTGTGACAACGCTTGAAGATCTTCTGGATGAAGTAGGGGATTTAAGCGTAACCGAAGTGGGCGAAATCCTCAATGCGGGGCTTTTGACCTATAATCACCTGCCGCGCGATGCCGCTCGAGACTTTATGCTTTATCTTGTCTCCCTCGGCTCCACCGGTGTCCAACGTCTCATGGATACCGGAAAACTCAATGTAGCGAATCTTCCGTCGTTCTATCAGTACCTCTGGAAAACCTTCGGCACCTTGGATTTGAAGCAGGTCTCCTATACCCTCCGGCAAAAGATGAGTCGCAGCACCTATGACAAGATTAAAAATGCCAGGACGTACGAAGAACTCTTAATGATCCTCCCCTCTCTCTCCATGGCCCAATTGGATGAATTGGTCAACTCCGGAACCTTTGGCCCAGCGATCTATCTGGGTGGCGCGGGGCTCATTCGACTGGAGGATCTCCCCGAGGAACTTTTAATGAAGTTCCTTGACTATAAGGAAAACACAGCACCCGGCGCCATGCAGTATTACCTCGACACCGGTCGGTTAACGCTTAACTCTCTCCCGACAAATATACTGATCGGCTATCTCTCTAAACTCGATAAGACGCAGATCCAGCAACTCATCGATACCGCCAAACTCGACATCAATGAACTCACCACCTTTTACCGGAACCTTTGGGAGAAATTTGGCACAGTAAACGTCGGCAAGGTGGTCGATAGACTCCTGTATGGGCATGAGGAAGGCAATCAGCTCGTTCTAGGGCTTTCGACCAAATATCCAGAGCTGGCCAGAAAGCTGGATCCTGTCCAAACCCTCGACGATCTCCTAAAGGTTCTTCCTTCCTTGACCGAGAATGAAATAAAGCTCCTTGTCTCAAAAGGTCTTTTCTCCGGAGAGTTTTTTATGGAACTGATACAAGGGAACGCATTGGATGGTGCAACGGCGATGAAGCTTTTCAACGCAAGGATAGGCGAAATCGATTCGACATTCATGGCTGCTTTCTCCTCCTATCTTTCGAGACATTTCGGGGTCAATCTCTCGGAGTCCAATTTCAGCCGATATGCATGGAAACAATTCATCAATACGTTATATAGCGATGGAAAAATTTCTGGGAGACTCAAAGACGCTTTGCTCGGAGGGACGTCTGGACCCTATACCTTCGAGCAGGCCATCGCAAATTTGATTCAGGCCTTCCGAGATCCCAACTTGCAGAAAGAACTCTTAAATTCCGGCCTCTTTTCGTCGGAGCTTCTGTCGGCTTATGTGGCGGCGGGTCTTTTGCCTTCCCATATGGGACTGAGTACCCTTATCGAATGGGGAGTTCTCAAACTTGATGATCTCAAGCAGATGATTCTGGATGGAAAAATAGATCGCTCCTTCCTCGTAGGGCAGATCCTCGTCGGTAAAAATGTCAAAGCGGATGCGAATGGCGTCTGGAAGGGGCCGGGACTCTGGAGTAAACATCTTATCGCACTTATGGGTGGGGTTGATATTGTTACCCCCGCAGGGCTCTCTCAACTTCAGGCGGAGCTTAAAGATTTTTCGGATATCTACGGCGCCAATTTTGTCAATTACCTTGCGGGCGTCAATAACTACCGCACCGAGACCACGATCTCCAACATCACCTATGATGCTACAGGCCAGTGGGCCAGTTTCCATCAGGTGATTACAACGATTGGCACAATCAAACTTTCTAATGGGAAACTTGTCCAACTCAATGAGACGGTTGAAATCGTTCAGGTTGCAGACGGCTTCGATGAACAGGGTCGCATGACAGATGCCACTGTGACCATTAAGACCACCAAGAGAGATCCTGTGACAGGCGACATTATTTCAGAGAAGACCCAGACGATCAAGCGGTCAGGGATGACCTATGAACAGGGCCTCCTCGTCGGAGAAAACTATTATCAATGGGCTTCGATCGTTGAGAAATTAAGACCTCTTCTTGGAGTGACCGGCGACACCTTTACGAACGGGATGTTGGACGCCCAGACTTTCATTGACACATTAGGGCTTGATCTGGACCTTAACAAGATCATGGGCACATTGCCGGAAGGTGTCACGGTAGATCAGATTGACCAGGTCGTCCTTGAACTTGTGGTCGCCTTCATGTTTGCCGCTGTAACCGGTGGTGCCCTGAATCAAAACATCCTCAATGCGGCGATGAATAGTGTTCCCTCTGCGGCGCCGGAACTCATCACATCCCTTGCGAATGCCATCTTCGGGAAACTGACAGAGGCTAGAACCGAGGGGAACCTCTTGCACGATAAACTCTTTGACCTTCTCAAGAAGGCAGGGGTAAGCGGTGATTTAAGCAAGGCGAAGGCCCAGTACCTTGTCCTCAGTTACTCAGAAGAGGTCCGCAAGGACGGTATCGACAAGATCGAGACGCATCATTACACCTATACCTATGACAATAAGGGCCGCGTCATCGGCATGACCGATAGCGTTCATGAGGTTGCCGATCAAGTCTTCAAGGATACCGATCTCTATAACTTGTATAGCCTCTTCATGGCTTATTTGAATCAATATATTAGTTTAAAAGAGGGCTCTTTGATAGAACGCGTTTTCCAAAAGATGGCGATAGGGGCCTTTAATGATTTCAAAAACGCCGTCATTCAGAAATTTGGAGGTTGGGAGAAGGTCCCTGCCTTGATCCGGGAATTTATTGCCGCATTTGAGGCTAAATTGGAAAGAGGACTCCTCCACTCAGAAGGCGTATCCTTCAGGGACTGGGCGAATCGTTTTGACCTTCCCAACAAAACCATTCGGACTCATGATGTCTCCTACACCATCACCCAGAGTGACATGAAGTATGACAAGCAAGGACGGCTTGTGAGTTACACGGAGCACTGGGTTGGCGCGAATCCGGTGACCGGAGAAGCGGCCCCCGGCCTCACGACCGATGTGAAGGTGGGAATCACCTATAATCCAGTTGGGATGATCGCTTCCCAAACCTTTGAATATACGTATACGGGCGGTGTTCCGGAAAATGCCTTGGCAAAACGGGTCTTAAGCGGTTTTGTGTATGACGGATTTGGCAACGCGGTCGGCTGGACTGAAACTACGACAGACCTTGCCGGGGTGGTCCGGATCAAGTATGTGTCGGATGTGATCATGAATCACTTGACCGGCGAGATCGAAAGCATCAAAGAGAAGGTCGTTTCGTCCGACGGGCGGACCTTAAACTTCCGGTATCAATACAACATGCAGTACGACAAATTCGGCCGGCTTATGAGTTACGAAGGCTTCCAGAACGGAAAATATATCTATAGCCAGATGACCTATAACGCCCTCGATCAACTGGTCAAGGTCGTGAACCAAGACGGGACGACAAGCAACATGATGTATAACATGCTCGGCCAGATCACCGGATACGACTACAAGCCTTGGACGGGGGCGACCAAGATCATTTATGTCCGGAATATCCGCTACGATCAATTTGGCAGGATGATCTATCAGGAAATGCGTTCCTACTCCTATACCAACGACAAGAACAACGGCTGGACGACGACCAAGCACACCTACACCTATGATACTTATGGAAGGGTGCTCGCCGAAAGAGTCGATGCCTACTTCAAAGGGAAGGCGAGCGGGAAGAAGGTCGAGGTCTGGGATAACTCCACGCAACACTACCGCTATGATCAGTATGGCAACCAGATCGAAGCCGAAAGGGTCACCCATTACCATAAGGAAAAAATTAAGAAGGGTTTGTTTGGGTGGATCGGCGATATTATCAAAGGAATCTTTCAGTTTATCCTCGCCCCCTTCAAATTCATTTTGAAGAATATCCTCGCCAATATCTTCGAAGTGTTTGGCTTTAAGAAATTCGCGAATAACATCCGGACCGCGGTGGACAAGGCGTATAGCGCTGTCATGAAGTTCGTGGATAAGTTCGGGGTGCTCCTTGCGGTCGTTGCGCTATCGATTCTCAGTTACGGTCTTCTCGCACCCGCCCTCTTAGGACTCGTGGGGGTTGCAGCGACCACGTTTGCGCTCGGTCTTGCCACAGCATTTATCATGTCGATCGCTACCTTTATTAATGCGCTTACCCAGGGGCAAGATTTCAAGAGTGCTCTTGAGGACTTTGGGAAAGGATTTGCCATCGCCGCCATCACCGTCGGGATCACCCAGGGTCTTCAAGAGATCTTCAAAGAGGTTGGAGATGCAGTACAGAAGGGGATTAATGCCGCGGCGCAGGCAGGGAATGTTATTGCGAAGGTTATCAAGGCGGTGATGGATGCCATTCGAGCGGTGGTGAAGGCGGTGAAAGACTTTGTGGACGGGCTCAAAGCGAATCTTGCCTTCCTTGGCACGAAGTTCTGGACCGCTTTGACCGAAGCGTTCCGTGGTATTGTGACGCAAGAACTGGGCCAGTCGATCGGCACCGTTGGTTCAGTGGTCTTCGGCAGTTTCTTCTTCGGCGGCATCTCCCACATGATGAACACCGTCCTCATCCAGCCGCTCATGAATAAGATCGCCGAACGGAATGGCGTCGGTTTCTACGCGTATGTGGGAAGTGTGGTCACGCGCATCATGACCTCCTTCCAGAACGCCGCGAATCAACTTGCAACGAAACTTCTCCAGAATCCAGCTAATACCTTTAAAACTTATGCCGAGGCCTTTAGCGATGCCTTTAAGACGGTCCTCACGGATGTCAAACTATATCTTAGTACGCTCCTCAACGAAATGGCAGATTTCTGGAAGTCCGATTTCTTGCAGAGGAGCTTTAGTAGGGAGACCACGAAGGGTGATAAGATTGAGCGGGAGATTACACCATTTGGAATCTTTGTCGGCGCCCTTCTCCAGAGTTTTGCCCTCCAGCCCTTGGCGACCTTCCTTGGGAATGTCGTCTATACTATTAGCACTCTTGTTTCCGATGCGGTACGTAGCGTCATAGACGTAGTTCGAGATCAGCCAGCGACGAGTCCTCTTCAGACAATCAGTAAGTTTGCTACAAGTATTGGTACCGCAGCAACGAACTTCTGGCAAGACCTAAAACAGAATCTTCCTTTTGTACGGGTGTCGGAAGTACCAGACATCTATCTTAATAGTCAAAGAATCCATACGTTCTCGAATCGTTACGGTGTTACCCAGCAGGTAGAGTATTACGATGGCGAAACGAATCGACTCATCCAGCGCGATCTTTACGACAATGGCAAACTCGACACCATCGAACGATATTCTTACGACCAGAGCGGCACGCGGTTACTCACCGCCGTCTTCGACGCCACCGGGAAATTCCTCAAGGCGATCGATGCCTTGAGGAACGTACTGAAAGCCATTGATCTTGTCAACAAACTTCCTAAGACGATCATCTTTAACGGCAAAGAGATCGATCCGAAGACAATTGAACTCACCATCAACAATATTCAGCTAATTGGGACGATGCTCATGGTCTATGCGATGGATGAAGGATTGAAACAATTTCTTCCTGTTTATGCCTATGACGTCGCTACCGGCTTGATGTATACCAATTTTGATCAAGGCACCCATCTTCCAGGAGCCATCTATCATGGAAATGAAAGACTCACAACGAACTCGGATACCTTACCCCGAGAGAATGGAACATCAATTCCTGTGGTGCGGTTTGAAATGGATGTAACCAACTTCATCTTGGGGACTACTACCTATAGCGGGACAGTTCAGATGGCTGTTGGGGCCTATGGGCAGCTGGAAGGCCTTTCGATGATTAGAGGAACGGCCTCTATTTCAGAAGGTATCGACCAAAATGGCGCATTGGTACATTACGCAAGGCCCATCGAAATCAAATATGAGAATGGGAAAGAAATTTCCATTAATACCTTTGGTCAGAATTATACCCTTCTTCTTCACTTCATGGATCAGATGGGCAAAGTGATCAATTCCCGCTATGTGACTTATAATGGCTCCTTGGCGTTAAGGGATGGGGAAATCCTGCCGCAACAGAGCCAGGGGACCTTTACGGAGCATTACAAAGCGGGTGATCTCTTGACTGTTCCGGGCGGATCTTTGAAGCTCTCAGAGAATTTGGATCTCACGTATTCTTATCAGAATGGCACAAAAGTTCTTGGTGAACATTACTTAGGCCAAGTGGAATATGTGACTGAGACAGAAAAGATTCTCCTCGGAGGATATGATGAGAAAGGGGTCCGGCTTTATGGAGATGCATCCGGCGCACTTCATTTTGCCGGTGTCACATTACCCGAAAGTACATTCACTGTCTCCTTGGGCGGTGAAGGTGGCCTTCCCCCGACAGGGAAGGAAGGCTTTATGCCGCAAGCAACCATTATCAGTCAAGAAGTCGGCAAGACCATGCAATTTAGGGTGGAAGAAGGGCAACGGGGTATGGAAGTCGTTGATGGAGCCTTCTTATGGAATAAAGAGGGCGCCGTTTATAAATTAGGTGACGGAGTCGCCTTCAGGCACGGAAATGCTACTTTCAGAGGTGGAGAACTTCATATTCTGAGAGGGGAGAAAACGGGAGAACCCGACTTTAGATTCATCAATTCTGCCTTTACGCTTGAAGGTCGAGTGAGTCTCGATGGGCTTCATACGATTGTTCTTCCTGAAGGGATCTCTTTGACAGGAAAGACCAATGGAAAGGGCGAACTCTTCTTTAGCGACAATCAAACATACAAGTTTGCAAAATTCCAGCTCATCAGCTCCTTCGGCAATAAGGAATGGGAAGGAACCGTCAAAGATGCTGAGCTGAGCGTGAGAGACGGCCGACTTTCTTTGAGTGGAATTCTTAAGGCCGGTTATGGTGTGGCGCTATTCGGTCAAGGTGGCTCTGGGAAAGCGCCAGAAAGACGATACAACTTCCTCCAGGAAGCGGATATTGTTGGGCAAGATGGGGATCTCTTCCTCTTCCATGTTGGGAAGGGCCAAAATGGCATTGAAATCGTCAATAACCAACTCCTTGTTTCGGGCGAAGGCTCTCTCTATACGGTTTCCGTTGGAAAAGATAAAAGCATTGAGATTCTTGGGAAGAAGGCTGCAACAGGAGAGAAGGTCGCCTTTGTAGAAGGCGGCATGCGGATTCTAAATGTGGGAGTAGGGTTATCTCGCATTTCTCTTACCGGTCGCGACCTTACCGAGAATCTTGCAAACCGGTCCGATCTGGATTCAAAAGTGAAGAACTCCATTCTGAATATCAAGAATGCCCTTGTGGAATACGCAGGGGGCTTCGATCAGCAGGGAAGCTTCTCCGCATTGGTTATCGAAGGTATTGTAAAGCTCTATAATCAAAAAGGTGTAGAACTTGGAGAAGACACTGCCACTTACACGAGAGTCAATCTCGGGTTTGAGGGGAATAAAGTCACCCGTTATATTGAGATCTCTAAGGCGGAAGGGAATGAACTCTTACGCCGCGATGGAAGTGTTCAATTACGTGGTGGAAAGATCAAGGATGTGAGTATCGCAAAATGGGATCAAGACGGCAGGCCCATTGAACTTGTTGTGACCTATCTTGATGTTCGGACCGCAAAGGTAAACGAGCTTACCGGTGGATTCGATTACTCAGCCTATCGAGGTCCTCCTGTTAAAGATGGAGAACGGATTACCTATGATGCTTCCGGCTACGAAATTCAAAGAGTCATTTACGACTTTAACACCAAACAAAACCGCGTTGAAAGCACCATCCAGTACGACGCTAACCACAGTCCTCTTCGGATTGAACAAAACGACCTTCTTGCAAAGACCAAGACCGTTCAAGAATATCGGAATGGCGAATTGTATCGGACCTCTGTGACCCAGATCGAGACCGGCACCATTGTAGATTATTTCCCAGACGGCACTGTTTTTGTCACCCACCCCGACGGAAGTGTAGATGTGGGGGCGCTTGATCAAAACGGCCAGGTCAAGACTACTTCCTCTGAGAAACCTGCCCGTTATGCTGTCGCAAGAGCAATTGCCACGGTCATCGGCGCTTTGTTCAAACTGAATCCTGAACAGCGTGCATGGCTCAAGGGTCGTGCCGAAATCGGTGCGGCTGTGATGATGGTGCCAGTGGATGCCTTGAAGAGTTTGATAACAGGCGTCGGCCTTCTTCTAACAAAGGGCGTTGCAGTCATTGCATCTGGTATTGTAGGACGGAGCAATCCTGCTGCAGGTGCCCTCTTATTCCACCAGCTTACAAATACAAAAATTGTTCAAGGAATTGAACAGGCGTTCAAAAGCTCTGTCGAACTCTTTGCTCAAGACAGAGAAGTTCTCACCAAAGCCCTCTTTGAACAGCGTCAGGACTTTAAGAATAATTTCTTTGGAAAAGGACTTAACTTTATTGCAGATGCGGCGACGCGCATGGAGTTCCAACTAATAGGTCTTCTCGCTATCCCAGGTCATTTTGCTGATAATCCAATCGATACTCTTGTGGGTCTTCCCGGCTTCTTTGTTGACGTTGTATTGGGTGCGGCAAACGTCGTGGCGAGCGGTATCTATGCAATTACTGGTACAAAACAACCATTTTATTACTACACAGGCCAAGGAGCCGATGTCCTCAAGTGGGCTTTGGGTTGGGTGCCTGGAGATATTTTTGGTGGCCGGGAGGCAACGGAAAGAATTACTCAATGGCGGCAGAGAGGAATCGATCCAACTACTGGTGCCCCCATTACTTCCAACTTGGCAGAATCGATTGCGACCATCGGAACATTCTTTACTTTGAAAGGAATCTCTACCCAGCTCCGTAAGGCGCATAATGTTGAGTTTAGGACCATCAAAGACTTTGAACTCCTCACAAAAGGTCTTTCAGGGCAGAAACTCATCAACGTTCTTAATGATATTGCAACGAAACCGGTGGTTCAGGTTAGAACATTGGGAGGCCTTGTCCGACGCACTATTCAAATTACCGAGCCTCTCAGATATTTCGCAGAATTTAAACGGGCAGAAATCCTTCGAGGTGCAGGTGAAGGGGTCAAAATTTCGCAACTCGGCGTCGGTGAGCCCCTTGAACTCAAAGGAGACATTGCAAGACAACTTGGCATCGAAGGAACCCAATTCCTTATCACCGAGCGGTTAAAACTTGCATATCAGGCTTTGGAGGAAGGGTTAGCCGGTAATCCTTTTGCGTTCTATGTGGCACGGCTTCTTGTCGATAGAGGAGTCGATCTCAAGACGGTTATGGATGCACCCATCGGACAGAGACTCTCCCAGCTTCATCAAGGACTGGGAGATCTTCCTGGAGTGAGATTAACACGTCCAATTCAATCTTATATCCGTGGACTGAAGTTGGAGCGGGACTTTATGGATTTTCAGCAATCACTCCTTCCTGAATTTATCAGAGAACAGGGTATCGATCCTGTAGAAATCAGCAACCTTGAACTTCAATGGAGAAATGGCACCCCGCAGTTTGCGGATCTTCGGGGCACCTTTAATGTCACCCGACTTACCGAACTGAACACTCTTCTCAAGCAGTTTGATGTCATGAAGATTGTTCGAGTGCAGGTTGGGGCTTTGGAAGTCAATGGTCAGAAATCCGCCTTCCGATTTAAAGCAGATTCAACTCTTGCAATGCGTATGAACGAATTTCTCGATCAATTTGAACAGATCCGCCACAAGACACTGACATTGGATCAGGTTGAAACCTATCGTAACGCTACTTCTTCCTATTATGAAGCGCTTGAGAAAGGGACCGGTTTCGGAAAGTCCGATATTTTAGCGCCTCTTCTGGTTTCTGTACTTGATATTTTCAAGGGTGGCTACCGGAAAGTTGTTTTGAGCTTTGCCAACAAACAGCTCATGCGGGCGGCGTTGAAGCCGGAGATCAAAGCTTTCTACGAAACATTGAAACTTCGCGTCGTGGAGTTTGATTTTGATACGGTCAACCGTCTTTCTCTCAAGGGTCGGATGGAATTCCTTCAGAACCTTAAAGAAGCAGATATTGTCTATCTCACCAACGATGCCCTTGGATTTTCGCTTCTGGATACCTATCTCCATGGAAGGGCGAGTCTTGCCAAGTTTGGCCGTCAGGTGGCTTCTTACCATGAATTTTACAAGCATGTCTATCGGGAATTAACGAATAAGAGTTTCCTTCTCCTAGATGAAGTCCATCGGGTCACAAGTCTACCCGAGTTTATCGCAGGAAAGTCTAAGGGAGAAGGTCTTAAACCGGAAGTCGTAAGCGACTTGACATCTTCCCTTGAATTCTTGGAAGCAGAAGGGTTTGTCAAGAGAACCGTTCTACCGGATGGCAAGGCGCAATTTACAACTGACTTTCTTCTGAAATCTGTGGAAGTCGTTCTTGAACAGGTGGCGCGGGATTTTGGGATTTCGCTTGAGACGTTGATGAAGAACCCTGAATTTAAGGGTCTGAAGACTCTTGTTGTGGAATTGACCCTTGAGGAAGTGGAATTCACGAAAGTTGTCCATCAAGCCCTTCTGAAAAGAGTGATTGGCGAAGAAGCATATCAGAAACTGGTGGATGTGAACGGAAATATTCCTGATTCGGTTTTAAAAGAATTTATTGATCCGACGAGCGCAAGATATAATGATGCTTTTGCGCATCAAGTCGCGGCGGCGAATGCGATTGGGCGGGCGATCGAAAGCCCTCGCGGCATCCATTATACCGTGACCCATCTCGGCTTAGACGAAAAACCGCTTAAGGGTGGTGCCACACGCGTTGCTCCGGTCTCCCCGAATGGAGAAATTGCATTCCGTCAGTTCTTCTCTGATCCTTATAAGGGGGGCGCTTTGGAGTTAATTGCAAAGCCGCGGGAAGGATTTATGCCTGATTTAGAGGGAGTGCGCATCAGTCCTGATGCGGTGAAGGTTCGGTTCAGTGAGGTCATCTATGATATTGAAAGAAGCGGCGGAAACGTCTTAGGCGTCACCGGCACATTGTCGCAGGTCGCAGATGCCCTTCATATCGGTTTGAAGATTAAACCTAAACTAGCCGAGGGAATCTTGGAGAAATATTTTGGCGGTAAAGTAGAAGGTCGTGTTGTCGAAGGAATTTTGACCGATGGCGCCATCCATTTTGGAGCGGCTAACCCTGCTTCTGTTCTCCTGGATCTAAGACCTACAAGAGGGCAGAGTATTATTGTTGTCGATGGAACGACCCTTTTTGATCGCCCAACGACTCTTGAAGCATTCCATAGTGCTTCCCGTAGTTGGACCCGGATTGTATTGGATCTCGATGGGCAATACAAAATTTTTAAACCGGGAGATATGAAAGGGAGAATTCTTGAGGGAGGCGAGAAAGCTGCCGCAGCTAAACTTGGAGAAGGTGTTGCAATCTATCTTGGTCGTAACGGTTTTGAAGGGACAAACCTTGTTGTTGCGAAAGGAGTAAGTCAATCCACTGCCCGGTTTGTCCATATTTTCGATAGGAAAGCTACACTTTCTGAATTTGCCCAAAGCCTCGGAAGAAACCGTGGTCTAAATCCTGAAGCTGAATCTATTCCGGCAAAACGACTCCATCCCTTCGAGGCCCATTTTGTTGGCGTAGAAAAGATGAGTTTGACGAAATTGTACAAGTTCTTAGAAGGGAATGAGACTCGATCGATCCGGTCTCAGAAACTCCATCTTGCACGGGAAACTTTGGCTGAATCTCCAGTGAATCTTTTGAGAGAACTCCGTGAAGTAGCTGTCAGAAACGGAGCCGGTGACGAAATCATTAAAGTGATCGATGACAAGATCAGTGAATATCAAAATACCAAATCGCTCAATGCTCATCTTGGATTGGGGACACTGGGGAATGTTTTGGAGTCCCTTGAGCTTGCCGCAGCCCGCGCCCAGCATTTTGTAGTGAGTAAATTAAGCCCTCATTTGATGGAAAAATCAGGAATAGAATTTTACGAGTTGATCTCTAAGGATCCTGCTTTGAAGGAGATTCTTGATAGTGCCATTTTGGATAATAAGGGTGAGGTGGTAACAAGACTACAGATCAAGTTTGGTGAAGTGGAACCTGAGAACGTTGCAAGGGCCTTTGACTCTGCCCGGAATCCTCAAGATGCGGTCGGTTTGATTGAAGAAAACATGACACGCGATCAGCTGCCGCACTACTCAGGATCCGGAGCAACTCACGTCAGAATCGCAGCGGCGGTCTTCCAGTCCGAGGTCTCCATGGCCCGCCAGATCTTCCAGAAATTGGGTGTGAGTGGAGAAGTGCTCGATACGATCATGCCGCATCTCATCGACGCGATTAAGGCCAATCGGGAAAGGGGTGCACCGAGTCTTGCGCTCCCCAATTTCCTCAAGACGATTCTGCCCCAGATTCAACCGCTTATTTTTCCTTCTCTTCATCAACTTCCTATTGGTCAAAATGTCACCCCAGAAACCTTGAACGCCACCTTAGACAAATTAGCAGATCTCTCACAAGACGAGGGATTCTTAACTCTACCCCTTGGAGATCAGTTAGCGGCGATTCAGGAAATTACCCCAGACCTTTCGACCGCAATGACCCTTCTGAATCCGATCTTGAAGTTTGAAACGATCTCTGTGCAGGATCTCGGCTTCCAGACACCCGTTGTGGAGCAGGCAAGGTTCGTTAATACAGGAAAAGTCTTTGTCCTTTCCGACGCGATCGCACCTGTCCGCTATATCTTTAATAGCATCGATCCACGACTCTTTATGACGGTTGAAACGACTGCTAAAAATGATCTATTGAGATTCGGGACGATCCCAATTCCATTTATCTGGGATAACGATGCACTCAAACCGCTTGAAGGGACTATGGTCGGCCCGCAAGCGATTCCTACGTTTGTTCAGCCACAACTCTCGACACTCGGAATCCGTAGTCCTGAGATCGCGGGGGGCTTAAGACTTCAAGATACTATCCTCTTCCATAACAGATTCAACCGGCCTCTTCTGATACAGCCCCTTACCTTGAATGATCAAACCACCCGTGAAGTGGCGAGACGATATCAGGATGTGAACTCAACACCCCTTAATCTGACACAGGGACTGAATGAATTTGTTTTGTTAGATGCTGTTTCAAGACAAATCGGGCAACTTTTCTATCAGGGACCGCGGCTTGTCTTTGCGTCACTCAAACTGCCGAAGCTGTTCAAAGCGCAGACAGATTTCCTGAAACAAATCCTGAACCTCACGGAGACAGAGCTCGACACCTTTACGGTCGAAACCATTTATGATCTTCAGGGCGCACCGAAGCGCTCACATTTCTTCGGGACAGATCGTCTCCGGGCTATTCAAGAGGTTCTTCCCAAATTAGAAGGAGGATTCCTCCGGTTAGCCTCTCTCATTCGACAACTCGAGGGCCAGCCGCTTCTTGATCAAGGCACTTTTTCACAATGGGAGGTCCCTAATTCTTCTGGCAACGTCGTAGAGAAAAAATACCTTGTAGATCCTCAAGGGCAGGTTCTCTTTGAAGAACGTGCGAGCGAGAAGAAAGTTGTCTATCGTTACGCGGACGGAAAGAACGGAGACCTTGTCACAGAGGAGGAACTTGCAACCCGTAGGATCGGCCAGAGACAAATTGCAACGCCTCAGGAGGCTGGGCGTATGGTCTATGACATGATTCCTCTGGCACCAGAAGGAACAGTTTCGCTCACCGATCTTGAAATTCGATCGTTTGCGGAAGAGTTAGTCCGTCTCAATCATACAAGCGGCGCCCCGCCTCTTGCGCATCTTGCCCTTCTGTCACTTCGGCTCGGGTTAGGTCAAGATTTCCCGAAACTCCTTAAACTCTATAATCCTCTCCTGGATATCAACGTTTCTGAAATCGCTTCTTCGTTGCGTAATCTCTATGCATATCAACTTGCTAAATTCTTAGACACTTCTTATGACAATTTAACACAGATTCGCGCTGCCCGTGAACTTGTGAGACTTCCTGAAAATCAACTCCTTCAGACTGAGCAGACTGCACAAGGAACACTTTATAAAGATATGAGCGGTTCGCTTGTCCTTACAGAAACAGCGACGGAAGAAGGCCTCCGGTATACCTTGGCCGCTCATCCGACCAAAAGCTATACCCTTAATCAAACCACAGGAAAAGTTCTCTTCTCGGAGGAATCGATTCGATATCGTACCACTGCGCTCTCTTCCTATATTGAGCAATATAATCTCTTGCATCCTGAATCTCCCATTACGGATCAGGATCCGATCGTTGTTTATGTGCAATATGATCAAAGTGAGCAGTCGATGAAGGGCCACTACTTTGTTGGGGACCGTCGGTTGATGGTGAAACGTTTCGATAGAGTTTCTATAGGAGAACTTGCCGCGTCGCAAGATCCAGAAGAAAGACGAATCGCGCAGGTGATGGGCGGGGCGTATCGCTTTGGAAAATATCAACCGGTGATCCGTATTCTTACTGAGAACCCTGATGGCAGAGTGAGTCAGGTCTTTGCAGTGGATGAGATGGGAAGATTTGTGGCCGATAGCCCCGCACTAACAACGATGCAATACCATTTTGAAAAACAAGTACAAGAACAGGGAAAACCACTTTCACTCCTTGTGCTAGACTTTAACCGGAAAGATGCTGAGCCGGGAGGACTTTCTACATTTGAAACGCATTCAAGTCGTGCCGTCGCTGTCCATCCACAATTCCTGATGAACCTTGATCGGGAAATTCTTCCCTCCGGAGATCTTATGGTTCCGCAACTCGGTCAACGGAATCTTGGTGAAAGTATCGCCGTGGGTGGACTTCTTCACGAATTTGGCCATCAACAGCCGCACTATACCCGCTTTGTAACGCAACCTTTGAAACAACTTTTTCATCAGGCAAAAGTGGGAAGCCCAGAGAAGAAACTTCTTGGAAAACTCTATCGTCATGCCCTTGTGATGGAGAGACAGTCCACGAGTATCGACTATGAGACAGTCCTTGCAGAGGGGATCAAAGTCTTTGAAAAGATTGCCACAGCAAAGGGAATTTCTCAAGGAGTCAAGAAATCCGCTACACAGCAGTTAGCGAGTTTGAGACAGACTGGACCGTATGAAGGCACTTTCGAATTGAATAACAGTGAGCCTCTTGCAGAGCGGTTCCGTGGGAATCGGAATTTTACATGGAATGTGGGTGCCCATCTTTGGTACTGGGCGTATAAATCCGGAATTCACGGCGAGAAACCATTGAGGCACTTCGCCAATAATTGGTTCGAGCGATATGATGAGACCGAATATCCGGATGCCCTCCGCCGAGAGGATCGTAAAGAGAAGATTATTGATTACCTCGTTCTCGCCGATAATGTCTACATGGCGCATAAAGAAAGTCGAGTAGCACCTCATCAAGAAGAATTGTTTGCTCTTGGAGCCAAGAGGCTAACTCCTGAAGCCGGTGCTCTTGTTGCAGCCGATATGCATGCATCGCCACCAACAATAGAACGCATCAAAGCGAAGTTGACACCGGCCAAGAGGGAAGGAACCACGCTTGGAGATGGCACCGCACAAGCAAAAGACGGCGAGATGAAATCTATTGGGCCGATCCAGGTTGAAGGGAAACCCTATAGACTTCAGTTTGTGAAGGGCGAGACTCCAGGTACCTATGATCAGGTCACTCTTTACGCACCTTCCGGAGAGCCTATTGGGACGGTTGCATTTGAGATACGTCCGACGGAGGAAGGGTCAGTTGTCGTCGAGAATCCGATTCCGATGGCGACGCAACAGGAGAGCGCCATCTTCGATGCCTTGTATGCAGGACTTTTCTCATACCTTAAGGCGTATACGCCGTATGTGAATCTGGGGCTTAAGATCAACTTTACCGACACGAATATCGGAACGGTCCATCCCGCCATTTCCATGGCGCTACAAAACTTCGGATTTGAACCGATCAATGGTCAAAAGATTCCGATTCCGCAAGGACCGACATTCCAAAATATCGGTGTCAAAGGTGTTCAGATCCCCGAGCCGACCCGCTTCATACAACTTGGGCTTTCGAACCGGTATGTGTTAGCGAATCTCGACAAATTCAATGCACAAATGGCTCATGTTTTCAACGTGGTTTCTCCGACGGTGGAGGCGGCAGGGGATGGAGGGCGGAAGGTGTTAAGCATCGCACCATTCGTCTCCGGGGGAAAGGTCGTGCTTCCTGACTGGATGGCGACCAAATTCGTGAATCCCGGATATCCAATGACCCTTAAGAATCTCGGTCAGCTCGTCACCTCACTCCATCGGGAAAATGACATCAAGGTCTACTATTACGGGATTGGCGGCGGACCTTCTGAAGTGGCTGCAGGCGCCCAGGATATCGATATCCTCTCCCCGCTTCTCGCCACCGATTTTGATCTCTTGATCGGAGCGGACCTCTCAAAGGGGAACGCTGGAACCTTCCAGCGGAAGGTGGAGAAGGAGCTCCGGGGCGTTGAGGGGGTCGAGCATCTCCGGTTTGATGCGCCGAGGACCGAAGGAGATCATCCTGTATATACCGCCCGCTTCACGTATGGGGGGAAA
>JACQQV010000005.1 GCA_016206785.1 Candidatus Omnitrophota bacterium
CACCTGACGTTCCCCGATTGAGTCGGGGGATTTCACAGATGACTTACATGACCACCTACGTGCGCATTACGCCCAATAAATCCGAACAACGCTTGCCACCTCCGTATTACCGCGGCTGCTGGCACGGAGTTAGCCGTGGCTTCCTTTCCTGGTACTGTCTTGTCCAGACTATGTTAGAGCCTGAACATTTCCTCCCAGGCGACAGAGCTTTACGACCCGAAGGCCTTCATCCTCCACGCGGCGTCGCATCGTCAGGCTTGCGCCCATTGCGAAAGATTCTCGACTGCAGCCTCCCGTAGGAGTCTGGGCAGTGTCTCAGTCCCAGTGTGGCTGACCATCCTCTCAGACCAGCTACCCGTCTTCGCCTTGGTAGGCCGTTACCCTACCAACTAGCTGATAGGACGCGGGTCCATCCCCGATCGACGGCCTTGCGGCCACCTTTTCCCTCAACCCCATGCGGGGTCGTGGTCTCATCCGGTATTAACACGTCTTTCGACATGTTATCCCAATTTCGGGGGTAGGTTACCCACGCGTTACTCACCCTTTTGCCGCTATCCCTTGCGGGATCGCTCGACTTGCATGCCTAAACCACGCCGCCAGCGTTCGCTCTGAGCCAGGATCAAACCCTCCGTCAGAGGGATACCCCTCGCCTGGCGGCTCGGGGTTATTCTTGAGACGGACATACGTCCATGAACTCAGGATCCGCTTGGCTATTCAGTTTTCAAAGAACGATGTTTCGAAAATGTTAAAAATTGCGTGAAAAAAAGTAGAGACAAAAAAAGCATCGTAGCCGATGCTTTTTTGCAACATCCTACGTTTAAAAAGGTTATAAATTATCCAAACCTGTCAAATTGGAAAGTCAAGCCCTTTCCTCGCTCCTGGGAAGACCAATTTCTAGCCTAACCCAAACTGTAAGTATAACACAGAGTATGGGTATTGTCAAGAGGAACAATCGGGCCTGGACCGATTAGTTTTGTTTTAGCATGCCCCGGCCGGCTTGTCAAGTATTTTTCAATGAGGCCATGACTTACAGAGTGAAGCGATGTAAGTCACGCGTCTTCATCTACGAAATTCCCGAAACTTCAACCGATTTTTTCCCAATCTGAAAGATATCCCCCACCTTCACCTGATTGACGGGAATCGTGTAATGGGTCCAAGAAATTCCATTATACTTTAAGGCCCTTTCATCGATCTTACGTCTCGCTTCAGCACGACTTACCGTCATTCCACTCGAGGCTAAAAAAACTGGTAATTGATATTCGAGCCCATTCTCTGTTTTCATCTCTGAAGCAAATGGGAATTTTGGATTTTCTTGAGGGAGACCTTTCCCGGTGCTCCGCTCGAATTCTTCTTCTGCTTTCTGCGAAGCGTTGGGACCATGATACTGTGCGACGATGATCCTTGCGAGCTCTTTCTTTGCTTCCCGAGGATGAAGTTTTTTTATCGCAGGAAGGGACTCGTCGGTGAGGAGCTCGTAGTATTTCCACATCATCTCATCCGAAATCGACATGACCTTTCCAAACATCTCTTTCGGAGATTCGTTGATCCCGATCTGATTTCCGAGTGACTTGGACATCTTCTGGACGCCATCCAGGCCTTCTAAAAGCGGGGTTGTGAGGACCACCTGTTCTTCCTGGCCATACCGTTTCTGTAGGGTGCGTCCCATGAGCATGTTGAGTTTTTGATCCGCCCCACCCAACTCGACATCCGCCTTCAGCGCCACAGAATCATACGCTTGAAAAAGAGGATACATAAACTCAAGAAGCGTAATGTCTTGGTCACCTTCAATTCTTTTTCTGAAATCTTCTCTTTCGAGAACGCGGGCAACGGTCTGTTTGGAGGTTAGTTCAATAATGCCTTCTAATTTCATCTTGCCTAACCACTCGCTGTTGAATCTCACCTCTAATTGCGAGCGATCAAGAATTTTAGAGACCTGAGCGACATAGGTCTTGGCATTTTCCTGCACCTCTTTTTCGGACATCGGCTTTCTCACCTCGGAACGCCCCGTGGGATCCCCGATCCTTCCTGTGTAATCCCCGATCAAAAAAATCACGCGGTGCCCGAGGTCCTGAAAATGGCGCATCTTGCGCAGAAGGACGGTGTGACCGAGATGAATGTCCGGGGCGGTCGGATCGAACCCCGCTTTGACGATGAGCTTCTTTTTCTTACGGAGTTTTTCCAGGAGTTCTTTTTCCTGGATGATCTCTACCGCGCCACGTTTGATTTTTTCGAGTTGCTGTTCAGGGGTCATGAGGATTCTTAAGTTCGCCGGTTCGCGAGTTTTCGGGTTAAAAATAAAAGGGCAAGCGTTTGCCTGCCCTTATTCTAACATAAAAAGAGTGGAAATTACTTTTCTTCGACGTTTTTAAGGCTTAAGCCGATGCGACGCAGATCCGTATCGATTTTGATAATCCGTGCCTTGACGGCGTCACCCACCTTGCAACTCTGCTCAAGATTTCCGCTTCGCTCCGGCCCGATTTCCGAGATGTGGACAAGTCCTTCTACCCCTTGTTCCAATTCAAGAAAGATCCCGAACTTCGTCGCTTTGGTGATCTTTCCCGAGAGGACCATCCCCACCGAATAACGGGAAACAATGTCCGGCCAAGGGTCGGAGGTGAGCTGTTTCAAGCCCAACGCGACCTTGTGATTCTTGGCATCAATAGAAAGGATGGCCGCTTCGACCTCCTGTCCCTTCTTTAAAATATCCCGAGGGTGATTCACCTTCCGTGTCCAGGACATATCTTGAATACCGACGAGACCGTCGAGACCCCCTTCCAATTCCACGAAGGCACCGTAGTCGGTCAAGGAGCGGACCTTCCCCTGAACTTTTGAACCCACAGGATATTTTTCCTCAACCGACAGCCAGGGATCTTGGTCCGGGCTTTTCATTCCGAGTGCAAGCTTTTGGTTTTGACGATCTACATGAAGGACAACCGCCTCGACCTCCTGTCCGATCGACACCACTTCTCCTGGATGGGTGACCCGGCGGTTCCAAGAAAGCTCTGAAATGTGCACCAGTCCCTCAAGCCCTTTCTCAATTTCTACAAATGCGCCGTAAGGAAGAAGATTGACGACCTTTCCTCTCACCTTTGAGCCGACCGGATATTTTTCCTCAACATTTTCCCACGGGCTCGGCTGGGTCTGTTTGAAGCCGAGGGAAACCTTCATTGTCTCCTTATCAAAATCGAGAATCATCACATTCACTTTTTGTCCGACTGAAAGAAGTTCGCTGGGATGAGAGATGCGACCCCAACTCATGTCGGTGATATGGAGAAGCCCATCCACACCCCCTAGGTCAATAAAGGCGCCGAAATCGGTAATGTTCTTGACCGTCCCGTTCCGCACTTCGCCCGTCTTCAGTTCTAAAAGAATTTTCTCTCGCTGTTTGTCCATTTCCTCTTGGAGAACTTCCTTGCGAGAGACCACGATATTTTTCCGGGCCTTATTGATCTTGATGACTTTGCATTTTAAGGTTTGGCCGAGAAATTGGTTGACATTGGTAAATCCTTTGAGGGAGACGAGTGAGGCGGGAAGAAAGGCTTCCACTCCGATATCCACCATGAGGCCTCCCTTCACCTTCTTTGTCACTTTCCCTTCCACCAGATCCCCTTCGTGGCATCGGGAGATGACACGGTCCCATCCTTGGCTTCGTTCCGCCTTTCTCTTGGAAAGAACGATCCGTCCTTCTTCATCCTCTTTGGATTCCAAAAGGACTTCGACCTCATCCCCTACCTTCAGGGTCCCTGCATCCAAAAATTCATGAAGGGGGATGTACCCTTCGGATTTATATTTCACATCCACAAGGGCTTCTTTGGAGGTTAAGGCGATAATCTTCCCTTTCACCACCTGGCCCTCCTTAATATCGCGAAGGCTTTCTTCATAAGCCTTTGATAAATCCACGCTTATGCTTTCGTTCCTATCTTTGTCCAATGTTTTAACGCTAAACTCCTCAAACATGCGAAAACCCTCTAAAGTGAAATTTAAAAGTGTATTATGACGAAAGAGGCCTATTCTGTCAAGTCTTTTATTTGGCGGATCGCTTGCATCAACTGATCCGCAATCTTCTGATAGGTGTCGTGGCGGCTTTTGAGAAGTTTGTCTGAGGATTCCCCTTTCCCCAGAGGAGGCTCTGTGAAGTGATGGAAGGAGAGGGGTTTCCCAAAATGAACGGAGATCTTCTTGGGGCGAATCATTTTTGCACCGCGGGGAAGGGCCTCATGGCTTCCTTGAATATAGACAGGAAGAACCGGCACCCTGGATCTTACCGCAAGGAGTCCTGCCCCTGTATGACCCTGACGCAAGGAACCGTCCCAACTCCGGGACCCTTCTGGAAAGAGGACCACCGTTTTCCCCTCTATCAGTTTCTCGATCGATTCGAGAATTGCCTCTTTGTCTGTCCGACCGACACGGACCGGAAAGGCGTGAAGGGCGCGGATCAAGGCACCAAACAAAGGATTCTGAAAAAGCCCCCACCGTGCGAAAAAATAAAGAGGACGCGGACAGGCGACGCCAAGAACGACAGGATCCACATAGGAGGCATGATTGCTCACGAGGAGGAGACCCCCTTTTCTGGGAATAAACTCCCGACCGGTTACTTCAATTCGGAAAAGGAGTTTCACAAGAAGGATGGCCAATGGACGAAGAAAAGAATAGAGCATTATCGTACGAGACGGTCTCGAAGGTGCTTTGCCTTTTCAAACAGATGAAGGATCGCTTCGGCATCCTTTTTTTCAAGATGCCGCGTGACGCGATCGAATCTCTTTCGAAACTGACGGGAGGATCTCAAGATTTCCCGCTGATTGGAAAGGAGGATATCCCGCCAAAGCCATGGATCGGAAGAGGCGATCCGCGTCATGTCTTTAAATCCTGTTCCGGCCCATTCAATCCCCTCGGCATTGAGGACGAGAAGGGCCGCCAAGAGATGGGGCAGGTGACTCAACGAGGAGACGATCCGGTCATGTTCTTTGAGTTTAACCACCTTGACCCGGCATCCGATCCGCCTCCAGAATTCACGAATCGTTCGAAGAGAAGAAGAAGAGGTGTGCCGGGTGGGAGTGACGAAACAGATGTTCCCTTCAAAGAGGGTCGGGATCGCATGAGAGACTCCCCTTGTCTCCCGCCCCGCCATCGGGTGAGACCCTACGAAGGAGACATGGGAAGGGAGGAGTTCTTCGATTTCCATCGTCAGAGATCCCTTGGTGCTCGCCACATCTGTGAGAAGACATCCCGGCTTCAATCGCCGAGCAATGCTCCGAACCAGGTGCGGAATGACCCGTATCGGTGTCGCCAAGATGACGAGATCCGCCCCTTGGATCGCGCGCAACGGGAGGGTTGTTCCCCAATCAATCGCCCCCCTCCTTTTCGCGAGGGCGACGGAACGGGATGTCTTACAGACCCCCACCACCTCTTTGGCCAACCGCTTTTTACGGATGGAGAGCCCCAAAGATCCACCGATGAGCCCTACTCCAAGAATCGCGACACGATGAAACATTTTCAAATTTCCCGTCCGATGGCGTGACCGACCTTTTTCAACTCTTCCATCAGATCCGAGAACATCGACGGCAGAAGCGACTGAGGCCCATCAGACTTGGCGATCTCCGGGTTGGTGTGAACTTCGATGATGAGGCCGTCGGCACCGGCCGCGAGCGCCGCCTTGGCCACAGAGGCGACCAGTGACCGCTGACCGGTGGCATGACTCGGATCAGCGACCACCGGGAGATGACTGAGCTGTTTGATGACAGGAATTGCATTAATGTCGAGGGTAAACCGGGTTGCACTCTCAAAGGTACGGATCCCTCTTTCGCAGAGGATGACATGGGGGTTTCCCTCCGAGACGATATACTCGGCAGACATGAGGAGTTCTTCGACGGTCGAACCCATTCCCCGCTTAAGCAGCACCGGTTTTTTGGAACGACCTACCTCCTTTAACAGATCAAAATTCTGCATGTTGCGTGCGCCGATTTGAAGAATGTCCGCGTATTTTTCAACCAGAGCGATCTGTCGCGGATCCATGAGTTCCGTCACGATGGGAAGTCCTGTTTTCTCCTTCGCCTCGTGGAGATACTGCAACCCCTCCTCGCCGAGCCCTTGGAAGCTGTAAGGAGAGGTGCGGGGTTTGAAGGCCCCTCCCCGCAAAATCCTCGCCCCCGCCAGTTTGACCTTCTTCGCCACTTCCAGCATGATTTCACGGCTCTCGACCGAACAGGGTCCCGCCATCACCACGACTTTTTTTCCACCAATCTTGATCCCTTCGATATCGATCACTGTATCTTGAGGCTTGTACTGTCTTGAAACGAGCTTGAAAGGGGCTGAGATGCTAACCACCTTTTCGACGCCGGGAAAGGCTTCAAAAGGTTGGATCCGAAGTCTCGCCACCTGATCGATCTTTCCCTTAATGCCAATAATCGTCCGCTCCGCCCCTCGGTTGATATCGACGGGGAACCCAGATGTTTTTACCTTTTCCAGCACATGCTGGATCTGTTTTTCTGTCGCTTCAGGTTTAAAGACGATGATCATGAAACGCTCCTTTGGTTAGAGAATTTTTTTGAGGACCCGGATCAGCCGTTTGTTCTCATCGCTTTTCCCGATGGTGACCCGGATAAAGGCGTCTAATTTCCACGCCCCCATGTCGCGCACGATCACTCCAAATTTAAGGAGTTTCTCATAGAGGGGTTTGCCATCCCCGACATTCACCAAAATAAAATTGGTCTGGCTCGGGATATACCGGAGGCCTAACTCATCGAAGTGACGATAAAGATAATTTTTCCCTTCCCTTACAAGTCTTCGAGTCCGTTCTAAGTGAGTCCGATCCTCTAGGGCGGCCAGGGCCGCTGCCTGAGCGAGTGAATTCACATTGAACGGTTCCCGTACCCGGTTCAAATAATCGATGATCTCTGGATTCGAGATGCCATAACCGATCCGAACCCCTGCGAGTCCGTAGGCCTTTGAAAAACTCCGGGTAATGATCACGGAGTGCTTTGAAAGATATTTCCGTGTGTCCGGATACTCCTTCTCCTGGACAAATTCAAAATAGGCCTCGTCAAAGAAAACGATGACCTCTTTCGGAAGATCCTTCAAAAATGCTTCCACCTCTCCCCGGGTGACATAGGTTCCCGTTGGATTATCAGGATTGGCGATAAAGACCATCTTGGTTCGGGCACTCACTGCCTCTCTCATCCGGGGAAGATCGTATCGAAAGTTTTTAAGCGGGACCTCGATGACTTTTGCGCCAGCGACGCGAGAGGCGATCTCATAAATGAGGAAGGTGGGATTCGCCACGACAACTTCTTCCCCTCCCTCCACAAACGCGCGTAGCGCAAGAAGAATAATTTCATCCGATCCGTTCCCCGCAATGACCATCGACTCCTTCACACCGAGACGGGAAGCGAGCTTCTTCTTAAGGAGGTGGGCGTCGGAATCCGGATAGCGGTTGAGGTCTCGAAGTGTTTTCTGAATCGCCTTGAGCGCTTTGGGGGAAGGTCCCAACGCGTTCTCGTTGGAGGCGAGTTTAATCACCTCTTTTAAGCCCAATTCCCTTTTGAGTTCTTCGATCGGTTTGCCCGGCTTATACGGCGTAATGAGATCGAGAGACTTTCGTGCCAAAGCAATAGTCATCGGGCGGGATAGGACCCCAAAATCTTCAAAAAGGTGCAATGTTTCTCAAGGGAAGTGATCGCCTGTCTCACCTTCTTCTCTTCCTTGTGCCCTTTCAGATCCACGAAGAAATAATACTCCCAAGGTTTCTTTCGGGAAGGCCTCGATTCGATCTTGGTGAGATTGATCCCATTTTTCTTGAAGGGAACGAGGATATCATGAAGTGCCCCGATTCTATCTTTGATGGAAAACATCACGGAGGTTTTGTCCCGCCCTGTTCGACCCGATCCATTTTTCCCAACGAGAAGAAAACGGGTCACGTTGCGGTGGCTCTCTCCGATCGATCGGGCGAGGACCCGTAGCCCATACTGACGTGCCGCGTCCTCATGGGCGATGGCGGCGCTGTCCGCGTGATGGGAGGCCATGGACGCGGCCATACTGGTACTCAACGCCTCCACAGAGTCTCGAGGTTTCAAGTGGTAAAGATTTTCCTCCAGCCAACTGCGGCACTGGGCGAAAGCCTGCGGATGAAAATAAAGTTTTTTCACCTTGTTCATCGTCTTCGCACGACCAATGAGACAATGGTCGATCTTTAGGAAAACTTCTGAACAGATCGTCAGTTCCGTATCGGTGAAACGGTCCAGGGTATATCCCACTGTTCCCTCAATAGAATTCTCAATCGGAACCGTCCCGTAATCGGCCCGGTCCCGCTCCACTTCGGTGAAGACATCCCCAATGGTCATGACGTCGGTGTAAGAGACCTGAGAGCCAAACACCTTTTGAGCCGCCAAATGGGCGTAGCTTAAGGGGGGGCCTTGGTACGCAATCACGAGCGACTTCTCTAACGCCCTCGCGCCGGAGATCACCTCTCGATAGATCGCCCGTACCGTCTCTGCGGAGAGTGGTCCTCGACTGAGACGGCTTACCTTTTCATAAATCTCCCGCTCGCGAGTGGGGTCAAAGACATTCCCCCCCTCTCTCGTCTTCAAATGGCCGATGCGGAGGGTAAGTCCTGCCCGCCGGTTCAGAAGCAACAGGATTTTTTCATCAATCTGATCAATCTCACGACGTAATTTCTTTAGACTCATCAGGTTTCTCCGGTGAGGGTGAAAGCGCTTCCTGTGGAAGTGCCGCCTCCTCCATTTTCTCACTTTGTTGAACAAACTCTTCGAGGGGCGGAAGTTCCTCGAGACTATTGAGGCCGAAATACTCCAAAAACTCCCGACTCGTTCCATAGAGAAGCGGGCGCCCAATGATTTCCTTCCTCCCTGCAATGCGAATCAGCCTTTTTTCGAGAAGAGACTTTAAAACTCCCTCAACATTCACCCCTCGAATAAATTCAATTTCTTGACGGGTGACCGGTTGTTTATAGGCGACGATCGCAAGGGTCTCAAGCGAGGGTCCAGAGAGTTTCTCCCCCCGTGTCTTCTTCAGAAACTTCCTGAGCCATGGCGCATAGAGAGGATTTGTGGTCATCTGGTACCCTCCCGCCACCTCTTGAATCACAAGGCTCCGTTTGGAACCTTCATAGTCTTTCTTTAAGGCTTCGATCAACGAACGGATCTCCGAAGGCTCAAGGTCTTCAAGGACCATGCCGATCTGCTCGGCCGATACGGGGGATTCGCTCACAAAGAGAAGGGCTTCGATGATACTCTGAGCATGTTCATTCATGCTTGGGTCTCGCCTTCCCTCACCCCTGATTCGATTTTATCTTTGTTGCGTAGAATTTCGACTTCCCCAAAAACTGTTTTTTGCCTCACCAGAATCTCCTGGAGGCGAATGAGCTCCAGGATTGCGAGAAAGGTCGCCACGACCTCAAGGCGATTTTTGGCCTTCTCGAAGAGTTTTGAAAAATAAAGAACCGGTTCCGTGACCAAAAGATGAAAAATCTCGTGAACTTTTCCTTCCACTGTAAATTCGTCCTTCACAATTTCATAGAGCATCTTCTTCGGCATCCGCTGGAGAATCTTGGAGAAAGCGGAAAGGAGATCAAAGATGCCGGTTTCAAAATAGGTCTCCCCTTCTTCATCCACCTCGCTATATTTTTGAAAGGGCCGGGTAAAGATCTCTTTCTGGCTCGCCTCAAGGTGCCCTAAACGGTTGGCTGCTTCCTTGAATTTCTGGTATTCCAAAAGTCTCCGGACCAGTTCTGCGCGGGGATCCTCCTCTTCTTCCTCCTCAACAAGCTGCTCTTCCGGAGGAAGAAGCATCCGCGATTTGATCCGCATCAGTTCCGCCGCCATCACGAGAAACTCTCCGGCAATCTCCAGATCGAGAAGCTTCATGACTTCCAGATATTCCAGATACTGTCCGGTGATTTTTGCGATCGGGATGTCCGTAATATCCACTTCTTCTTTTTTAATCAGATAAAGGAGAAGATCGAGCGGCCCTTCAAAGAGTTCCAACTTGACTTTATAAGTCATGCTTCCACACCAGATGCCGCACTTCCTTCATCGTCTCTGAGGCGATAGCACGCGCCTTCTCTTTCCCCTCCTTGAGGAACTTGGCAATCTCCCCGCTCTCTTTGAGAAGGGCGGTGCGTTTCTTGCGAATCTCCTCGGTCGCCTCAATTAGTACTTCTGCGAGTTCTGTCTTATTCTCGACGCAGCCGCGCTTGGCACTTCTACATTCCTCCCAGACGATCGCGGCTCGCTCAGGCGCAAAAACTTTATAATAGTTACAAACATTGCACGTTTCGGGGTGCCCCGGATCGGTCATTTTGATCCGGAGGGGATCGGTAAACATCTTCTGCGTCGCTTTCCGGATCGCCTCCGGAGATGCTGAAAGAGCGATGGCGTTTTGATAGCTCTTCGACATCTTCCGCCCATCAATCCCAAGGAGTTTCGAACTTTCGGTTAACAGTTCTTTCGGTTCCGGAAAGGGACTCTCCTTGTAAAGAGATTTGAAGCGTCTCACGATTTCGCGCGCCAACTCCAGATGGGCCACCTGGTCCTCTCCCACCGGAACCACTTCAGCCTTGTAAAGGAGAATATCTGCAGCCTGAAGCACCGGATAGCCCAAAAATCCATAAGTGGTAAGATCCCTTCCCTGAATTTCTCGCAGCTGTTCTTTATAGGTCGGAACGCGCTCCACCCACCCGAGGGGGGTGATGACCGAAAGGATCATGTAGAGCTCCAAATGTTCTGGGACATCGGACTGACGAAAGATGACGCTTCGGGTAGGATCGATGCCACAGGCGATCCAGTCGGCCACATTCTCCTTGACCGTCCGTTCAATCTCCGAAGGTGCTTCGTACTCACTCATGAACGCATGGTAGTCCGCGACCATGAAAAAGCAATCGTAGGTCTCTTGCAGTTTCTTCCAATTTTGAAGCGCCCCCACCCAGTGACCTAGGTGGAGTTCGCCGGTGGGCCGCATCCCGCTTAAAACGCGCTTTCTAGTAGACAAACAACACCCCCTTGTGAATTAAAAATAACCAAATACCAAATCACAATAACCAAATAAGCTCCAAACACCAATATCCAATAATCAAACCTGGAGTTTGGTCATTGGTGATTATTTGGTGTTTGGAATTTGGTTATTGATGATTGCCACTGATTAGACTTCAAGTTTCCGAGCCACCTTCTCCAATTGATACAGTTCGATGAAGTCACCCACCTGGTAGTCTTTGAAATTCTCGATGGAGATGCCGCATTCCTGGCCCTCTGCGATCTCTTTCACATCATCTTTAAAGCGCTTCAGTGCCGCGAGTTTTCCTTCAAAGACGGTCTCTTTATTCCGGATGATGCGGACGACAGGAGTGCCCGCCCGAACCAGTTTCCCCTTGACGGCAAGACATCCTGCAATATTCCCAACTTTTGAAATTTTAAAGACCTGTTTAACCTCTGCACGGCCGAGGAAGGTCTCCTTGGTCGTTGGCTCCAACAACCCTTCCATGGCAAGTTTGATGTCAGAGACGATTTCATAAATAATCGTGTACCGCTTGACCTCGACCCCTTCTTCCTTGGCGATCGCCTCGGCCCTTGGGAGCTCGCCCACATGGAAACCGATGACGACGGCGTCCGAGGCGGCCGCAAGCATGATATCGGACTCATTGATGTCACCCATGCCACTATGGATAATGGTGAGTTTGACATCTTTAGAGTCGATCTTGGAAAGTTCTCCCTTAAGGGCTTCCAAGGATCCTTGAACATCGGCCTTCAAAACAAATTTGACCTCCTTCACCTTTCCTTCTTGAATGCGGGTGTGGAGATCTTCAAGGGTGATGTGACGGGCAGGGCCGACCCTCTCTTCCCGCCGTTTCTCCTCCTGGCGTACCGTTGTAATTTCTCTTGCCCTTCTCTCATCTTGGACGACGTAGAAATGCTCCCCCGCCTTGGGAACACCGGAAAGACCTGAGATCTCCACCGGCTGGGAGGGGGGTGCTGTTTCAATCCGATGTCCTTTATGATCGACCATCGCCCGCACTTTCCCATAATAGGGACCGCAGACGACGAAATCCCCTATCTTGAGCGAGCCGTTTTGGATGAGGACCGTTGCCACCGGTCCTTTCCCCTTCGAAAGTTCACTTTCAATGACCGTCCCTTTTGCGAACCTCGTCGGGTCTGCTTTCAGTTCAAGAAGTTCTGCTTCGAGCAATAACATTTCAAGAAGGTTCGGAATCCCCTCTTGGGTCTTCGCAGAAACAGGAACCATGATCGTCTTCCCTCCCCATTCCTCCGGCACCAGTCCCCGTTCGGTCAGTTGTTTTTTCACCCGATCCAGATTCGCACTGGGAAGATCACATTTATTGATCGCCACGACAATAGTCACTCCAGCGGCGCGGGCATGGTCAATCGCTTCTTCTGTCTGGGGCATCACCCCGTCGTCGGCAGCCACCACAAGTACCACCACGTCCGTCACGTTCGCCCCCCGAGCCCGCATGGCCGTGAAGGCCTCATGTCCCGGCGTATCCAAGAATGTCACATGACCCTTTCCCAAGTCCACCTCATAGGCACCGATATGTTGGGTAATCCCGCCTGCCTCTCCTGCCGCGACTTCACTTTTGCGGATCGCATCCAAGAGCGAAGTCTTCCCATGATCGACGTGACCCATGAGCGTCACGACCGGTGCCCGCGGTTTTAAATTTTTCGCATCTTTCGTTTCATGCTCAAGAATGAGCGCTTCTTCCATCGTGGGAAGCTTCTCGAGCTGGAATCCGAATTCCTTTCCAAGTTCTTTGGCAACTGTTTCATCCAACGCTTGGTTGATGGTGACAAAGATCTTTCGCTGCATGAGCGATTTGATGAGTTCGCTCGGTTTAACCCCCACTTTGATAGAAAGATCCTTGACCGTGATTGGAAATTGGACCTGCACCGGTTGAAGGACTTTCGGTCTCTCAGGTTCCTTGACCTCTGGCACTTTCACGACGGTGGGGACGGGGGCTTTGGCGACGGGGGGAGGAGGCGACACTTTTTGAACCGGTGGAACAGTCGGCTTCACCGGCACCTTCGGCGCTTCCTTGACCTCTTTCTTTTTCAGAAGCTGGACCGCCTCGGGAGGAACGACGCTCATGTGACTCTTGACCTCCACTTTCATCCGGTGCAATTTCTCAATGAGTTCTTTGCTGGAGAGTCCGAGTGTCTTTGCCAATTCATGGACGTGAATGTTCATGAAGTCTCAGTCCCTTCTGTCTTTTCTTTTCCCGCCTTTGACTGCGCCTCTTCTTCCGCGGCGACCTCTTTCATCCGTTCACTCAAAATATCTCGCGGAGGTGTCGCTGCCTTTGGCACCCACCGCAACTTCTCGACCATCTTTTTCGCATTATTCAAAAGTTTTTGAGCGGTCTTTTCTCCAACCCCCTTGACCTTCATGAGCGTCTCAGGAGTGGCCGAAGCGATGGAAGAAACAGTCGCAAACCCTGCCTCTGTGAGTGCGGCTTTCATTTTGGGGCCGACGCCGGAAAGCTCTTCAACCCCGACGTCCTTTTCCTTCGCCAGTTCAGACTTCGATTTAATGTCAATGTCCCAGCCGGTGAGCTTCGCAGCCAACCGCACATTTTGCCCTTTCTTTCCGATCGAAAGAGAAAGCTGGTCATCCTCAACGATCACGAGAGCCTTTCCGTGCTCCTTATCGATTTCCATGTCGTGCACCTTGGCCGGAGAAAGAGAGGCCCCGATGTACTCACGGACATCGTCACTGTATCGGACAATATCGATTTTCTCCCCGTGGAGTTCTTTGATAATCTCCTTGACGCGGGAACCGCGCATCCCCACGCAAGCTCCTACACAATCGACCCTCTCGTCTTTGGAATAGACCGCGATTTTCGTCCGTTCTCCCGGCTCACGCGAAATCGACTTGATTTCCAAAATTCCCTCGTCAATTTCAGGAACCTCCAGTTCAAAAAGTCGACGGACGAGATCCGCATGGGTCCTCGAAAGAATGATCTGAGGCCCGCGAGCCGTTTTCTTGACCTCTAGCACGTAGGCCCTAATGCGATCCCCCTGGCGGTACTCGTCATTGGGAGGAAGTTCCCGCCGGGGAAGAAGCGCCTCGGTCTTTCCGAGGTCAACGATGACATTCCCATTCTCAAGACGGTGGACGCTGCCGCTTACAATACTCCCTACCCGATTCTGAAAATCGTTGAAGACCACATCCCGTTCCGCCTCACGGATTTTTTGAATAATGACCTGTTTGGCGGTCTGGGCCGCGATCCGGCTGAACTCTTGGGAGGCCACTTCGGTTTCTCCGGAAAGGATCTTGATCTCTCCGGTCTTTGGATTGATCTTCACGGTGATATCATCGGTTGTCTTTTTTCCAACCACCTTTCGGGCTGCAGAAATAAGGGCAGCCTCCACCGCTTGGATCAAGACTTCTCGCTTAATCCCCTTCTCCCGCTCAATATGATCTAAAACGGATAACAATTCTCCATTCATGGTGAAGTCGCCTCAGAATTCAATGATTCTTTTTCCTCTTGAAAGGGCTTCAAGGGGGAGTTCAATCTTTCTCTGTGGCGCGATCCGTAAAATAATCTTTCCGTCCACCACCTCTTCCAACACCCCTTCAAAATCGGTCTTCCCCAAAAAAGGTTTTTTAAGTACGAGGCGAACCGATTGGCCGATCACTCTCCGAAAATCACGTTCACTCACGAGAGGTCGATCCAAGCCCGGGGAACAGACTTCCAAAAGATAACTCTCTTCGATCAGGTTTCTTTCATCGAGCAGCTGACCGATCTCCTGATTCAAGAGGGCGCACTCATTCAAAGTGATCCCCCCCGGCGTATCTACAAGGAGGCGGAGGACATGCTGCGGACCTTCTCGCCGGTAAGTCATCTCAATCAGTTCCGCCTGTTTCTCTTCAAGGATTCCGGAAATCGCTTCCCGAAGTGTCAGAAGGAGCGTTGCCGTAGTCCCTTGAGAGGCGATGCCGGTGTTACTTTCCGCATTGGAAGTCCGCAATAAAGCATCTAATTTTTCAAAGAGTTCTGTGCGAGAGACAGTGAACGTCTTCCCATCGTCCCGCCGCTTCATCTCAATTTTCCCCTCTTTGAGAAAGGTCTCTCCGAGGACGACCTGAATCGGAATCCCGATCAGATCCCCGTCTTTGAATTTGATGCCGGGCCGTTCGGGTCGGTCATCCAAAAGGACCTCCCATCCCCGCCGGGTCGCTTCCTCATAGATTTCCACCGAAAGCCTCACGCAAGATTCCTCTGAAACGAGGGGAAGAATGAGGATTTGAAACGGTGCCACCGACCGCGGCCAAATGACTCCATTTTCGTCATGGTGCTGCTCAATGATGGAAGCGACGACGCGGTTCACCCCGATGCCGTAACAACCCATGAGCATCGGCCTGCGATTCCCCTCATGATCGAGATAGGTGGCACCGAGAGGTTCCGTATATTTTGTCCCGAGCTGAAAGATATGGGCGATCTCGAGGCCCCGCTTCGTCACGCCCTTGTTGTGACATTTCGGACAGATGGCCGAAGTCTCCTCTCCCAGAGGCCAGGTGGACTGACAGGACTCGCAATATCCGACAACCTCCTCCCCGCTCTCGGTCGGAACCAGAAATTCATGGGATCGACTCCCCCCCATGATGCCGGGATCTGCCTCCACGAGAAGTGTTGTGACTCCGCAGCGACTAAAAATTCTTCGGTACGCCCCTAACATCTTCTCGTAACTTTCTGAGAGGCTTTTCTCGTCCGCATCAAAGCTATAGGCATCCTTCATGATAAATTCACGACTCCGGACGACCCCGAATCGGGGTCGCGCCTCGTCCCGGAATTTTGTCTGAATCTGGTAAAGCATTAAAGGAAGCTGTCGGTAACTTTTTACCTCTTTCCTCACAAGGTCTGTAATGACCTCTTCGTGGGTTGGTCCGAGGACGTTCAGTTTTCCATGACGGTCTTTGAAAGAGATCATATCTTCTCCCAAGACCTCAAAACGGCCGGTCGCCTCCCAAAGCTCTGCCGGCTGAAGCGCTGGAAGAAGTAGTTCCGCCGCCCCCTCACGGTTCATTTCCTCCCGGATGATCGTCTCCACTTTCCGGAGGGCCCGAAGACCGAGCGGCAGATAAGAATAGGTCCCTGAGGCGAGTTGACGGATGAGGCCCGAGCGGATCATGAGCCTGTGGCTGACCGCCTCCGTATCGGAAGGGTTTTCTTTCTGCGTCTGGATAAAACTATTGGACCACTTCATTGTGTCGTCGCTCGTCGTTCGTGAAGCGTGAAGCGAAATACGAGATACGCTTCACGAGGTACGTTCTATATTCAACATCTCCTGCACGAGGGCTTCGACCATCTCACTTTCCTTGACGCGCCGGATCATTTGCCCCTTTTTAAAAATCATTCCCTGACCTTTTCCTGCGGCGATGCCGATATCCGCATCCTTCGCCTCCCCGGGACCGTTCACTTCGCACCCCATGAGGGCGATCTTCACTCCAACGAGATCTGCTTGAGATTTTCCCAGCTCGCGCAAACGCTTCTCCGCCGCCTCCACGAGTTGAATGAGATCGATGTCCGCCCGGCCGCAGGAGGGACAGGCGATCAGTTCCGGACCAAAGTCCCGAAGTTCGAGGAACTGCAAAATGCGCTTCCCAACCTCCACTTCCTCAACCGGATCTCCCGTGAGGGAGACACGAAGGGTATCGCCGATCCCTTCGAGAAGAAGGGCACCGATCCCGAGCGCCGATTTGATCGCCCCGTCGCGCGGGAGTCCCGCTTCTGTCACACCCAGATGAAAAGGATAATCGGAAACCTTTGCCATCCGACGGTAAGATTCAATCGTATCTTGAACATTTGAAAGTTTCATCGAAATCTTCAGTTCCGTAAAATGATGTCTTTCAAAAAAGCGAAGGTACTCCACTCCCCGATGGATCATTTTTTGGATAAAGGCCTCTCTCGCCTCATGGCGAAGAGGCCCTTCTTTCGGATAGACCGCATCGACCGAACCGGCATTGACGCCTATCCGGATAGCGACCTTGTGCGCCTTTGCCGCATCAATGATTTGTCGAATACGATCTTCCTCCTTGAGGTTTCCGGGGTTTAAACGGATCCCGTTTGCGCCTCCCTCAAGGGCCACAAGAGCCAGGCGGTGATCATAATGGATATCTGCGATTAAAGGGATTTTAATGGCCACCTTGATTTTCTTGATCGCCTCGGCCGAGGGCTTATCGGGAACTGCAACCCGAACGATGTCACACCCCGCCTTCTCCAACTCACGAATCTGCCGGACCGTTCCCTCGACATCATGCGTATGGGTTTTGGTCATCGATTGGATCGAGATCGGTGAGCCTCCTCCAATGGCGACAGGCCCCACATGGATCTGTCTCGTTTTTCTCCTTTCAATCGGCATTAGAAACCTCCAAAAAAGTCGAACATTTTTTCAAATACCTTGAATCGTGAAAAGTCGTTGTAAAAAACAATGAGCATGAGTCCGATGAGAAGCGTCATCCCCACCTGCCGCGATAATTCTTGAATCCGCTCACTCACCGGTTTTCCCTTCAACCGTTCAAGCACCAAGAAAAACAGATGCCCGCCATCCAAGACCGGGATCGGGAGGACGTTAAAGATGGCCAGTGAGGCGCTCAAGACGCCGATCATCTGCAAGAGGTAGCGGATGCCGAGACGTGCCGCCTGTTCTGTGATGACAAAGATCCCGATCGGTCCCGTGAGCGATTCTTTCATCGCCAGATGTCCTGTGAGCATCCGGCCGATCGCCTTGAAGGTTAAAAACGTTAATTGACCCATCTGTTTTCCTGCCATGCCGATCGCCTGAGGAAGCGGATAATGCACAAGGATCACCTCATCGGAGGCAGAGATGCCGATGAGAGAAAATTTTTTCTTCTCTCCAAAAAGGTTTTTCTCTTCGACGCGCTTTGGGCGGAGCGTGAAAGTGAGTTCTTTGCGATCCCGCAAAACCGCCACCCGGATCACCCCCTCCTCTGGGGTTCCGTGAATGAGGGAGGTAACCTCTTCCCAATACTTTACCTTTTGATCGCTCACCGAAAGAACGCGGTCCCCCTCCTGGATCCCCGCTTCTTCGGCAGGATATCCCTCCATCACTTTCCCAATCTTGGAGGTTATCTGCGGATTTCCAACTACAAAAACGACCGTAAAAACAAAAAAGGCCAAAGCATAATTGAGAAAAGGACCCGCAAAAACGACGGCAAACCGCTCCCAGACCGAACGGGAAAGATATTCCCATCTCTCTCCCTTGAGGGGCTCGTCCCTTGTCTCCCCCGCCATCTTGACATAGCCGCCCAATGGAAAATAGCAGAGTTGATACTCCGTCTCTTTTCCTTTGATGCTGAAAACCTTTGGCCCAAATCCGAGGGAGAATCGTTCCACCCGAATGCCGAGCCGCTTCGCTACAAAGAAATGGCCCCACTCATGGACAAGGATGAGAATACTCAAAACAGCCGCAAAAAGGATGATGGAAAACATCTAAATGGTTTTGAGCAGCCGGTGGGCTTCTTCTCTAGCCCATTGATCGTCCGCCAGAATTTCCTCCAACGTCGGTGCGTTCATGTTCTTATGTTTCGACAAAACCTTTTCAATCAGAGCCGGGATCTTGACGAAAGGAAGCCCTCCGGACAGATACGCCCGTACCGCCTCTTCATTGGCTGCATTCAAGGCGCAAGGAGTGCTTCCCCCTTCATGCGCCACTTCATACGCAATACGAAGACACGGAAATTTGTCCACGTCAGGATTTTCAAAATGGAGTGCCCCCACCTCCTTGAAATTGAGACTTGGGACACTTCCCGGAAGACGGTCCGGATAACTTAAGGCGTATTGAATCGGCAACTTCATGTCTGTCACCGCCAGTTGTGCGAGAACAGATCCATCTACAAATTCCACCATCGAATGGATCACCGCCTCGGGATGGATCAGCACTTCGATCTGATCGACGGCGAGATGGAAAAGGTGCCGCGCCTCGATGACTTCCAACCCCTTGTTCATGAGTGTGGCAGAATCGACGGTGATTTTTCTCCCCATCTTCCACTTCGGATGCTCCAGCACTTCTTCTTGGGTCAAAGAACCGAAACTTTCCTTGGAACGCTTCCGTAAAGGTCCTCCCGATCCTGTGAGATAAATCCGCTGAAGAAGAGTCCGATCTTTCCCCTCCAAACACTGAAAAATCGCGTTGTGTTCACTGTCAACGGGGAGAAGAAAGGCCCCCGATTTCTTTGCTTCTTGAATCAGAAGATCCCCTGCCATGACCAACGACTCCTTATTCGCAATGGCGACCCGCTTCCCCTTCCGAATCGCCTCTAGCGTTGGAGGCAATGCTTCGGCCCCGCCGATCGCGATCAAGACCAAGTCGCTTTCCCTAAGTCCGCCCAGAAGTTCAATCTCTTTCTGTCCGACAAGGATCTCCACTCGTGAATCGAGTTTTTCTTTCAGATGAGCGACTTGGGATTCATCGACAATGCCGACATAGTGGGGATGGAAGCGTTTCGCCTGCTCTGCCAAAAGCCCTGCATGCTCTCTGCACGCGAGCGCGACGACCTCAAACTCCTCCGGATGCGCTGAGATGACTTCCAGGGCATTGACACCGATGGAACCGGTTGAACCGAGAATTGAAATCCGTTTCATCGAAAAAACCTCACCACCGCATAAAAAAGAGGTGTCGTGAAAAGGAGACTGTCGATCACATCCAGGATACCTCCCATCCCCGGAATAAATTCTCGGGCATCCTTGGTTTGACAGTCCCGCTTGATCAAAGACTCTGCCAGATCGCCGAGAAGTCCCACGATCCCTAAGAGGAGCCCGAGTGAGGCAAACGCGACCCAGAGGAACGCCTCTCCGACCGCAAACGGGAGATGGCCTCTTAAGAGAAATTGAAACGCAAAAAGGCTCACCACGACACTCGTGAAAATTCCCGCGATGGACCCCTCAATGGTTTTATTGGGACTGACCCGAGGGGTCAGCGGATGTCTTCCCACTGCTGACCCGACAACGTACGCCCCGATATCTCCCCCTTTCGTCACGAGCAATAGATACGCCACCCAATGGCTCGCTTCGATGCGAAGGGGAATGAGAAAACTGAAAAGAACCGACACATACACAATTCCCGCAACGGTGACTGAAAGGCCGGCAAGAGAACCTTCATTCTTTCCCTTCGCAAACTGGTAGCCGAAAAAAACCAGAAAAAAGAGAACTGAAAAAAAGGGATACGCGGCCAACGTCTTTGGCGTCAGATCTTGCTGATAGGCCAAAAGGGGAACAAGCACCCCCATCGCCGTCGCAAAATATTTTCCGACCCGAAATCCCTTTTTTTCCGCCAGCGAATAAAATTCAAAGAGCCCGAGCCCCACCAGGGCCGTCACCACCAGACGAAAGACCCATAGCGGGAAAAGGTAAATGACCGCATAAGAAAACGCGAGCCAGGCGACCGAACTCAAGAACCGCAGGATAAACATGGGCGTTTATTTTCGGCTGATGGCCTCCGTGGCACCGAATCTCCGTTCCCGACTTTGAAACTCCTGAATCGCCTTTTCAAGATCGCTTCTGTCAAAATCGGGCCAGAGTTTCTTCGTGACCACGATCTCACTGTAAGAAATCTGCCAGAGGAGAAAATTGGAGATCCGCATTTCCCCACTCGTCCGAATCAGAAGGTCGGGATCCGGTATCCCGTCCGTATAGAGAAATTTTGAGAAGGATTCTTCATTAATGGCGTCGACCGACATCTTCGCTTCTTTCACATTTTGAACAATTTTTTTCGTCGCATCGATAATTTCGGAACGCCCTCCATAATTCAGGGCGAGGTTAAGCACGAGACCCGTATTTTGAGAGGTGGCCTGAATGGTCTTCCAGAGACGCTCCCGAACAAAATCGGGGAGTTCCTCCAGGCGACCGATCGCCATAAAGCGGATGTTGTGTTCATTCATCTCATCGATCTCTTTTTCGAGGAATTCGCTTAAGAGCCGCATGAGGAGGCCGATCTCCTTTTTAGGCCGTTTCCAGTTCTCGACGCTGAAGGCGTAGAGGGTTAAGACCGGAATCTTCATTGCGACGCACGCCTCCACCACCCGTCGGACAGACTTGATCCCCGCGCGGTGTCCCATCGTCCGGGGAAGTCCGCGATGTTTTGCCCATCGTCCATTGCCATCCATGATGATGGCGATATGTTTCGGTAAGTTATTCTCCATCGCTTCACCACAAAAACAAAGGGGGATCGCCTTTCGTCCCCCTCGCTTGTCTAACCTGTCACAAGGTAAATGCCTCAACCGTTACATTGAATTGCCCAACGCCTGTACCAGAGAACCCTTCGTTATTTGACGGTGTCTTTGGAACCCCACGTATACGACTGCTTGGGTCTCTTTGTCTCCTTGGAAAGGATAATGATTTCGACCCTTCGGTTTTTCTGACGTCCCTCTTTGGTATCATTGGAAGCAACCGGCCGGGTGTCTGCATAGCCGCTGGATGAAATGAGAGAAGAGGAAATTTCCTGCTTGGTCAGAAAATTCGCCACACTCCCTGCGCGGGCCTCGGAAAGTTCCTGATTCGATTTCCAACCGGAATACTTGATCGGCTGATTGTCCGTATGTCCCTCCACACTCACCTTCCGGCCTCCGCTCAACTCTTTGATCGCTCCCGAAATCTTCTTTAAGATCCCTTCCGCTTCTGGCCGGATCTTCGCCTTTCCTGAATCGAAGTAGACTTCCGCCAAAGAGGTGATGGTGATGCCGCGATCCCCAACTTCAAGGCCTATTTCTCCTTTTTCAATTTCACTTTTCAATCTTCGATCGAGGTCCCGTTTGATGGATGCCAGTTGGTCGAGTTCGCGGTTTAATCTTGAAACCTCGCTCTCCAGCTCACCGATTTTCCGGACATCCTTCGGGCTTCTTTTATGAAAAACAAAAGAACATCCTGTCACAAAAAATGTTGTTGCAATGACCGTTACGCCAATGACAAGCCCCGACCTCCGGATCATCCCAACCTCCTTTTTTTTATAACAAGTTATCTAATATTCACTCATCTTAACATTTGAAGAAAAAGAAGTCAAGCGGTTTTTCCTGTCAAGAGGGTAATAGAAAGAACCGTAATTCCTTGTGAAAAAATGAGTTGGATGCGATTTCGCTTTCTATTTAAAGAAGGAGTGATGCATGATGAAGCTGGCAAAGACGATCGAGACAATCGACATCAGTTTAATGAGGATATTGAGAGATGGACCCGCGGTGTCTTTCAAAGGATCTCCTACAGTATCTCCCACAACAGCCGCCTTGTGCGCTGGGGACCCTTTCCCTCCAAACTCTCCTCCTTCGATATATTTTTTGGCATTGTCCCAGGCGCCGCCGCAGTTGGCCATCATAATCGCCAAGATAAATCCGGAAACGGTGGCACCTGCCAAAAATCCAACTTCACTGGAGAGACCCATAAAGAGCCCCATGGCCAGAGGGACGAGGATGGCCAGAAGCGACGGCAAGATCATCTCCTTGAGGGCTGCGCGCGTTGAGATATCGACGCATCGCGCATAGTCCGGCTTACCTGTCCCTTCCATAATGCCTTTGATCTCTTTAAACTGGCGGCGCACTTCGACGACAATGCCGCCGGCCGCGCGCCCGACGGCCTTCATGCAGAGGCTGCAGAAAAGAAAGGGGAGCATCCCCCCAACAAACAGCCCGATGAGAACGGGCGGATTCAAGAGAGATAGACTCAGCCGGCCTCCCAAGAATTCAATTTGATCCGTATACGCCGCGATAAGGGCGAGCGCCGTCAGCGCCGCTGAACCGATGGCAAATCCCTTCCCAGTCGCAGCCGTTGTGTTGCCGAGTGCATCGAGGGCATCCGTTCTCTCGCGAACGACGGGGGGCTGATGAGACATTTGGGCGTTTCCGCCGGCATTATCCGCCACAGGGCCGTAGGCGTCTGTGGCCAGTGTGATGCCCAACGTCGAAAGCATTCCGACCGCGGCGATGGAAACCCCGTACAATCCCAGACTAAAACTGTGCGCTCCCCCCGAAAGATAAAAACTTGCCAGCACCGTAGCACCCACAACGAGAACGGGGGCAACAGTCGAAAGCATTCCGACGGAAAGACCTTCAATAATCAACGTGGCATGCCCGGTCAAAGCCATCTTCGCGATATGCCGGGCCGGCGGATAGCTGTTGGAGGTGAAAAATTCCGAAGCGAGTCCGATGAGGATCCCCGCCACGAGTCCCGACAGGATCGCCCAATAGATACCGAGATAAGCCGTTCCCAATTGAAATTTGATAATCAAGAAAGAGACGACCGCAATGAGAAAACCGCTCACAAACACCCCGCGGCGAAGGGCCGCAAGGAGCGCGGCCTGTTCCAATTTCTCGCCCGTTCTTACAAAAAAAGTCCCGATGACAGAAGCGAGCACTCCGACAGCCGCAATGACCATGGGAAGGATGATCCCTTGCATCGTCAATCCCAATTTGCCAAAGGCCGCGACCCCGAGCGCCATGGTGGCCACAATAGAGCCGACGTAGGACTCATAAAGATCGGCCCCCATCCCGGCCACATCTCCTACGTTGTCCCCCACATTGTCTGCAATGACCGCAGGATTCCGAGGATCATCCTCCGGAATCCCCGCTTCCACTTTACCAACGAGATCTGCTCCGACATCCGCCGCTTTGGTGAAGATCCCACCGCCTACCCTTGCAAAAAGGGCAAGGGAGGAGGCGCCCATGCCGGAGGTCAGAAGGGTACTTGTAATATTCCGGATTCTTTCTGTTTCTTCGAGGTGACGGTAGTACCATTCCAGCACACAGTACCAAAGGCTCACCTGCAAAATACCAAGACCCACTACCGTAAATCCCATCACCGCACCGCTCGAGAAAGCGACGCGAAGTCCTTCGTTCAAACTCGACTTGGCCGCCGCTGTGGTCCGATGACTGGCACGGGTGGCGATGGAAAGCCCGATAAACCCTGCGAGCCAAGAGAAAAATCCGCCGCTTAAGAAACCGAGGGGAACAAAATAGGTGAAGTAACCGCTCTGGACCAGGGCAAGCAAAATGACAAAGACGACCAGAAAAAACAGAGAAACCGCCATCGATTGTCGCCGGATATAGGCCTGGGCCCCCTCCCGGACCCATCCTGAAATCTCCTGCATGTCTTTCGTTCCTTCATCACGCTTGAGAACCGAACAAGCCAAATAGGCCGCAAAGCAAAGTACAAAAATGCCGCTTGCAGGAACTCCCATGAATAAATTTAATCCCATGATGTTTCTTTCCTCCTTAAGTCGCTCAACTGTTATTTCATGCGGAAAGTCTGTTTGCGATCCGAGCCGACCGAGATGAGGGTGATCGGTACCCCGAGTAAAAAGGAAATTCTTTTCAAATACCGTTTGGCCTGTGGTGGCAGTTCTTCAAACCGACGGCAGGCGGTCGTATCCGTGAGCCACCCCGGATGTTCCTCATAAAGAGGAATGCAGTCCCAGAGCCGCTCGATGTCTGCAGGGAATTCTGTATAACGTTTGTTTCCGATCCGATAGGCGGTGCAGATTCTGACTGTTTTACGCTCATCGAGGACGTCGAGCTTTGTGACGATCACTTCATCGAGACCGTTCACTCGGACGGCGTGACGGGCAAGGACCGAATCGAACCAGCCGCACCGGCGTGGACGTCCGGTGGTTGCTCCGAATTCTTTCCCCTTTTTGCGAATCTCCTCCATGAGCGATTCTGGAAACTCCGTCGGAAAAGGCCCTTCCCCCACACGCGTCGTGTAGGCCTTGGCTACGCCGATCACCCGGTCGATGCGTGTGGGGCCTATGCCGGTCCCTGTACAGGCCCCCCCGGCCGTCGCATTCGAGGAGGTCACAAAGGGATAGGTCCCATGATCGATATCGAGAAGTGTCCCCTGCGCCCCTTCAAAAAGGATCCTTTTCTTCTTCGCAATCGCCTGGTTTAAAAGAAGGGAGGTGTTGCAGGCATATCGCTTGAGGATTTTTCCATACCGGAGATATTCTTCATAGATCTCAGAAAAGCGAAGCGGTTTTTCTCGGTACACTTTTGTGATCAGTTCATTTTTTTCAGCCAAGTTTTCTTTTAGTTTTTTTCTGAAGATCTCTTTGTCGAGGAGATCCGCCAAACGAATGCCCGAGCGCCCGATCTTATCGGTATAACAAGGGCCGATCCCCCGTCCGGTCGTTCCGATCCGTGTACCGCGCCGCTCGCGCAACCGGTCCAAGAGGCGGTGGTATGGAAAAATGAGATGGGCTTCTTCACTGACACGAAGGTTTCCTCCGACAGGAATTCCCCTGCGGCGAAGTGTGGCAACTTCGTCGAGAAAAACCTTGGGGTCCACCACCACCCCATTACCGATCACGCAGATTTTCTTGGAGTGAAGTATGCCGGAGGGGATGAGATGAAAAATAAACTCTTTTCCTTCCGCAACCACCGTGTGGCCGGCGTTATTGCCGCCTTGAAAGCGGACAATGTAATCGGCCTTCTTGGCGAGGACATCGATGATTTTCCCTTTTCCTTCATCCCCCCACTGTGCCCCAACGACCACGATGTTCGCCATCTTACAGAACAATCAGCCGCGCATCATAGATGTTATCGGCGCCTGAAATTTCATGGATCACGGGGTCAGGGACAGGGCTATCGACATTCAACACGGTGATCGCCCGGCCACCCTCTTTCCGTCGGCCAAACGTCATGCCAGCGATATTGATCTTATTGCGGCCTAAAATGGTTCCAATGGTTCCGATAATGCCGGGGACATCTTTGTTAAAGACGATCACCATATAACCTTGGGGGACAGCGTCCACGTAGAATTCATCGATTTTCACGATACGGGGGGAGTCTTTGCTGAAGAGGGTTCCATCGACGATACTGCGCAGTTTATCGGTCTTGACCTCTGTGGCGATGACATTCGCAAATTCTTCCACTTCCGTTGTCTTGGACTCGATGACCTTGATGCCACGGCCTTTGGCAAGGACCTGTGCATTCACATAATTCACGGTCTCTCCCATGATCGGGGTGAGAAGCCCTTTCACGAGTGCTACGGTAATGGGGGCGGTGTCATGGATGGTAATCTCCCCGCTATATCTCACCTTGACGTAACTGATGTGCCCATCCGCGAGTTGCGCCTGAAGGGCGCCGATACTCTCAGCAAGTTTAAGATACGGACGAATGACCTTGAGGACCTCTCCATCCACCGAGGGGGTGTTGACGGCGTTCCGGATGCCGCGATCGAGCAGTACATCCACGACCTGTCTCGCGATATCGACGGCAACATTCACCTGCGCCTCGGTGGTGGAAGCCCCCAGATGAGGGGTTGCAAGCACCTGTTCCAGTTTCAAAAGGGGATGGTTTTCTGGGGGCTCTTCCTCAAAGACATCGATCGCCGCCCCCGCCACCTTCCCCGATTTGATCGCCTTTTCAAGCGCTTTCTCGTCGATAATCCCTCCCCGCGCGCAGTTTAAGACCCTTACCCCTTCCTTCATCAGATCAAATTCCTTGGTGCTAATCATGTGCTTTGTTTCTTTGGTGAGAGGGGTGTGGACGGTGATAAAATCGGAGCGGGTCAGAAGATCTTCAAAAGAGACAAGTTCAATGTCCATCTTGCTCGCCTTCTCGACGGACAGAAATGGATCATACGCAATAACGTGCATGCCGAAGGATTGTGCCCGCCTGGCGACCTCGCTTCCGACCCGACCGAGTCCGATGATGCCAAGCATCTTTCGGTAGAGTTCCACGCCGGTGAGACCCTTCCGGTCCCATTTGTTCTGACGGAGGGACTCATTCGCCTGGGGAATTTTGCGCGCGAGGGCAAGGAGAAGACTGAAGGTATGTTCGGCGGTTGCAATCGTATTCCCCTCCGGTGCATTCATCACAATGATTCCCCGTGCACTCGCCGCCTCGACGTCGACATTATCAAGCCCCACCCCCGCGCGCCCAATCACACGTAGCTTCTCGGCGGCCTGGATAATCTCCCGGGTCACTTTTGTGCCGCTCCGGATAATCAATGCATCATACTCCTTGATGACCCCTTTGAGTTTATCAGGGGAAATGCCATCGAGCACATCTATCTGGAGACCCTTCGTCTCCTTGAGGATCTTGAGTCCCTCTTCTGAAAGGGAATCACTGACCAACAGTTTCATACGCAATTTCCTTTTCGAGAACGCTTAGGCAAAGGTCGATTTCTTTCTTTTGGATATAGCCCATATGGGCGATGCGGAAGATCTTTCCCGCAAGCTCTCCCTGTCCTTCCGCCACCCATATGCCATATTTCTCGCGGAGGGTTCGGACCAGTTGCTTCCCGTCGATCCCCTGAGGCACCAAAACCGCGGTCAAGGCATTGGAGGGGGCCTTGGCAAAAAGGGAAAGCCCCAACCGCGTCACCGATTTCCGAGTCGATTCAGCCAGTTGGGCGCATTCTTTCCAGATCTTTTCCATCCCCTTTTTGTGAATGCGTTTGAGAGTTTCGCGAAGCGCAACGACCAGAGGGATAGCAGGGGTAAAAGGAGAATCAAATTTCTGCCACGCCTTTTTCGCCTTTAAAAGATCGAAATAAAATTTAGGGAGACGCGCGCCCTTCGCCATTTCCCAGGCCTTGGCGTTCACACTGATAAAACTTAAGCCCGGAGGAAGCATGAGGGCCTTCTGGGATCCGGAGACAACGATATCGACTCCCCATGAGTCTGTAAGAAGTGGATCCGCCGCAAGACCGCTGATCGCATCGACGACGAGGATCGCCCCGTGGTCGTGGGAGACCTGCGTCAACCGCTGAATGTCATGGCAGACCCCTGTCGAAGTTTCGCAAAGCGTGGCGTAGACCGCCTTCACATCCTTTGACTGTTTCAAGACTCCTGAGAGCGCTTCCGGAGGACACGCCTCCCCCCACGTGACCGGAAGAAGAATCGTGTTCAGGCCATAGGCGCTGCAGATCTCCCCGAAGCGTTCCCCAAATTTTCCGCTGACGATCACCACCACCTTATCCTCGGGAGAGAGGAAATTGACAATGGAGGCTTCCATGGCGCCTGTCCCGCTGGAGGTAAAAATAAAAAGATCGTTACGGGTCTGAAAAACTTCCTTCAAAGCCTCCACGACTTCTTTAAAGATTTCCTGATAGACCGTCGTGCGATGGTGAATGATCGGCCGAGCCAGGGCTTCTCGCACCTCTGCGGGAAGCGGTGTGGGTCCCGGAGTAAGGAGTATTTGTCTTTTCATCCTAAGTCGTCCTATTTTTTCTTTTTTCCGACGATGACTTCGTCCACGATCCCGTATTCCTTCGCTTCCTCGGCCGACATAAAGTAATCGCGGTCCGTATCTTTCTCCACCTTCTCGAGGGACTGTCCGGTATGATGGGAAAGGATCTGGTTCAATTTCTCGCGAAGACGTAAAATCTCCTTGGCCTGGATGCTGATATCCGTAGCAGCTCCCTGGACCCCGCCCCACGGCTGGTGAATCATGATGCGGGCATGCGGGAGGGCAAACCGTTTTCCCTTTGTTCCCGCAGAAAGAAGAAGCGCCCCCATGCTGGTCGCCTGCCCAATGCAATAGGTCGCCACGTCGGGTTTCACAAACTGCATGGTGTCGTAAATGGCAAGACCCGACGTCACAGCACCTCCCGGCGAATTGACGTAGATATTGATGTCTTTGTCGGGATCCTCCATCTGTAAGAAAAGCATCTGGGCGATCACGAGATTCGCAATGGTATCTTCCACGACGGTACCAATGAAGACGATTCTGTCCTTTAAAAGCCTCGAGTAAATGTCATAAGCCCTTTCTCCCCGACCCGTCTGTTCCACCACCATCGGAACCAATGTGGTCATCTCTTCTTCCTCCATCTCTTCTTCGTCGTTGTTACGCCACGGCATCATTCAAGCTCCGTTTTAAACGTCATCTCCATGTTCGAAACGGTCTGAATCGTTTGAGGGGCTGTCCCTTCTGCCGGCGGCAGGGTGAGGGATTGTGTCGAATGGGCGAGGGTACTCCCCTCCGTCTTCACCACCACCCCCTCCGACACATCGAAATACTGAATGACTTCTCCCTGACCCTCCATCTTGACGGATACATCAATCGTCTCCCCTTCTGCCAATCCGCCGGGAGGGGTAAAGGCGCCCTCGGGAAGCGAGAGGCTTAAGGTACTTTTGATCTTGGCGCATTTCCGTTGTCCGACCATTTCAAAGGATTCAAGTTTATTTTGAAAACTCGCTTTGACCCGCTGAGCAATCCCTGCGATCGGCAACTGAAGTTCCCTCGTCCAACTGTCTCCCACCTGGACGGGATGGTCAGGGAAAATTCCTTCCATCTGTCCAAAAATCTGTTTGAAAGAAGGATCCATCTGACCGGCGACCGGCTCACCCTCTACCTCTAACATCTTTCCATCTCGGGTCAGCCGAACCGACATGGTTTTCCCAATGAGGTCCTTAAAGGGAGAATCTTGTGTCGCTCCCGCTGTACCGCTTTCTTCTCCTTCCTGACCGGTTCCCTGCGAAAACTCAAGGGTATCGTATCGCACATCCATCCGGGCAGAACCATCTTCCCCCACTTCCTTCACTTCCATGGTAATCCGGGAGCTCACCTTTGATGAAAAACTCTGGGGAACTTCCCCCTCCAGATTTCCTCTCATGGAGACCTCATGACGGTAATGGAGAACCTGACCCGGCGTGTAATGGTACTCAAGGATTACCGGCGCTTCTTCCGCATAAAGGAAACTCGAGAGACCTAAGACACAAGACAAAACCATGCCTGCCGGCAGGCAGGGACAAAAGACCCTCAAGGAAAAACGCTTCACTCTCACGCGACCTCCTGAATATGGGCGAACTCCACCACCCTTGAAAGGGCTTTTTCTAAAAGGAGATCGCCCGCCATCCTCCGCCTAAGCGATTCATTGGAAAGGTCCTTCGCCTTTGCCTCGTCGTTTTTCTGTAACTGCGTTCCGAGGGTCTTGATGCCCTCATCGATTTCCTCTGCATGCACCTCAATCTTTTCGAGCTCCGCAATTTTCTCGAGGATGAGCGAATTCTTCACGTGGGCCTTTGCTTCTTCGAGAAGACGTCCTTTGTCCTGGGCGATTTTTGTTTCGATCTCCCGGTCCTTAAGGCCCAGGAGTTTAAAATGGAAGCGTTCCTCATCGGAAAGCCGGCGTGCCTCCTCTTCCACGAGAAGTCGTGGGAGCTCAAAGGAACACTCCTTCTGAAGCTGGGTCAGGAGTTCCCTTTCCAATTGCTTCCGAGCCTTTTGTTCCTTCTCACGCTGAATGTCTTTGGAAAGGGTTTCTTCCAGTTCCTTCAGCGTTCCAAACCGGCCAACCATCTTCGCAAAATCGTCATTGAGTTCCGGAAGGGTTTTCTGTTTTACCTCGTTGATGGTGATGCGATAGCGGGCCTTCTGCATAACACCGCCGGGACTCTCCAGGGTCACTTCCACCTCCCGTACCTCTCCGATCTTCGCCCCCCAGAGCGCTTTTGCCACCTCGGGATGTCTTTGGGCTTTTAAGGAGGCGGAGAGAAGGACATTTTTCCGACTCTCCGTCGGTTTCCCATCCATCGCCCCTTCGAAATCGCACACCGCAAAATCGTCCTCTTCCACAACACCCTCCTTGGGCGCCAGTTCTGCCCATTCCTCCCGGAGTCTCTGGAGGCTCTCCTGGATCTCCTCGGGGGTGACGGTGGCTCTCTTTCGGGACGCCTTAAGCCCCTTGTATTTTCGGAGAGGAACGGACGGTTTCGTTTCGATCTTCGCCTTGAAGGAGAATTGGCTTTTCTCAAAGAGGACGTCGGTAATTTCGGGAAGACCCAGCACTTCAAGACGAGACTCTTGAAGGACTTTTTCATAAAGATCGGGGATAAAGCGTCTTAAAAGTTCTTTACGGACGGATTCGCTATAATGCTTTTCCACCAGATCCCGCGGTGCCTTTCCGATGCGGAAACCGGGCACATGGGCCACCCGCTGAATGTCCCCGAAGACTCCTTCGAGGGCCTCTTGGACCTCCTTCGGCTCGGCCTTGATTTCGAGAAGCCGTGCGCATCCTTCAAGAGCCTTGACCTGATATTTCATAAACTTTTTTATCCTATCATAAAACCGTTACATTGTAAATTTCTCGCCAAGGTAAATTTTCCGCGCCTCCGAACTCCTTAACAACTCCTCCGCGGTTCCAGAAATCAGGATCCGACCGTCCGCCATGAGGTACGAACGGTCGGTGACGGAGAGGGTTTCCCGGACATTGTGGTCTGTGAGAAGTATCCCGAGGCCTTTTCGTTTCAGTTCATGAATAATCTGCTGGCATTCGGAGACGGCAATCGGATCGACCCCGCTGAAGGGCTCATCCAGAAGAAGGAAAAGAGGATTGGTGACAAGGGCACGGGTGATTTCAAGCCGCCTCCGTTCCCCGCCGGAAAGCATGTACGCCTTCTGCTTGGCAAGAGGCGTGATATGAAGTTCGGAAAGAAGTTCACCGAGTCGTCTCTCCCTTGTCTTGGGAGGGATGTGGAGGGTTTCAAGGACCGCCATGATATTCTCCGCTACGGTGAGCCTTTGAAAAATAGACGGTTCCTGCGAGAGGTATCCGATGCCACACCGGGCCCGACGGTACATCGGTAAAGAGGTGATGTCCTGTTGGTCAAAGATGATCTCTCCGCTGTTCGGCAACACAAGCCCCATGATCATATAAAAGGTGGTCGTTTTCCCTGCCCCGTTCGGTCCCAAAAGGCCGACAATCTCTCCGCGCTTGACCGTAATGGCCACATCCCTCACCACCGGCCGGCCGTTATACGATTTAACGAGGTGCCTGGTCTCTAATAAATGCACGTTTTTCTTTTTCCTCCGGCTTGATCAAAAGTTTTGGTTTGCCGACAAGGGTCACTTTCCCGAGCAGGGCATTATAGATCGCCTTGTCGCTATAGGAGACATTGTCTCCCCGTGTGATCCGGACATTCCCGGTTGCGATGAGTTCTTTCACATGATTCGTTTCCGGCTCAAAGGTGATATCCATCCGATCCGCCAGAAGTTCCCCTTCTTTGTCGATCGCTCTGACTTCGTCGTGGAAGACAGCGATATTGTGGGTATAATCGAGTTCCATCGGGCCTCTGGAGGTAATTTGAATGTCGGGCGCCATATGGACCTTGACCTCTTCCTTGAGGGCCACCTTTTTCAGATCGGGATAAGCCTCTGCGCCTTTTCCTTCCGTCATTAGAGTTCCTCTTTCGATCGTGAGCCTGTCTTCCGTCGAAAGTTTTTTCGAAGACCCGTTCCAATCGAGCGAATCCGTTTTGAGAGTGGCCCCATCGCTCGTCTGTGCAAACACATTCTCTTCAAGGTGCGCCTGTGCCGTGTGGCGGTCATAGGTGCCCCGTTCGGAGGTCACCGTCATCGTCGTCTTCCCTTCCATGGCAAGTTTCGGCTTTTCAAGTCTGGCAAGATCCCCTTCCAATGAAGCCTTCGTCCCCTGAACCTCCCACTCCCGTTTTCCCTCCCTGGAGTATCCTGTAAATGAAAAGGTGTGGACCTCTTGTTCTGGAATGGTTTCCTCCGCAAAAGCCATCTGTCGAGTCGACAATGACAAATGACAAAGCACAAAATTCAAAATAAATCCAAAGCACAAATACCAAATGACAAAACCCCGTTTTGGAATTTGAATTTTGAATTTATTTTGTGCTTTGAATTTTGTCATTTGTCATTACCTTCTCGGGCCTCGTCTTCCACCGACGATGCATCCAGACCCATTGATCTGGAAACCGACGGATATACGATTCTGTGACGGACATCCACCGTTCTGTAAGGCGATTCACCGCCTCTTCTTTATCCGATCCATTGGCCGGCCAGAGGGGTTCTTCGACGACGAGCCGATGCCTTCCATTTCCTTCCCGGATCATGAAACAAGGAATAACAGGTGCCCCTGAGGCAATGGCAAAACGGGCAGGGGCAACCGGGGTGTACGCCTCCTTCCCAAAAAAAGGAACAAAAATACCGTCGACAGAGTCAATATCCTGATCGGCGAGAATCCCGAGGAATTGATTTTGGTGAAGAATCCGAAGCATCTGTTTCGGAGACTCATCGCGGTAAAGGTACTTCAGCCCTTCGCTTTGACGGATTTCGCTCAAGAGACGGTCAAACCGTTCATCGTAGACCTTCCGGATGACAATGATCCCTTGATATCCCTTGAGGGATAAGGCTCGGGCGAGAAGCTCCCAGTTCCCAAAATGGGCGACCAAGAGGACGCCCCCTTTCCCGCTTTGAAGGACTGTATCCAGTTTCGAAAGTCCCTCGAAGGAGACCCATCGGTTTAGCGTCTTTTGAGTGATTTTTGGAAAATAGATAAGTTCCGCAACCGTTTTTCCTAAATTTTGGAAGACCGATTCCCCGACTTTAAAAATTTCGTGTGGCGTTTTTTCCTTGCCAAAAGCAAGCGTCAGGTGCTGAACGGTCTTCCGTCTTTCTTTCCCAAGAACCCAGAAAGCACTCCTCCCCAGGAAAGCACCAAGCGCGATGCCCCACGAAGAGGGCAGTTTCCTCAAGAGAAAGCGGATAAAAAGGGTCAGGCGATAAAGGATTTTCCTCCGAAGGCGATTTTTCATGAACAATTATCCCCAAACTTATTATTCTACAATATGTTATGCGGGATTGTCAAGAAAATTTGGAGGGATTGGGATGACTAAGATTGAAAAAGGAAAAAATTGGATAATCGAATGACTTTACTCTTAAAAATCCAGACAAACAGCCGCAGCCTCAGCTAGCGCATCCGCATCATTATCTGCTCTTGCGCAAACTCTCCAATTACGAACGTTAGATATCACAGTCTGCTCGACCCAACAATAACCTGAATCATTATCGATATGATACATCCTGCAGTAACTAAGAGCGCAAAAATCATGTGGTTGGTAACCGGTGCAGATCACGTTATGAGTAATAGGGACGCCCATGCCTGATATGGTAGAGTTTAACCGAGGAATTCCCACATTTCCAAAACCATCCATGCGTATCCCTCCCGCAGGCACACTATTAATCCATGGAGCGATGACGAAATTAGAAGTGTTACTATTTCCATCTGTCTGGTTGCTGTAAATGATCCCCATATCTCCCGCTTGAGTTATTTGGTTCCATTGTAAATTAGCTGTTAAGCCAGAAACAAATCCCATCCAATTCACCCCCGGGGCCGGATTTCCATTTGTCATATACATGGTAGGGGCTGCTCCATTACTCGCCATCACATGAAACTTAGCGGTTGGGTTAGCAGTCCCAACTCCGACATTGCCGGTATTATTAACAACAAAATCATCCGCACCGACCGCAGACATACCAATACTGAAGAACCCCTGATCATCAACTCGGCTTAAACGTAAAGTGTTACCGATAATTGGCCCGTCAGTCGTGTAAAATTTGTATGCTCGTGTACCTCCTGTTGAACCTTGAAGACGAAGCAAATCTGAAGAACCAAGAATGTCCAACTTCGCCCCCGGACTCGGCGTCCCGATACCGACATTCCAGGTGGCATCATTCGGATAGAGGTTAGGCGCGCTCAGCGTCCAGTGATTACTCCCCCCTGCCGCACCTCCCACAATGTCCCAGGTGAAGGTTGCTCCATTACAGAGAAGGAGCTGATTGGTTCCGCTATCATAGTACGTGAGACCGCTGCGGGTGGCATCACAAATGCCCGGGCTTGTTGTGGGAACGAATCTCACATTCTGATACTCCCCGAAAGGAGCGGGATAATAGGTCGTTAAGGTAATCTGTTCCTGGGCAATGGCAACAAGGCTACAGGTGAGAAGCAAAAGGAGAAGAAGGAAAAAGATTCTTTTATCGGAGTTCATGGCGTGCGCCTCCCTTCAATGAGACAATGACTTTAAGTTTTTATACTATTGATTTAGAGACAGATACAATGCTCGCCTGATCCCCACATAGACAAACAACCGCCGATATTAAAATTGCCGCTGGCATCTTCGGAAAAAAGACATCCTCTACCGATCTGTGCACAGCGAGTTGCACAAGGCGTACCGTTAGGGGACCAAACATATACTAAAGCATTTCCATAGTCTGTGTTCGCGGCATTGTAAAATCGAATATTCCACCCTCGATACGCTCCGCTACCCATCATTCCAATATCACCGCCTTGTACCATAATAGAAAGAGGATCAGAAGGTACAGGGGGGTTGCTAAAACCACTTTGTTGCGCAAATAGCATAGGAGTGGTTAAAGCGCCTCCAATAGTGAGCCTCGCAGACGGTTTTATTCCCCCTATACCAATACCCACATATCCATCCCCATAGACCACAAATTGATCGATGCCGGCGTTGTTCACGGCAAGGGCCTTGGTGTTCGCTCTATTCGCAGTACTTAAGATACCGTAATTCCAGTCGGTGGCATAAGGAGCATTCACGTTAAGTTTCACATTGCCGGGGGAAGAAGTTCCGATCCCGACATTGCCGTTTACACCGGATATTGTTGGACCAGATGATCCTAGCTTGATATGCCCTTGAGTAGCATCTGGGATCCCGTAAAGACCCATTGTGTTGGCTATATCAATATCCACCAACTTTGTATCGTTACCGACAATTAAAGCATCCCCAGAGAAAGTATCGGATTTAACCAGCGCTGTACCAGCAACATTAAGTTTGTATACAGGATCCGTCGTTCCAATCCCCACATTCGAGCTTAAAGTTGTGGGATAGAGGTTACTTCCCGACAGTGTCCAGAGACTACTCCCGCCCCCTCCACCCCCCCCTCCCAAAACAGCCCAGGTGCTACTTCCCCCGTTACAATAAAGGATTTCGTTGGTGGTAGAGTTGTAGAACATAAGACCCGTTTGGGTCGCCGTACAAGACGTTCCTGAGGTTGCTCCTGTGGTTGGGACAAGTCTTACATTCTGATACTCCCCGAAAGGAGCGGGATAATAGGTCGTTAAGGTAATCTGTTCCTGGGCAATGGCGACAAGGCTACAGGTGAGAAGCAAAAGGAGAAGAAGGAAAAAGATTCTTTTATCGGAGTTCATGGCGTGCGCCTCCCTTTTTTATGGCTTCATTGACAAGTATACCATATGGAAAACGGGGGGACGTTTAAAAACAAAAAGGTTGTGCAAAGGGTGAATTGGCACTTTGCACAACCGTTTTTTTACCGGTGATTGGTGTACTCGGCGACGAGGGCGTCGTACTTCTCCTGACTCTTCAAAATGAGATCTACCACCTCCCGGACCGCCCCCCGCCCCCCTTTGCGCTGGGTGACATAGCCGCTTCGCGTACGCACCTCCTCGACGGCGTTCGGGACACTGACCGGGAGCCCTGCCTCCACAAGGATCGGGAGATCCAAAAGGTCATCCCCGATAAAGCAGACCTCCTCGTCGGTCACACGAAACTTTCGCTTCACCTTTTGGTAGACTTTCCATTTGTCCAATGCATTTTGGTAGACCTTGGACACATGGCTGTCGCGCGCCCGTCGCTGGACGACCGGTGATTTTTTGGCGGTGATGATGACCGTCTTGATACCGGCCTTTGAAAGAAGATAGATCCCGAAACCATCTTGAACGTCAAAACATTTGAGTTCATCCCCTGCATCGCCGTAGATGATCCGTCCGTCGGTTAAGACCCCGTCGACATCGAGGATGAGTAGCTTCACCTTTTGGGCGCGTTCTCTGATAGCTGAGTCCATTATGGGATTTCGTATCTCGTATCTCGTGAAGTGTATCTCGTATTTTGTTCGACGAACGACGCTTCACGCTTCACGAACGACGATTTAACTTTCTCGGGTGACACGGAGCACCTCCTCGATGGTCGTAACACCGGCCCTCGCCTTGTCCAAACCGTCATCCCGAAGGGTGCGCATCCCTCCTCGTAGCGCGGCCGCATTGATCGCGTCCGTCGCACTCTTGGCAACAATGAGATTCCGGATCTCATCGTTCATTTCCATCAGTTCAAAGATCCCGATCCGGCCCCGGTAGCCGATCTGACGACAGGTCGCACACCCTTTCCCCCGGTAAAAAGGAGCACTTTGTGGAACCTCTTTTTTACTTTCCACTTCTTTCTCTGGCTCCATGATATAGAATTCTCCTTTCCGTTCCGGGCTCCATTTCCCCCGTTTCTCCGAAGGCGTGGGCGGGGCAAATTCCTGAAGGACCGCCTCGGGAGGGGCGTAGTCTATTTTACAACCGTTGCAAATCTTTCGAACGAGCCGTTGGGCCAAGACGCCGATGAGCGATGAAGAAATAAGGAAAGGTTCGATGCCCATATCGACGAGGCGGGTCACCGCCCCTGCGGCATCATTGGTATGAAGGGTGCTAAAAACAAGATGACCGGTGAGAGAAGCGCGGATGGCGATCTCCGCCGTTTCAAGATCACGAATTTCCCCGACGAGAATAATGTTGGGATCCTGCCGCAGGACGGAGCGAAGGCCATTGGCAAAGGTGAGTCCTACTTTTGGGTTGACCTGCCCTTGATTCACCCCTTTCAACTGATATTCCACCGGATCCTCCAGGGTAATGATATTCAGTTGCGGAGAATTAAGAATGGAGAGGACCGCATAAAGGGTGGAGGTCTTGCCACTATTCGTAGGACCTGTCACAAAGATCATCCCATTCGGCCGTTTGATGAGTGTCTCAAATTTCGATTGAACAGCCTCCGAAAGGCCCAGTTCGTTCAGGGTCCGGAAGGTGACCTCCTTATCCAGGATGCGGACGGCAATCTTTTCCCCCAAGATCGTCGGGAAAGTAGAAACACGGACATCCACATCCCGCGTCCCGGCCCGGAGACCGAACCGCCCATCCTGAGGGGTGTGGGTCCTGCCGACATCTGGATCAAGTTCTGCCATCACCTTGATGCGGGGAATAATCGGAAGGGCGTCCCTTCGAAGGGTGAGCATGTCATAGAGAATGCCGTCGATCCGATAACGGACACGGAGGGAGTCTTTGGTCGGTTCGATATGGACGTCGCTTGCCCTTTCCTCGATCGCCTGCGCCAGGATCAAATCGACCACCTGAATCACAAGAGGATTGTCCAGACTGGCCCCCTTGGCACCACTCGTAAAAACGAGTTCATCGTATTTCTCTTTAAGTGTCTTGATCATGTGAGATCTCTAAAAGAAGGAGACACAAGACCGACCCGCAAAAGGTCCTGAACATCGAGAAGTCCGATGGGACGGTGTGAAGCATCGACAACCGGCATCTCGTCGATCCGTTTCTCCTCGAGGATCCGGAGCGCCTCGGTGGCGAGCCGCTCAGGGGAAATGGTGACCGGATGACGCGTCATGACCGACCGGATAGGCACCTTGGAGAGATCCGCTTCCTTTTCCAGGTGGCGTCGTAAGTCTCCGTCGGTAAAGATACCGACAAGCCTTCCCTTTGGGTTCACGATCGAGGCACTCCCTGCCCGCGCGCGGGTAATGGCAAAAAGGGCCTCACGGACCGTCGCAGATTCCTTAACGATCGGATTGGCCCGACCGGTCCGCATCAAATCCTTGACCTTCAAAAGCTGTTTGGCAAGATTTCCTCCCGGATGATAAAAAGCGAAATCATCCGCTTTGAAACGCCGTCTCTCCTGAAGTTCCACGGCGAGGGCATCTCCCATCGCCAGCATCGCCGTCGTCGACGCCGTGGGGGCAAGTCCGAGGGGGCAGGCCTCCCGTCGGATCGTGACATCTAAGACATAGTCACTATTTTTCGCAAGGGTTGAACGCACACTTCCCGTAATGGCAATGAGTTTCGCTCCAATTTTTTTGATGAGCGGAAGGAGCCTCACAAGTTCCTCTGTCTCTCCACTATTGGAGAGGGCGACGACCACGTCTGATTTGGTCACGCGGCCAAGATCTCCATGAAGGGCCTCCGCGGGATGAAGCCAGAGACTCGGACTCCCTGTTGAGGAAAGGGTCGCGGAAAGTTTCTGGCCGATAATCCCCGGTTTGCCCATGCCGGTCACGACAATCCTCCCTTTGACCGAAAGGAGTGCCTTGACCGCCTCTTCAAAAGAATGATTGAGTCGCGGAATGAGAGAGCGGACCGCATCCGCTTCAATCTTCAACACCTCTTTGGCCCGACGTAGAGACATTAGCGTCTCCCTCGATCAACAATCGTATCGATCCGCTTGGCCTGTTCCAAGACGCCTTTAAGATCCTTAAGAAAAATCATGTTGGATCCATCGGAAAGGGCGCGGTTCGGATTCTCATGGACCTCCAGGAAAAGCCCATCGCATCCCACGGCACAGGCGGCGCGGGCAAGAGCGGGAACAAATTCCCTTTGTCCCCCTGTTCGATCTCCAAGACCCCCCGGAAGTTGGGTGCTGTGGGTGGCGTCAAAAATCACAGGGTACCCAAAAGAACGCATCACCTGAAGTGAGCGAAAATCGTTCACAAGGAGATTGTAGCCGAAACTGACCCCCCGTTCCGTAAGAAGTATTTTCCGATTGCCGGCACTTTCAATCTTCTCAATCACATTTTTCATATCCCACGGGGCGAGGAATTGCCCTTTCTTGACATTCACCGGCTTTCCGGTCTTTGCGACCGCGAGGACAAGATCGGTCTGACGGCACAAAAAGGCGGGAATCTGAAGCACATCCAACACCTCCGCCGCATAGGGGACCTCCTCGGCGGTATGGACGTCGCTTAAAACGGGAAGGCGTAATTCCTTTTTGATGCGGGATAAAATCTTGAGCCCCTTCGAAAGGCCGGGGCCTCGAAACGAGCGAATGGAGGAGCGATTGGCCTTGTCATAACTCGACTTAAAAATATAAGGGATATGCAACTCCTCCGCAATGCCCTTGATGCGGGCAGCTATCCTTAAAGAGAGCACCTCTGATTCAATCACGCAGGGACCGCCGATGAGGACGAGGGGAGAAGTTCCCCCTATTGAAAGTTCTCCGATCCGGATTGGACGCGTGAGTCTTGTCATTTCGGAGAAATCCCCTCTTCTTCATCTTCGCCCGGAGAAAGCGCCTTGAGCGTCTGGTGATTCTGGAGGGAGGCACGGACGAACTCCCGAAAAAGAGGATGGGGCTCATCCGGTTTTGACCGAAATTCGGGATGAAACTGACTCGCGACGAACCAAGGATGATCTTTAAGTTCAATAATCTCCACCAATTCCCCTTTCGGATAGACCCCTGTCACGATAAGCCCCTTCTGTGCAAAAAGTTTTCGGTACTTGTTATTGAATTCATACCGGTGGCGATGTCTCTCGTAGACGAGATCCTTTTTATAAGCCTCATAGGTTCTGGTGTGTCGTTTGACCCGACAGGGATTTGCCCCCAGCCGCATCGTCCCCCCCATCTCTTTCACGGATTGCTGTTCTTCGAGGAGGCTAATGATCGGATGGGCGGTGCCCTTGTCGAACTCTGTCGAGTTGGCCCCCTTCAGGCCGCAGACCGAACGGGCAAATTCGATGGAGGCGGTCTGCATCCCGAGGCAAAGTCCCAAAAAGGGTATTTTGTTTTCACGCGCATACCGGATCGCCTTGATCTTTCCTTCGATGCCGCGATTTCCAAATCCGCCTGGGACCAAAAGGCCCTGCACGTTCTTCAGGTATTTCTCCGCTCCCCATTTTTGAATGCTTTCCGCATCCACCTTTTTAATGAAAACGCGGGTATTGTTGGCAAAACCGCCGTGGCGGAGCGCTTCGTACACCGATTTGTAGGCATCCTGGAGTTCAATATATTTCCCGACGACGGCCACCTTGGTGAAGTACTTCGGTCGAAGGGCCGGTTCCACCACCTCTTTTTCCCAACGGGCCAAATCGCTTCCTTTTGTTTTAAGCCCCAGGAGTCTCATAATGACGCGATCGAGTTTCTGCACCTTAAACATCAAGGGGACTTCATAAATATCTTTGACATCTTTTGCCTGAATGACCGCCTCTTCGTCCACGTTGCAGAACAGAGCGATCTTCTCGCGAATTTTTCTGGAAATCGTCTTTTCCGTCCTGCAGAGAAGGATGTCGGGCTGAATCCCGATCTCGCGGAGTTTTCCGACGCTGTGCTGGGTCGGTTTCGTCTTCAGTTCCTCCGCGGCGCGGATATACGGAACAAGGGTGAGATGAATATTGATGGCGTTCCCGCGCCCGACCTCCTGCCTAAACTGACGGATCGCTTCCAGGAAAGGGAGCCCTTCGATGTCCCCGACCGTCCCTCCGACTTCGCAGATCACGACATCGAAATGGCCGTGACGCGCCAGCCGCCGGATCGATTCTTTGATTTCGTTGGTAATATGCGGAACGACCTGCACGGTCCCACCGAGGTAATCCCCATGCCTCTCCTTCATGATGACCGAATAATAGATTTGACCCGTCGTCACGTTGTTCAATTGACTCGTGGCGATTCCGGTAAAACGTTCGTAGTGACCCAGGTCGAGATCGGTCTCGGCCCCGTCTTCGGTCACGTAGACCTCTCCATGTTGATAGGGATTCATCGTGCCCGGATCGACGTTGAGATACGGATCCATCTTCTGAAGGGTGACCCTAAGACCCCTGGATTGAAGGAGCTTCCCGATGGAAGCGGAAGCGATTCCCTTCCCGAGACTTGAAACCACCCCTCCTGTAATAAAAATGTATTTAGGCATCGTTAATTTTTCTCAAGGATTCTTCTCACCTTTTCCAGATCCTCATACGTATCCACGCCGACCGTGTCGAAAGGACTTTGAACCACCCGGATTTTTTCTCCATGCTCTAACGCGCGCAACTGCTCCAACCCTTCCGTGAGTTCCAAAGGAGAAGGCGCCAGGGTGGTGAAGCGGAGGAGAAATTCCTGCCGGTACGCATAAAATCCCAGGTGCTTAAAATATCGCGGCGATTTGAACGAAGAGGGGGTGCGGTGAAATGGAACCGCCGCCCGTGAAAAATAGATCGCATATCCTTTGAGGTCCATGACCACTTTGACCACATGGGGATTGGTAAGATCTTTTTGATCGACAAGGCGCCGGAGAGGTCGGCAGAGGGTCGCCATGCCTACCTCCTTCGGTTCTCCCTTTAAGGTTTCGACCAGAAGGTCAACCATGGCTGGCGCCACAAGCGGTTCATCCGCTTGGATATTGACCACCTGTTTCACTTTCATTTTCCGTACGACTTCGGCCACCCGGTCGGTTCCCGAGGTGTGGGTGGGAGAGGTCATGACCACTTTGGCCCCGAAGGAAGAAGCGGCCCATTGCACCCTTGGGTCATCCGTGGCGATCCAGAGCTCATCCAGTTGCTTTGCCTTCCGGGCCCTCTCATAGACATGTTGAACAAGCGGTTTTCCTGCGATCTCCAAAAGGACCTTTCCTGCCAGCCGGGTCGATAGATAACGCGCGGGAATGACCCCTAGCGTTTCCATCGGAGCTCTTCGATCCTCTGCAGAAGTTCGGAGGGGGTCACCACCGCGATCCCTACCTTTCCGACCACAATGCCGGCCGCCACATTGGAAAGGACCGCTGCATCGATCAGCGAAGAGCCAGCGGCAAGTGCGGCGGTAAAGGTTCCAATGACGGTGTCCCCCGCCCCGGAAACATCGAAAACCTCCTGGGCCACCGTCGGAATATGGGTGATCTTCCCGTTCTTCTCAAAGAGGACCATCCCCTCTTCACCCAGAGTGATGAGTACCGCCTGACACTTCAATCGTCTTAAGAGGTCCCCCCCTACCTTCTTAAGTGGAATACGGTCGGTATTTCTCTCTCCGATCATCTCATACGCCTCTTTCCGGTTCGGGGTGAGAACCGTAACGCCGCGATAATGCTCAAAATGTTCTTCTTTCGGATCCACCGCCACAATTAAGGAACGTTTTTTGGCCCAGTTGATCACTTCCTGGATTAAATGGGGCGTCACAACCCCTTTTCCATAGTCTTCAAGGAGGATGGCATCCACGCCCTTCAGGGCGCCTCGTACGCCGGAGAGAAGGCGACGCAACAGACGATGAGAAAGGGGGTCCTGATTTTCCCGATCGATCCGGACCAGTTGCTGATGATGGGCCACAACACGTGTTTTGAGGGTGGTGGGGCGAGCTGGATCGGTGATCACATGCGTGAGCCCGATCCGCCGTCTCTTAAGAAGTGTTTTAAGGCGCCTTGAGGCTTCGTCTTTCCCCACGACACCACAGAGGGAAACCTGACCGCCCAAGGCGGCGATGTTATTGGCCACGTTCGAAGCCCCTCCCGGCATATAGGAATGGCGTTTCTCCCAAACCACCGGCACCGGGGCTTCCGGCGAAATCCTTGAAACATCCCCCCAGATAAACTCATCCAACATGAGATCCCCTATCACAAGGAGGTGGGCACGCTTAAACTGTTGGATGAGATTCCTGTAAAAGGCGATCGGTTTGGCGTTCACTACGATGGGATTTTCACTCTACGGCTTTATTCTAATAGGGATGGGGGAAAAATTCAAGATTCTTTTTTGAGCACCACTTCGATGATGCCGAAAGGGACCCTTGCCTTCATATAAAGAGGGGTTCTTTTTTGATCGAGGCTGAACCAGATCCACATCCTCCCTTTTCGAATAAAAACGCCGTGGAATTGGGCAAGGGGTTCTACCAGAAGCGCGGGGACCTCTTTTTTGCCGAAGAGTTTCAGGAGCCCCGCTTTGAGTACCTTCACTTCCAGACGCCAGTTCTTTTCATCTGCATTCACGTCGATGAAAACGGATTGGCCGGTCTCAAGGGGGAGGGTGCGGAAATAGAAGAGGGTGCTTAAGGAATCCTGAACGCTGGGAGGAATTTCCATCTCTTTGGTGCTGTTGTTTAAGAAAGAACGGTAAGTCGCCTTGCGGCTGGTTGGGTCATAGACCATCTCCTCATGGGCACGGTAGCGGCCTTCACGCTGGCGTTTCTCAAACCGATAAGGAGTAAGGGTCTCTACATCGACGTAACTATGGATTTCGTCTTCAACAGGATAAAAGGTGGAGAGAAACCGGTTCGAGCGGGCAGAGACGACGAGGTGATAGACCTGATGGTCTTGGTAAGTGGTGACCTCTCTCACCTCCAGCCGCCCGCTTCCGACATTAAGACCCATCCAATTGACATCGTAATCCAAGGTTTCCCCCACACGGAACTTTTTTTCTGGGACTTGCATCTCTTGGGTCAAGGCTTTTGTCTGCCGGAGTTTCCCCAAATCCTCCCTGTGGGTAAAATAGGTGAGATTCGAGCATCCTGAAAAAGTAAAAATTAAAAAGGAAAAAGTAAAAAGTTTAACGGAGGTCATCTTTTTTTCTCGAGAATCTTTCGGGCAGCGTCAAGGACCTCCTCCACCGTGAGGGCTCGTAAACATTCGAAATTGATTTGGCAGTCATCGGCAAGACAGACCGGACATCCCACATCCTTTTGAAGGACGACATTTCTTTCCCCTAAGGGTCTCCATCTTTTCTGGGAAAGACCGGGTTGGCTCCTTCCGAAAATGGAGATGACCGGTATCCCTACCCCTACCCCGATATGGACCGGCCCACTGTCATTGGAGATGAGGAGTTCTGTTTTTTTCAAAAGAGAGGCAAGTTCTCGTACCGTTGTTCTCCCGCACGCATCGATGGGAGAGCGCTTCATCGCCTGAATGACCGCCTGGCCTGTTGCAACATCCGCAGGTCCCGATACGATAACGACCTTGTAGTTCCACTCTTGCAGGACATCCGCCACTTTTGCGAAGCGGTCGCTCATCCACCGTTTTGAAAGAGAACTCGCCCCCGGATGGATGGCCACGAGGCGGTCTTCTGCCGTGACCCCTTTTTCTTTTAAGAAGCGGTCGATCCGGAGTTCCGACTCGAAGGTGGTCGGCATGTAGACGCGACCTTCTTTGAGATCGATCCCTAAGGCACGCACCACCTCAAGGGTATATGCCGCCTCGTGTTTCTCCCCTCGAACCTTGACATCTTTGAGACGCCTTGTCAAGAGAAATCCCCACTTCCGGTTATAACCGACCCGCTCGGGGATACCGGCAAGGGCGAGTGCAAGGTGAACCCGGCACGTTCCATGAAGGACGACCGCTGCGTCGAACCGATAGGCTTTCAATTCCCGCACCAACCGGGTCATTCCCAAAAGACCTTTGTGTCTTCCCTTCTTCTCGAATATAAAAATTCGGTTAAGATAAGGATTGAGATCGACGATCTCGCGGGCGTGGGGGGCGACGAGGGCAACAAGATACGCATCGGGAAGCGCTTTCCGGAGCGCCTCAATCGCCGGCGTGGAAAGTAGAACGTCGCCGAGGCGGTCTGGACGAACCAGAAGGATCCGTTTCATGACTAAAGGAGTTTGCAGCACGCTTGATAGACCTCTTCCGCTTCCAGTTCTTCCATACATTCATGATGATAAGGACATTGCGCCTTTTCGCACGGCGAACAGAAAAGTTCTTTCCGGACGACCTCGCTCCGGGGTGAGCGCGGACCGTATTTTTTCGGATCGGTCGGTCCAAAAATAGCAACGGTCGGCGTTCCAAGAAGAGTTGCCACGTGGAGAGGGGCGCTATCGTTCGTGATCAGAAGCTTCGCCTCCCGAATCAAGACGGCAAGGTCCAGAAGAGAGGTTTGACCGACAAGAGAATGGACGGGTCCTTGGAGAGAAGCGGTAATGGTTTCAACCGCGGCCCTATCCTGTGGATCCCCCACAAAAAGGAGAGGCATCCTCTTTTCTCGCAGAAGACGGTCAGAGAGTTCCCTAAACCCCGCCGTTCTCCATCGTTTGAGGTCACTCTTCGAACCGGGGCTTACAACAATGAAGGGATCTTCGAGGCGGACTCCTAAGGGGCTCAGCTTATTTCTCATCTGATCTTCCACTCCTGACGGAATCCAGAGATTTTCCTTTCGCCAACCGTCCGTCGGAATCCCTAATGCGTTCAGCTTCCAGAGATGGCGGTCGATCTTGTGGCGGAGTTCCGAAGGGGCCTGGGTGAAAAGGCGTGTATGGTGAGGGGCACCGATGAAGAGAGGAAAAAGGGAATTCCTAAGGTCCACAACAAGATCAAACCTTTTTTTCCGGAGAGACCGGATAAGATCCCATTTCTCCCGCAAAGAAGCCTCTTTGTCATAGAGGATCACTTCTCGAAGACGGGGATCCTGTAAGAAGAGGTCGCCTCCCGCTCGACCGACGAGGAGACTCACCTCTGCCGATGGAAAGGCGCGCCGGAGAGAACCGAGTACCGGTAGGGTAAGAAGCATATCTCCGATATTCGAAAGGGAGATGATGAGAATCCGTTTTAAGTCATCCTCTTTCAATCGCATCTAAAACATCCTCGACTTGGATCGCCTTCATGCAGATATTGTCCGGACAATGCACATAATAACAGGGGGGATCGTCATTGCAGCCGACCTCCTTTCGGAGAATCACTTGCGGATGCGTTCCTGAAGGACCTGTCAGACGCGGATGCGTCGGTCCAAAAAGAGCGATCACCTTTGTCCCCTGACTCTGAGCCACATGCATCGCCCCGGTATCCCCCGAGATGACAAGCGTGGCGCGTTTGAGGAGAGCGGCCAATTGTTTAAGAGTCGTCTCGCCGCAAAAGAGGACCGCCCTCTCCCGCATGGAAGAGAGGATCTCCTCTCCCAAAGGAATATCTTTCTTTTCCCCTGTAATTACGATCTTCTGGTGGTGCTTCCGGATCAACTGATCGGCCAACGCGGCAAACCGCTCGGGGGGCCAACGTTTCTGATCCCAATTTCCGGCGGGACAGAGGGCGATAAAACGTTCCCCCTGCTTAAGCCCCTTCTCTTGGAGGCGTCGTGCAAGGCGTTTTTCCTCTTCCTCCCCGATCTGCAATGTATAATTTCGGCTGACGGTCCGGTTCTCCGGGGGGAGAAGTCCCAAGAAATACTCCACCTTATGAAGCGGAGAGGGCGGCAGGGGAACTTTCTGGGTGAGAAGTAACCCTCCCCATTTGACCGCATAGCCGATCCGTTCCGGAATCCCTGCCAAAACGGTGAGGAGTCTTCGCGTGAAGGAACGATGAAGAAGATAGACTTTGTCAAATCGTTTGGCACGAAGGGTTCGAATCAATCGGAGTTTCCCGAAAAAGGAGCGATGGAGGGATTCCTCTTCATAAAGAAGAATTTCGTCGAGGTGGGGATTTCCTTCCAAGACCTCCCGGCAACGGGGGACCACCAGACAGGCGATGAAACTGTCAGGGAAATGGGCGCGGAGCGCTTCCAGAAAAGGGGTCGAGAAAAGAACGTCCCCGACCCAATTCACATTCACGACAAGAATCTTTTTCTTCAACGCAGGACCTCTTCATAAGGCGTTTGCACCCACCGTTTGACCTCTTGATACACCTCTTGAGGTGTAATCCGAGTCATGCAAATGAGACCGATGGGACAACGTCGGAGGTAACAGGGATGGCATTTCACCTTTTTGTTCAACACGATCCCTTTTCCAACCGGCGGAAAATGACGTTTCGGATCGGTCGGTCCAAAAAGGGCGATCACAGGGGTATCCATGCTTGCCGCCAAATGCAAAGGAGCACTATCCACCGTCACAAAGGCGCGGCAGCGTCGAATCAAGGAAGCGAGTTGAGGCAGTGTGGTCTTTCCAATCGCCACAATCGGTTTCACATGCACCTGAGAAAGGAGTTTCTGGGCAAGGTTTCTTTCTTGCTCCGTTCCTGTCAGGACAACCCTGATTTTATCCTGCCCCAGACGGTCGCAGAGTTCGGCAATATATTCGACAGGCCACCGTTTCGTCTCCCATCGGATGCTTCCTCCCAGATTCACGCCGACGAGGGATTCGTTTCCAGCCAACCACTCCTGTTGCAAGAGCGTTCCCACATACGCTTCGTCCTTGGGTTGGGGCCAGAGTTCCAGCCGTGGGTCAACGGTTTCGATCCCCAGAAGACGAAGGAGTTTCCCCTGATGTTCCACAGGAGGCAGGGATCCCGGATCCTTGAGTTTCCTATTGACGAGAAAACGGAAAAGGCCCCGGTCAAACCCGAACCGTTTCGGGGCAAGGGAAAGATAAGAAAGAAGCTGGCTTGTTTTGTTATTCTGAAGGTCGATCACCTGATCAAATCCGCGCCGGCGTAGTTCAGAGGCGAGTTGGAGACGGCGGCTTCCCCTTTTATCCTTCCGTTTGGAATCATAGACCACGATGTCATCCAAATAGGGAGAATGTTGCACGAGTTCAAAGGCATCCCGGCCGACAAGAAGGGTGATATGGGATTTTACAAATTTCTTCCGGATCGCACGGAGACTCGGGACGGCCAACACAACATCTCCCACCGCACCGAGTTTGACAACCAAGATACGATCCTTTTTGAGGGCCTCCTCATAGACCATGAGGGTCTTGTCAATCATCCCTCCGAGAGAATACTCCTTTTCCACTTTCTCCCGAAGGCGTTTTGCAAACGCTGAGGCGAGAGACGGATCCTTGAGGATCCGAAGGATCGCTTCGGCAAGGGCCAGCGGATCTTCCGGCGGAACAAGGAGTCCTTCTTTCCCGTCTGTAACGACATCGACGACGCCGCCGACCCGCGTGGCGACCACCGGCACGCCGCATGCGCCTGCTTCGATCATGACGCGACCAAAGGCCTCCGGCGTTTTGGAAGCGAGGACCAAAAGATCCATCTCCGAAAGAATCTTTGGAATGTCATAAGAGGTCCCTGCCCATTGAACGGTCTGGTGAAGTCCCAGCCGCTTCACCAAAAGTTCCAGTTCTTGTCGGTACTTTGTTTTTCCCGGCGGCGCATCTCCTACGATGAGTACCTTTATTTTTGGAAAGGCTCGCACCACCCTGGAAATGGCACGGATAAAATCGAGGTGGCCTTTCAGAGGGGTGATCCTTCCGATCATGCCGATGGTAAACTCCCCCTGAGGATTCCGGCGGGGACTCCGATAGGTGAAGACGTCGAGGTCCACCCCCCGCGGAATGAGACGAATGCGTTCTGGAGAGACCTCGAAATCTTCGAGCATATGTCTGCCGATCGCCTGGCTCGAAACGATCACCCGCTTCCCCCATCCCATGCAGTAACCGAAGAAATTCTTCCGATAGTATCCATGACAGGTCGTGACAAGGGGACGCGATGTTTTGCGACAGGCGAGGAATGCAATGAGTCCCGGCACGCGGCTTCGGGCATGAACCACATCGATATGCTCTTCCTCAATAATGCGACAGACCCGCCGCACCATCTGAAAGATTGTCCAGGGATTTTTGGCGCCGACCGGAAGGGTGTAATGTTTGGTGCCATACGTGTCCAGGTAACGGACCAGTTCCCCGCCTCCCGAGATGACCACCGAGCGGTGCCCGCGCGCCACAAGGCCCCGCGCGAGTTCCACCGTCCCCCGCTCCGTCCCTCCCAATTTCAGTTCCGGAATGATTTGAAGAATGTTCATTTTTTCAAAGCCGCCGTCGCTTGCTTCATCCTGACCCGTCCCCTTTAAAGGCGGTATCTTGGGACCGAGTCCCGGTCACGGTGAGACCCTTCCCCTTTAAAGGCGGGACTAAGTCCCGCCTTCCTCGGGGGAAAGTCTAAGGCGAAAAGGGACTTAGTCCCTGCTCTGACGCTCGGTGCATTAAAAGGGGACAACGCCCTTTTATTCCTCCGCCACGACACCCACTCCCTGCCCGCCCCTATTTCACGGGCGGGCAGGCCCTATTGATCATGCCCAATAGGGAATAAAAGAAATATAAAGTAAATATTATAACTTGTTTAATAACAGTAAGTTATAGATATACCGTGGAAGAGGTAAATATAAGAAATTTCTTCACACGATCCTCCTTAAGGCCTCTTCAATCCGCTTCGCATCATCGAGTCTGGACCGAGGCCCTTTTGCTTCAAACGCTTTTTGAATCGCCCCTCCGAGGTTTTCTCCCTCCGTCAAAATCGCCTGATGTTCCTTGGCCAGTTGTGAGAGGGTCTGTTCGATCTTCGACCCCTTCTTCCTACCCGAAGGGAGAAAAACGATCAGCCGGTCCGCGGCAGATGCAGCCTCGGAAACCATCGAGATGCTTTCACCTGTTACAATCACAACATTCGAAAGCCCCAGAATACCAGGGACCACGCCGTCAAAATTCATCCGGTTCGCAAGGACAAGGAGCTTGCAATGGGGATCGTTCTTCCAGGATTTCTCCAACATCTCTTCGATCTCCTTGGAAGTCCTGCGGGAGGAACTCACGAGAAGTTCAAGATTTCGCTTTTTTGCCTCCTGAGTCACCGTTTCGATCATTAAGGTGAATTCTTCCTGGCGGAATGGAAATTCCTCCGTGCTTCCTCCGATGAGGAGCCCCAGACAACGCGTAAGCGGCCCTCCGATCCGTTGCGCAAGACGGGATGCCTCCTGCCGAATCTTTTCCTCTGTCAGGGCATGAGGGGCGCCACGTGTGGCCACAATCTGGGAAGAGAGAGGAGGCTTGTCATGATGCGGAATGACCGCAAGGTCGAAGGAAGAAGCGGGGGGAAAGACCGGATCCATGACCACAATGGAGCGCGCAGGATGATCATAAGAAAGAATCCGATTGAGGGGCGCTACGCTGGATCCCGTCGATATCACGAAATCGTGATGGGACCGAATGACCTTTTCATAAGAATCCTTTGTGAGTGCAAACCGGACACACTTTAGACACCCCTGGCAGGAGCGATTCGCCTGGAGACTCAAGGCGGCAAGAAACATCCTCCGCCACTTGTTTTTGTAACGGATCCCGATGGGTTCCTCATGCACAACGTGCAACCCTTTTTCTTGAAGCACATGCTGAAGAGAGGAAGCCACCCCCAAAGATTGATTCAGGTGGCCTGCCTTACCATCATTCAAGATCGCCACATGCCGGGTCGGACTCGACTTCCATCTTTTGTGAAGCCAGAGCCACTGATCCGGATATTTCCGGATAAAATTTTCAAGACGCTCGGCAAATTGCTGGAGTCCTTGCTTAAGATCCTCTTCTTCGTTGCCACTTTTTGTAATGTTGAGCGGTTCTGTGATCTCAATCACGTGATGGGCATGCCGTTCTCGTCGGGCGAAGCAGGGGATAACCTCGCAGCCCGTTTTCAAGGCAAAAGCGATCGCCCCAGGAGCAAAAGAGGTCGGGCGGCCAAAGAAATTGACAAAAACCCCATTCCTTCCCGCATCCTGATCGGTGAGGATGCCGACAAGTCCATTCTCTCGAAGAGCTCGTATGATTTCGCGGATCATTAAGCCTTTGTGGATGACTTTGCAGCCGGTCAGTTCTCGATACCGGTTAAGGAGAGCATTTGTCTTCGGAAACTTTTGTTGGCGGGCGAGGACCTGTTCCGGATATCCCCGGATCGCCGCGCCAACACTTTGAAGCTCCCAGTTCCCAAAATGGGCGGTAAGGGCAATCGTCCCTTTTCCTCTTTCTTTGGCTTTTGCCAATCGGTCCATCCCATGAAACGTGACGTAGCGGGAAAGATACCCTTCGTTCACCTTTGGAAATCGGAGCACTTCGACGGCGGTTTGCATGAGATTCTGAAAAACCTTCCGTTCAAGGCGAAGGAGTTGGGAAGGAAAATATTTTCCTCCGAGACATGATTTCAGATTCGCATAAGCGATCTCCCCGCGCTTTCGATAAAACAAAAAAGCAATATCCCCCACCCTCCGGCCGATCCACAGGCACAGGGAAAGCGGGAGAAGGCAGAGGAGTGCTGAAAGTCCCCTAGCGAGAAAATAGAGCGTTGAGTCGCCGAAAGAGTTCGTCTTCATTTTTGGTCATCACAAGTTCTACTTCAAGAGCCAAAAGTCTTGTTGAAGGAAAGAGGCGAAGGGCCTTTAATCGTTCAAGGTCTTTCCCCGTCGTCAAAAGGAGACTTCCCCCGAGAGAGGCGGCGGTCTGGTCGAGTTGCTCAAGATCCTCCCGTCGATAACGATGGTGATCCATAAAGGAGATGGATCGGAGAGGGTGGATGCCGTTTCTTTCCAAAAGATGTTCAAAAGAACGAGGATTTCCGATCCCGCAGAAAGCAATCCCCCTCTCTCGTCTCACCTGTTCAAAGGACACCTCCTCTTGGGTGCGTGCCTCAACGAAACGTCGAGGACGGTGAGCGGAAAAAAGGAGCGGAGTCTCTGGAGCGCACCCTTTCAAAAAGCGTTCGAGTCGGTTGGATTTCTCTGCCTCTCCATCCGTCCTTGTCAATACCAAAAGATCTGCCCGCTTTAGAGCAGAGGGCCTCTCACGCAAGATGCCTCGCGGGAGCACCCTCCCATTCCCGAAAGGGTTGGTCGCATCGATGAGAACGATGTCAAGATCCCGTTCTAAGTGCCAATACTGGAACCCGTCGTCCAGGACCACCGCATCCATATGGGCTGAAATCGCTTTCTCGGCAAGGGCGACCCGATCCTTGCCGACCCAGACCGGAACATCCGGAAAGGCGCTCCGCAATTCCAACGCTTCGTCCGCCACATCTTCTCCAAGTTTCCGATAACCCCGTGTGAGAACCGCCACTTTTTCCCCTCGAGAGAGGAGTTGGCCGACGAGCCATTTCACGAAAGGGGTTTTTCCTGTCCCTCCCCACGTGATATTTCCGACGCTGATGACCCTCAAAGGAAGTTTCTTTCTTCGGTACAGTCCGATCCGCCAGAGAGTCTTCCGGCATCCCAGAAGGAGGTGGTACGGAACCGTCAAAAGGAAGAGAAGCTTTTTCAAGAAAGAAGAAAGTGGATCATTCAACTGATCGGTCATCAAGGAATAGAGATAGCGCCTCATCACTTCACCAGGAACTCCCTCAAGACTTCAAGATACCGCCGGACCACCCCTTGATGATCTTCGAGCACCTTTTTTGCTTTCTCCCCCAACGATTTTCCTAAACGCTCATTTTCAAGAAGCGTCCGCGTCACATGAGCCAATTCTTCTTCCCCCTGCACTTGTTTGACAGCCCCTTCTTTAAGAAACAGATGAACGATATCTTGAAAATTGTCCATATGGGGGCCGAAAAGGATCGGTTTTGCGAAAAGGGCCGGCTCCAAAGGATTCTGCCCTCCTTTGGGAACAAGGCTCCCCCCAATAAAGACGAGGTCGGCTACTGCGTAAATGGAACGGAGGATCCCGATCGTATCCAAAACAAGAACCGAAGAAGGAACCCCTTGTTGCTTGTTCCTCTCTGAGACAAGCGACGCCTCTCGGTGAAACGTCTGAATCAATTTCACGACTTCCCTTTTTCTTTCAGGATGTCTGGGGGCAATGAGGAGGCGGAGATGCGGATAATCCTTTGAAAGGCCGTCATAGATCTGAAGGAGAGACTTCTCCTCCCCCGGGTGAGTGCTCCCCGCCACCCACAGTTTCTCCCCTTTGGCCAAACCGAGTCTTTCCCTCATCCCGTCGGAGGAGGTTTCTTGCCCTCGCACCGCCACAAGATCGAATTTCATATTCCCCAAAATGCGGATGCGCGTTGGATCGGCGCCAAGGGCACGGATCCGGTCTCCATCTAAAGCGTGCTGCATGCAGAAAAGATCGATCCTTTGTAAAGGGCCTTTGAGCGCCCACCGGATCCAGCGGTACCCCCGGAAAGACTTCTTGGAGATCCTTCCATTCAAAAGAACGATCGGGATGTTCGCCTTTTTGAGAACGAGAATGAGGTTGGGCCAGATCTCTGTTTCCATCGTTACAAAAAGGTGGGGCTTTACGGTGCGAACGACGCGGTGGACCACCCCACTTAAATCAAAGGGGAAATAAAAAAGAAGTTCGTCTTCCTTACGGATCCCTTCCAGGATCGTTCGACCTGTCTTTGTCGTTGTTGAAAAGGCGAACTGAACATTTGGAAAGCTTTTCCGGATCTCCTGAATCAGAGGAAGGGCCGCAAGGGCTTCTCCGAGCGAAACGGTATGAAGCCAGAGGATTTTTCCTTCCGATCTTTTGACCTTTGGGAGAAAACCGAAGCGTTCCCGGAGATGATCGTGCGATTTCTTCTTGAGGAAGAAGGTGGGCAGATAGAGCAGTGCAAAAAGGAGAAAGGCGATATTATAAAGGAATACCATCGTCAGGCCCTCGGATGCGCTTTTTCATACACCTTTTTCAGGCGCTCGGCCGTCACATGCGTATAGATCTGAGTCGTCGAAAGGTGTTGATGTCCGAGAAGTTCCTGAACGGATCGTAAGTCGGCTCCCCGATCCAAAAGATGGGTTGCGAAGGAATGCCGAAGGGTATGAGGAGAGATGTGACGGGCAAGACTTGTCCTTTTGATCACACGATCCAAGACCCTTCGAACGCTCCGCTGGCTGAGTCGACCGCCTGACTTATTGAGAAAAAGGATTTGGGAGGAACGAAGTGATCTTTTCTCTTTCCGTTTCTCCAGATAGGTCTGGATCGCACGCAACGCCTTCTCCCCGATCGGACTGAGCCTTTCCTTCTTTCCTTTTCCAGAGACCTTAACCACCCCTCCGATAAAATCGACATCGGAAAGATCGAGCTGTGTCAGTTCACTCACGCGAAGCCCGGAACTATAAAGCGTTTCGAGGATCGCCCCGTCCCTCAACCCTTGAAGATCCCCTGCAGGTTCCTCGAGGAGTCGCGTCACCTCTTCGACCCCCAAAACCTTGGGAAGCCGTTTCTCCTGTTTGGGGGTACGCAGAGAAAGGGTAGGGTTTGTGTGGAGATATCCTTCTCGACAGAGGAATTTGAAAAAGGAACGGAGTGTAGAGAGCTTCCGTGCCACCGTGATTTTTTGAAAATTCTTGGTTTTAAGATCGGCGAGAACTCTTCGAAGGACTAAAAGATCAATTTTTTCAGGAGGGATGTCACCAACAAATTCCTGAAAGGCCTCAAGGTCACTGCGGTAATTCGTCAGGGTGTGGGAGGAAGCATTCTTTTCGTACTCCAGGTAACGGAGGAACTTCTCGATATAGCGTTTCACTAAGCAACCTCTTCTCCTTCCTTCGGTTTTTCTTTAGAAGTCGGGAGTTGACTGGAGGTAAAGGTGCACTGGGGGTAACGGCTGCAGCCGTAGAAGAAGCGCCCTTTCTTTGAGCGTCGGGCCACCAATTCCCCGCCGCAACCGGGCGAAGGACAGGCAACGCCTGTCGTGATGGAACGGGCGTTCTTGCACTCCGGGAAACCAGAACAGCTTAAGAATTTTCCGGACCTTCCCCATTTGATGACCATCGGCCGACCGCACTTCTCACATTTCTCTTCTGTCTCGACAACCTCCCGCTTGATCACGACCTTGGCCTCGGAGAGCCTCTCTGCAAAGGGACCATAGAACTCTTTCAAGACCTCCACCCACTCCGACCGCCCTTCCTCAATACCATCCAATTCTTCCTCCATGGTCGCGGTGAATTGGATATCAAGGATCTTCGGAAAATTTTCGATGAGAAGTTTTGTCACCAGATTTCCCAATTCGGTGGGGACAAGACTCCCCTTTTCCCGACGGACGTAATCCCGCTGAATGATTGTCTGGAGCGTCGGCGCATAGGTACTGGGCCGTCCGATGCCAAGCTCCTCAAGCGCCTTTACAAGAGACCCCTCGGTATACCGAGGGGGCGGTTTCGTAAAATGCTGGCTCGGGAGAAATTCATGAAAGGTCAAAGGCTGACCCACTAAAAGTTCCGGAAGGAGTCTCTCTTTGACTTCTTCCTCCTCTTCGGTCGCGTAGACGGAGAGAAATCCAGGGAAAAGACACGACTGGTGCGATGCGCGGAAGAGGGCTACTCCGCAGGCAATATCGACGGAGACGACCAAAAAGTTTGCCTTTTCCATCTGGCTTGCGACAAAACGACAATAAATGAGGCGATACAGTTTGTACTGATCTTGCGTCAAATAGGGTTTGATTCCATCCGGTTCTCTAAAGACAGAGGTCGGGCGGATTGCTTCATGGGCCTCCTGCGCGGTTTTTTTGGAGACATACCGATGGGGTGTCTTTGGAAGATATTCTTTTCCGAATTTTTTTCCGATAAACTCTCTCACCTGGGAAATGGCGGTGTCACTCACCCGCACCGAATCGGTCCGCATGTAGGTGATGAGTCCTACAGGTCCTTCTTTCCCCACCTCGAGCCCTTCGTAGAGCTGCTGGGCAAGACGCATCGTTTTTGCGGCCGAGAAATGGAGTTTGTTAAAAGCATCCTGCTGGAGTTTGCTCGTTGTGAAAGGGGCGGGAGGGGATTTTTTCTTTTCACTTTTCCGGATCTCCTGGACGATGAAAGGGGATCCTTCAAGTTTCTTCGTGACCGCTTCCACTGCTTCCTTATTCCCCAATTCCGCTTTTTCACCATCCAGCTTTTCGAGTTTTGCAAGAAAATGCTTCTTCGGTTCTTTTTGTGGAGAAAGGTTCGCTTCCAGTTCCCAATATTCCTTGGGGGTAAATCCCTGAATTTCTTTCTCCCGATCGACGACCAGACGGACAGCGACCGACTGCACGCGGCCGGCGCTCAAGCCCTTCCCCACCTTTTTCCAGAGAAGGGGGCTTAAACTGTATCCGACGATACGATCGAGAATCCGACGGGCCTGCTGGGCATTCACCTTCTTAAGGTCGATGTCGGTTGGATGTTTGAAGGCCTCCAAGACCGCCTCGTGGGTGATTTCATGAAACACAACCCGATGAATGTTTTGATGATTTCCCAAATAATTTTTGAGGTGCCAGGAGATCGCCTCCCCTTCCCGGTCAGGATCCGGGGCAAGATAGATGGCGTCCATCCCTTTGGCCTCTTTTTTGAGATTGTTGAGCAGTTTTTTCTTTCCCTTGATCACCACGTACGTCGGTTCGAAATTTTTTTCGACATCGACTCCCATGGCACTGGTCGGGAGGTCAATCACATGACCCATGGAGGGTAAAACGACGTAACGATCTCCAAGAATCTGGTGAATCGTTTTCGATTTGGCAGGAGATTCCACAATCACCAATGACTTTGTCGCTCCTCCACCGACAAAATGGATGATTTCCACAACGTCCCTTTCTTTAAGTGCTCTCTCGGCATAACATTCTCTGGGAAGGATCGTTTCATTCACCTCGACAACCACCCTTCGAGGATTAATCTTAAGCTCCGTGAGAAGTGAGGCCACGGAAGTTCCCCTCGGAATTCTCCTCCGTTCCCCATTGACCTTTATTTCAAGACCGACCAGAGTCTCTTTCATACCCGTGTGTACCGTTTTCCAGGATGTTCCTTGACCAACTTCTTCACTTCCAGTTGAACAAGGGTCGAGAGGGTTTCCTGGGCAGAAAGGCGGGTCTCCTCGACAATCGTATCAATCGATTTGGGAGAATCGGTGAGATGTTCATAGATCACCTCTTCTCCCCCCGCAAGCGTTGGAGCAACACCTCTGGCGGAAGGGTGCTTCGCCACACCTTCTGCGATGGGAATCTTGAGCTCCTCAAGGATGTCAGTCACCTCTTGTACCAGTTTGGCCCCCTGCTGAATCAGACGGTGAGTTCCTCGAGAAAGAGATGAATCGATCCGGCCCGGAATCGCAAAGACCTCTCGGCCCTGCTCCATGGCAAAATCTGCGGTAATCAAAGCGCCGCTCCTTTCATCCGCTTCTACCACAAGGACGCCTAAGGAAAGACCGCTGATCACACGATTCCGGCGGGGAAAATTTTCAGGGAGTGCAGGATAGGTCATCGGAAATTCACTCACGAGGGCTCCCGAAAGAGACACCTCTTTTGCAAGGGTTTTGTTTTCCGACGGATAAATCTCCAAGAGGCCGCTCCCGAACACAGCCACGGTCCTCCCCTTTGCGAGAAGCGCCCCTCGGTGCGAGGCGGTATCGATCCCTCTTGCAAATCCTGAAACGATGGTGAACCCATACCCAGCAAGTTCCCGCGAAATTCTTTCCGCCGTCTCTAACCCATAAGGAGAAGCCCTTCTTGAGCCCACGATGGATAAACAGAGGGTACCCTCCGATGGAAGTTCACCCTTTACATAGAGGAGGACCGGGGCATCATGGATCTCTCTGAGCGACTTCGGATACATCTCGTCCAAAAGGGTCACCATCATTACCCCTTCCTTCTCGGCAGACGCCAGCTCGTTTTGAAAATCGCTTTTTCTCGGTGCATCCAGAATGGATTGGGCGAGTTGCTCTGAGAGACCGAATTCCCTAAGAACTGCCGCAGAAGCCCCAAACAGATCTTGAGGAGAGGAAAAATGGGAAAGAAGGGTGTGCAATCGGATCGTCCCCAGTCCCTTCACACCATTTAAAATCAGAAGCGCTTCACGCCCGTCCACGGTCTTTCCCTTCTAAAAACGTGCAGATCTTCGCGACAACCTCATGGACACTCAACTCGCTCGTATCGACGTTAAAATCGGCCTGCGCGTAAAAGGCTTCCCTTTCCTTTAAGAGACGGCTGATCGCCTCCTTCGGATCGTCGACATTGAGAAGCGGCCGATGACGATGACCCTTTACCCGTTCGTAAATGACAGAGGGGCTCGCCGAAAGAGAGACGACAGGACCCTTTTTCTTCAGATTTTTAACGTTCTCTTCTTTGAGAACCACTCCGCCACCGCAGTCGATCACCACATTTTCCATCTCCGAGGCCTTCTTCACCATTTCGGATTCGACCTTTCGGAAATAGGGTTCTCCCTTTTCCTTGAAAATATCATGAATACTCTTATCTTCCTTCATCACGATAAGATCATCGGTTGATACGTACGATTTGTGAAGTTTCTCTGTGAGAGCGAGCGCCACAACACTCTTTCCGGTCCCCATGAATCCCACTATGGCAACATTTCCCATTTTTCCCTACCTTGTACTTTTTACTTTATACTTTGTACTAAAATTCTCTAACCTGTTTCAGGTATCCTTCATAGTTGCGTTTAATTTCGGTTATGGAATCACCGCCGAATTTTTCGCGGAAGCAGTCGGCGATTTCAAAGGCAACGACCGCTTCCCCGATCACCCCTGCCGCTGGCACCGTGCAGACATCGGACCGTTCAATCGTCGCCTTGACCGGCTGTTTCGTGAGAATATCCACGGAAGGAAGGGGATTTAAGAGCGTTGAAATCGGCTTCATGTAGGCTCTCACAATAATCGGTTCCCCACTCGACATCCCTCCTTCGATCCCTCCAGAACGATTACTTCCCCGGTAAAATCCTTTTTTGGGATCGTGATAGATGGCATCGTGAACTTCGGAGCCCCGCTTCCGGGACCCTGCCACCCCATCCCCAATCTCCACCGCCTTCATCGCCTGAATCGAAAGGATCGCCCGAGCAAGCCGACCATCCAGTTTCCGATCATAATGAACGAAACTCCCAAGCCCTACAGGGATGCCGATGGCCATCACCTCAAAAACGCCGCCAAGGGTGTCTTTCCCCTCTTTCGCTTTCGTGATCTCTTCGATCATCCGTTTGCTCGCCTCTTTGTCCGCGCATCGCACCTCGGAGGCTTCCGCATTTTTCCGGATTTCCTCAAAAGAGAGCCTTTCGGTATTTGCTTCAACATTCCCTATGCGAAGGACGTGACTGATGAAGTCAATCCCAAATTCCTTCAAAAAAATTTTGCAAAGCGCACCGACCGCGACCCGCGCAGCGGTCTCCCGGGCGCTCGCCCGTTCTAACACATTCCGGATATCGGTGTGGGCATACTTCAGCGCCCCTGTCAAATCCGCATGCCCCGGCCGCGGCTGGGTCACTTTCGGAAGTTCATTGATTTTGAAATCCTTGTTCTGAATCATGAGCGCAATGGGGCTGCCCATCGTGAAACCGTCCTTTACGCCGGAAAGGATTTCCACTCGGTCCTGCTCGATCTGCATCCGCCCCCCACGGCCAAACCCCATCTGCCGACGGGAAAGCTCTGCATTGACGACCGCCCCATCCACTTTGAGCCCGGCCGGCATCCCTTCCACCGTCGCCACAAGACACTTCCCATGACTTTCCCCACTCGTCAGATACCGTAACATGTCACACCTCGATCAATGAAAGTTCCAATAACCAAATTACAAACACCAAACAAATTCCAAGTTTTCAATAACCAAACCCATGTTTGATTATTGGAATTTGGTTCATTGGTGATTGTTTGGTTATTGAGATTTGGTGATTGGTGATTTCGTAATCTCCTATCGTATAAAGCCCAGATAGGCTAAAATGCGGTCTCCCCAGAAAAGGGCCACGATACTTCCCAAAGAAAGGAAAGGACCGTAAGGAATGACTTCGGCTCCTCTCCTGATTTTAAGGATAATCCCGACCACCGATCCGAAAAAAGGAGCGATGAAGA